>NZ_JAGPYD010000006.1:0-412716 GCF_018070255.1 Streptomyces sp. RK62 | reverse complement strand
GGCCCCCCCCCCCCCCCCCCCCCCGCCCCCTCCTGGAGAACCCCAGATGCCCACGCACAGACGTCCCCGCCTCGCCGCGCTCCTCGTCCTTTTCACCGCCCTCGCGCTCACGGGCCTGCGCGCCGGACCTGCCACGGCCGCAGACGGCGACGTCAGCTGGACGGTCCGGACCGCCGCGAACGGGTACGGCGACGACCGCTCCAGCTTCGGCTACGCCGTGAATCCGGGCGGCACGGTCGAGGACACGATGGTCGTCACCAACCGGGGCAGGAGCACCCTCCGCCTCGCCGTGTACGCTGCCGACGGCTACACCACCGACGCCGGACAACTCGACCTGCTCACCCGGGAGAAGGAGTCCGTCGGCGTCGGCGCCTGGGTGCACCCCCGGACCGACACCCTCACGATCAAGCCCGGCAAGTCCGCCGACGTCCCCTTCACCGTCACCGTCCCGAAGAACGCCACCCCCGGCGACCACGTCGGCGGCCTCCTCACCTCCCTCAAGCAGTCCGACACCGCCGCGGGCATCAACGTCGACCGCCGCCTCGGCGTCCGTCTCGCCCTTCGCGTCGGCGGCGAACTCACGCCCCGGCTCGCCGTCGAGGACCTGCACGTCGACTACGACGGCACCGTGAACCCCTTCGCGAAGGGCACGGCCACCGTCGCCTACACCGTCCACAACACCGGCAACGCCCTGCTCTCCGCCCGCCAGGATGTCTCCGTCCAAGGCCCGTTCGGCTGGCTGCATACGGCGGCGCACGACGTGGCCGACACCCCCAAGCTGCTGCCGGGGGAGCGGTGGACGGTGAAGGTTCCCGTGCGGGGCGTCGCACCCGGCGTACGCCTTACGGCGACCGCCGAGCTGCTGCCCCTGCTCACCGATCCTTCCGGCTCGACCACGCCCCTGAAGCCGGTCGAGGCGACCGCGCACACCTGGGCCGTTCCCTGGCTCGCCGGCCTGCTGCTCCTCGTGGTCGCCGTGACCTCGCTCCTCGTACGCCGGGCCCGCGCGCGGCGCAGGGAACGCGAAGCCGTCCGGGTACGGGAGGCCGTGGAGCGGGCGCTGCAGGAGGCGTAGGGAGCCCGGACATCTACTCCCTGGCGGTGGACATGGTCTGCAGGCCGACCGCGCCGAGAAGGTCGAGCTTGCCGCGGGCGTCGGTGCCCGGCTGCGGGGTGAACACCACGAGGCGGAGGCCGCCCTCCGTGGTCAGGATGCTGGAGAGCAGGGCGATGTCCCCGACCTCCGGATGCTCCACCCGCTTGAGCGCGCTCTCGTGTCCGCCGACCGCCCCGCGGTCCCACAGCTCACGGAACCTGGGGCTGCGGCTCAGCTTGACGATCAGCGCCTCGACGTCCGGGTCGCCGGGGTACCGGCTGGTCGTGGCCCGCAGGTCGGCGATCAGGGACTCCTCGAACGCCTCCCGCTCGGACGGCGACTGCCGGATCCGTGGCAGCTCCGCCAGGAACTGCCACACCAGCACATTGCCGTCCTCGGCGTCGCCCACCGCGCCCTCCCCGAAGGTGGCCGCGAACAGCGGGTTCCAGTACAGGAGTTGCCAGATGCCGTCGTAGACCGCCACCGGCTGGGCGGCGAGCTGGTCCATGATCCGGTACAGGCTCGCCGGGATGATCCGCGGGAGGCGGCCGGGGCCGGCGGTGTGGCCGGCCAGGCGCAGCAGATGCGCTTGCTCGTCGTCGGACAGCCGCAGGGCACGGGCCAGCGCCGAGCACACCTGCGCGGAAGGCGTCGCCACCCGTCCCTGTTCGAGCCGGACGACGTACTCGACGGAGATCCCGGCGAGCATGGCCAGCTCGGCGCGCCGCAGCCCCGGCACCCGGCGTCGCGCCCCCTGCGTCAGCCCGGCCTCCGCCGGGTCCAGCCGGTCCCGCCACGCCCGCAGCGCGTCCCCAAGTCTGTTCATGTCTCCATCTTGCGCCAGACGCCGAGGGCGCATGATCGGATCGGACCGCAACGATCGGGCGCGGCCGGAGTGCCCGCTGCCAGGGTTGTCGGCGAAGGGAGACCTCATGATCTCGGCACTCAACCGGCTCGTCGACCAGGTCGAACGGCATCTCGGCGAGGAACTCGACCTCGGCCGGCTGGCGGGGGAACTCGGCACCACCGAGTACCACCTGCGCCGGATGTTCTCGTCGCTCGCCGGCATGCCGCTGTCGGAGTACGTGCGGCGGCGCCGTATGACCGTCGCCGCCGCGGACATCGTCCGGGGCGAGAACGACCTGCTGGACATCGCCGTCCGGCACGGTTACGGCTCCAGCGAGGCGTTCGGACGCGCGTTCCGGGCGGTCCACGGCGCCGGACCCGGTGACGTACGCCGTGACGGAGGCCCCCTTCGCACACAACCGCAGCTCAGGTTCCGCCTGACCGTCGAAGGGAGCATCCCCATGGACACCCGCCTCGTCGACCGCCCCGCGTTCCGGCTGGCCGGCCACGCCGCCCGCGTGCCGCTCATCCACCAGGGCGTCAACCCGCACATCCAGGAGCACATCGCGGCACTGCCGCCGGAGGAGCACGTACGGCTGAAGGGACTCAGCGACACCGAACCGGCCGGCCTGCTGCAGGTCAGCGACGACGTCGACCCCGACGCCACCGAGGGCAGCGAACTCACCTATCTGCACGGTGTCGCCCTCGACCAGGACACGCCCGTCCCGGACGGTCTCCACACCATCGAGGTGGCGGCGGGCATGTGGGCGGTCTTCCGGACCAGCGGACCGCATCCGCAGGCCCTGCAGACGACCTGGGCGGCGACCGCGACCGAGTGGTTCCCGTCCAACCCGTGGCGGCTGCGGACGGGCCCGTCGATCGTCGCCGTCCTGGACCGCGCGGCGGACTTCAGCACCGCGACCTGCGAACTGTGGCTGCCCGTCGAACCCGCCTGACGGCGAACGGCCGAGCTCCGGGCCGACGGAAACCCCGTCGGCCCAGAGCTCGGCGCGTCCAGGGAGCTACGCCTGCCGCGCGCTCCACTCCGCCAGCGAGGTCGCGCCGATCGACGCGTCCGGGCCGGCGAGCAGGTCGGACTCCTGGAGAGCGGCACCCCAGTACAGGCCCTGCGGGTCCGTCACGACCGGGCGCGGGTCGCCCTGCACCGCGAGTCCCTTGCGCAGGAAGTCCTCGAACGCGAAGGTGTCGGGCCCGGCGACCTCGACGATGCCGTTCACCGGCGCGCCCACCGCGGTGCGGGCCACGGCCGCCGCCACGTCACCGGAGAAGATCGGCTGCATCTTGATGGGCGCGGCGACGACCGTGCCGTCCTGGGTGGCCGAGTCCGCCAGGCCCTGGGCGAACTCGAAGAACTGCGTCGCCCGCACGATGGAGAACGGGACCCCGGACTCCCGGATCATGTCCTCCTGCGTCTGCTTGGCGCGGAAGTAGCCGATCGCCTGCAGACGGTCGGTGCCCACGACGGACAGCGCCACATGGTGGGCGACCCCGGCCTCGCTCTCCGCCTTGAGCTGCTGCTCCGTGGACCGGCGGAAGAAGTCCAGCACGGCGTCGTCGGCGAACGACGGGGAGTTCGTGACGTCGACGACGACCGACGCGCCCGCCAGGGCCTCCGCCAGACCCTCGCCCGTCAGGGTGTCGACGCCGGTGCTGGGGGAGGCGGCCACCGCCTCGTGCCCGTGTTCGGTGAGCGCGGCGACCACCTTCGAGCCGATGAGCCCGGTCCCACCGATCACTACGACCTTCATGGATCTTTCCTTCCGTCCACGGCACCGCCCGCCTCGCGCGGCGCGGCGCCCGCCGGATCCGGCGACGACTGCTTGCACCCTTCTGACCGGGCAGCCCTCCCGTCTGTGACAGCCGGTGCGCCGGGAAGAGCCGACGTCCTCGACAGCGGTCGGTTCCAGCGTGCCCCGGGTGAGGCATATCGGCGCGCGCCGGGGGCACCGGATAGAAGCCCTGCCGTTGATCACCGCATGACCGCAGTCCACGCCCAGGGGTGTGGCCGGTGGCCCGAGGAGTTCACGTGACCAGCACCGCGTCGCAGTCACCCCAGTCAGGAGCCGCCACGGCTCACCCCGACCATCTCGGGCACGTCGTCTTCATCGCGGCGGCGGCCGCGATGGGCGGCTTCCTCTTCGGCTACGACAGTTCGGTGATCAACGGTGCCGTCGAGGCGATCCGCGACCGCTACGACGTCGGCTCGGCCGCGCTGGCGCAGGTCATCGCCATCGCGCTGATCGGCTGTGCGGTGGGCGCGGCGACGGCCGGACGGATCGCGGACCGGATCGGCCGGATCCGCTGTATGCAGATCGCGGCCGTGCTGTTCACGATCAGCGCGGTGGGGTCGGCGCTGCCGTTCGCGCTGTGGGACCTCGCCTTCTGGCGGATCGTGGGTGGCTTCGCCATCGGCATGGCCTCGGTGATCGGCCCGGCCTACATCGCCGAGGTGGCCCCGCCCGCCTACCGCGGGCGGCTCGGTTCCTTCCAGCAGGCCGCGATCGTCGTCGGCATCGCGATGTCGCAGCTCGTCAACTGGGGGATCCTGAACGCCGCCGGAGGCGACCAGCGCGGTCGGCTCATGGGGCTGGAGGCCTGGCAGGTCATGCTCGGCGTCATGGTCGTCCCGGCCGTCCTGTACGGTCTGCTGTCCTTCGCGATCCCCGAGTCGCCCCGCTTCCTGATCGCGGTCGGCAAGCGCGAGCGTGCCCGGCGGATCCTCGCGGAGGTCGAGGGCGAGAACGTCGACTTCGACGCCCGGATCACCGAGATCGAGCAGGCGATGCGCTCCGAGCGCAGGTCGTCGTTCAAGGACCTGCTGGGCGGCACGTTCCTGTTCAAGCCGATCGTGTGGGTCGGTATCGGCCTGTCGGCGTTCCAGCAGTTCGTCGGCATCAACGTGGCCTTCTACTACTCGTCCACGCTGTGGCAGTCCGTGGGCGTCGACCCGACCGACTCGTTCTTCTACTCGTTCACGACGTCGATCATCAACATCGTCGGCACGGTCGTCGCGATCATCTTCGTCGACCGGATCGGCCGCAAACCGCTCGCCCTGATCGGGTCGGTCGGCATGGTCGTCGGCCTCGGCCTGGAGGCCTGGGCCTTCTCCTACGACCTGGTCGACGGCAAGCTGCCCGCCACCCAGGGCTGGGTCGCCCTGATCGCCGCCCATCTGTTCGTACTGTTCTTCGCCCTGTCGTGGGGCGTGGTCGTCTGGGTGCTGCTCGGCGAGATGTTCCCCAACCGGCTGCGCGCCGCCGCCCTGGGTGTGGCGGCGGCCGCACAGTGGATCGCCAACTGGGCCATCACCGCGAGCTTCCCGTCGCTGGCCGACTGGAACCTGTCGGCCACCTACGTGATCTACACGGTGTTCGCCGCGCTCTCGATCCCGTTCGTGCTGAAGTTCGTCAAGGAGACCAAGGGCAAGCGGCTGGAGGAGATGGGCTGACGGCCCTCTCCCCGGCCGGCCGGTCAGGGCACGCGTGTCGTCCACTCGGGCGTGGAGAACTTGGTGCGGACGAGTTCCTGCGCCCGGGCCAGCTCCTCGTCCGTGACCTTGCCGTCGGTGAGGCCGTAGCGGCGCCGGAAGGAGTCGACCAGGCCCGCGATGACCTCGTGCCGGGGCAGACCGGTCTGCCGGCGCAGCGGGTCCACCCGCTTCTTCGCGCTCCTGGTGCCCTTGTCCGACAGCTTCTCCCGGCCGGTGCGCAGCACCTCGAGCATCTTGTCGGCGTCGATGTCGTACGCCATGGTCACGTGGTGCAGAACGGCTCCGGGTCCGCCGTCGGGTCCCACGAGGCGCTTCTGCGCCGCACCGGCGATCTTGCCCTGCTCGGTGGCGATGTCGTTCAGCGGCTGGTACCAGGCCTTGATGCCCATCTCACCGAGCGCGTCCAGCACCCAGTCGTCGAGGTAGGCGTAGCTGTCCTGGAACGACAGGCCCTGGACGAGGGAGTCCGGCACCGACAGCGAGTACGTGATCGTGTTGCCGGGCTCCACGAACATCGCCCCGCCGCCCGAGATACGGCGGACGACCTCGATGCCGTGCCGTTCGGCGCCCTGCGCGTCGACCTCGTTGCGCAGCGACTGGAAGCTGCCGATGATCACCGCCGGTGCGGCCCACTCCCATACCCGCAGCGTCGGCGGGCGGCGACCGGCGGCGATCTCCGCGGTGAGCACCTCGTCCAGGGCCATGTGCAGCCCCGGGCTCTGCGGACCGTCGTAGACGAGCTGCCAGTCGTAGTCCGTCCAGTCCGTGGCGTGGGCGAGCGCCCGCCGCACCGCGATACCGACCGCCTCCGAGGTCAGCCCGTACATGACGGTCCCCTCGGGCAGGGCCCGGTCGATACGGCTCGCCAGACCGGCGGCGTCGGTGTCGGCGGGGGCGCCGTCGAGAGCCCGGTTGACCGCGTGGAGCGCCTCGTCCGGCTCCAGGAAGAAGTCACCGGCCACCTGCGGGTGCCGCAGCACCCCGTCCTCCACCTCGACGTCCACCACGACGAGCTTGCCGCCGGGAACCTTGTACTCACCGTGCACGATGTCGCCATCCCTTCTCCGCCAAGGTGGAACCGGCGGCGGAGCCGGAGTGTTCCCACGGGGCGCCCGGCCGGGCGAGTGATGAGTTTCTGGCCGCACGCCCGTCACACCTATGACGGGACACGACGCGGCGGGAAGGACGACACGATGAGCGCGGACACACGACCGGCGGAGGACCTGGCCCCGACCCGGCTGGACGACATCGGGGAACCGGAGTTCTCGGGCCTGGCCGAGCGGCACAGGCGGGAGCTCCACGTGCACTGCTACCGGATGCTCGGGTCGTTCGAGGACGCCGAGGACACCGTGCAGGAGACGTTCCTGCGGGCCTGGCGCCGCCGGGAGACCTTCGAGGGCCGGTCGACGTTCCGGGCCTGGCTGTACCGGATCGCCACCAACGCCTGCCTCGACCTGCTCGCCAAGTGCCGCCCACAGCCGGCGACCGGCGGGGAGGTGCCGTGGCTGCAGCCCTACCCGGACCGTCTGCTCGACGAACTGTCCGCGGACGACGCCGACGAGCCGGAGGCGGTCGCCGTCGCGCGGGAGACGATCGAGCTGGCGTATCTGGTCGCGGTCCAGCACCTCGCGCCCCGCCCCCGGGCCGTACTGATCCTGCGGGACGTCCTCGGCTGGCCGGCCAAGGAGGTCGCGGCATTCCTCGGCGACTCGGTGAACTCCGTCAACAGCGCCCTGCAGCGCGCCCGCGCCGGCCTGCGCGAGCACCTGCCCGCCGAGCGCCAGGACTGGACCGGCGACGAGGAGGACGCCGCGACCCGCGACCTCGTACGCCGCTTCACCGAGGCCAGTGTGGCCACGGACATCCCGGCACTCACCGCGATGCTGCGGGACGACGTCCGGTTCGCGATGCCGCCCACGCAGGGGCTGACCGTCGGACGTGACACGGTCGTGGCCGGCTGGATCGAGGACGGCTACGAGGGCATGAAGGGCCTGCGCCCCGTCCCCACCGCCGTGAACCGCCAGCCCGCCGTCGCCTACTACCTGTGGCAGGGACAGCAGGGCGCGTATCTGCCGCTGACGATCGACGTCCTGCGCATCACGGGCGGCGCGATCACCGAGATCACCACCTTCGACAGCGACCAGTTCCCCCACCTCGGCCTCCCGGCCCGCCTCGCGGCCGATGGCACGGAGCGGGAGTAGGGAGCGGCAGACTTGAGTCTCCCGCAGGGGGAGACGGTGAGGTGAGCTCATGGACGGCGGCACCCTGTACCCGATCGGCGAACTGGCCCGGCGCACCGGGCTGACGGTCAAGACCATCCGGTTCTACTCCGACCGGGGCATCGTCGAGCCCGCCGGCCGCACCCACGCCGGCTACCGGCTCTACGCCCCGGACACCGTCGCCCGTCTCGCCCTCGTGCGGACGCTGCGAGACCTGGGCCTCGGCCTGCCCGTGATCCGGCAGGTCCTGGACCAGGAACTCAGCCTGAGCGAAGTCGCCACGGAACACATCGCCGCACTCGACGCGCAGATCGGCATCCTGCGTCTCCGACGGGTCGTCCTGACAGCCGCCGCCCGACGAGCATCCACCCCCGAGGAGATGGAACGCATGCACCAGCTGGCCACGCTGTCCGAAGCCGAACGCCGGCGTCTGATCGAGGACTTCCTCGACAGCGTCTTCGAAGGCCCCCACGGCGGCGCCCAGTACGCCGCGGCTCGGCGTTCCATGACACCCGAGCTCCCCGACGACCCCACGGGCGAACAGATCAACGCGTGGGTGGAGTTGGCCGAACTGTCTCTGGACCCGGACTTCCGCGCCACCGTGCGGCGCCTGCACGCCGCTGCCCTGCCGGACGACGCCCCCACGCCACCGCGCCCCGACCTGATCGCCATCGTCCGGGATCTCGCAGGCCCCGCCGTGGCACGCGGCATCGACCCCGAATCGCCCCAGGCAGATCCCGTCGTCGCGGACCTCACCGCCCACTGCACACGGGCCCACGGCCGCCCGGACGACGCCGAGCCGCACCGATGGCTGCTGCACCGCCTGCACACCGCGGCCGATCCCCGCAGGGACCGTTACGTCGGCCTGCTCGCACTGATCAACGACTGGCCGGCACCGGAACGCCTCACCCCGGTGATCGACTGGTCCGTGACGGCCCTGCGGATCAGGGCAGCTTGACGCGTTTCCCGCGCCGATCAGGGACTCGTTCACGAGGGGTAGCCGTCAGGCGCGCAGGCTTTCCAATTCCGCCGCGCGGCGGTGGTCCTTGGGGCGGCCGAGGGAGCGGCGCATGAGGATCAGGTCGTCCAGGTCGGCGTAGAGGATGTCGAAGCCCGCCGGGTCGTGGGTGACCGCGGCCCGGTCGAGGCAGGGCGTCACGTCCATGTCGCCCCAGGCCAGGGCCGACGTACAGAGGTCGCCGCTCGCGCCGGTCACCCGGTAGACCACCTGCGGGCGGTCCAGATCGGGCAGGTCCGTGCAGCCCGCCGCCGTCAGGGCCCGGCGCAGAACCCGCGCCTGCTCGGGTGTCCCGTCCCACAGCAGGTCGAGGTCTCCCGTCAGCTCGGTCGAGCCGTGCAGGATGCCGGCCACCTGCCCGACGACCACCGCCCGTGAACCGGCCTCGTGCAGGGCCCGCAGAAAGGGGAACGGGTCGAAGCCGAGCGCGCCGTCCGTGCCGAACGTTCCGTCCACGTCGTCGGCTTCCTCCGGGCCGACCCCGGTGGCGGCGCGTTCACGGGTGGACTCCGCGATACGCCGAACGGCCCGGCGGAGCCGCAGTGCGGCGGTCTCATCCATCCGCTCATTCAACCGCAGGCCGGGACCCCGCCATCGTCAGGCCCTTGGGACCATCGGCCCCGTTCCGGGACCACAGGCCCCTGCCCTACGCCCCCTCCCGGAGACAGGGTGGAGGCAGGAGAAGCGGACTGAGGAGGAGATCGGCATGGCCCGCACGATCACCGTGGGACTGGACGGCTCGAGCGAGAGCCGGGCGGCCGCCGAGTGGGCGGCCCGCGAGGCGACGCTCCGCCAGGTGCCGGTACGGCTGGTCCACGTCTGGCAGCCGGCCCCGGAACCCCTGACACAGGCCCCGCTCCTCGGCGCCGAGACGCACCAGCACTGGACCGTGCGGATCCCCCGGGACGCGGCCGAGGGCCTGCGGCTCCGGCACCCGGGCATCGAGGTGACCACCGAACAGTGGCCCGGCCCGCCGGCCGACGTGCTGCTCGACGCCGCAGGGGACGCCGAACTGCTGGTGCTGGGCTCGCGCGCCCTCAGCGGCCTCGCGGGCTTCCTGGTCGGCTCCGTCGGCCAGTCGGTCGTCGCCCGCGCCAAGGTGCCCGTGGTGCTGGTCCGGGCGGGCGAACAGGCCGCCGACGAGCACATGAAGGACCCCGCCGGCATCCCGTCGGCCGCCACCGGCTTCCGGCCCGTCGTCCTGGGCCTGGACACCGGTAACCCTGACGGCACGGTCCTCTCCTTCGCGTTCGACGAGGCCCGGCGCCGCGAGGCCGCGCTCACCGTCGTCGCCGGCTGGAACCTCCCGCCGTCGTACGTCTACAGCCTGGCCGCCGGTGTGGACCCGCGCGAGGAGATGAGCCGTGAGCGGGCCGCCGCCCTCACCGAGGTGCTGCGGCCGTGGCGGGAGAAGTACCCGGACGTCGAGGTGACCGAGGCCTCCCGGCTCGGCAGCCCCGCGAACCATCTCATCGACGCGGCCCGCGACGCCTCCCTCGTGGTCGTCGGCCGCCGGGTGCGCCGCAGCCCCGTCGGTATCCACATCGGCGCGGTCACCCACGCGGTCATGCATCACGCCACCGCCCCCGTCGCCGTCGTCGCACACGACTGAGACGCCGGCCAGAGACAACACCCTCAGTGGATCGTGAGACGGCCCCGCCCCGCCAGCCGGAACAGCAGAACCAGGGACGGGAGGACCGTGACCCCGGCGACGCACGCGACGACGATCAGCACCTGCAGCGTGGCCCGGGGTGAGGCGGCCTCGTCGAGCGTGAGGTGGGTGCCGAGCAGATACGGGTACTGGGCGACACCCCATCCGCACACCACGAGCGCGACGGCCGCCGCGGCCGTCTGCCGCAGCAGGACCCTTCGGTCGGTGAGCAGCAGAAACATGCAGGCGATCCCGCACACCGCGGCCCCGATGACCAGCGGCAGGGCTACATGGCTGAGGTCGTGGAACAGCCGTTCTGCGTCGGAGTGCAGGACGAAGATGCCGGCGACGGACACCGCGCCCGCCGCCACGCCCGCGGCGAGTCCCCGGTCGCGGAAGTACCGGGCCAGCCCGGGGTCGTCCGCGCGCCGCGCCTCCACGTGCAGGTACACGGCGGCCAGGTAGGCGCACACCACGACGGCCAGGATCCCGCCCAGATGGGAGGTCGGATGGTTCCAGCTGGCCACCGCGTTGCCGTTGCCGCCCGTGGGGACGCGCCCGGACGCGATGGCACCGGCGATGGCGCCGAAGCTGTACGGCGTCAGGAGGCTGGACACCGCGAACAGGGCGCCGTAGAGCCGTTGTTCGGGGGTGCGCATGGCGTTGTGGCGGAAGGCGAACGCGGCTCCCCGCAGCACGATTCCGAGTCCGGCCAGGATGAGCGGCAGATACAGCGTGGTGGTGATCGCGGTGAACGCGGTGGGGAAGCCGGACCAGAGGATGACCAGGCAGTAGATGAGCCAGGTGTGGTTGGCCTCCCACACGGGGCCGATGGACGTGTCGATGAGGTGCCGGGGGCGGCGGCCCCGTTCGGCGCCTCCGGCGGTGAGGTCCCAGAACCCGGCCCCGAAGTCGGCCCCGCCGAGCAGGGCGTAGGCGATCACGCCGACGAACAGGAGGATGGCGACGGTGTCCTGCATCTACTGCTCCCTCGGTCCCGGCCGGGCGGCCACGGGCTCGGGCTCGGGCGCCGGGCCGTAGGGCACGGTGACGTTGTCGTCCCCTTCGGCGCGCCAGCGCCGCCGCATCGAGCGCAGCACCCAGATCGCCGCCGCGCCGACCGCGCAGTACAGAGCGAGTACGCACGCGAACAGCGCCCAGATGTTGCCTTCGGTGGTGACCGCGTCCTTGGTCAGCAGCAGGCCGACGACGGTCCACGGCTGCCGCCCGACCTCGGTGACGACCCACCCGCTCTCCAGGCAGATCACGGCGACGAGGCCGCTGACGGCGCAGGCGCGCAGGAACCAGCGGTTGTGCGGAACCCGCCGGTGCCGGTACCAGAGCCAGGCGAACCACGCCGCGAGCAGCGCCAGCAGGGTGCCCGTGCCGACCATGACGTCGAAGGCGAGGTGGACGATGCTCACCGTGCGGTCGCTGGGCCGTACGTCGGCGGGGATCGCGTCGAGCCCCTTGATCGTTGTGGACGGTGAGAAGTCGGCCAGGATCGAGCCGAGGTCGGGGATCTGCCAGCCGTAGCGGACCTCGCCGTCGATCAGGACCCCGCCCAGCGTCTCCGGCACGTGGTCGTCGGTGGTCGGCACCATCTCGATGGCGGCGAACTTGGCGGGTTCGTCGTTGAAGACGTCACGGGCGAGCGTGTCGCCCACGAACAGCTGGACGGGCATCAGACAGGCCGCCGTGACGAAGCCGATGAGGAACCCGGTGCGGTGGTAGCCGTTGTCCCGGCCCCGCAGCAGGCCCACGGCGTACACGCTGGCGACGGTGAAGCCCGCCACGATGTACGCGGCCAGCAGCATGTGGATCGTCTCGCCCCAGAACGCGCCGTTGAAGAACACCTCGGACGGCCGGACGTCGACGACCTTCCCGTCGCGCATCGTGATGCCGCCCGGCTGGTTCATCCAGCTGTTCGCGGCGACGACGGAGGCGGTGCCGCCGATGCCGGACAGGGAGACGGGCACCCCGGTCCAGAAGTGCCCCCACGGGGGCAGCCGGTTCCAGCCGTAGATGTAGATCGAGACGAAGATCGCCTCGAGGAAGAAGAACAGGCCCTCGATGGAGAAGGGGAAGCCGAAGGCCGCCCCGTAGGTGCCCATCAACCCGGGCCACAGCACGCCCAGTTCGAAGGTGAGGACGGTCCCGGTGACCGCGCCGACGGCGAACAGGACGGCCGCCGCCTTCGACCAGCGCCGGGCCAGCAGCAGGGCGGTGGAGTCGCCACGCCGCAGCCCCCGGTAGTGGGCGATGAGGGTGAGGCTGGTCAGGGCCACGCCGAACGGCACCAGGATGATGTGGAAGCCGAGCGTGAAGGCCATCTGCTGGCGGGCGGGGAGTAATTGGGCGGGCTCGTCCGCAGCGGTGGCGAGACCGTTGAGGACCGCGTCGAGTGTGAGCATCGTGTCTTTTCGTCCGGACTCGCGGGTGCGGAACGGCGCCCCGCCTCACGAGGGGGCACGGCACCGTGACCGAAATGTCACTTTTATTTCCTCGGTCATGCTAGGTCACGGGCGCTGCCGTGCCGCGGTCCCTCGGGCGCGGCGACCCGGCGTGCCGCGCCGGTCCGGGCTCACCGGCCGACCGTGTCGGTACGCGGCTCGGTGACGCTGCTGCGCCGGACCAGACGGACCGTCACCGCCGCCGCTACGACGATGACGCACCCGACGAAGATCAGCCCCGCGCTTCTCAGCCCGAGCGGGACGGACAGGGCGCCGATGCCGACCACCGGCAGCGAGATACCGACGTAGGCGGCGACGAAGAGCGCGGAGATCGTCGCGCCGCGCTGCTCATCGGGCGCGGCCCGCGCCACCCCGGCGACCGACGCGCGGAACGACATGCCCTGTCCGATCCCGGCGACGGCCGCGCCCGCGATCAGCACCCCCAGGGACTCCGCGAGGAGGGAGGTGCCGATGAGTACGCACCCGGCGATCAGGATGGCGCAGCCCAGCGGCAGGGCGCGGCCCGGACCCGTACGGCCCATCAGCTGCCCGGCGGTGGAGGCCAGGAACACCGTCAGCACGATCGCACCGGCCACGGCCAGGTTGTCGACGCCCAGGTACTGTGCGGCGAACGACGGGGCGACGGCCGTGAACAGCCCCAGCACCGAGAAACCGGCGAACGACGCCAGCCCGGCCGGTACGAAGACGGACCGCGTCTGCGGCGGCACGACCATGCCCTCGGGACGCAGGGGCGGGCGCGGAACGGGCCGGTGCACGGACTCGGGCAGCGCCGCGACCAGGACCATGGCGACCGCCAGCATGCCGATATGGACCAGAAAGGGCAGCCGCAGCGGGTGAGGGGCGTACTCCGCGAGGACTCCGGCCAGCAGGGGCCCGCACCCCAGTCCGCCCATGTTGGCCGCGGTGGCCGCGAACGCGGCTCGCGCCCGCTCGTCGGGGCGGGCCAGTTCGGTGACGGCCGCCGTGGCGGCGCCGCTGAGCAGCCCGGCCGCGAACCCCGAGAACACCCGGCCCACGAACAACAGCGGGAGTCCGTCCTCGAAGAGGAAGCAGAGCGCGGAGAGGACCGACAGCACGAGCGCGGTGAAGATGATCGGCCGGCGGCCCAGCACGTCGGAGAAGCTGCCGGCCAGCAGCAGGGCGACGATGACACCGACGGCGTACACGGCGAAGATCACCGTGATCAGGAACTGCGAGAAGCCGATCTCCTCGCGGTACAGCCCGTACAGCGGGGTGGGCAGTGTGGTGCCGGCCATGCCCACGGCGAACACCACGGCCGCGACGACGTACCAAGGGAAACTCCGCTGCCTGGGTTCCGTCATTCCGCCCTTCCCTGGGTCGCCGGGGCGCGACGGCCTCCCGCGCACGGAGCCGGCTCGACCTGATCAGCTCACCACAGGCGGGCGGCGCTCGCACTCCGTGACGGTGACAGGGAGTCAGACGGTCCTGGCGTCCTCATTCGACGGACGCCCACGACGGCACCCTGGCCGCCTCGGGGTCGTGGTCGAGCCGTTCGCGCAGGCAGGCCGGCAGGACGCCGACCGGTGCCAGCGCCAGGGGCAGCAGGACCAGCGCCACCGCCACCGGCACGATGAGGACGAGGACACCGGTGACCCAGACGTTGTCGTCGGTGGTGGCCAGCATGAGCAGCCCCGCCCCGTGCGCGACGTACGTCCCGAGCCACTTCAGCAGCGTGAAGGCGACCGCCAGGACACCGAGACCCAGCAGCCAGAGCCCCGTGGTCCGGGACCGGGCCGCGCGGGTGAGCGTCCAGGAGCGCCGCATGGCGACGGTGGCCGAGCAGTCGTCCGCCACCCGGATGGCGGTCGCCAGGGAGAAACGGCCCAAAAGGACGAGCCCGCCCGCCCAGATCAGCACGGGCAGGATCCGGCCGACGAGGATGAACTGCACGGTCGCCGGGTCGTGATAGGTCGGCCGGACCACGCCCGGCACCAGCTCCTCCTCCACCGCGACCAGCACCGCCAGACCGGCCAGCGCGGGGCCGAGCGCGCACGCCACCGTCAGCGCCTGCACGCGGAGGGCGGCGCCGAGGTGCCCACGCGAGCGGTCCCACACGGCACGCAGGGGGAGCCCGCCGGACCGGCGCCGGGTGTGCGCGACGATCACGGCCTGGGCGGTGAGCAGCCAGGCGACACAGGTCATGGCGACCAGGAGCAGCAGGGGGAACACGACCAGGGCGACGCGGACCAGGTCGTCCCACTGGTCGGCGTACGCGACATAGGAGTCCTCCGACGCGATGCTGAACTCGGCGTCCCTCCTGGCCTGTAAGAAGAGCCCCCAGGAGGCGGCGAACGCACCGGCCACCACACTCCCGCCGACGACCAGCGCCCCCGCGCACGCCAGAAGTGCGGAACCGAGCACGGGGCGTCGGGCGCGCACGGTGGTCCGCGCGGCCTCCCTCAAGAGGCCGACGCCACCGCGGTGGGGGTCCGCGTGATCCTTCATGCTGGCTGCGACGCCCGCACCCGTCCGCCCGGTTCCGCTTCCGAGCGGTCCGCCGGTGATGCACGGGCCGCACGACGAGATGGGAAGGCCAGGTGTGACGCAGGTCATGGGAACTCCGCCGCACGGGCCGACAGTTCAGGACGTGACGACAGACAGACGAGCGCGGGTGCGCAACGGGGACCCGGATGCCTTCGCGGAACTTTTCGACGAGTGCGCCCGCGCGGTGTACAACCACGCCTTCCGCCTGACCGCCGACTGGTCGACGGCCGAGGACGTCATGTCGACGACGTTCATGGAGGCCTGGCGGCGCCGGGAGACGGTCGACGCCGAAGGCGGCACGCTGCGGCCGTGGTTGCTCGGCATCGCCACCAACGTGGCCCGCTCCCACCACCGCGGCGACCGCCGCTACCGCGCCGCCGTGGGCGCGGCCGCGGCGGCGATGGAGGACGTCGAGGACCATGCCGAGGCGATCGCCGGACGCGTGGACGACCGGCGCACGCTCCACGCCACGCTGACCGCCCTGAGCCTGCTCAAGCGCCCCGAGCGCGAGGTGCTGACCCTGTGTCTGCACGAGGGGATGGCGTACGCCGAGGTGGCGCGCGTCCTCGGGATCCCCGTCGGGACCGTCCGCTCCCGCCTGTCCCGCGCCCGCGGCAGGCTGCGCAAACTCACCGACGCGCAACTGCTCCGCGAAAAACGGGAACCCACCCCCGCAAACCGGCAGATACAGGATGACCGCGGATACACGGTCCGGTCCGCACAGGAAGGAAACCGATGAACGCCAGCCCCTCCCACCAGCCGCACCCGGCTGAGTGGACGGAGACGCAGGGCCTGCTGCCCTGTGCCGAGCGGGATCTGCCGGCGGGCCGCCACCAGTTCCACAAGGAGCAGTTGATGGCCCAGATCCACGAAGACCTGCGCACCACCACCCGCCCGGAGGCCCCGAAGCGCCGCCCCAACCCGTTCCTGCGCCGTACGGTCCTGCTGCCGGCCGCCGCCCTGGCGCTGGCCGGAGCGGTCGCGGGCGGCCTCGCCCTCACCTCGGGCTCCCCGGACGACGGCAGGACCGCCCTGGCCACCGGGCCCGCCCTGACCACCACCGTCGGTGTCGCCGACGCCAAGGGCGCGCCCCGGCTGCTCGACCAGATCTCCCTCGCCGCCGCGGACACCTCCACGCCCGCCCCGCGCAAGGGCCAGTACATCTACATCGAGTCGCAGGTGGCCAGCACCTACCCCAAGTCCGTCGGCGACACCACCACGGTGGTCAGCGAGGAGCTGCACCCCCGCAGGGTGTGGAACTCCCTCGACGGCAAGGACGGCTGGCTGATCGAGCCCGGCCAGACCGGCGACGAGGGCATCACCCTGGCGAGCAAGGTCAGGTTGGCCGGGGCCTACGACGTCCTCGCCGCGCTGCCCACCGACCCCGACGCGCTGCTGCGCCACATCTACCGCGAGTCGGACGCCACCCGGGACCACGAAGTGCCGCGCGACCAGGCCGCGTTCGTCGCCATCGGCGATCTGCTGACCGAGAGCTACCCGCCCGCCGAGGTCAGCGCGGCCCTCTACAAGGCCGCCGCGAAGATCCCCGGGGTCGTCGCCGTGAAAGACGCCGTCGACGCCATGGGCCGCCACGGGGTCGCCATCGCCCGGGAGGACACCACCGGAGGCGAGCGCGTCGAGTGGATCTTCGACAAGAAGACACTGCGCTTCCTCGGCGAGCGGATCGTCGTGGTCAAGTCGGTGGCGGACAGCCCGTTCAAGGTGGGCACGGTCACCTTCACCAGCGCGATCACCCGCCGCGCCGTCGTCGACGCCAACCAGCAGATCCCCGGCGCGGCGGGCTGAACGTCTGTGGTCCAGAGGCACGGGTGAGCTTGCCGGCCGTACTCGGGCCGGCAAGTGCATCCCACCCCTGAGCAGTTGAAAGGAGCGGGGCGACGGCTGCAGACAGAAAAAAGTCGCTCGCCCCGTACAACCCTTCAGCCCCTCCGGGAGTCTCTCCTGCGCCGGTCATGATCGTGCCATGCCAAACGGTGTCGGCGACGGCGACCGCGATGGCCACGGGACCGGCACGGACACCGCTTCCCTGGGAGGACCTTCGTGCGCAAACGCACCCTGCTGATGTCCGCGACGCTGCTCGCGTCGGGCCTGTCCCCGCTCGTCGCGGCAGGAGCGCAGGCCGCTTCCGGGGCCCCGGGCGACATCGACAAGGACGGCTATCGGGACGTCGTCGTGTCGGCCCAGGACGCCAAGGTCTCCGGGCATGCCAAAGCCGGGGCCGTGGTGGTCCTGTACGGCACCGCCCGCGGCATCGACCCCTCCCGGCGCACGGTGCTGACCCAGAACTCCACCGGCGTGCCGGGCACCGCCGAGGCCGGCGACCGCTTCGGCGCCGCCGTCGCCGTCCACGACCTGAACCGCGATGGCTACAGCGACCTCGTGGTCGGCGCGCCCGGCGAGGACGTCGACGGGGACGACGGCGGCGGCTCCGTCACCGTCGTGTACGGCGCCGCCTCCGGCCTCACGAAGGCAAGGACCGTCGCCGACCCCTGGCCGACGACGCACGACGCCTGGGGACGCACCCTCGCCGTGGGCGTCTACAACGGACTCAACCCCGTCAACGACGGCAAGCTGTCCATCGCCATCGGCGCCAACGACGCCGAGGTCACCTACATGCCGGCCGACCTGTCCGCGCAGTCCGGCACTTCCGGCAACGGGTTCATGTTCAATCCGGCCCACGGCATCGTCGCCCTGACCCAGGTCGACCTGCCCAACAGCGACAACGACCGGCTGATCGTCCACGGCCGTGGAGTGTCGGACGGCGGCTGGGGCTACGACGGAACGGGCGACGACCCGGCCACCTGGCTCGCCGACCCGGCCGGGTTCGAGGACGCCCAACTGCCCGCGGGCACGGTCTCCGCCGTGGGCGACCTCAACGGCAACGGCTCGCCCGACCTGGTCATCGGCAACCCCGAGGACCCCTCGCAGAGCCCCGGGACCGCGCTCGGCGGGCAGGTGACCGTCTACTTCGACGCCGGATACGGCGGTTCGCCGAGCAGCGTCCAGACCATCACCCAGGACACCTCCGGCGTACCCGGAGCCGGTGAGGCCAAGGACCGCTTCGGCGCCTCCGTCGCCGTCGGCGACACCGACAAGGACGGCCGGGCCGACCTCGTGATCGGCGCCCCGGGGGAGAACGGGAACAGCGGATCCGTCATCGTCGTCCGCGGCACCGCGGGACGGCTCGACACCGCCCACGCCCGCACCTGGACCCAGAACACCGCGGGTGTGGCGGGCACCTCGGAGACCGGCGATACCTTCGGCGCGGCCGTGCGCGTCCTCGACACGAATAAGGACGGTTACGGCGACCTGCTCGTCGGCGCCCCCGGCGAGAACGGCGGAGCGGGCAGCCTGTGGCTCCTGCGCGGCTCGGCCACGTCCGTCACGGCCGCCGGCTCGGTCAACGTCGGTCCCGGCGGCGCCGGGCTCGGCTCGAGCGGTGCCGCGCACTTCGCCCAGGTGGTGACCGGCCCGTGACCGCTCGCACCCCGCACACCCGACTTTCCCTCCCCGGAGCAGACATGCCGTCCCCCGCCCGCGTCCCCTCGCGCTCCCTCGCCTGCGCGATCGCCGTCACCACGGCGGCCACCCTGACCGCCGTCGTGCTCCCGGCCGGGACCGCGGCCGCCGCGGCGCCGTACAAGGGCGCCAACACCGCCGCCGTTCAGGACGACTTCAACGGTGACGGCTACCGCGACCTGGCGGTCGGTGCCCCCGGCGCCGCCAACGGCTCGGTGGACGCCGCCGGTGCGGTCGTCGTCCTCTACGGCTCGGCGAGCGGCGTCTCCGCCACGCACCGCACCGTCATCACCCAGGCCACCACCGGCGTTCCGGGTGCCCCCGAGGAGTGGGACGGCTTCGGCACGTCGGTCGCCTCCGCCGACCTGGACCGCGACGGCTACGCCGACCTGCTCGTGGGCACGCCGAGCGAGGCGGCGGGCACGATGGACGGCGTCGGCTCCCTCACCGTCGTCTGGGGCGGCAGCTCCGGACTCAAGGGAGGAGCGGCCGTCTCACCGCCCACCGGCCTCGACGAGGGCTGCGGCTTCGCCGCCGGCATCGCGGTCGGAGACGTCACCGGCGACGGCGCCCCCGACATCGGGGTCACCGGGAACTGCGGCGCCACCTCGTACACCGGCCCGTTCACCCGGACCGGCCGCCCGGCCCAACGGTCCTTCGTCAACGCGCTCGGCACCAACCGCGGTGTCGCCATCGACGACGTCGACCGCGACGGACGGGCCGAACGCTTCTGGCTGCCCGGCCCCACCGGTGGAGACGCCAACGGCACGGTGTACGTCGACCGGGGGGATGGCACCTACACCGAACTGCCGCTCGCCGACGGCGTCACCGGCCGCGTCGGGGACGTGAACGGCGACGGCTACGGCGACCTCGTCACCGGCGTGCCCTACGACGCCTCGCTGACGTCCGACCCCAGCGCCGCCCACCGCGGCGGAGAGATCCAGGTCCTCTACGGAGGCCCTCACGGCATCGACCCGGAGCAGAAGCCGCAGGTCATCCACCAGGACACGGCCGGAGTCCCGGGAGCGGGCGAGGACGGCGACCTGTTCGGCGAGTCGCTCAGCGTGGGGGACACCGACGGCGACAAGTACGCCGATGTCGTCGTCGGCGCTCCGTGGGAGGCCCTGGGTTCCCGCGTGGGCGCGGGACAGGCGACGCTGCTGCGCGGCTCCGCCACCGGCCTCACCGCCACCGGCGCGGTCGCCTACACCCAGGACACCGCCGGCGTGCCCGGCACGGCGGAGCAGGGCGACCGGTTCGCCGCCGCGGTCCACCTCGTCGACGTCACCAAGGACGGCCGGGCGGAGCTGGCGGTCGGCGCCCCCGGCGAGAACGCCGACGGGTTGCTGTGGACGGCCAAGGGCGCCACGGCCGGCCTGGTGACATCCGGGTCGAAGACGCTCAGCGGAACCGCCGCCGGTGCCAAGCGGAGGTACGCGGACGTCGAGTTCGGTGCCGCACTCCCGGGTGCGCGCCAGACCGGCTGAGCCGGACGACGAAAGCCGAGGGGCAGGCGCCCGTCACGGTCGCCCGCCCCTCGTGTGCGCGCCGGCGCCCACCCGCTCAGCGCCAGCCGAGCTCCGGTGCCACGTGGGTGAGGATGCTCTCCAGCACATGCGTGTTGTAGTCGACGCCCAGCTGGTTCGGGATGGTCAGCAGAAGGGTGTCGGCGGCCTGGATGGCCTCGTCGTCCTGGAGGAGCTTGATCAGTTCGTCCGGCTCCCCGGCGTACGACCGGCCGAAGATGGCCCGGGTCGTGTCGTCGATCATGCCGATCTGGTCCCGGGAGTTGCGGTCGCGGCCGAAGTAGGCGCGGTCGCGGTCGTCGGTCAGGGCGAAGATGCTGCGGCTGACCGACACCCGGGTCTCCCGGGTGTGGCCCGCCGCGCGGTACGCCTCCCGGTACGCCTCGATCTGCTTGCGCTGCTGCACGTGCAGCGGCTCGCCCGTCTCGTCGTCCTTGAGCGTCGAGCTCTGCAGGTTCATCCCCAGCTCACCGGCCCAGACCGCCGTCGCGTTCGACCCGGAACCCCACCAGATCCGGTCGCGCAGTCCCTCGGAGTGCGGTTCGATCCGCAGCAGGCCGGGCGGGTTCGGGAACATCGGCCGGGGGTTGGGCTGGGCGAACCCCTCGCCGTCCAGGACCTTGAGGAACTCCTGGGTGTGGCGGCGCGCCATGTCGGTGCCCGTCTCGCCGGGGGCCGGTTCATGGCCGAACAGACGCCAGCCGTCGATGACCTGCTCCGGTGAGCCGCGGCTGATGCCCAGCTGCAGCCGGCCGCCCGCGATGAGGTCGGCGGCGCCCGCGTCCTCCGCCATGTAGAGCGGGTTCTCGTAGCGCATGTCGATCACGCCGGTGCCGATCTCGACGGTCGAGGTCCGCGCCCCGATCGCGGCGAGCAGCGGGAACGGGCTCGCCGCCTGCCGGGCGAAGTGGTGCACCCGGAAGTACGCGCCGTCCACGCCGATCTCCTCGGCGGCGACCGCGAGGTCGATCGACTGGTGGAGCATGTCCGCGGCCGACCGGGTCCGGGAGTACTCGCCGGGCGACCAGTGACCGAAGGAGAGGAAGCCGATTTTCTTCACACTGTCCCCAGCGTCCGGACGCCCTCGTTGATTCCCGCCCTGGTCAGCGGGGCAGCAGGGCCAGCGCCGCCGCGGCGTTGTGGTCCGCGATCCCCCGCATGACCTCGCGGTGCGGGAAGTCGCCGTCCAGGAGGCGCAGCGGGCCGGCCACGAGCGAGAGGTGCGTCGCGAGGGCGTACAGGTCGAGCCGGGCGGGGTCGAGTCCCGGACGTGCCAGAGCCGGGTACCGCTCGCCGAAGCGCAGCCTCAGGAAGACGTGCTCCCACTCGACGTCGAAGTACATCAGGCCCTCGATGTCGATGAGGACGGGGTGCCCGTCGGTGCCGACCAGGACATGGTCGGGCCCCAGCTCGCCGTGGATCAGCCCGTGCCCGGTGCGTGGAGCCACCCGCGCGGCCAGCTCCCGCAGACGGTCCCGCAGGGCGTCCGCGACGGCACCGATCCGGGCATCGCGCTCGGCCGCCTCCGCGAGGTCGTCCAGAGCCCGCTCCAGCACCAGCTGCCGGCACGACTCCCCGGCCGCCGTACCCCCGCGTTCCAGCACGTCCACCCGGCCGTACCGGGGACCGCGCTGCCCGTGCATCACGTCGAGCATGACCGCCAGCTCGTCCATGGCGGCCGCCCCCCGTACGGGATCGGACTCCAGGAGGGCTTCCAGGGTGTCGCCGGGGACGTCCTCGACGACCGCCACGTCCGCCGGATACCGGGTGCGGCCGGCGTCGGAGAACAGCGCGGCCGGGACCCGGACGCCGAGGCCGTCCAGCGTGCGCTGGGCCGCGAGGAAGGGAGCGAGGCCAGAGGCCGGGGCGAAGGGATGGGCCGGGTCCACGCCGTCCACGCCGGGCCAGAAGTTCTCGTCCTCGGCCCAGCTGTAGACGATCACCCGCGTGACCGGCGATCCGTCCGTGTGGACGCGGTACACGCCCTTCTTGCTGCCGCCCCGCAGCCGCTCCACGCCGACGACACGGGCCGCCGCTCCCAGCGCTTCCCGCACGACCCCCGACAGGGCTTCCCCCTCCGCGAATTGACGCATCCGGCGACCTTATCCCGGCCCGTGCCGCACCTGGGCCGGGATAGGCCGCGCAGCACGTCCTAGCGGTGGAGGTCGTACCGGTCGAGGTTCATGACCTTGTCCCAGGCGGCCGCGAAGTCGCGGACGAACTTCGCGTCGCCGTCCCGGGCCGCGTACACCTCGCTGAGGGCGCGCAGTTGGGAGTGCGCGCCGAACACGAGGTCGACGGCGGTCGCGGTCCACTTGACGTCGCCCGTGACCCGGTCGCGGCCCTCGTACACGTTCTCGTCCATGGTGGACGTGGACCACTCCGTGCCCATGTCGAGGAGGTTGACGAAGAAGTCGTTGGTCAGCGCCCCGGGCCGCTCGGTGAGGACGCCGTGCCGGGCCCCCTTGAAGCCGGTGTCCAGCGCGCGCATGCCCCCGATCAGGACGGTCATCTCGGGGGCGGTGAGGGTGAGCAGGTTCGCGCGGTCCAGCAGCAGCGTCTCCGGGGAGAGCTTCTCGCCGGGCTTCAGATAGTTGCGGAAGCCGTCGGCCGCGGGCTCGAGGACGTCGAAGGTGTTGACGTCCGTCTGTTCCTGCGTGGCGTCCGTACGGCCGGGAGCGAACGGGACGGTGACCTGGTGCCCGGCGTCGGCCGCGGCCTTCTCGACGGCCGCGCAGCCGCCCAGGACGATCAGGTCGGCGAGGGAGATCCGGGTCCCGCCGCTCTGCGCGCCGTTGAAGTCCTGCTGGATCCGCTCCAGCGCCCGCAGCGTCTCGGTGACCTCGGGCAGGTTGTTCAGCTCCCAGTCCTTCTGCGGCGCGAGCCGGATCCGCGCCCCGTTGGCGCCGCCGCGCTTGTCGGTGCCGCGGAAGCTGGCCGCCGAGGCCCAGGCGGTGGTGACCAGCTGAGGGACCGACAGCCCCGAGTCGAGGATCGTGCGCTTGAGGGCGGCGATGTCCGCGTCCCCGACCAGGTTGTGATCGACGTCGGGAACGGGGTCCTGCCACAGCTGCGGCTCGGGGATCCACGGGCCGAGGTAGCGCGAGCGGGGACCCATGTCACGGTGCAGCAGCTTGAACCACGCCTTGGCGAAGGCGAGCGCGAACTCCTCCGGGTTCTCGTGGAACCGCTTCGAGATCGGCCCGTAGACCGGGTCCAGCTTCAGCGCGAGGTCCGTCGTCAGCATGATCGGGGCGTGCCGCTTGGACGGGTCGTGGGCGTCCGGCACCTTGTCCCGGGCGGACGGGTCGGTCGGGGTCCACTGGTGGGCGCCCGCCGGACTCGTCGTGAGCTCCCAGTCGTAGCCGAACAGGTTGTCGAAGAACCCGTTGTCCCACTTGGTCGGCTCGTACGTCCACGCCCCTTCGAGCCCGCTGGTCAGCGTGTCGGAGCCCTTGCCGGAGCCGCAGGTGTTCCGCCAGCCCAGACCCTGCTGCTCGATGGGGGCACCCTCGGGCTCCGGGCCGAGGCAACTCGGGTCGACCGCGCCATGGCACTTGCCGAACGTGTGACCGCCCGCGATGAGCGCGACCGTCTCCTCGTCGTTCATCGCCATCCGCCCGAACGTCTCCCGGATGTCCCGGGCGGCGGCCATCGGGTCGGGGGTGCCGTTCGGACCTTCCGGGTTGACGTAGATCAGCCCCATCTGCACGGCGCCGAACGGGCCGGTGAGCTCCCGGTCCCCGCTGTAGCGCTCGTCCCCGAGCCAGGTGTCCTCGGGACCCCAGAAGATCTCCTCGGGTTCCCACACGTCCTCCCGCCCGAAGGCGAACCCGTACGTCTTGAACCCCATGGACTCCATGGCGCAGTTCCCGGCGAAGACCAGGAGGTCCGCCCAGGAGATCTTCTTCCCGTACTTCTGTTTGACCGGCCACAGCAGACGGCGCGCTTTGTCCAGGCTCGCATTGTCCGGCCAGCTGTTCAGCGGCGCGAACCGCTGCGCGCCGCTGCCGCCACCGCCCCGGCCGTCCGCGATCCGGTACGTCCCCGCCGAGTGCCAGCTCATCCGGATGAAGAGCGGGCCGTAATGCCCGTAGTCGGCGGGCCACCAGTCCTGCGACGTCCGCATCACGTCGAACACGTCCCGCTTCAGCGCCTCGACGTCGAGGGACGCGAACTCCTGGGCGTAGTCGAAGTCGGGGTCCATCGGATTCGCCCGCGGAGAGTGCTGGTGGAGGACCTGCAGGTCCAGCTGGTTCGGCCACCAGTCCCGGTTCGTCCGGGGCCGGGTGGCCGTCGGGGTGGGGGAGGGGATTGCCGGGTTCTCGCTCTCACTGCCGGGCATGTGCGCGTCCTGCTTCCTGGAGTGTCGTGTCCCTTTTGCCGGATTCTCCTTCTGACGGTGGGTGCTTTGCGCGCGCCGGGCAATCCGACACGCGCGCGAACGGACCCATGGCGCCCGCAGGAGGGAAACAGGGCGCGTCGCGCGCCCGGTCGCCTCCGGCTCAGAGCGCTCCCCACGCCGTGGCCGCGTCGGTGAGCTGCTCGCGTACGACGGTGAGGGCCGGGTTGGCCGGCGCGCCCCGCCGTACGGCGAGGTAGAGCGTGTTCAGTGGAGGCGCCTCCGAGCGGTGGAGCCGTACGACCCGGCCCGCCGCCAGGGCCGGTTCGGCGAGGTAGCGCGGGAGTGCCGAGATTCCCGCGCCCGCCTCCACGGCCGCCAGGACGGCACGCAGATCCGGGGCGACGAGGGCGACCGGGTTGGCGGGGCGGTGGCCGAACTCGCTGCGCCAGTAGCGGCGCAGGATCGGCAGCTCCTCCCCGTAGGCGACGAGTGGCAGCGCCGCCAGCGCCTCGGCGGGGTCGGTCCGCAGCCGCTCGGCGTCCACGGTGCGGGCCATCGACGGCGGGCCCACGAGCAGGAACTCCTCGTCGACGAGCGGGACGCCGAGAAGGGCTTGATGGGTAGGCCGGATGGACGACACGACGAGGTCCAGCCGGTCGGCGGCCAGGTCCGCGAGAAGAGCCTCCGCCAGACCGAAGGACGCCTGGAGATACAGACCGCGGCCGGTGAGCGGGGCGAGCGCCGGCAGTACCCGCAGGGTCATGATCTCGGCCGCGCCACCGATCCGTACCGTCCCGCGCAGCGGCGGCTCGGCCTCCGTGGAGCCCAGGACGTCCCGCAGGCTGTCCAGATGCAGACTCACCCGGGCCGCCAGGGCGGCCGCGCGAGGTGTGGGCGTGACCCCCTGCCGGGAGCGCAGGAACAGCGGCTCCCCGATCTGCTCCTCCAGGCGGGCCAGCTGACCGGTGACGGCGGGCTGTGTCACGCCCAGCCGCTGGGCGGCCGCGGACAGCGAGCCGGCGCGGTAGATCTCCAGGAACGTGGCCAGCAGGTCCAGGCTCGGCACGCGGTCTTCCTCCTCTCGAACGGGTCAGCGACGGGTGTCCGGATAGAGCCAGTTCCGGAAGAGCCGGCTGAGGCGGGGCATGATCAGGAACGTCAGCAGCGGTGCCGCCACCACGGGAAACGCCAGGGCCCGCAGCGGCAGTGGCCAGGACCCGAGGTGCGGGCTGAGGAGCCAGTTGATGAGGAGCGACACGGGGTAGGCGCCCAGCATGGTCATGAGGGTCGCCTTCCACTTCGGCGGGGCCTTGACCGGTTGCTCCGGCAGCCTGAACCAGGTCTCGGTCCCCGTGGTCTGCGGCGGCGACGTCGACACCTCGTGCGCGATCTCGTGGACGCGCCGGAGCCAGTCCTGCCGTTCGGGCAGTTGGACCCACTCCATGAGCCGATCCTCGTCGGTGAAGCGGAGGACGCTGTGGTAGACGCCCTGGCTCCCGTGCGGACGCAGCCAGGTCACACCGTCGTGGCCGCAGAACTCGCGTGCGCGGTCCGCGATCTCGTGCGTGAGCTCTTCGAACTCCTCCTCGCGGCCCCGCTGGACGGCCCAGCTGATGACGAGCGTGACGCCCTGTGGTTCGTCGGCGGCGGGCGTCGGCGGCGGGGACGCCGGTCGTCGCGTCATCGGGCCGTCCTTCCGGTGCGGGTGGTCAGTTCGTGGGCTCGGTCAGCAGGGTGTAGCGGACGGTCTGGGCGCGGATGAGGCCGTCGCGGAAGACGAAGGTGTCCACGCCTGCCTTTTGGCGGCGATCGTGTCGAGGTCTCCCGAACCGAGGGCCCGGACGTGGTCGCTGAAGGTCTCCTGAGGGCTGCGCGTCATCGAGGCGTGTCCGTTCGTGAGATCCGTGCCGCGGGTGCGGCACAGGAAGCATGTCAGGGGAGGTAGGCGATGCCGTGGGCGCCCTGCGTCGTGTCGGGGTCCCCCCGGGTCGACGTCCAGCACCGTGATCACGGAGCCGTCGACCAGCACCGTCAGCCGCCCGTCCTGGGGCACGCCCGCGGCGTCCGCGGGGGCGAGACCGACCAGGACCCGCCCGTCCGCGGCGACATGCACCGGGCAGCCGGGAGCGGCCAGCGGCTCACGCGCGACCTTTCGTCCATCGGGTAAGGAGGGGGAGGGATCGGCGGGGCCGGGGGAGGGGCTTCACGCCCTGCCCCCGGCCGTGTGCGCGTAGGCGCCGCCGCGCCCGGCTCAGGCGGAGAGGGTCTTGAGGACCGCCTCGGCGGTGGCCGTGCTCGACTGCGGGTTCTGACCGGTGATCAGGTTGCCGTCGACGACGACCGTGCTGCTCCAGGCGGCACCGGTACGGACGTCCGCGCCGCGCTCACGCAGCCGGGACTCGACGTAGTACGGCGTGTTGGCGCCGAGGCCGCCCTGGTTCTCCTCCTCGTCGGTGAACGAGGTCAGCGCGCGACCGGCGAAGGTGAAGGTGCCGTCCTCCTTGGTGGCGCTGAGCAGACCGGCGACACCGTGGCACAGGGCGGCCACCGTCTTGCCCTGCGCGACGGCCTCGTTCAGCAGAAGGCCGAGGTCGGCGTCCTGGGCGAGGTCGGTCATCGGCGCGTGGCCACCGGGGATGTAGACCGTGTCGTAGTCGTCCAGCGTGACGTCGGACAGCGACAGCGGAGCCGCGAGCGCGTCGGCGACACCGGCGAGGTACGACTCGAACTCGGCGGCGTCGGCCGCGGAGACGCCGCCCTGCTCGCTCAGGCTGAGGGCGTCCACGGTGGGCTTCGCGCCACCCGGCGTGGCGATGTCCACCGTCGCCCCGGCGGCCGTCAGCACACGGTGGGAGGCGGCGACCTCCTCGGCCCAGAAGCCGGTCGGGTGGGCGGAACCGTCGGCGAGCTCCAGCGTCGTGGCGGCGGAGACGACCATGAGGATCTTCGACATGAGTAGGCCTGGCCTTGTCAGTGGGAAACGGATGTCACGCGGTGAACCCGCGCGCCGTCCGGACGGGGTGCCCGGCGGCTGACGGGAACAACCCCACGATCCATCACCGATCTTCCACTGGCATTGCGAGAGCCATAAGGAAACTTATAGACGCCGCTCAGCGAGCCGCGGCGGGTGCGGTCGGGTCAGCCACCGACGGAGGGGAAGCCGACGGCGCTCACATGGGCCATGGCCCGGCTCGACACCCGGTAGCGGTCGTTGGGCACGTCACGGGACGTGGTCACGTGCACGGCCAGGGGCCCCGCCCACTCGTAGCCGCGGTGCGCGCCGTACTGCGCGAGCTTGTCGGTGAGCACCTGCCCCACCCGGGAGCGGTGGCCGCCGAGTTCGGCGTGGACGTGCTCGGCGAGCTCCACGTCGTAGGCGTTGGGGACCACGACACGGCTCTCGCTGCACACCACCGCATGCCGGTCGCACTCGCGCCGCAGCGCGGCCACCAGCTCGACCGGCTCCTTGCGGAACCACCGCTCGAAGAGCCGTCCTCCGACCCGCTCGAGCGCCTGCTCCCATCCGGTGAGGTTGCTCATCTGAACGCCACTCCTCTGTCCCGTCGTCAGTGCCTTGTGTCACGCGCTGCAGAAGCGGGTGCCCAGAACGCCGACTTCATTGCCTCGGGACGACGCTCGGATGGAAGTGCGCGTCTTAAGAGCCGGTCACGGTGGGGTAGTCCGTGTATCCGTTCACTCCACCGGCGTAGTACGTGTCGCGGTCGCCCTCGGCGAGGGGGTGGCCGTGCGTGAACCGCTCGACGAGGTCCGGGTTGGCGATGAAGGGGGCGCCGAAGGACACCGCGTCGGCGAGCCGCCGTTCGAGGAGGTCGTTGGCGGTCGCCTGGGTGAAGCCGAGGTTGGCGATGACGGAGCCGCCGTAGTGGGAGCGGAAGCGGGTGAACGCGGTGAGGGTGTCGTCGGTGTCCGGGTCGGGGGCCGGGCCGACGAGGTGGAGGTAGGCCAGGTCGGTGTCGTCGAGGCACTTCAGCAGCAGGTCGTAGTCGGCCAGCGTGTCGGCGTCCGCCGTGAAGGCCGGCCCGCCGTTCCAGTACGGGGAGAGCTTGACGCCGACCCGCTCGCCGCCCCACACGTCGCTCACCGCGTCCACGAGGTCGAGGAGGAACTGGGCGCGCTTCTCGGTCGTACCGCCGTAGGCGTCGGTGCGCTGGTTGAGGCGGGGGTTGAGGAACTGGGCGATGAGATGGGACCCCTGTGCGTGGATCTCCAGGCCGTCGAACCCGGCGCGCCGGGCGTTGGCGGCGGCCTGACGATAGCTGCGGATCGTGTCCGCGATCTCCGCGCTCGTCAGGGCGCGGGGTGTGACGGTGGCCTTCGGGCCGTCGGGGGTGAAGGACGTCTCCTGGGGGTTGACGGCCGAGGGGCCGACGGGGAGGCGGCCGCCCTGGTGGTCGGGGTGCGAGACGGCGCCGAGATGGCCGATCTGGGAGACGATCCGGCCTCCCGCCGCGTGCACGGCGTCGGTGACCTGGGCCCAGCCGGTGGTCTGGGCGTCGGTGTAGATGCCGGGGACGTGGATGTAGCCGATCGCGTCCGGGTTGACCCAGGTTCCCTCGCTGATGAGCAGACCGGCGCTCGCGCGCTGGGTGTAGTAGGTGGCGTGCAGATCGGTGGGGGTCAGTTCGGGGTTGGCGGCCCGGGCGCGGGTCATGGGCGCCATGACGACCCGGTTGGGCAGTTCGAGCGCGCCCAGACGGACGGGGCGCAGGAGGGGCTGGGTGGTGGTGGGGGCTGGCGTCTGGTCGGACATGAAGTTCTGTCTCCTGAACGGGAGTTGGGGGAGAAGGTCAGTCCTGCTTGAGGACATGGAGGCCGGACAGGGGGCCGCCGAGCTGGAGGAGCCGGCCTCCTTCGCGCAGGCTGCCGACGTCGACGGGCGCGAAGCCGAACTCCGAGGTCAGCCGCACCACGGTGTCCTTGGCGCCGGCGTCGTCACCGGCCAGGAACAGCACCTGGCGCCCGGCCTCATGGCGCGGGTCGGCTGCGATGTACCGCGCGAACAGGGAGTTGAAGGCCTTCACCACGCGTGCGCCGGGGAGGAGCGAGGCCACGTACTCGCTGCCGGTGATCTCGCCCAGGTCGGCGACCGTCGGGCGCGGGTGCAGGGTGGCGAACTGATTGGTGGCGTCGATGACGACCGTCCCGTCCAGGGACGGGAGTTGGGCGGCCACATCGGGGATCTGCGGCCAGCCGACCGCCAGGACGACGAGGTCCGCCATGGCGGCCTCGGCGGGGGTCGCGGCGGACGCGAGCGGGCCGAGGTCCTGCACCAAGGGGGTCAGGGAGTCGGGTCCCCGGCTGTTGCTGAGGACGACCTCGTGGCCGTGCCGGAGCGCGTGCCGGGCGATGGCCTGGGCGATGGTCCCGGCTCCGAGCATGCCGATCTTCATCAGGGAGCTCCAGTTTTAATGACGAGCATCATCAAAATAATGATGAGAGGTAACCTTGAAAACGTCAAACGCGGTGCGGTCGGCGAAGGAGAGCGGGCATGCCACGGATCACCAGGGAAGAGAAGGCCAGAAACCGGCAGAACATCGTGGAGGCGGCCGGGCGGCTGTTCCGCGCACAGGGCATCGACGCCGTCGGGATCGCCGACCTGATGAAGGAGGCGGGCCTGACCCACGGCGGCTTCTACAACCACTTCGCGTCCAAGGATGACCTGGCCGCGGAGGTGTGCAACGCGTCCTTCGCGTCGTCCCTGGGCGTGCTGGCGCAGGCCGTGGAGGCGGGTGACGAGCCCACCGGCTCACCGCTGCGCAGGGTGGTGGACGACTACCTCTCGCCCGAGCACCGCGACGCCCCGGATGGAGGCTGCCCCTCCGCCTCCCTGGTGATCGACGCCGGACGCCACGACGACACGATTCAGCGCCCGTACGCGGGTGGTGTGGAGGGCTATCTGGCGGGATTCGCCGGTGAGTTCGCGCGCGAGGCGGACGAGGAGCTCACTCCGCGGGAGGCCCGCGAGCGGGCGGTCCTGCTGCTCAGCCAGATGGTCGGCGCGATGGTGCTGGCCCGCGCGGTGCGGCACGTCGAGCCCGGGCTGTCCGACGAGATCCTGGAGACATGCCGGGCGCACGCACTCGACTGAGCGCCCTCAGCCGTGCCCGTACGGCACGACGACGATCTGCACGTCGTCCTCGTAGACGACCTGTCCCGGATCCGTGGAACGCAGCACCTGGCAGTCGACGCCGTGCGCGGCCAGGATCTCCAGATAGCCGGGGACGCGAGCGAGGAGATGCGTGGCCGACGGCTTGAACCATGCCGCGGCACCCGGGTTGACCTCGTCGTCGTAGACGGTGGGGTCGATGGTGGAGGGGTCGGTGTACGCCGCGTCGTACCACTTGTTGTTGAGGCGCCGGAACGCCTCCTGCTCCTCTGACAGCCTGCCCTCCCGAGCGAGGTTGTTCACGAGCCCGAAGACCCCGGTGAACCGACCTCGGTCGTTGCGATGTGGCGACTGGAACCGCAGGTACTGAACGCCCTCGCTGTCACTGATCCCCATCGGCACATCCTCGCACCGTCCTGTGCAGCGGCGATGCCGTTCGAGTGTCAGTGCCGGGACGACCTGTGCCAAGGTGTCAGCCGCATCAGCCGCCCGGGGATCTCACCTTCAGGAGGAGCCAGTGCCGCATCCGGAACCGCTCACCCCCGAGGAGAAACTCACCGAGGCGAAGGATCTGTTGAGCCTGCCGCGGATCGTCGCGATCTGCGGCTCCACCCGTTTCATGGCGGAGATGCACGAGGCCGATGTGCGGGAGACCGAAGCCGGCAGGATCGTCGTCAAACCGGGCTGCGACCTGAAGTCACCGCACCCGCTCTGGTCCGATCCGGACCAGGCCGAAGCGCTGAAGGCCCGGCTCGACGAACTGCACCGGGCGAAGATCCGGCTCGCCGACGAGGTGCTGATCGTCGGCGACCACATCGGGGACAGCACCCGGGCCGAGATCGCCTACGCCCGGTGGCTGGGCCGGCCCGTGCGGTTCACGCACCCGGAGGTCGACCCCGGCCCGTCTCCTCGGTGAGGGACGTCGGCCGTCACTCTGCGGCCTGGGTGCCCTCCTGGCTCTTCTCGAAGAGGGCGACCAAACCGTGAGCCGTGTTCTCCGGGGAGTCGAGCCCGGGCATGACGTGCTCCTCGACCTCGGCGGCGCGGGCGAACATCGCCTCCTCGTACTCCCTGAGGGCCCTGTCGACGTCCTCGGGGTGCGCGGAGAGGGCTTTGCCGAGTTCGGCGCCGTCCAGCAGGGCGAGGTTGGCGCCCTCGCCATTGGGTGCCGCGAGATGGGCGGCGTCACCGAGCAGGGTCACGCCCGGCACCCTGTCCCACCGATGCCCGGTCGGCAGGGCGTACAGCGGGCGCAGGACCGGTGGGACGTCGCTTTCCGTGATCAGGGCGGTGAGTTCGGGAGCCCAGCCGGCGAACTCCTGCGCGACGCGTGCGAGGGCGGTGGCGGGGTCGGAGGCATCGATCGCGGCGAACCAGTCCCGCGGCTTCGAGAGACCCACGTAGGCGTGCAGGGTGTCGCCCTTCTCCCGGTGGGCGAATATCTCCCTGCCCGGTGACGGCGCGAGCAGCATGCCGCCGCCGACCGCCTTCGCGGCGGCCGGATGGCGGGTGTCGGCGTCGAACAGGTAGGTCTCCACCACCGTCTTGCCGGTGTACTCGGGCGTCGCGCCGGACAGCAGCGGCCGTACGCGCGACCAGGCCCCGTCCGCGCCGACCAGCAGGCCGGTGACGACCGTGCCGCCGTCCGCGAACGTCACCTCGTGACGGCCCGTGCCGAGCGCACGGACGCCGGTGACCTTGTGCCCCCACCGCACGGTGCCCGCGGGCAGGGAGTCGAGCAGCAACTGCCGCAGATCGCCGCGCTGCACCTCGGGGCGCCCACCCGTGCCGTCGTCGGGGACCTCCATCACGACCGTTCCGTCCCGGTCGAGGACGCGCGTCGCCTGCCTGCCCTCCACGACGATCGCCCGGAACTCGCCCATGAGCCCGGCCGCCTCGACGGCGAGCTGCCCGTTGTAGTCGTGGATGTCGAGCAGCCCGCCCTGCACACGGGCCGAGGGGGACGGCTCCGCCTCGTAGACGGTGACGGGGACGGCGTGCAGGTGCAGGACACGGGCCAGCGTCAGCCCGCCGAGTCCGGCGCCGATGATCGTCACTGGGGTCCGCATGGTGTGGCTCCTTCGTCCGCGTGCCGCCGGTGGGTTCCGGTCGGCCTCCGCTGCCCAAGGTGCCGAGCGCCGCCGACAGGCCGCCGACAGCGGGTCGACCGTGCCGACAGTGCCCCGACAGCAGACCGACAGCGCGGCCGTACGCCGTGATCGCGAGCGGGCGCAGACGCTCCCCGATACACGGCTGATACAGGGCTGAGCTGTGACGGATGCACGGTCGCGGGGTGCGGCGGACATAATTGCGGACCTGGACGACAGGCCGCCGCGTGTGCGACGTGGGCGGTGTACGGCACGGAAGGAAGGTCGGGCCCCATGGCTGACGGGGACACCCCGGCACCCGTGTCGATCCTGCTGGTCGAGGACGACGAGGTCATCCGCAGGTCGGTCGCGCTGGCGCTGGAGCGCTACGGCTACCGGGTCACCAGCGCCGCCGACGGTCTGACCGGACTCGAACGGTTCCGGGAGGGCGGCCACGACCTGCTGCTGCTCGACGTGATGCTGCCCGGCCTCGACGGCATCGGGCTGTGCCGCCGGATCAGGGAGACCAGCATGGCCCCGATCCTGATCATGTCCGCGCGCGGCGACGCCCTGGACGTCGTCTCCGGGCTGGAGGCGGGCGCGGACGACTACGTCGTCAAGCCCGTCGACACGGCGGTCCTGGTGGCCCGTATCCGCTCCCTCCTGCGGCGGGCCGTGTACGCCCCCACCGCCGACCGGACCCGGGTGGGACCGGAGCCGTCACCGGCCGACACCGGCACCCGGCTCGTCTTCGGCGACCTCGTCATCGACACCGCGGGACTCGAGGTCGCGGTGGCGGGGCGTCCCGTCGCGCTGGCCCCCACCGAGCTGCGGCTGCTGCTCGAGTTCGCCGCCAACCCCGGCATCGTCCTCGACCGGCAGACCCTGCTGCGCAACGTCTGGGACTACGGCTGGGACGGCGACAGCCGCGTGGTCGACCTGTGCGTGCAACGACTGCGCAGGAAGATCGGAGCCGAGCGCGTCGAGACGGTACGCGGCTTCGGCTACAAGCTGCGGCGCTGACATGGACTTCATACGCGACCTGCGCAACTGGCGTTCGCTGCGCTGGAAGATCGCCCTGCTCGTCGCCGTCTGCTGCTGCGCGGTGGCGCTGACCGTCGGCCGGCTGGTGCACTCCAGCACCCTCGAACGGTCCATGAACGACGGCGGCGCCAAGGCCGTCGAGTCGCTGAGCCGGGCGCTGGAGGACTACGAGCGCGACGGCACCCCGCCGACCGGACTCCACCTCACCCCCGGCGCCCTGCCCGACGAACTGCTGCACCGGCTGCGTTCGGATCGGGACGCGAGCGGCGGCTACGTCACCTGGTACGACGGGGACGACCCCGGTGACCACCCGTCGATGTGGGCGGCGAGGACGTACCGCGGCGAGCCGGTCGCCGTGGAAACCGACATGACGAGCGACCTGCTCACCCGCCGTGCCCTGGACCGGCACATGTGGAAGTACTCGCTGCTCACCCTGGGTGTCGCCGTGCCCTTGGCGGCACTCGCCGCCGAACTGCCGCACCGGCGACTGCGGCGCGTGGCGCGCACCGCCCGCCGGATCGCCGCCGGTGACCTCACCGCCCGCACCGGGTCCGGCGGCCGGGGCGGTGACGAGATCACCGACATCTCGGCCACAGTCGACTCGATGGCCGACAGCCTGCACCAGCGGCTGCTGACCGAGCAGCGCTTCACGGCGGACGTCGCGCACGAACTGCGCACCCCGCTGATGGGCCTGGTCACCGCGAGCGGACTGCTGCCCGAGGGCGAGGCCACCGAACTGGTCCAGGACCGGGTCCACGTCCTGCGGACCCTGGTCGAGGACCTGCTGGAGATCTCCCGGCTGGACGCGGGCGCCGAGCGGGCCGACGTCAGGCGCGTGCCGCTGGCCGAGGCGCTCGCGGAGTCACTGAGCCGTACGGGACTGGAGACACCGCTGACCGAGGAGGACGCCGCGTCCGTGGAGACCGACCCGAGGCGTCTCGACCGTATCGTGACCAACCTGGTCGTCAACGCCCATCGGCACGGGCGGCACCCCGTCACCGTGACGGTGACCGGCGCGACGGTGACCGTACGGGACCACGGGCCCGGCTTCCCCGCCGAACTGCTCACCGACGGACCCCAGCGCTTCCGCACCGGGACACCGGAACGGGGCCGCGGCCAGGGCCTGGGCCTCACCATCGCCCTCGGCCAGGCCCGGGTCATCGGAGCGTCCCTGTCGTTCGCGAACGCCCCCGAAGGCGGGGCCGTGGCCACCCTGCGCCTGCCCCCATCCGCCTGACGCGCCTCCCTGTTACGTGACGGATGCACGGCTGAGCGGAAGCGAAGACTCGGGTACGGCCGTCCGGACATCCGTCCCGCCCACAGTGACCGATGTGCGTGAACGCCGCGCACCGAGCCCTGTGGAGGTACCCCCATGCCCGAGCCTCAACTGCGCCCCCGTCATGGCTCCTTGTGGCGCCGCCCCCTGCTCCTCTCGACCGGCACCCTGTCCCTGGCCGGCCTGCTGGCCCTCGGCGTCGTCCACCTGGACGGCGGGGACCGGGCGGGCACCGCCGGCGCGACGGCCCGTACGCCCTGGGCGGCCGAGCTGCCCTGGCCCCGGGAGGGGCAGGCCGCGGTACGGATCAACGGCGTGGGCGACCTGGGCTCCCACGGCCCGCAGACGCCGGTGCCGATCGCATCCGTCACGAAGGTGATGACGGCTTACGTCATCCTGCGCGACCACCCGCTGCGGGACGGCGACTCCGGTCCCAGCATCACCGTCGACCGGCGGGCCGCAGAGGAGTCGGTCTCCGGTGTGGAGTCCACCGTCCCGCTGGAGCGTGGACAGCGGCTGAGCGAGCGGCGGCTGCTGGAACTGATGCTGGTGCCGTCGGGGAACAACGTGGCCCGGCTGCTGGCCCGTTGGGACGCCGGTTCGGAGGAGGCGTTCGTGAAGAAGATGAACCGTGCCGCCGACGCGCTCGGCATGCACCGGACCACCTACACCGGGGCCAGCGGCTTCGAGCCCACGACCACGAGCACGGCCGCCGACCAGCTGAAACTGGCCCGCCAGGTGATGCGGGACAAGGCGTTCCGGGCCGTCGTCTCGAAGCCCCGCACCACCGTTCCGAGCACCTCCCGCACCCTCCCCAACACCAACACCCTGCTGGACACCCCCGGCGTGGTCGGCATCAAGACCGGTTCCAGCACACCGGCGGGCGGCGCGCTGATGTGGGCGGTGACGGTGCCCGACGGGCGGGGGCGGGAGCACCTGGCCCTCGGTGTCGTGCTGCACCAGCGCGCCGGCACCAGTCCGCAGGAGGGTCTGATCGCCGTCTTCGACAGCAGCCGGGCACTCATCGAGGCGGTCCGGGACCGGATGTCGGCGACCGAGGCCGCTCTCGCCGCGAACGCCAGGTGAGGCGGAGCCATGACCACGGTCCTCGCCCCCTCGCCCAGCTCGACCCCACCACCGCCCGCCCGGCCGCGCCGTTACGACGGCGTATGGCGCCGGGGACGGATCATCGCCCTGCTCGCCGCTCTGACGGCCTCCCTCATGCTGGGGCACTCCTTGATCCCTGCCGGGCCCGGGCATCTCGGAAGTCTGGTCGAGACGTTCCTGCCCTGGACGGGCCTCGCGGTCCCGCTGCTCCTCCTGTGCGCGGCGATCCGGCGCTCCGCCACGGCCGCCGTGGCCGTGCTGGTCCCCGCGCTCGTGTGGTGCTCCCTCTTCGGCGGGCGCTGTCTCGACAAGCGCGCGCCCGGCGGGGACCTGACCGTCGTGACGCACAACGTCAACGAACACAATCCGCACCCGGCCCGCACGGCCCGCGCCCTGGCCGCGACCGGTGCCGACGTGGTGGCCCTGGAGGAGCTGGGGGACAGCACACCCGTCTACGAGCGGACGCTGGCCACCGGTCACCCGTATCACTCGGTGCGGGGCACGGTCGGGCTGTGGAGCCGCTACCCCCTCGCCGACACCCGAACGGTCGACATCGCACCCTGGCCGCGCGCCCTGCGGGCCACCGTCCGCACCCCCGAGGGGCCGGTGGCCGTGTACGTCGCCCATCTGTCGTCCGTCCGTTTCACGGCTACGTCGGGGTTCGGCACGGGCGCACGGGACGCCGGTGCCCACCGCCTCGCCGCCGCGCTGAGCACCGAGCGGCTGGCCCGGACCGTCGTCGTCGGCGACTTCAACGGCACCACGGACGACGACGCCCTGTCCGTCCTGACGGCGCGCCTGCGCTCGGCTCAGGACGCGGCCGGGGACGGCTTCGGCCTGAGCTGGCCGGCCTCGTTCCCGCTGGCCCGGATCGACCACATCCTCGTACGGGGTATGGAGCCGCGATCGGCCTGGACGCTGCCCGCCACCGACAGCGATCACCTACCGGTGGCGGCCTCCCTGCGGCTGAGTGGAGGGCCATGCCCCAGGTCCGAGGCCGAAACGGCCGCGCCCCCGCGTTGTGATTAACTGCCTGACGTGGTGCGTAAGCGCCCGTGGTCCGGTGGAGGAGGAAGCGGATGAGCCGCCGGGACGAGCCCTCGACGACGTCAGAGCGCGGCCCTGCAGGCGGAAGCGGAGCCGACGCCGTCACCCGTATCCGCGCCGGCCGCCCCACACTGCCGCCCTCCCTGCGGCGGGTCGCCGACGCCGTGATCGCGGACCCGGCGGGCAGTTCGGAACTCTCCATCGGCGCGCTGGCCGAGCGGGCGGCCACGTCACCCGCCACCGTACTGCGGTTCTGCCGGACGCTCGGCTTCGGCAGCTATCCCCAGTTGCGCCTCGCGCTGGCCGCCGCGGTCGCGCACGAGCGTGCGGTGGGCGGGGAGCAGTCGGCGCTCGGGACGGACATCGATCCCTCCGACAGCCTGGAACAGATCGTCAAGAAGATCATCTACAACGAGGTCCGTGCCCTCGACGAGACGTCCCGCAGCGTGGACCCGTCCGTCCTCGGCCGAGCCGTGGACGCCATCACCGGGGCCCGGCGCATCGACATCTTCGGCGTCGGAGCCAGCGCGTTCGTCGGCCAGGACCTGCACCAGAAGCTGCATCGCATCGGCCACATCGCGTTCGTCTGGACGGACGTGCACGCCGCCCTGACGGCGACCGCCCTGCTGGGCCCCGGCGACGTGGCGATCGGCATCTCGCACTCGGGGGAGACGGAGGACACGGTCGAGCCGCTGACGGTGGCCGCGGCACGGGGAGCCACCACGGTCGCCCTCACCAACTTCCCGCAGTCACCTTTGGCGCAGGCGGCCGACCTGGTCCTGACGACGTCCGCCCGCGAGACCCCGTTCCGCTCAGGCGCAACGGTCAGCCGAATCGCCCAACTGGCGCTGGTCGACTGCCTGTTCGTGGCCGTGGCGCAACGGTCGTACGACGCGGCGGCGGAGGCACTCCAGGAGACGTACACCGCGGTGCAGCGCCGACGAAAGCGACACCCGTAGTCCGCCGGGCCCTGCGGGCAGTTGATGGCATGTGCAGCCGCCGGTCGGTGAGTCGACGCGTGAACCGTGACCTCTCTCTAGAGGAGCTCGAGGGCCGTCGCTGGTCGGTCCCGGCGGGCGGCGAAACCCGCCTCATGGCGACCGTGCGCGAGCTCCGGCGCAAACCGATCGGCGGCCTGAAGGTCGAGGACATGCGGTTGCTCATCGGACAGGACGTGGGCCTCGCCTACCTCCTACCGCTGGCGATGGAGGTCCTTCGGGTCAACCCGCTGGCGGAAGGCGACATGTACGAGGGTGATCTGCTGGCCGCCGTGCCTCACCATGCAAGGGGCCGGTCAGTTCCGCAGATATCTCAACGCTTCGCAGGTCCGCGCGATCATTCCAGACGATCAGTTAGTCGAGTGACCAATTCGTCAGCTTCATGGGATTCAGCATCAGCCACACGTTCGTGACGCACTCAGCGCTGACGTCGAAGGTCATCATTCCGTATCGATCGCCGCCACTTCGAAGAATGTAACCGAGGCCGTCAGCCGTATCGCGTCGCTCAAGGCGGAGGGCGGGCTGCTTGCGCATCACTCCCATGAACCACCGGGCCACATGATCCGACCCGCGGATGACCCGAGGTGCGGCATTGACGAAGCCTCCGCCGTCTACTCGCAGTTCGACGTCTGGAGCCAGCAAGCGAAGCAGGTCCTCGATGTTCCCTCCGACGGTCGCATCACGGAATGCCCGGACGACCTCGTCATGCTGGTGTGGAGAAACCTGTGCGCGTCTCCCCCGACGGACGTGGCGGCGTGCGGACGTCGCCAATTGCCTTGCCGCCGCGGGGGAACGACCTACGACGCCGGCGATCTCGTCAAACGGGACGCTGAACACGTCATGCAGCACGAATGTCACTCGCTCCGCCGGGGTCATGGCCTCGAGGACCGTCAGCAGCGCCATGCTGACGGCGTCATCCAAGGTGACACGTTCAAGCGGATCGGCAGCAGGGTGACCGGAATCCAGTGGCGCCTTCGCTGTGCCCGCGAACAGGTCGGCCGGAACCGGCTCCGGCAGCCACTGCCCGACGTACGTCTCCCGTCGAGCGCGCGCTGAACCGAGCAGGTCGAGTGAGATGCGGCTCGCGACTCGCATCAGCCATGCCGCCGGCGTGGCGATTCGGTCGCGTTCCTCGGGCTCGAGGCGGTACCACCTCACATACGTCTCCTGCACGACGTCCTCGGCATCGGCCAGGGTGCCCATCATGCGAAAGGCCAGCGACAGCAGACGATGGCGTTCCGTCATGACCGCATCGAGAGTCCGCGATTCATCGCGCTCGACTCCTCCGGAGTCCGTTGATTCGGCAGGAGAATCTTTCGGCATGGGGCACCCTTTTCCAATCTGTTCGCGCCGTCCTTCACTACCGAATTCAGGCGATGGGGATTCCAGGAATCGGATACCGCACGGTTCCTCTCCGGTACGCGCCGCGTGGGATCATGGCCTCGAGGAGCTCCTTTCCGTCTACGGTCACCACCTCACGGTGGTCTCCCCGATGGGCCAGCGTGGCGCGGAAAAGGTCGTCATGGTAAAAGCGATCGGGTCCCGCGATCTCGACCTCACTGCCCGGCTTCGGAGTCGTGACCGCTTCGGTGAGCAGGTCGATGACTTCGGCCAACTCGACGGGCTGGATGAATGTCCTCGGAGCGAGAACCTTCCCGTCCACGGTGTGCTGGTCGATGAGGGCAGGGATGTAGCTCTGGAACTGCGTCGCCCGAATGATCGTGGCGGGGATCGAAGCCGAACGCACGGCCTTCTCCTGTGCCACCTTGCCGAGGTAGTAGCCGATCTCCGACGCGTCCCCCTCCCCGACGCCGACGATGGAGAGCACGATGTGATGGCGCACACCTGCCCGCTCGCCCTCCGCCGTGAGGTTGTTGATCGATCCCTCGAAGAACGAGATCGCCCCGTCCGCATCGAAGCGGGGCGTGTTGAGGACGTTCACGATGGTGTCGACTCCGGCGAGAGCCTCGGCGAGGCCCTTGCCCGAGATCACGTCGATCCCGTCCTCAAGGCCTCCCGAGACCACCTCGATGCCCTTGGCCTCCAAGGTGTCGGCAAGTGGGGACCCCACACGACCGCGTCCGCCAGCGATGAAGACCTTCATTTCCTCACTCCGTTCCGGGGCGCCAGTCGCTGCCCCCACCAACATGACGACGCACCCGGGTCAGATGTGAGGTCGGCGGCCAGGGCGGCCTTGCCGTCACCCGGTCGACGTCGGTTCCTGCCTGCGGTCGTACGGCATCCCCACACCCACCCCACCGCATGTAACTAATTTTCATCGCACGCATCCGATTGAAAGTTATTGACATCCGGCGCCACAGCTCCCGATACTCCCGTGACCCACCGTCGTCCCGCGCCGAACCCGCGCCGATCTGCGGCGCCGCCGAGGAGCCATGAGTCACCCCACCGCCTCCGTCCCGTCCGCCGCCGCGTCACCGCCTCCTTCGGACGAGCGGCTGGCCGATCTTCTGGCCTCGTGCGTCGGGGACCCGGCCCGAGTCACGACCGCGCTGCCCCGCCGGATCGCGGCGGCCCACGACGCCTCCCCCTATCTGTTCACCCCGCGTGCCGTGGTCCGGGCGGCGTCGGCCGGCGAGGTCGGCGCGCTCATGGCCGGGGCGCGTGCGGCCGGCCTCCCCGTGACGCTGCGCTCGGGCGGCACCAGCCTCGCCGGGCAGGCCGGTGGCGACGGCGTCCAGATCGACGTACGCACGCACTGGCGGGAGGCGGAGATCCTGGACGACGGGCGTCGCGTCCGGCTTCAGCCCGGGGTGACCGTTCGGCAGGCCAACGCGCGGCTCGCCCGGTACGGCAGGCGGCTCGGGCCGGATCCGGCCAGTGAGAGCGCCTGCACGATCGGCGGTCTGGTCGCCAACAACTCCAGCGGCATGAACTGCGGCACCCGGGACAACGCGTACCGCACCATCGAGTCCCTGCGGTTCGTCCTGCCGTCCGGGACGGTCGTCGACACGGCGGACGCCGACGCCGACGCGGCGCTCCGGGCGCGCGAACCCGAGCTGCACGCGGGGCTGTTGCGGCTGCGGGACCGGGTGCGCGGCTCGGCCGCCTCGCGGGCCACGGTCGAGCGGCTCTTCGCCATGAAGAACACCATGGGGTACGGGCTGAACTCGTTCCTCGACCATGACACCCCGGCCGACATGCTCGCCCGGCTCATGGTCGGCAGCGAGGGCACGCTCGGCTTCGTCGCCGAGGCCGTCTTCCGTACGGTTCCGCTGCTCCCGCACACCGCGACCGGTCTGCTGGTCCTGCCGGGTCTCGCCGAGGCCACCGACTGTCTGCCCGTCCTGCTCGCCGCCGGCGCCCGGACCGTAGAACTGCTCGACGCGGCCTCCCTGCGGGTCGCGCAGCGGTCCGGCGAGCCGGTGGAGGCCCTGCGCCGGCTCACCGTCTCCGGGCACGCGGCCCTGCTCGTCGAGTTCGCCGAGGACAGCGCAGAGGCGCTGGAGCACACCGTGGCCGCCGCCGAGCCGGCCCTGCGGCTGCTGCCCACGCTCACCCCGGCCGCGCTCACCCGTGACGCAGGGGAGCGGAACAAGCTGTGGCGGCTGCGCAAGGGCCTGTACACCGCGGTCGCCGGGGCGCGCCGCCCGGGCACGACGGCCCTGCTGGAGGACGTGGCCGTGCCGATGGACCGGCTCACCGCCACCGGCGAGGGCCTGATCGACCTGTTCGCCCGGCACGGCTACGACGACGCCGTGATCTTCGGGCACGCCCGGGACGGCAATCTGCACTTCATGCTCACCCAGGAGTTCGACTCCGACGGCGAGCTGGAGCGCTACGCACGCTTCACCGACGACATGGTCGACCTCGTCCTCGACGCCGGCGGCACCCTCAAGGCCGAGCACGGCACCGGGCGCGCCATGGCGCCCTTCGTCCGGCGCCAGTACGGTGACGAACTCCACGACGTGATGCGCGAGCTCAAACGGCTCTGCGACCCGCACCAGCTGCTGAGCCCCGGCGTCCTGCTGGACGACGATCCCCGGGCGCACCTCGGCCATCTGAAGAGCGTCCCGCAGGTGGACCCGGCCGTCGACGCGTGCGTCGAGTGCGGCTACTGCGAACCCGTCTGTCCCACCGCGGACGTCACCACGACCCCGCGCCAGCGCATCGCGCTGCTGCGCGAGATCGCCGTCGCCGACGCGGCGGGGGACGACGCCCGCAAGCGCGTCCTGGAGGACGACTACGGCTATGCCGCCGTCGCCAGCTGCGCGGTCGACAGCCTGTGCGTGACCGCCTGCCCCGTCCACATCGACACGGGCGAGGTCATGAAACGGCTCCGCGCCGACGGACATGGCAGGACGGCCCAGGGCGTCGCCGACCGGGTGGCGCGGCACTGGGAGGGCACGGTCACGGGGGTGCGTACGGCCCTGAAGGCGGCCCACGCCGTCCCGCTGCCCGTCACCCGGGCGGCGACGCGCGCGATGCGCGGGCTCGGCGCCGGGGAACTGGTGCCGGAGTGGACCGGCGACATGCCGCGCAGCGGACCCGAGCGGCCCGCCGCGCGGCATCCCGCCGGGGCGGAGGCCGTGTTCTTCGCCGCGTGCATCGGCAGCCTCTTCGCCCCCGAGGAGGGCGGTGGTACGACCGGAGGGTCGGCGCGGGCGTTTCTCCGGCTGTGCGAACGCGCGGGGGTGCCGGTCGCCGTGCCGGACGGGCTCGGGGGGCTGTGCTGCGGCACCCCGTGGCAGTCCAAGGGGTACACCCGCGGCCATCGGACCATGGCGGCCCGCACGCTGGACGCCCTGTGGGCCGCCTCCGACCACGGCAGGCTGCCCGTCGTCTGCGACGCCTCGTCCTGCACGCATGGACTGGAACGGCTCGCCGACGCCCTGTCCGAACCGGTCCGCGCCCGCTACGCGGCCCTGAGGTTCGTGGACAGCGTCGCCTTCACCGCCGAACGGCTGCTGCCCGCGCTGCCCGCCGTACGCCCGCTGGCGTCCATGGCCCTGCACCCCACGTGTTCCACGGCTCATCTGGGCGCCGACGAGGCGCTGCGGACCGTGGCCGCCGCCCTCAGCGCCGACGTCACCGTGCCCGACTCCTGGGGCTGCTGCGCCTTCGCCGGGGACCGGGGACTGCTGCATCCCGAGGTCACCGCGGTGGCCACGGCACGCCAGGCCGCCGAGATAAACAGCCGGTCGTACGACGCCTACGCGTCCTGCAACCGCACCTGCGAGATCGGCATGACCCGTGCCACGGGGCGGCCCTACCGGCACATCCTCGAACTCCTCGACGAGGCCACCGCCCCGGCCGTTCCCGGAGCGTGACCCGGTGATCGCCCGGAGGGTCTTGACGCACCCCCTGTCTGAAAATATGTTTCATGTCGGCGGAGCGTAGTGAAAGAAAGTTTCGACGCTCGGGATCCCGCCTCTCGTGTGTCTCTCGTGTCACACGGGACAGTCGAACCGGCCTCCCGTCGCGTATGACGGAAACCTCCCAGGTGGCCCAAGTCGCCCCAGCCCCCTCAAACGCCCGAAGCACAGGAGCCGTGAACGTTCATGTCCATCCAAGACGCCGTCGGTGACGCCAGGCTGCGTGACCAGCTGGCCACCCTGGCCACGGAGGCGTACCGGCCCGACCTGGCGGACATCGACCGCCGCAGCACGCTGGACATCGCCCGCCACATGAACGCCGAGGACGCCACCGTCGGCGCGGCGGTCGCGGCCCGGCTCCCCGAGATCGCCGCCGCGATCGACGGCATGGCCGAGCGGATGTCCCGGGGCGGACGGCTCGTCTACGCCGGCGCGGGCACCGCCGGGCGGCTCGGCGTGCTGGACGCCTCCGAGTGCCCGCCCACCTTCAGCACCGACCCCGCGCAGGTCGTGGGCCTCATCGCGGGCGGCCCCGCCGCCATGGTCACCGCCGTCGAGGGCGCCGAGGACTCCGAGGAAGGGGCCCGGCAGGATCTGGACGCGCTGAAGCTGACCGCCGACGACGTCGTGGTCGGCATCTCCGCCTCCGGGCGCACCCCCTACGCCGTCGAGGCCGTCCGGTACGCGCGCTCGCTCGGCGCGCTCACGGTTGGGCTGTCCTGCAACGCCGGCAGCGCGCTCGCGCACGCCGCCGACCACGGCGTCGAGGTCGTCGTCGGACCGGAGATCCTGACCGGCTCGACCCGGCTCAAGGCGGGCACCGCGCAGAAGCTGGTGCTCAACATGTTCTCCACCATCACCATGATCAGGCTCGGCAAGACCTACGGGAACCTGATGGTCGACCTGCGCGCCTCCAACGAGAAGCTGCGGGCGCGCGCCCACCGGATCGTGGGCCTCGCGACCGACGCCTCCGACGAGGCCGTCACCGCCGCGCTCGCCGCCACCGGCGGCGAGGTCAAGAACGCGATCCTCCTCCTGCTCGGCGACGTCGACGCGCCGACGGCCGAACGCCTCCTCCGCACCGCCCACGGACATCTGCGCAGCGCCCTCGAAGGCGCGGCCGGCTGACAGCCGTAGCCGACCGGCAAGCCGCAGCCGACTGACAAGCCGCAGTCGACTGGCAAGCCGTATCCGCCTGACGCACCAGCCCCTACCACTCACAGCAAGGCCGATCTCATGGCGAACGAGAACAAGTACCGCGACACCGCGGCCGCCATCCTGCCCCTCGTCGGAGGAGCACGGAACGTGGCGTCGGTGGCCCACTGCATGACCCGGCTCCGGCTGGGCCTGCACGACCGGACCCTCGTGCAGGAGGAACAGCTCAAGGCACTGCCCTCGGTGATGGGCGTCGTCGAGGACGACACCTACCAGATCGTGCTCGGCCCGGGCACCGTCGCCCGCGTCACCCCCGAGTTCGAGACCCTCGTCGAGGAGGAGCGCGCCGCCGCTCCCGAGCCGGCCGCCCCCGCCGGCGGTGCGGCCCCCGACGCCGTGACCGCCGACGACCTCGCCGCCCAGGGTGCCGCCCTGCGTGCCGAGCGCAAGGCGCGCAACGCCACCCCCTTCAAGCTTCTGCTGCGGCGCATCGCGAACATCTTCGTGCCGCTGATCCCCGCCCTCATCGGCTGCGGCATCATCGCGGGCCTGAACGGCCTGCTGGTCAACCTGGGCTGGCTGCCCGGCATCACCCCGGCGCTGGCCGCGATGGCCTCCGGGTTCATGGCGCTGATCGCCGTGTTCGTCGGCTACAACACGGCGCAGGAGTTCGGCGGCACACCGATCCTCGGTGGCGCCGTCGCCGCGATCATCGTGTACGCGGGCGTCGCCAACGTGGAGGCGTTCGGCCAGCACCTTTCCCCGGGCCAGGGCGGCGTCCTCGGCGCCCTCGGCGCGGCCTGGCTCGCCGTGCAGGTCGAGAAGTGGTGCCGCCGCTGGGTGCCCGTCTCCATCGACGTCCTCGTCACCCCCACCATCACCGTGCTGGTGTCCGGTCTCGTCACCCTCTTCGGGCTGATGTTCCTCGCCGGTGAGGTCTCCACGAAGATCGGTGAGGCCGCCAACTGGCTGCTCTCCCACGGCGGCGCCGGCGCCGGCCTGATCCTCGGCGGCCTCTTCCTGCCGCTGGTCATGCTCGGTCTGCACCAGGCGCTCATCCCGATCCACACGACCCTCATCGAGCAGCAGGGCTACACCGTGCTGCTCCCCATCCTCGCCATGGCCGGCGCGGGCCAGGTCGGCGCCGCGATCGCCGTCTACTTCCGACTGCACCGCAACACGTCCATCCGCAGGACCATCAAGTCCGCGCTGTGGCCGGGCTTCCTCGGCGTCGGCGAGCCGCTGATCTACGGAGTGTCCCTGCCGCTGGGCCGCCCGTTCATCACGGCCTGCACCGGCGGCGCCCTCGGCGGCGCGTTCATCGGATTCTTCAACCAGCTGGGCACCGACGTCGGCTCCACCGCGATCGGCCCGTCGGGCTGGGCGCTCTTCCCGCTGCTCGACGGCGACCACGGGCTCGGCCAGACGGTCGCCGTGTACGCGGGCGGTCTGGTCGTCGGCTACCTCGGCGGCTTCCTCGCCACGTACTACTTCGGCTTCACGAAGACGATGCTCACCGACCTCAACGTGGCGCCCGCGCAGTCCGCCCCGGACACCGCGACCGCCGCCGGCCCGACTTCCGTCAAGGATGAGGCACCGGCACCGGCCGGGGTCCCGGCGGGCTGACGCGCCGCAGCACATACACCGACCCACCCGTGGGGCGGTCACCGTTCAATCGCGGTGACCGCCCCACGACGCGTTCCGGAGAGCCGACCGCTCCGGCACCCCGTCATGCGCTCGGGGAGCCGCCGTCCGCCGCCAGCCGGGTCAGCCACTCGCGCAGCAGGTGCTGCTCCGCCTCGCTCAGGACGTCGGCCTTGTCCGGGAGGGCGGCGCGCAGGGCGCGGGCCGCGGCGGCCGGGCCGTTCTCCGTGGCGGGGACCGTGGGCTCGGAGCGTGTGATGGCGGCGACCGTGGCCTCGCGCAGCGCGGTCAGAAGCGCGGGCGTGCGCCGTTCCGCCGGGGTGGAGTGCCAGGTGGTGACCGCGCCCCGGCCGGTGGCCTGGATGATCTGGGCCGCCAGTTCCTCGTCGACCCGCAGCCACCCGCCCGCCGCCAGCCTGCGTACCCGCCCGTAGAGCATCTCCAGGCCCGCGCGGTGCGCCTGGTCCGCTCCGCGCCCGGTCGCCCTGGTCATCACGGCGAACATCTCGGGGCGGGAGATCCCGAATTCCACCACCGTGTCCCACGCGCGGCGCAGATCCTCCACCGGGTCCTGCGGCGCGGGATCGAGCAGCGCCCGCTTGGTCTCCAGGAACTGCGCGTAACCGTGCTCGGCGACGGCCTCGAGCAGCCCCTCCTTGTCCCCGAAGAGACGGTAGATCGCCGGCGGCTGCATACCCGCTGCCGAGGCGACCGCACGGGTGCTCACGGCGTCCGGGCCGCCGGTCTCCAGAAGCTCGACGGCGGCCTCGACGATACGGCGCCGGGGGCTGTCGGGGGTGTCACGCGTGGTCATGAATCGATGATATCGGCAAGTTGCTTCCAGTGATATTCCAGTGTTAGCGTCAACGTGTTTCCACTGGAAACAATCACTGGAAACACCCACTGGAAACATCCGCCCGAGACACGGGAGAACCGCATGATCATCGTGACCGGAGCCACCGGAAAGCTCGGCCGTCGCGTTGTCGAACGCCTCCTGGAGCGCGTCCCCGCCGACCGCGTGGGCGTCAGCGTCCGCGACCCGGGCAAGGCTCAGGACCTCGCCGACCGCGGCGTCCGGGTCCGGCAGGGCGACTTCGACGACCCCGCCTCGCTCGTGCACGCCTTCGAAGGCGCGGAGCAACTGCTCCTCGTCTCCCTCGACCGCGCGGGCGAGGACTGCGTCGCCGGCCATCGCACCGCCATCGACGCCGCCGTGAAGGCGGACGTCGGCCGCATCCTCTACACCAGCCATATGGGGGCCGCCCACGACTCCCGCTTCCAGCCCTGCCGCGACCACGCCGCGACCGAGGACCTGCTGCGCGCCACCGGCCTGCCCTGGACGGCGCTGCGCAACGGCTTCTACGCGTCCAGCGCGCTCCAGTTCCTCGAGGCCGCCCGCCGCACCGGCGACATAGCCCTCCCCGCCGACGGCCCCGTCGCCTGGACCGGCCACGACGACCTGGCCGAGGCCACCGCCGCGATCCTCACCGGGGAGACCCGCTTCGAGGGGCCCACCCCGCCGCTCACCGGCGCGGCCGCGCTCGACCTCGACACGGTCGCCGAGATCGCCTCCCGGGTCACCGGACGCCCGTTCACCCGTACCGTCGTCCCCGACGACGCCTACCGCGAGCAGATCCTCGCGCACGGGGCTCCGAGTCACCTCGCCGACCTGTTGCCGAGCATCTTCGCGGCCGCACGGAACGGTGAGTTCACCGCCGTCGCCCCGACACTCGCCGGACTGATAGGACGCGCTCCCGTCCCCTTCGAGGCCCTGCTGGAGCGCGCCTGGACGGAGGAGAGCGCCACCGGACCCGCGGTCTCGTGAGTCGGCCCCGTCCCTGTGTCCGCCCAGAAGGCGAGCGTGCATCGCGCCTTTCGGGGGACACGAGGCGGTATGGCAAGAAGAGGCGGAAACAGCATGACGGCGCAGGCGGGGACGGGTACGGGGGGATCGGGCGGGGCACGGGAGGGCACGGTGCTCAAGCGCGCCCTGACGACCCCGCTGCTCTACTTCTTCATCCTGGGCGACGTCCTGGGCGCCGGGGTGTACGTCCTGGTCGGCCAGGTCGCCGCCGACGCCGGGGGAGCGGTCTGGGTGCCGCTCGTCGTCGCCCTGCTGCTCGCCCTGCTGACCGCCGCCTCCTACGCCGAGCTGGCGACGAAGTACCCGAGGGCGGGCGGAGCGTCCCACTACGCGACGCGCGCCTTCGGGCCGTTCGCCGGGTTCGTCGCGGGCTTCTGCATGCTCGCCGCCGGCGTCGTCTCCGTGGCCGCCCTCGCCCGGGGCTTCGGCGGCGACTACCTGGCGGAGTTCGTGACGCTGCCCGTGGGCCTGGTCGCCGTCGCGTTCCTCGGTCTGCTCGCCCTGATCAACGCGCGCGGCATCAAGGAGTCCACCCGTGCCAACGTCGTCGCCACCCTCATCGAGGTCGGCGGACTGGTCCTCATCATCGTCCTCGGCGCCTGGCTCCTGCTGCGCGGCGACGGTGACGTCGGGCGGCTCACTCAGCTGGGCACGCCCGAGAAGGGGGCCGCGGCGGCCGTCCTGAGCGGCTCGGTGCTGGCGTACTACTCCTTCGTCGGGTTCGAGACCTCGGTGAACGTCGCCGAGGAGACCCGCGACCCGCGGCGCTCCTACCCTCGCGCCCTGTTCGGCGCCCTCGCGACCGCCGGTGCCGTGTACGTGCTGGTGGGCCTGGCCGCGTCCGCGGCGGTGCCGACGTCGCGGCTCGCCGAGTCCAGCGGGCCGCTGCTGGAGGTCGTCAAGGAAGCGGGCGGCGTACCCGACCGGCTGTTCAGCGCCATCGCGCTCGTCGCCGTCGCCAACGGCGCGCTGCTGACCGGCATCATGTCCTCCCGCCTCGCCTACGGCATGGCGAAGGACGGCCTGCTCCCCTCCCCGCTGACCAAGGTGCTGCCCGGCCGCCGCACCCCGTGGGCGGCGATCGCCGTCACCACGCTGCTGGCGATGCTGCTCGCCCTCACCGGAAGCGTCGCCACCCTGGCCTCGGCGCTGGTCCTGCTCCTGCTGATCGTCTTCTTCATGGTGAACACCGCCGTCCTTGTCCTGCGCCGCGACGAGGGCGAGGCCGACCACTTCCGCGCCCCGACCGTGCTGCCGGTGCTGGGCCTCGCCTCGTGCGTCCTGCTGGCCACTCAGATCGAGGGCGCGGTGTGGCTGCGCGGACTGGCCATCGTCGGCGTCGGTGTACTGCTCGCCGCACTGACCACCCTGCGCCGCCATAAGGACGGCGCCGCTCCCGAGACCACCGCCGACGTCAGGACCGAGCAGCGGACGGAAGCGGAACGGGAAGGCTCCGCCACGTGAGCACACGTGAACCACCGGAGAAGACCCCCGACGGGCACTACGTCGTCATCGACGGACGGAAATGGCGGGCCACCGACCCGTCCCTCCCCGAGGAGACCGCCGCGCGCTTGCGGAAGCACCTGATGTCCGCCCGCCGCGCGGTCCGCTCGGCGACGACGGCGAGTGACGAGCAGGCCGAGCGAGAGGCCCGCGCTCGCGTCCAGCGGGCCAAGGTCGCCCTGGGGGAGCGAGGCGCCCCCTGGTGGGAGCAGTCCGAGGAGGAACGCCGACGACGGTGGCAGGACGGGCTGGCGGCGCTCGACGCCGAGGAATGAGCCGACCCGGCGACTGTGTCCTCAGTCGAGTCGCTCGTGCCGTCCGCCCAGGTCGAGCCCCGCGCGGGGCCTTACGCCGCTCCGGCCGGCCGGAGCGGGGAGGCGTCCAGCAGTACGGCCGCGGCGCCCCGGGCGGTCGTGGCCGCGGAGGGATCGTGGTCCATCTTCGCGGACTGCCCGGCGCCGTCGTACAGCAGCATGAACTGCCGGGCGATGGTGTCCGGGTCGGCGAACCCGGCCTCGGCGGCCAGCTCGGCGAACAGGCCGCGCAGCCACTCCCGGTAGCCGTCGGCGACCTTGCGCACGGTACTGTCCTCGTCCGCCTCGGACGTGGCCCGGGCGAAGGCGCAGCCGTTGTACCCGGGGTCGGTGAACGCCTCACCCAACGCGTCGAAGACGCCGAGCAACTGCTCGCGCGGTGTACGGAAACGTGTCAGCGCCCGGGTGATGTGTTCCTTACGGCGCTCGAAGCGGAGTTCCAGGTAGGCGCAGACCAGGCCTTCCTTGCTGCCGAAGGTGTTGTACAGGGACGCCTTGGCCACTCCGGCGTGCTCGATCACCCGGTCGATACCGACGGTCTGCACGCCTTCGCCGTAGAAGAGCTCGTCGGCCGCGGTGAGGAGACGCTCTCGCGCGGACACCCGGGTGGAGGCCCTGGCAGCCATGGCGCTCACCTTTCTCTAGACAGACCTGTTCATTGTAGACCCGTGCGAGCGTCCGGATCAGGCTTCGGACACCTGGGCCTCGAGCCGGTTCCGGTTCCGGCGGCCGTTGCGCAGCAGTCCGGCCAGGGCGACGAGGGCCAGCACGATGAGAGTGATGCTGTACTCCCTGGACGTCACGATCAAGCCGCCGCCGTGCACGACCAGCACCCCGGCGATGATGGCGGGCAGGCCCAGGCCGACGTAGCAGACCACGTACAGCAGGGAGAGGACACCGGCCCGCTCGTGCGCCTCGACCTGCGGGATGACCAGCCTGATGCCGCCCTGGAACCCGCTGCCGAAGCCGATGCCGGCGATCGCGGTGCCGACGAAGAACCCGATCACGGACCCGGTGCCGCCGTCGCCCGAGCCGATGGCCAGCACGGTGATGGCCGCGCCGAGTATGAGCGTGCCGATGCTGAGCAGCATCACGGACCGCGCGCCGGCGCTCCGCAGCGTCACCGTGGTCAGCGCCGCGGAGACCGCGAGCACGAACAGCGGCAGCCCGCCCCACACCACCGAGGTGGAGTGCGTCAGGGCCCGGGTGATCGACGGGCCCAGGGCCCCGTACAGACCGCTCATGGACCACACGGCGAACATCACGGGCACGGCGATGGCCACGCCGGCGCGCGCCGATCTGGGCAGCTTGAACTCGGGGATCATGCTGGCGCGGGCGCCGGGCTTGCGGCTCACCGTCTCCGGCATGGCGAGGACGGCCAGGGCCTGCAGGGCGAAGACGACGAGCAGGATCGCGTAGACGAGGCGGGTGGGCGCCGGCAGGTACTGCACGATCAGCCCGGAGACGATCGCCCCGGACGCGGTGCCCAGCATGGGCGCGAAGGAGTTCAGGAACCCGCCCCGGCGCGGGTGGATGTCCAGCATCCCGGCACCGAGGGCTCCGACGGCCGCGCCCACGCTCAGTCCCTGCAGGACGCGGGCCGTCATCAGTGCCCCCACGTCACTGGCGCCCATGAAGACGGCCATGGCCACCACCTGCACGACCAGGGCCGTCACGACGACCGGCCGCCGGCCGACATGGTCGGAGAGCTTGCCGAAGAACAGGAGCGCGGAGAGCACGGCCACCGCGTACACGCCGAAGACGACGGTGATGGTGATGGGCGAGAACCCCCAGTGCTGCTGGTAGATCGCGTAGAGGGGGGTCGGTGCGCTGGACGAGCCCAGCAGCGACATGAGGATCGAGGCGAAGACGGCCATCGAGGTCCTGGGCCCCAGAGGCAGGAACCTGCGCCGTGGAACCGCGTGCGCCGGGTGCTGCTTGATCGTGACGGTCGGAGGGGCGGAGGGGGAAGCGGTGGTTGCGCGACTCATGAGTCACTTTCGGCAAGAGGGGCGAACCGGACTCGTCGATAGTAGACAGGTCTGTCTAATCGCCGGGTGTTGGGGAGGTAAGAATTCGGCATGGTCGCGGTGGGTGTGGGGTGCGCTGCGCACGGTCACTGGTGAATCGGTCGGGACCGGTAATCAGATGCACCGCCTCCCCGCCAGGCCACAAGATGGTGCGCATGACTCTGCCGACCCCGACCCTGCACACCGCGCGCCTGCGACTGCGCCCCTTCACGGACGCCGACGCGGCACCTCTCTACGCGCTCCACAGCAGCGCCCACGTGATGCGCTACTGGGACTCCCCGCCGTGGACGGACCGCGCACGCGCGGAGCGGTTCATCGCGGTGTGCCGGACGATGGCGGAAGAGGGCACCGGGGCGCGCGTGGCCATCGACCGTGCCTCGGACGGGGCGTTCGTCGGCTGGTGCGGGCTGTCCGGATGGAACCGCGACTACCGCAGCGCCTCGTTGGGTTACGTCCTCGGCGATGCGATGTGGGGACACGGCTACGCCACGGAGGCCGCACACGCCCTGCTGCGCTGGGCGTTCGAGACGCTGGACCTCAACCGCGTCCAGGCCGAGGCCGACACACGCAACGCGGCATCGGCCCGGGTCCTCGAGAAGATGGGATTCGTGCGCGAAGGGACGCTCAGGGAGGACTGCGTCGTGAACGGGGACGTCTCCGACTCCTGGGTGTACGGCCTGCTCAGAAGGGAGTGGCGGCCGTCAGCCACGCATCCCGTGGGCAAGACCGTCCCGCACACCTGAAACCTACAACTCGGCCACGAGCAACCGGTATCCGACATCGAGTGACTCCCGGCCGAGCAGGTCGGCGTGACGCCGGTGCCACCGGCCGGACGACAGATCGTCGGCCAGCCGGTGCAGCCCGGACCGGACGACGTCCTCACCGGCCTGGGCGAACATCGAGATACCGGCCCGGATGCGCGGATCGAGGTAGGCCTCGGGCCGGCGCCAGAAGGCGGCGAGAAAGCCGTCGGTGCAGTCGTGCGGCACGGGGACCGTCTCGACGCGGGCGCCTCCCATGAGCGCCGCCAAGCGGTCGATCGGAGCAGCGCGTGTGCTGTCGAACGCGGCTGCCTCCGGCAGGTATTCGTCCAGCAGCCAGAACCTGTGGTTGACGTCCGGGTCGAAGGTGAAGACGACGACCCGTCGCCGCGCGACCCGGCGGAGTTCGCCGATACCCGCAGCCAGGTCAACCCAGTGATGCACCGTCAGCAACGCCATCGCCGCGTCGGCCGATTCGTCGGCGAGGGGGATCGCCTCCGCGGTCGCCTCCACGGCCCGCGCGGCGTGGTCCGGCCGTTGGGCGATCATCACCGCGCTGGGCTCCACGGCCACGACGGTCTCGGGTGGTTCGTAGGAGCCGGTGCCGGCACCCACGTTGATGACGGTGGCGGCACCACCGAGGGCTCGACGGATGGTGGCCGCGATGCGGGGGTCGGGTCGCCGGGTCTGCGCGTAGGTCACACCGATGCTGTTGTAGGTCGCCACGCCCGCAGTATGCCCACCCGCCGCAGCCGAGAAAGGGCTCACCGACGCGATGGCGCGCACCACCGCCCCGGTACCGCCAAGTGCCGTATGCAGGAAGCCACCTCAGCAGGCAGAACGCAACTTCGACAACGCCGCCGGATGCGGCTACGTTCCACGGGTCCTCGCCCTCGTACGACCCCCTGCGCCCCTCGGAGAGAGCCCGCATGCCCCGTCTCGCCCTGTACACCTTCGGGACCCTGAAGACCCCTCTGGCCGACTCCACGCCTGCCACACGCGAGTTCTACGAGACGGGTGAGGCGGTCTACCGGAAGATCGGTCAGCACCCCGGGTACCTGGGGCATGCCATCACGAACGGCGGTGACCGAGGCCTGCTCTTCGGCGCGGACTGGGGCGCCTGGGGCGAGTTCACCGTGCCCAGCTGGTACGACAAGGGCCGCACGGTGGAGACCACCGCCCTCGCCGCGACCCTGTCACTCTGGACCGGCCTGCGCCCCGCGTTCGACGCCATCTACACCGGTCTGCACCGCGCGGCACTCAACAGGCGCTACGACTGGTTCGAGCGGACGGGGCGCCCGAGTCACGTCATCTGGTGGGTCCCCGACGACGCGACCCCCACCTGGCAGGACGGCGTCGCCAAGCTTGAGCACCTCCACGACCACGGCCCGGCGCCGCACGCCTTCACGTTCCACCGCGCGTTCACGGGGGCCGGCGTGCCCGTCACCGGAGTCGCAGAACGCCAGGAGCGCGATCGTTGAAGATCTCGATCAGCCAATCGAAGATGTGGGCCCGCTCTTCTGTCTCGCTGCGGCAAGATCCGCGCTCACCGAGGGCCGGTTCGTGGGGTGACCGCGTGACAACCGGATCTCGAGCTGCCTTCGCTCTCCCGGAGCCGAAAGGACCAAAGGCCGGGCCGGCAGGATTCCCCTTCCACGCTCCCACCGGCCCGCGCCGGTCGCACTCCGTGTTCCGGCCGCGCGGGGGAGGGGAATTTCCCTTCGCGGCACGGCGCGGGGAAGCAGAATGAGCGGCATGACCCTGCTCGGAGACATCGACGCGCGCGGCATGCAGCACTGCGAGACGACGACGCTCGGTGTGCTCCTGCGACACGAAGGGATCGACCTGTCCGAGCAGATGCTCTTCGGGCTCGGCTCCGGGCTCTCCTTCATCTACTGGGACAGCAAGAACATGGGCTTCCCCTTTCTCGGTGGCCGGGTCAAGCCGTTCGAGCTCACCAGGAATCTGACCGCAGCGCTCGGCCTCGACCTTCAGGTCGAGGAGACCACCTCGCCGCGCAAGGCGTGGCAGTACGTGACGACCGCCATCGACGGCGGACGGCCGCTCGGCCTGCAGCTCGACAGCTACCACCTCAACTACTTCACGACCAAGGTGCACTTCGGCGGCCACGTCGTCGCCTTGTACGGCTACGACGACGACAACGCCTACCTCGTGGACACCGACCCGCAGGGCGGAGCCGTCACCACGAGCCTCGACAGCCTCGCCAGAGCGCGGGCCGAACGTGGCCCCATGACCGCCCGGCACCGCTCGTTCACGATCCGCGCGCCCCGCGATCACCGGCTGCCCGAGGAGAGCGCGCGTCCCGCGATCAGAGCGTGCGCCGATGCCTTCCTCAACCCGCCCATCGCCAACCTGGGGCACCGCGGCATCGAGAAGGCCTCGCGACTGGTGCGGTCGTGGCTCCAGCGCAGCGACCGCCCCGGCGAGGACCTGCCCCGGGCCGCGCTCCTCATGGAGAAGGCCGGAACCGGGGGAGCGCTGTTCCGCAACCTGTACCGGGACTTCCTCGCGGAGTGCGCCCAGTGGATCGACAGCGACCACCTGCGCACCGGACACAGGCTGTACGGCGAGGCGGCCACCCTCTGGACCCGGGTCGCCGGGCTCATCGCGGCAGCGGGAGAGTCCGGCGACCCGGAGCACCTCACCCAGGCCGGCGACCTGCTCCAGCAACTCGCCCGCATCGAACGCGAGGCCATGCAGTCCCTCTGCCAGGTCTAGCGGCGTGCCGAGAGCTGATCCCTCGCCGCGCACCCCCGCCTCAGGCACCCCTCACCCTCGAACGCACCTGAAGCCGGCCGCGTCATCAGGATCCCCGGTCCGGTACCTCGGCCAACTCGGGTACTCGCACAGGGGCCGTGCCCTGCCGCCGCCCGCGTCCACGACGACCGGTGCGACCGGCGCCCTGCCCTGCTCGGACCACCGCTCGATCGCCGTCAGGGAGTCCCAGGAGGCGGCGAAGGCAGGGCTGCCGAAGTTCGCGTGATTGGCGCCCGGCACCAGGTAGTACCGCATGAACTCCCGTGTCCCGCGCGGCCCCACCACGTCCGACACCCGCTCGTAGTAGTCGTTCGTCGCCCGGTGCGAGACCAGTTCGTCCGCCGCCCCGTGCAGGAGCAGAAGCTTGCCGCCCGCCCGGGCGAAGGGGGAGAGGTCCGCGTCGTTCATGTCCTGGAGCTTCGACAGCTCGCTGATGCGCTTGAGCCAGGTGCCGGGCCGCGCCGGGTCGACGCTCAGGGAGTCGCGGTCGGGGTCCCGCGTGAGGAAGTACCGCACCCACTGGTCCCAGTACTGCATGCCGTACCCGCTCGTGAGCGGCATCGGTGTGGACGGCGCGGTCGTGCCGAAGCCCAGGACCGGGGTGCGCAGATCGGCTCCGGAGAGGAACGGGAAGCCGGGGTAACCGCGTTCACCACTGGCTACGCGGTACGGCCACTTCCAGGGGGAGGAGATGACCCTGATCGCGGCGATCTGGCGGTCCGAGAGGCAGGAGGGGCTGGTGTCGGCGCCGTCCGGGCAGCGCAGGGTGCCGGGATCGAATCGGCAGGCGTCCGGGTTCGAGACGACCCGGTCGGTCAGTCCGTCCAGTCCGTCGCAGGCGCGCATGACACTCTCGTAGAGCAGTGTCTGCTTCTCTGGCCCAGGGAACGCCCCGGGGCGCGCCAGTTCGTGTGTCGCGTGTCCCAGGTAGAGCGCTTCGGCGAGGTTGTTCCAGGCCGGGTAGGCGGAGATCACGCCGTCCATGGCGGTGGGCCACCGCTGGATCATCGCCAGCGCCTCCCGGCCCCCGGTGGAGCCGCCGGCGAAGTAGGTGTGCCGGGGCTTCGCCCGGTAGAACGTACGGATCAGGAACTGGGCCGCGTCGTGCGTCTTCTTGAGCGCGTCCCCGGCGGCGAAGTTCCGCAGCGCCTCGTCGTTGACGGCGAAGGAGCCGTCCAGGGAGAGGATGGGGTGCTTGGCGGGGTCCGCCTGGTGCCCGGAGTCGCCGGCGTACGTCGCATAGCCGCGCGCGAGCGGCGGGGCACCGTCCGCCGGCGCGAAGGGGACGTTGCCCCGGACGTCGGGAACGGTGCCGTTGTAGCCGCCGCCCCCGAACATCATGGATCTGCGGTTCCAGTCGAGGGGGAGGGCGACGCGGAGCCGGATGTCGGGCGCGGAGCGGTCGACGGGGGAGAGGGCGGCGTCGGCCCGGCAGTAGGTGAGGCTCACCCCGCCGACGGTCTCCGTCACCGGGGACGCGGTGTCGACACGGCCGCCACGGGTGCGTAAGGAGATGGCGCTCGACGGGATGGCGGTCCCGGCCAGCGAAGTGCACCGGGCGTCGGCACTCGGGGTCACGACCTGGGACGGACGCGCGTGCGCCGGGACGGCCAGGAGCACGCCGGCCGTGGCGAGGGCGACTCCCGTCAGCGTGCGCGGGTTCATGCGGTTTCCTCCTGCTCGGTCCGGTGGCGAGGTCGGTACGGGGGAGGCGTCATCGGCTCGGCTCCGGCATGCGCTCGGCGCGCAGCTCCGAACGCCTCACCTTGCCCGCCGCGTCACGCAGGGAGTCATGGACGAGCTCGATCGACCTGGGCAGCTTGTGCCCTGACAGCCGGCCGTCGAGGAAGGCGTGGATGTCGTCCGGCGTGACGTCGGCCTGGCGGGGCGTGTGGACGATCGCGTGCAGCCGGTTCCCGGTGTCGGTGTCGGGCAGGCCGATGACGACCGCGGTCAGCACCTGCTCGTGCTCGACCAGTGCGGCCTCGATCTCCGCCGGATACACGTTGACGCCCCCGACCGTGATCATGTCCGAGCGGCGGTCGAGCAGGTACAGATAGCCGTCCGCGTCGAACCGTCCCATGTCCCCCAGCGAGGACCAGCCGTCGCGCGTGGTGGCCTCGGAGCCGATGTAGCGGTAGGTGGCAGGGGCCCCCGGAGTGACCCGCATGTAGATCTCCCCGGAGACATCGGGCTCGGTGATCTCCGTACCCTCGGGGTCGAGGAGCTTCATCTGACCCCATGTCACCTTGCCCACAGAGCCGACGTGTCGGGTCCACTCGTCGCCGCGGAGGGTGCAGCCGGCTTCCGCCTCCGTGCCGCCGTACAGTTCCCAGATCCGTTCGGCGCCCAGCCAGTCGATCCACTTCCTCTTCAGCCAGACGGGGCAGGGCTCCGCGCAGTGCCAGACGGCACGCAGGGAGGCGAGCGAGTATGTGTCGCGGACCTCGTCCGGGAGCGCCGTGATCCTGCGCATCATCGTGGGCACCAGATACACCCACGTCACCCCGTACTCGTCGATCGCGGAGAGCGTCCGCTCGGCGTCGAACCTGGTCAGCAGGGTCACCGAGCCGCCGAGGAAGATCGTCGTCAGGGCGGTGACGAACGGGGCGTTGTGGTGCAACGGAGCCGTGATCAGCGCCTCCTCGCCGGCGCCGATCCGCCACATGTCCGAGTCGAACGAGGAGGTCACGGCCGGCCTGCCGGACAGGATGATCTTCGGGCGGCCGGTGGAGCCGCCGGAGGTGGGGGCCTTCCAGGACGTCGCGATCGCCGGTTCCAGGTCGTCGTCGCTCTGCCCGGCGCCCAGTTCCTCGACCGTCACCGCCCTCGTGCGGTCGACGAGCGAGCTGTCCGCCTCGGTGACCACCACGGCCGGGTCGCCCAGTTCGAGGACGGCGTCGAGCTCCGCCGGCCTCATGCGGGGCGACAGGACCTGGGGGGTGGCGCCGGCCTTGTAGCAGGCGAAGACGGCCAGGACGAGATCGGTCGAGTTGGGCAGCAGCAGGGTCACGATCCGGCCGGTGGCCGCTCCGGCGGCCAGCAGTCCGCGCGCGACCCGGTTGCTCCCTCGATGCAGCTCCGTCCACGTCAGTGTGTCCGCTCCGGCGCGCACCACCACGGTGTCCCCGATCTTGGCGGCGTACGCGCCGGGGATCCCGGACAGGGGGAATCCTTCTCCGGGCAGGAACGTCACGTCAGTACCTCCGGGTCGCGCTCGACGGTGGACGGTGCCGCGGCCTGCGGGGTCGCGCGGTCCTCCCTGCGCAGCGCCCAGCGCAGGGCGACGGCGAGTCCGCCCGCCACGAGGGACGCGACGATCACGATGGGGAAGCCGGAGGTCGGGTCCCCGGAGTCGGACTCGGCCAGACCGAACAGATACGGCCCGACGAACCCGCCGCAGAGGCCGACCGTGTTGATGAAGGCGAGCCCGGCGGCCGCCACGATCCCCGACATCCGGGCCATGGCGACCGACCAGAAGACGGGCAGGGTGCCGAAGAGCAGCATCGACATGACACCGATCAGGACGATCCGCACGGCGGGGGAGGAGACCGCGAGGAACACCGCCGCGATCAGGGCGGGGGTCACCGCGAGGACGCCGATGGTCAGCGACTCGCGGGGGAGGCGGCGGAACAGCGCGGGGACCACCAGCACGCCGATCGTGCCGCCGATGCCGGTCACTCCGCTGAGCAGGCCGATCAGGAAGGAGCCGTTCACGTCCAGCGACTCGATGATCGAGGGCACGTTGAACGTGACTCCGTTCATCGTCAGCTGGTTCAGGAAGTAGATGACACCGATGAGCAGGATGAACGGCCGCCCGAACGCCTGACCGACGTTGCCCTTGAGGCTGTGCCCGCCGGCGCCCCGGCCGCCGTCCTCGGCCCGCTGACTGAGCACGGCGGCCTCATCCTCGGCCAGCCACTTCGCGTCGGCCGGGACCTCGGGCAGGAAGGCCAGGACGACCAGCCCGATGGCCATGGTGATCAGGCCCTCGATGAGGAACATCCACTGCCAGCCGTGGAATCCGGCGACGTCGTCGAGCTCCATCAGGGCACCGCCGAGCGGCCCGCCCAGGAGCAGACCGAGCGTCGGCGCCAGGTAGATGAACCCGATCGCGGTGGCGCGGTCCTTCTGCGCGAACCATCGCGTCATCATGAACATCATCGCCGGGTACAGACCCGCCTCGGCGGCGCCGAGGGCGATCCGCCCGATGTAGAAGGTGACGTCGTCGGCGATGAACATCATGAGGGACGTCACCGCGCCCCAGGTCAGAGCGATCCGGGCGATCCAGCGCCGCGGACCCACGCGGTACATGACGAGGTTGCTGGGCACCTCGAACAGCGCGTACGTCAGGAAGAAGAGCCCGGCGCCCAGGCCGAACGCCGCCGCGCTGATGCCCACGTCCGCCTGCAGATGGGTCTTGGCCAGGGCGATATTGGTCCGGTCGACGTAGGACATGAAGTAGGTGAGGCAGAGGAGAGGCAGCAGCCGCAGCATCGCCTTGCGGGTCGCGACGGTGTGCAGACCGCCGACAGCAGGAATCGACATGCTTGTCACTCCAAGGGAAGCCGGGCCCCGACGGGGTTACGTGTGCGGTGACAGGTGACAGTAGGGCGCTGCGGGCCTGAGCGGAGATGGAACGTACCTACACCGCTGGTGCCGCGATGGTGTATGAATTCACCACCTGAGGCAGAGGCGGTGGCAACGATGGCGCAGAACGACTCCGGCACGGCCGGCTCCAGCGGCGACGGCGAGCTGACGTCCTACCGGCTGCGCCGCGAACGGGAGTTGAGCAGCCTCTACCAGACGGCCCGCTCGCTCACCGCGTTGCGCGAGGTCGACGAGGTGCTGCGGTCCATCGTCCGGCACGCCCACGAACTGATCGGCAGCGACTTCGTCTATCTGTCCCTGCTGGACGCCGAGGGCTACCTCACCCTCAAGGCGTCCGCCGGCACGATCTCGTCGGAGTTCTCGTCCGCGCGCGTACCGCCGGGACGGGGCCTCGGCGGGCGCGTACTCGAGGACAAGGCGCCGTTCTGGGTGAGCAACTACCGCCAGGCGCAGGCCCTGCCCCACGACCCCACCTTCGACCTGCTCGTGCCCCGCGAAGGACTCACGGCCCTCCTGGGTGTACCGCTGCTGGTGGGCGAGGAGGCGATCGGCGCGCTCTTCGCCGCCGACCGCACCGAGCGCCCCTTCGAGAAGGACGAGGTGGCGCTCTTCAGCGCCTTCGCCAGCCATGCCGCGGTCGCCCTCAACAATGCCCGCCTCTACGAGCAGACCCGGGTGTCGCTCCGGCGGCTCGAGGACGCCTACCGCACGATCGAGGAGCAGGTCTCCACACTGGAACGGGCCGCAGCCGTGCACGAGGCCCTGACCCATGTGGTGCTGACCGGCGGCGGGCCCGGCGACATCGCCCACCTGCTGGTCGAGCAGCTCCAGGGCACGGTCACCATCCAGGACCGCGACGACAGGGTCCTGGCGGTCCGGCCGCACGGCGAGGCGGGCGAGGACGGAGAGGAGGACCTGGGACGCCGGCTGCGCGACGAGGCCCGCGGCACCGGGCGGTGCGTCTCCGCGCGGGGCCGGGACGGCGGCTACCGCAGCGTCATCGCCGCGCGGGCCGGTGGCAGCCACTTCGGCTTCCTGTGCCTCACTCGCGAGGCCGCCCCGCAACCGGCGGACGTCCGCATGCTCGAGCGCTCCGCCCAGATCATGGGGTTGCTGATCCTCATGCGGGACGCGCGCGTCGAGGCCGAGGAACGGGTGCGGGGCGAACTGCTCATGGAGCTGATGTCACCGTCGCCCCTGCATCCCGCCCAGCGCGACCGGGCGCTGTCCCGCGGGGTCGACGTCGACCACCTCGACACCCTCGTCGTGGTCGAATGCCCCGAACGATCCGCCGCCGACATCGTCCGGCAGCTCAAGCCCTTCTCCTCCGCCTGGTCGGGGCTGGCCGGCGAATACCTCGGCCGCGCCACGATGCTCCTGCGCACCGGGGACGAGAACGACCTGCCCCGCGCCCTGCACGACTCGCTGCGCCGGGCGCTCGGCGCCCCCGCCCTCGTGGTCTGCGACCGGATCACCGGCCAGAAACGGTCCCGCTCCCACGCCCTCGCCCTGCGCTGCCTGAAGGTCCTGCGCGCGCTGGGCGAGACCGACCGCGGCGCCGGCACGCAGCAGTACGAGATGTACGCCCTCGTCTTCGACCCCGACCGGGCCGACGACCTCGACCGGTTCCTCGCCGACAGCCTGGGCCCGCTCCTCGAGTACGACCGCCGCCGCTCCACGCGCCTGGTGGCGACGGCGGCCGCCTACTTCGCCCACTCGGGAAATCTGAGCCAGACGGCACGCGCCTTGCACGTCCACCTGAACACCCTGCTGAAGCGGCTGGACAGGATCGGTGTCCTGCTCGGCGAGGACTGGCGCTCGGCGGACTCGGCCCTGCGCCTCCATCTGGCACTACGGCTGCACGAGCTGCGGGCCGCCGTCGACGGACCGGCGCCGGGCTGAACCACCCGCCGTACGCGGTCAGTTGTCGTTCACGTCGCGTTCGAAGTCCTGGGCGCACTGGTCGCGCTCCGCCTGGCTGTCGGCGTGCTGGACGCAGTCGTTGTAGTCCTTGAACGAGTCGGAGGTGAGGAAGGAGACCCCGACCGCGACGATCACCGACGACGCGATGAGCCCCAGCGCACCGAGGATCGCCCCGGCGACGGCCATCCCACGATGCCGCGCACGTCCACCGCGGGCGCGCCGGGCGGCGACGATCCCGAGGATGAGGCCGAGCAGGCCCAGGATGATGCCGCCGAAGACCGTCCAGAAGAACACGCACGCCGTGATGCCGAGCACCAGGGCCGCGATCGCCATGCCGTTGCTCCGGGGAGCCTCGGGCTCGTGGTACCCGTCGGAGGAGTAGGGGTGAGGGGCCTGGTGTGTCATCCGATTCCTCGCTGCTCGCAGTCCGCTGTGACCTCGCTGTGGTGCCTCGCTGCCCGTGTGCCCCGTGCAGCGCGGGACATACGCCGTGTCAGACGGCGTCTGCCGGCCGGGCGTTGACGCTGAGGCCGGCACCCCAAGCCGACCGCATCCCGCCCGGGAAGCCAGGCCGCATCACGTACCCCGAGCCGTGCCGCACCACGCACCCGGCGCGGGGCAAGATCGTCACCGATCTCTGACCTACGCGTCGTCTCCCCACAGCTCGGTGCTGTGCGCCCCGACGAGAGCGCCGATACGTCCGAGCACGTCATCGACCGGTAGTGGGTCGAGCCGGCGGCCGTCGCGCAGCCGCAGCGCCACGCGGTCGGCGGCGGCCTCCCTGGCACCGATGACGGCCTGGTACGGAACCAGGCGCGCGTCACGGATGCGGGCGCCGAGGCTGCCCCGGTCCGGGCCGTCGATCCGGGCCCGCAGCCCCAGCCCGGCGCAACGCCGGGCGAGGGACGCGGCGTTCGGGATCTCGGCGTCGGAGATCGGCAGGATCACCAGCTGGGTGGGGGCGAGCCAGGCGGGGAAGGCACCCTGGTGCTGTTCGATGAGATGGGCGACGGCACGCTCCACACTGCCGATGACGCTGCGGTGGACCATGACCGGGCGGTGCTTGGCGCCGTCCGCGCCGATGTAGTGCAGATCGAACTGTTCGGGCTGGTGGAAGTCGACCTGGACGGTGGACAGGGTGGATTCGCGGCCGGCGCCGTCGGTGACCTGGACGTCGATCTTCGGGCCGTAGAACGCGGCCTGTCCCTCGGCCGCTTCGTAGGGCAGGCCGCTGCTCTCCAGGACGTGGATCAGCACGGCGGTGGAGCGCTGCCACTTCTCCGGCGCGGCGACGTACTTGCCGCCCGGGCCCGGAAGGGAGAGCCGGTAGCGGGTCGGGGTGATGTCGAGTGCCTCGTAGGCGCGGCGGACCATCTCCAGCGCGACCCGCGCCTCCTCGGCGACCTGGTCCAGGGTGCAGAAGATGTGCGCGTCGTTGAGCTGGATGGACCGCACCCGGGTCAGCCCGCCCAGCACACCGGAGAGCTCGGAGCGGTACATGCCGCCCAACTCCGCCATGCGCAGCGGCAGTTCACGGTAGCTGTGAGAGCGGGAGCGGTAGATCACCGCGTGATGAGGGCACAGACTCGGCCGCAGGACGACCTGCTCCCCGCCGAGGTCCATCGGCGGGAACATGTCGTCGCTGTAGTGGGCCCAGTGCCCCGAGATCTCGTACAACTCCCGTTTGCCGAGGACGGGCGAGTACACGTGCTGATAGCCGGCCCGCCGCTCGACGGTACGGATGTACTCCTCCAGGGTGTGCCGCACGGCCGCCCCGTCGGGGAGCCAGTACGGCAGACCGGCCCCGATCAGCGGATCGGTGTCGAACAGCCCGAGTTCACGGCCGAGTCTGCGGTGGTCCTGCACGGTGGTCATCACGGTCTCCCTGCTGGTGGCGGGGCAAGTGGACCGGGCCCACGAAGCCCCGGGACACTCGCCCGGGGCTTCGGATCAGATCGTCTGTCAGCGCGCCGGGACACTCTCCGGCGTCGTCGTCATGGCAGCGCGCTTCATGCCGCAGACGGTAGCAGCGCGCCGTGCTGTCCGCCCGCCCATTTTTGGCGGACTGTCGGCTCAGCTCTCCGCGACCCGAATGATCGTCTTGCCGTGCACGCGCTTGCCTGGAGAGAACGCGGCGGCCGCCTCCGCGAGCGGGCGGACGGCACCGACGATCGGCTTGAGCCGCCCGTCCCGCACCCGCTGCGCGAGGTCGGCCAGACGGGTCCGGTCGGGCTCGACGACGAAGAAGACGCCGCGTCCGCCACGGGGGTGGACGGTGACCGGTTCGGCGATGGTGACCAGGGTGCCACCCGGGCGGACGACGGCGGCGGAGCGTTCGAGGATCTCACCGCCGATGACATCGAGGACGACGTCGACCTCGCCGACCTCCTCCAGCTTCTCGGCTCCGAGGTCGACGAACTCGTCCGCGCCCAGGTCATGGGCGGTCTGACGGTCGGCCGCGCGCCCCGTGCCGATCACCCGCGCGCCGGCCTCGCGCGCCAGCTGGACGGCTAGGGAGCCGACGCCTCCCGCCGCGCCGTGGATGAGCACCGTCTGCCCGACGGTCAGGTGTGCGTGGTCGAACAGGGCCTGGTAGGCGGTGAGCCCGGAGATCGGCAGCGCGGCGGCCGTGACGTGGTCGACGTCGGCCGGAAGCGGGGCGAGATTGCGTGCCTCGACAGCCGTGTACTGGGCCAGCGTCCCGTTGCGGGCCCAGTCGGTCAGGCCGAAGACACGCTGACCGACGGTCAGCCCGGTGGTGCCGTAGCCGAGCTCGGTGACCACCCCGGACAACTCGTGCCCGGGCACGCTCGGGGCGCGGTCACGACCGGCCCGGTCCGTCCAGGTGCTGGGCCAGTCCAGCTCACCCGGGGTGAACCCGGCGGCGTGGACCTCGACGATCACGTCGTTCTCGGCGGCGTGCGGATGGGCCACCTCGGAGAGGGTCAGACCATCGACACCGGCGTCACGGTCTTGGACGGTGATGGCTTGCATGAGGGGTCCTCGAAGTCGGGAGGGAAGCAGGGGAGCGGACGTCGCGCCTGATGACGCGGGCGATCCGTGGGAAGCCGGTTCGCCCGCCGTGACCGCTCCCCGCACCCGTCCACCCCGTTATCGCACACGGTGGGGGATACGGCACGACAGGCAGATGCCGGGCGCGATCACGTCTCCGACCCTACGACCGGAGCGGCCCAGAGATCTGGGCCATTTCGGGACCCTGCCACTGGTCCATTCGCAGGTCGTCCCGGTGATGATCGTCGCGCGATCGGGCGGCTTGCCGGGGTCGACGGCGTCCATCACGCTGACTGTCGAGGGCGGTTATCGGAATGAGGGCGACCGGGGCGTACGGATTGCGCACCGATGAGTTTCCCGCGCCGCGCGGGTCTCACTGTCGGACACCCACGGAGGGAAGGCTGCGCCATGCGGAAGCTCATCTACGGCATGAACCAATCCCTGGACGGCTACATCGCCGCCACCGGCGACGACATCGGCTGGAGCGGTCCGCCGAGCGAGGAGCTGTTCCAGTGGTGGCTCGACCTCGAGCAGACGTGTGAGCTGGCGCTGTACGGGCGCAAGCTGTGGGAGACGATGAGCTCCTACTGGCCGACCGGCGACCAGCGACCCGACGCCACCCCGGCCGAGCAGGAGTTCGCGCGGACCTGGCGGGACACGCCGAAGGTGGTGTTCTCCTCGACGATCGACAAGGTCGACTGGAACGCCCGCCTGGTCACCGGCGACGCCGTCGCCGAGATCACCCGGCTCAAGGCCGAGGACGGCGGCCCGATGCACATCGGCGGCGCCACACTCGCCGCGGCGGCCATGCGCGCCGGACTCATCGACGAGTACGTGGTCGCGACCCACCCGGTCCTGGTGGGCGGCGGCACACCGTTCTTCACCGCGCTGGACGGCTGGGCGAACCTGGACATGCTGGACACGCGAACGTTCCCCGAGGGCGTGGTCATGACGCGATACGAGACGAGGCGCTGAGCAGATGCCCTGAACTCGCCGCTCCGCATGCCCAGTTGCTGAGACAGGGGTACCTGGTCGCATGGATCCCGACCTAACGTCCGGTCCATGACCGACACCGCGTACGAACTCGCCCAGGTGAACATAGCCCGACTCAAAGCGCCTTTGGACACCCCGCTCTTGAAGGACTTCGTCGACAACCTCGACCCGGTCAACGCCGACGCCGACGCCGCCGCCGGATTCGTGTGGCGGCTGCAGGACGAGGAGGGCGACGCGACGGCCATCCCCGTCTTCGGCGACCCGTGGCTCATCATCAACATGTCGGTGTGGCGGGACACGGACGCGCTGACCGCCTTCATGTACCAGGGCCGCCACCGGGAGATGCTCAGCCGCCGGCGCGAGTGGTTCGAGCGGGTCGAGGAGGCCATGACCACGCTGTGGTGGGTGCCGGAGGGCCACCGTCCGACCGTCGCCGAGGCCGAGTCCCGGCTGCTGCACCTGCGCACCCACGGCCCGACGCCGTACGCCTTCACTTTGCGCACGTCGTTCCCACCCGGCGGCGCCGACCCACTGCTGGGCGAGGTCCCGGAAGGGCTGGGCTGCTCGGCGCTCTGAAGTGGCCCGGGACTCCCGTCCACGAAATGCCCGCGCCGCCAAGAACGTTGACCACATCATGACGCAACGACCAGCACCCCGCGCCCTGTCCGACGAAGCCCTCTCCGACCTGCTCGGCAAGCAGCGGTTCGGCACGCTCGCCACCGTCAAACGCAGCGGCCACCCCCACCTGACCACCATGGTCTACAGCTGGGACGCCGAAGCCCGGACGCTACGGTTCTCGACCACGGCCGACCGGGTCAAGACCGCGCATCTACGACGCAACCCGAGCGCGGCGCTTCATGTACAGGGCGGCGACGTGTGGTCGTTCGCCGTCGCCGAGGGCGAGGCCGAGGTCTCCGACGCCACGACCGTGGCGGGCGATGCGGTCGGACGGGAACTCCTGGCGATGATCCCGCCCGAGGCGAAGCCGGACGACGAAGCGGCGTTCCTGGCGGAACTGGTCGCCGAGCGCCGAGTGGTCATCCGGTTGAAGGTGGACCGCCTGTACGGGACGGCGCTCGATATCGACGGCTGAAAGCCCGTCTCACATGGCAGATCAGCTCAACGGCGTAGGTGAGCCAGGTCCCCTTCGGCCACGGGGTAAGGACTTTCACGGGGCAGCAGTTGCCGTGCGGTCTCCAAGTCGCCGTCCTGTACATGCGCGTGAATGGTGTGGGCGAGGGACGTGATGTCGGTGATGGAGACGGTCCACTCATCGGCGTAGAGACGTGCGGCTTCGCCGGCGAGGCCGAGCTGGAGCGAGCGATGGTCGAGCGGCCGAAGATGCAGGTCGCGTTCGGGGTCCCATTGAACCCGGGCCGGAGCACGCTTCAGTTGGCGCTTCCACGTGGCACGGTCGGCGTGGAGCCCACGCTCGTAGTGGGACAGGCAGGCGTGTTCCAGTGCCCACTCGAAGCCCGCACGGGAGATCTCGACGGCGAGGACGGTCTCCTGCCCTTCTTTGCTGCCCCAGCCGCAGCGGTACATCATCCACAGGAACGACGGCTTGATCCATGTCATCCGGTCCCGCTTCCATGCCCCGGGGAAACGGCCATCTCGGGCGGCCGGCAGGCCGATTTCCGGGGAGTAGGCCTGGTAGACGGTGACTGTGGAGCCCGTGTGCAGGGATCGAATCTGGTATTTGGGTTCTGGCACGGGGACCAGAGTGGGCCCACTGTTTCGCGCGCGCCATCCAATTACCGTGGCCGGCCGTGGGCCTCCTTACTGATCGTCTCAGAGGGAGAGCCAGACGGTCATTCCTCGTCGAGCCGCTGGAGAAGTGTCACCGACCAGCTGTGGATTGGACGGCCGCGCTGCTGCAGTTGCCGCGCAGGCTGCCCCTCCGCCTCAGCAGTGCGACAGCCCGGTCACCTCGCCTTGCCGAGGACTGTGACCCGTGCGGGCGCGTACCCCAGCCCACACCACCCCTGCCCGCCCTTGTCCGACCGCGATCAGCAGAGGATCATGACCGCGTGCGGCCGCGACAGAGCCTCGACGAACTACTCATCCGTGCCGGGCTCACCGTCGTCGCGGAGGCGCGTCCCGGCAGCCTGTTCCCGCCGGAGGCCGGCTGGCGCATCGCGCGGGGCATCGCGGCGCCGGACGGTGCCACCGTAGAGGAGCTCGACGCCACCTGGTGGCGCCGACTGACCAGCGCCGACGGCGAGTTCCTCGTGGCGGTGGGCGGGCATCGGATCGGCGGCAACGACGCATGGTGGACGCGGGTCCGCGCGACGGACGTCATACCGCGGCTGACCGGCGGCCCGGGGTTCCTGGCGCTCTCGCTGGACGGGCGGACACTGCTGGCGGAAGTGCCCGGCGCGGACGGCACCCGGGTCACCGCGCTCGACCGGCTCCCCGAGCGGTTGGCGGCGGCCGCGGAAGCCGCCGGGAGCGAGACGGACGCCGAGCGCGACGAGGTGTGGGCGGCGGTGCCCGGAACGCCCGCTCACCCCGCGCACTGGGCCGAGGGAATCGGGCGCAATCCGGCCGCGCCGGACGAACTCCTCATTGAGTTGCTGGACGTGGCCGACGGATTCCTGCACAGCTGCGATCGACCGGCCGTTCTGGACGCCGCGCTGGCGCACCCCGATCCCCGGGTGCGGAGCAGCACGGCCGACACGTTCCGGCCGAAGCTCACCCCGGAACAGTGGGTGCGGCTGATCCTCGCCGAACCGTCGCCTGGCCGCCGCGTGCTGTGGGCCGAGCATGCCTGCGCCCGAGGTGTCGAAATCCCTGAAGACCTGTACGACGACCTCCTGGCCGGCCCTTCCCGCGCCCAGGCCGCCGAACTCCCCGGCATCCCCACGCACCAGCTCCCCGGCCTCGCGGCCGATGCCGATCCCGGGGTACGCGCGGCCGCCTGCGCCCGGTGGGACGACCTGCCCGCGCTTCCGCGGGAGCGGCTGCTGGCCGACGCCGAGGGCACGGTGCGCGCCGCCGCGCTGCTCGCCCATCACATCGCCGTCCCGATGCCGCGCGAAGTCCTCGCCCTCCTGCCCGAACCCCGGCGCGCGCTCGAACAGTGCCGCCTGGCGCCCGAGCTGGAGGCGGAGCTGGTCCGGGACGCGGACCCGGAGGTACGCCGGGCACTGGCCGCCAACCCCACGCTCTGCGCGCAGAACGTCGCCGTCCTGGCCCAGGACCCCTGCGACGACATCCGCGCGGTGGTCGTACTGCGCCCCGACCTCACCGAAGAGCAACGGGCCGCCGTACGCCACGACTTCGACCCGGGATCGAGGTCGTACCCCGTGCCCTGGGTGGAGCGCCTGCACGGCGACACCGACGCGATGCGCCGCCTTGCCGCCTCGTCCCATCCCCTCATCCGCCGCAGCGTGGCCAGGGCCCGGCACCTCCCACCGGACGTCGTGGAGCGGCTGGCCCGGGATGAGGACCGTGTGGTCCAGCTGTTCCTCGCCGAATCCTGCGACGACGCACCGGCCGCGATGCTGCTGGACGTGTGGCGCTGGTGGGACGGCAGCTTCAGTCACCCCGGCCGCCCCCGGAACCACCCCAACTTCCCGCGCACCGGCCTGCTGCGCCACGCCGACGACCCCGACGGGCGGATGCGCCGGCTTGCCCTGGACGATCCGCGGTCCACGCCCGCCGACGTCGCACGCCTCGCCCGCGATCCGGAAGCCGAAGTCCGGCACCGGGCCGCCGAGGACCCCAGGTTGGCACCAGCCGACGCGGTGCGGCTGCTGAACGACCCGGCGCATTACGTCCGCGCGGCCGCCGTACGCAACCCGCGGCTCCCGGCCCGCGTCCTGTCCGCGCTCCTGCACGACCGGGCCACGGCCCACGAGGCGATCACCAACCCGTCCATCCCGGTCCCCGTCCTGCACCGCCTGCTGGCCGCGTCGGCGGCAGCGCTCCGCAGCCGGACCTCCCGTCACGCCGTCGGCCGGACCTCCCACCCCGCCATCGGCCAATAGTCAAGACACCGCCCCGCCGATCAAGTCGGTGGCGCCCGGCGCCCACATCCGGAAGGCTCGCGCGCATGGCCTCGATATTGCAGAACGTAGCGATCGACTGTGCGGACGCCTATGAACTGGCGACCTTCTGGAGCCGGGTGACGGGTCGTCCGCTGCACCCCGAGGCCGCACCGGGCGACCCGGAGACCCAGGTGGTACTGGCGGACGGCCCCGCGCTCTACTTCAACCAGGTCCCCGAGCCCAAGACGGTCAAGAACCGCGTCCACCTGTGTCTGCGGCCCGACACCTCGCGCGAGGAGGAGGTGGAACGGCTCCTGGGCCTCGGTGCCACGCTGGTCGCCGACCTCCGCAACCCCGACGGTTCCGGCTGGGCCGTCCTCGCCGACCCCGAAGGCAACGAGTTCTGTGTTCTGCGCAGTGAGTCCGACCGAGCCGCGACCACCCCCTGACGCTGTCATCCCATATCCGAAATATCGGACCACTACGATGAAGATCCCGATGATGGTGATCAGTCTTCGACAGGGGTTCGTATGCACGGCACGCGCACGTCGGCCCGGGACCGGAACCGGTGGTGAGGCGGCCGGGCCGACGTAACGGCGTAGGCGTCAACGGTCGCCGTGGACCACAGCCGGACGGCGGTACCCCGCGGCTCCCCACGCCGTCGGCGTGGATGCGCTGGCTCCCGGCCTTCTACGTGGCCGGTGTCCTGGCCCTCGAGCCGATCACGCCGGTGCAGTGGCCGGTGAGCTTCCTGCTCATCGCCCTGCCCGTGGTCGCCGCCTACGCGCACGGCCCTGCCATGGTCCTGGCCGTCACCGTGTTCGCCGTCGTACTGGAAGGCGTGCTGGCCGGCACCCCCTGCTGCGCCGGGCGCATGGTGGGCCAGCTCTGGGACCGCAACTACGTCGGCGCCTACGTCTGCACCGCCCTCCTCGGCGTGCTCGGCGCGATCCTGGCCGCGCACCGGATCCACCGTGAGCGCACACTCGCCACCCTGCGCTCGGTGGCCGAGACGGCACAACGCGTCCTGCTGCGCCCCGTGCCCCGTCGGCTGGGCCGGGTCTCGATGGAGGCCCTCTACCTCTCCGCCGCCGCGGAGGCACGCATCGGCGGTGACCTGTACGAGGCGGTCGCCACCACCCACGGGGTCCGCCTGCTCATCGGCGATGTACGAGGCAAGGGGCTGCGCGCCGTGGAGACGGCCGCGACGATACTGGGCGCCTTCCGCGAGGCCGCCTACGAGGAGCCCGACCTGGCCGCCGTCGCCCACCGCGTCGAACGGAGCATGAGCCGCCGGGCCGCGCAGCTGCCGGGCAGCGACATGGCGGAGCGCTTCGTCACGGCGGTCTTCGCGGAAGTCCCCGACCAGGCCTCGGTGGTCCGCCTCGTCAACTGCGGCCACCCGCCCCCTTTACGGCTGAGCCCTGACGGCGTCACCGAACTGCATCCGTCCGACCCGGGCCTGCCCCTCAACCTCGGTGTCCTGCTGGGCATCGAGTACTGCGTGGACGTGGTGCCCTTCCGGCCAGGTGACCTGCTCCTGCTCTACACCGACGGTGTGACCGAGACCCGCGATGCCGACGGCGACTTCTATCCGCTGCACGAGCGCATCCGGTCGTGGACGTCGCTCCCTCCCTCCGACCTCCTGGCCCGTCTCCACCAGGACCTGGTCAGCTACTCCGACGGGCACCTCGACGACGACATCGCCGCGCTCGCCGCCTACCGCCTTCCGGAAGACCCCGTCGGCGGGTCATCGCCGGCGTAGCGGGCACCGGCGAAGGTCAGCGGTACCCGAAAGACGATCACCACGCGCCCGGCGGGGCGCCGATGGCAGGATCGGACCATGCCCAGTCGACACTCCACACCCCAGCCCTCATCCATACCGCCCGAACTCGCCACCACACGGCCCGCGTTCGGCCATGGGCGGCGGTGACGGCATGGAGACGGTCGTCGGAGCGGTGTGCACCCTGCTGGGCGTGGCCGTCGGCGCCTTGGGCGCACTGGCAGCCGCCCGGATCCAACTGCGAGGAGCCATCGCCCAGGCGGACGCGGTCCTGGCACAGGCGGACACCACGTACCGTGCGGCACTCGACCAGGCGTACGCGGCACAGCGCGCCGCCCACGAACAGTGGCGCCGCGAGATCAGACGGGACGCCTACGCAGCCTTCGTCACGGCGCTCGACGCGGTGAGGGAGCTGGCGGCACGGCCGGAACTCCTCGACGCCGCCCATGAGGAGGCGTCCGGTGCCCTGCCCGCGGCCTCGCGCGCGGTGACCGCGGCTTTCGCGGTGGTCGAACTGGAGGGCCCGGCCTCGCTCACACTCCTCGCGCGGACGGCGCATCAACGGGGCCTCACGGCCGCCGAACACGCCGTGCGCCTGGCCCCGCGCGCCACCGCCATGCGGCTGCTGAACAGCGCGACCGGCGCCGCGCCGGCGGACACCTCCGACAGCGGATCGCCGTCCGCGCTCGACCGCGCGGCCCATCAGGCGCTCACCCAACTGCGCGAGGCCGTGTACCGGATGGAGAGGGGGGAGATCAGCCGGGACGCCTACGACGCCGTGCGGCAGCGCGCGACCGAGGCCGTGGACGCGTGCGGCCTGTTCACGCCCGACCAGACCCGCGCCCTGCTCAGCGACCCGTCCTGGGAGGTGGCCCTGCGAATGGGCAGCGAACACGCCGACGCCCTGGCACGGTGCGAGGCGGCCCGCGGCGACTTCGTGACGGCGGCCCGCGCGCTGCTCGCCCCCGACGGCGACAACGACGCCGATACCCGCAACGACACCGACACGGACCGGCGCGAGGCACGAGTCGCGAGGCCCGCGCGGCGGTTGATCCCCTAGCCCGGCGACCGATCGCGAACGGAAAACCATTGGCGCCCCAGCCAGAGGCGCTGCTAGCTTCACGGAGGCCGTGCGAGAGAACGAGGAGGTGGTACCCGTGAACGTATCGACGTGGGTGCTCTCCTCCGGGGTCACGGTTGGGCGATAGGTCGTCCGGGAGCGCCGTCCAGCGCACTCCCCAAAGGAACGATCATGTCCCTTCACTTCACCTCCGAACGGCCCGCCGACCAACAGCGTGCCGACGACCAGCCTGCCGACGAGCGCGTCCTCGAACGCGCATTCACCCTGGGCGAGATCCCCGGCATCCTCTGGACGCCCGCCTCCGCCTCAGCCACCGAACCGGCCCCGCTGATCCTCCTCGGCCACCCCCCGCTCGGCCTGGCCACGATGTACCCCCGGCTGGCGGCGCGAGCCCACGCCGCCGCGGCCGACGGCTTCGCCTCCGCCACCATCGAGCTTCCGGGCAGCGGTGACCGGCCCCGCTGGGCCGCCCTCGAGGAGGCCCGCGCCGCACTCCGCCGGGTCATGCAAGCCGGCGAACCCGTCGGCGACGAGATCGTCGACGCCCTCGTCCTCCCGCTCGTCGACCGGGCGGTCCCGGAATGGCAGGCCGCCATGGACGCACTCCTCGCGTTGCCGGAGATCGGCGGCCCCGTCGGGTACTCGGGCGGAGTGATCTCCATCGGCGTCCGCCTCGCGGCGATCGACCCGCGCATCACGGCAGCCGTGCTCTTCGCCGGAAGCTTCGTGCCGCGCTCCATCGTCGAAGAGGCTCGGCAGGTCACCATTCCCCTGCACGTCCTCCTGCAGTGGGACGACGAGGGCAACGACCGGCAGGCGGCCCTGGACCTCTTCGACGCCTTCGGCTCCAAGGAGAAGTCCCTCAACGCCAACATGGGCGGCCACACCGGCGTGCCGCAGTTCGCGGGGGAGGGCGCGGCCGGATTCCTGGCCCGACACCTGAAGTGAGTCCGACGGTCGCCCTGGCTGCCTGGGTGCGGCACACCCAGGCAGCCAGGGCGGCCCCTGCCTAGCCTTGAGGCATGAACGACAACCACCTCGGGGAATTCCTCCGCGCACGCCGGGCCGGCCTGCGGCCGGAGGACGTCAACATGGCGCGTCACGGCGTACGCAGGGTCGCCGGACTCCGCCGCGAGGAGGTCGCCGTCCTGGCCGGCGTCAACGCCGACTACTACACCCGGCTGGAACAAGGCCGGGAACGCCACCCCTCGGCACAGGTGCTGGACGCGCTGAGCCGTGCCCTCCTGCTCGACACGGACGCCCGCGACCACCTGCACCGCCTGGCCGGAGTCGCCCCCGACAGCGGCGGCTCCCTCCACACCGCCGAGCACGTCAGCCCCGCGCTGCGCCAGCTGATGGACGGCTACCCGCACACGCCGGCGTTCGTGATGAACCGCACCCTCGACCTCCTGGCCGCGAACGCCCTGGCCGACGCGCTGTACGCCCCGTTCGCCCCCGCGGACAACCTGGCACGCATGACCTTCCTCGACTCGGCCGGACGGCAGTTCTACCGGGACTGGGACCTGGCCGCCCAGGCCGTCGTCGCCAACCTGCGCCAGGCGAGCGGCTTCGACCCCGGGCACCCGCGTCTACGCCACCTCGTGGACACACTGAGCGAACAGAGCCCGGAGTTCCGGCGGTTGTGGGCGCAACACAGCGTGCGCGGCAAGACGCAGGACGCCAAGCGACTCCTCCACCCGGACGTCGGCCCTCTCTCCCTGACCTACCAGTCCTTCGACGTCCGCGACGCACCGGGCCAGCAACTCGTCATCTACCACGCCGAACCGGGCAGCCCCTCCGCCGAGGCCCTGTCCCTCCTCGGCTCCCTACGCGCCGAGGGTGCGGTAGTCCGAAAGTTTCGACAATGACTCTCGGGATTGCGATCATAGTGCTCTCGAACTACATACAGAATTGCTGAAGGTGTCCAGCACGCCACTCATGAGCTGCGAATTGGCATCCCCGTAGGCGTGGCACGTTACGGTCTTGTTTCCGAAAGAATGCCGAAACTATTGACAGGGTCATGGCGTCGTACGAACACTGTGGGCCACCGAACGACAGAAGTGACGGTCGGTCGTCACGTCCCCCGGGGCGGACGACCCGCCGCGTTTCTCTGCAAGGCCGCGGGCGGCACAAGCCGCCCAACCCCCACCGACCTTCATCGGGAGGCCACATGCACCAGGACGGTTCGCAGCAGGACAGGACCCAGAACTCCGCCCCCTTCGGCGGCCTGAGCCGGCGAGGCTTCCTCGTCGGGGCCGGTACGGGCGCCGCCGCGCTCGCCGCCGGGTCCGGGCTGCTGCTGCCCGGCACCGCACACGCCGCGACCACCATCACCACCAACCAGACCGGCTACGACGGCATGTACTACTCGTTCTGGACCGACGGCGGCGGCTCCGTGTCCATGACGCTCAACGGGGGCGGCAGCTACAGCACCCGGTGGACCAACTGCGGCAACTTCGTCGCCGGCAAGGGCTGGAACAACGGTGGACGCAGGACGGTCCGCTACACCGGCTACTTCAACCCGTCGGGCAACGGATACGGCTGTCTCTACGGCTGGACCTCGAACCCGCTCGTCGAGTACTACATCGTCGACAACTGGGGCAGCTACCGCCCCACCGGCGAGTACCGGGGCACCGTCTACAGCGACGGCGGCACCTACGACATCTACAAGACGACCCGCTACAACGCCCCCTCCGTCGAGGGCACCCGCACCTTCGACCAGTACTGGAGCGTCCGGCAGTCCAAGGTGACCAGCGGCTCCGGCACCATCACCACGGGGAATCACTTCGACGCGTGGGCGCGTGCCGGTATGAACCTGGGCCAGTTCAGGTACTACATGATCATGGCCACCGAGGGCTACCAGAGCAGCGGCAGCTCCACGATCACGGTCAGCGGCTGACCTCGACCCGACGAACAAGAAACGGCTGCGGTACCGCCTGCCGGCGGTCCCGCAGCCGTGATCGTGACAAGACCAGAGCCCGCCCCTACACCTCAGCGTCCACCTGGCGAGCCGTCGCCCACCACTCCTCGAACTCGCCCCGGCTGATCTCCTGACCGACCAGCACCGGATCGAAGAGATCCACGACCGGCGGGTTGAACGGCCAGTCGTCAGGGCCACTGCGCACGGCGGTCCCGTCCTCGGCCACCTCCACCTGCCGCATGCGACGTCCGTCGGACCCCACTTCCATCAGGTATACGGCTGGATCCCCGTCCTCCTCGTCCCAGCGTCGCCGCAGGAAGACCACCTCCCTCCCCGCGAGCGCACCGAAGCCCTCACGCCCACGCTGGGCGTCGCGCTCGGCGCGCAGACCGTCCAGTCCAGGAGGCATGTGAGGAGCGTCGATGTCGACCTCCTCCAGGTCCCCGTCCTGACGGCGGGACGCCACCGCCGCCGGGTCGCCGACCACCTCGACCCACGCGAACGTCTCGAGGATCTCCCGCTCGGAACGCGCTCGGACCCACCACCAGCAACCGCCCATCCCGTAGTCGTGCAGAACCAGGAAGCGGCGCTTTCCCATGTCCGTGTCGTCGCTCATGAAGGCGGAGCCTAGCCAGCCCGGACCCGCTGTCACGACCCGGCAGCGAGGTCCGCTCGAACGCTGCCGCAGTGACCCCCTGCCCGCCCCACCCGGTTCGCGGAACACTGACGATCTGTCACGGAGAGGCGGCGAGATAAGGCATGTTCCCTTCTTCCGATAGGTGCTGACGGCCGGACTGCGGACCATGCTGCAGATCGGTCCGGCGGCCCGGTCGAGGGCCACGGAAGCGGTCGCCGAGCTGAGCCCGCTGCTGGCCGAGGCCGAGCGGAACAACCTGCCGGAGCGATTCGCCCAGACCGCGGTCGACCTGCTCCGCGGCCAGGACGCCACGGACTTCGTCGCCCTCGCGGCCGGCGCGGACTTCGCACGGCACCCGGCCGCCTACCGGCGTCTGCTCACCGAGCTGACCGCTCCCGCCGTCCTGCCGGGCACGGCGAAGGCACCGCGCCGGGGCCGCTGGTGGCGTCGACGCGGATGACGTCATAGCGTCACCGTTCATGCCGCCGCCGGCCGGCCATGCTTACCCGCGTGGCGCCGCCGTGGACGCCCGCACGACCAACTCCGTGGCGAGCTCGATGTGATGGGACTCGACCTTCTCCCCATTGGCCAGCCGCAACGCCGTACGCAGCGCCGCCGCGCCCATCTCCCGCAGCGGCTGGCGCACGGTGGTCAGCGGCGGTGAGGCCATCTCGGCGAGACTCGTGTCGTCGAAGCCGATCACGCTCAGATCCTCCGGAACGCGCAGACCTCGGGCGCGAGCCGTCTCGACGACGCCGAGGGCGATCTCGTCGTTGCCCGCGAAGACCGCCGTAGGCGGCTCGTCCAGGTCCAGCAGCGCCGCCGCGCCGAGCAGCCCGGTCTCGTACGTGAACTCGCCCGGCCGGACGTAGGAGTCCGGCACCTGCGCCCCCTCGGCCTCCATGGCGGCTCGATAGCCGTGCATACGGGCCTGGTTGCACACGGCCATGGCGGGTCCGCCGAGGTAGGCGATGCGTCGGTGTCCCAGGGCGAGAAGGTGCCGTGTCGCCGCCAGGCCGCCGGCGAAGTTCGTCGCCCCGACGCTGGTGACCCGGCTGTCCGGCAGGTGCAGGGGGTCCAGGACGACCAACGGCAGTCCGGAGCGCGCCAGTTCGTCCATGTGGGCCGTGGTGTACACACTGGTGACCGCGATGACGGCGCGGCGCCCGGCCGAGACCAGGTTCCGGGCCCAGTGCGGCGCGCTGGACGCCTTGCTGACCACCACCGACGCCCCCGACGCCGCGGCCGCGTCGATGATGCCCTCCAGGGCCTCCGCCACATACGACTTGAGGCCGCCCTGGAACTGCACCTCGATGGTGGGGCTCTCGACGGCCTCGGTGTGCCGGAACACCGGTGCAAGATAGTCGTGTTGGAGCAGCAACTCCTGCACCCGGACGCGGGTGTGCGCCGCCACATCACCGCGTCCGTTGACCACCTTGGACACGGTCGCCACGGAGACCCCGGCTGCCTGGGCGATGTCCGCCAACGTGGTGCGCCTGGCGTTCGGTCGCATCGGTTCCTCTCAGCTCCAGGTCCACCGGTGTGGCTACCCGCCGGTCGGGCGGGCCACGCGGGCGGATCCTCTCAACCGTACCGGAGCGGGTCCCTCACCACCTTCCCTCCGCCAGTCAGTTTCGAAAGACTTTCGGAACCCGCGGAGGCGCACTCGGAAACCACTCAAGCCCAGTAACTGCAAGGACTCTGCCCGCGAAACCGCGTCGCTGCAGACGTATTGACACGACATCAGCCCGAAACCTAGCTTGCTCGGGCAGAGCACGAAGAGCGAACTTTCGAAAACCTTTCACCATGACTCACGGGACGCCGACGGCTCCCGAGTGCGGAGAAAAATCATGGCGCTCTCTCGACGTACCCTCCTCGGCCTGGCCGCCGCCGTGCCGGCCTCCGCGGCCCTGGCGGCCTGCGGCGGCTCCTCCGGACCCGGCAAGAGCGGCGGTGCCACCTACTGGTACCTGAACGGACAGCCGCAGGAAGGCGTCAGGTCCGGCGCCGTGAAGGCCTTCAACAAGGCCCACCCCGACACTCAGATCGAGGACACGACCTACCAGAACGACGCATACAAGACGAAGATCAAGACCGCCATCGGTGCCGGTCAGGCGCCCACCATCATCTGGGGCTGGGGCGGCGGAACGCTGCGCGCCTACGCCGAGGCGGGCCAGGTCGAGGACCTCACCTCCTGGTTCGGCGAGCACGCCGACCTCAAGAAGAGCCTCTTCCCGTCCTCGTTCGGCGCGGCCACCGTCGACGGCAAGATCTACGCGATGCCGTGCGAGACGGTCCAGCCGATCATCCTCTACTACAACCGCAAGGTCTTCGACAAGGTCGGTGTGAAGCCGCCGGAGTCATGGGACGACATCATGGCGCTGGTGCCCAAGTTCAAGGCCAAGGGCATCGCGCCGTTCGCCCTCGGCGGCCAGTCCCGGTGGACGAACATGATGTGGCTGGAGTTCCTGTTCGACCGGATCGGCGGCTCGGAGGTCTTCCAGGCCGCCATCGAGGGCGAGAAGAACGCCTGGTCCCACCCGGACGCCATCAAGGCGCTGACCAAACTGCAGGACCTCGTCAAGGCCGGCGGCTTCGTCAAGGGCTTCTCCTCGATCACCGCCGACTCCAACGCCGACCAGGCGCTGCTGTACACGGGCAGGGCCGCCATGATGCTGCACGGCGCATGGTCGTACGGCATCCAGCAGGCCGACGGCGGGGACTTCGTCTCCAGCGGTTCGCTGGGCTACATGACCTTCCCTCCTGTCGAAGGCGGCAAGGGCGACCTCAGCGACACCGTGGGCAACCCCGCCCAGTACCTCTCCCTCTCCTCGAAGGCCAGCGCCGAGGAGAAGAAGGTGGCGAAGGAGTACTTCGCCAAGGGCGTCCTCCAGGAGGAGGAGGTGAAGCAGTGGATCGGCAACGGGTCCGTGCCGATCAAGCTGGGCACGGAGAAGCTGCTCGCCGCCTCCGACAACGCCGACTTCCTCCAGTTCACGTACGACATCGCCAGCAAGGCCAAGGTGTTCGTCCAGTCCTGGGACCAGGCGCTCAGTCCGACGGCCGCCGAGACCCTGCTGGACAACATCGTCAAGCTGTTCCAGCTGTCCATCTCACCGAAGCAGTTCGCCGGCAACCTCAACGCGGTCACCAACGCATGAGTGCGGTCACCGGCCATCCGTCGCGCCGCCGGTCACGGAGCATCCTGCCGTGGCTGGCGACGCCGGCGCTGCTGGTCTTCGTCGGCTTCGCCGTGGTCCCGCTCGTCGGCGTCTTCCTGCTGAGCTTCACCACCTGGGACGGCATCGGCTCCATCCGCGCCACGGGACTGACCAGTTGGCGCGCGGTGCTCTCCGACCCCGGCCTGCCACACGCCCTGTGGGTGACGTTCCTGGTGATGGCCGTGTCCTGGGCCGTACAGACACCGATCAGCATCCTGCTCGGCACGTTCCTGGCGGGCCGCCAGCGCTACCGTGCCGTGCTGGGCGTCGTGTACTTCGTTCCGCTGATGCTCAGCTCCGCCGCCATCGCCATCGCCTACGAAGCCCTGCTCGACCCCAACTTCGGGCTGGGCGCGGGCCTCGACATCCAGGCACTGAGCCGCGACTGGCTGGGCCGGCCGGGACTGGCGTTCGGAGTCGTCATCTTCGTCGTCTCCTGGCAGTTCGTCCCGTTCCACTCCCTGATCTACCAGGGCGGCGTCCAGCAGATACCCAAGTCACTCTACGAAGCCGCCCAGTTGGACGGCGCGGGGCGGGTCCGGCAGTTCTTCAGCATCACGCTGCCGCAGCTGAAGTACACCGTCATCACCTCGTCCACGCTGATGGTCGTCGGATCGCTGACCTTCTTCGACCTCATCTTCGTCCTGACCGAGGGCGGCCCCGGCGACGCCACCCGGGTCCTCGCCCTCGACATGTACAAGCGGGGCTTCCAGGCCAGCCTGATGGGACCGGCCAGCGTCATCGCGGTCATCCTCGTCCTCGTCGGTCTCGCCCTCGCCCTGCTGCTGCGCCGCCTCGGCGGCCGGGACGCCGGCGCGAGCCAGCTCGAGGGGGCCTGACGTGACCACCACCCTGACGAAGACGCCACGACCCCAGAAGACCACCCACATGGAGGGGCCACGCCGCACTCGCTCGGCGACCGGCCGGCGCAACTGGCTCGGCGGCCTGGCCGGATGGCTGTGGCTCGCCATCGTCGCCGTCCCCCTCTACTGGACCCTCATCACCAGCTTCAAGGCCCGCACCCGCTACTACGCGAGCAACCCGCTCGTGCCGTCGACCGACCCGACCCTGGAGAACTACCGGCTCGTCATCGAGTCCGACTTCCTGCAGTATTTCCTCAACAGCGTCGTGGTGACCGTCGGCGCCGTCGTACCCGCGGTCGTCGTCTCCTTCATGGCGGCCTACGCGATCGTCCGCGGCTGGCGCATGCGGGTCCTGCGGGCCATGAACGGGCTGTTCCTCATGGGCCTGGCCATCCCGCTGCAGGCGACGATCATCCCGGTCTACCTGATCATCATCAAACTCCAGCTCTACGACAGCCTGCTGGCGCTGATCCTCCCGGCGATCGCCTTCGCCATCCCGCTGTCGGTGCTGGTGCTCGCCAACTTCATCCGGGACGTGCCCAAGGAACTGTTCGACTCGATGCGGGTCGACGGCGCCACCGAGTGGACGACGCTGTGGCGGCTGGCGGCACCGCTGACCCGCCCGGCCATCCTCACCGTGTCCATCTTCAACGCCCTCACCATCTGGAACGGCTTCCTGCTGCCGCTGATCCTCACCCAGAGCCCCGACCGACGCACCCTGCCGCTCGCCCTGTGGACCTTCCAGGGCCAGTACGGCGTCAACGTCCCCGCCGTACTCGCCGCCGTCGTCCTGACCACCCTGCCCGTCCTGGTGCTGTACGCCTTCGGCCGCCGTCAGCTGCTCAGCGGCCTGACCGCGGGCTTCAGCCGCTGACCGGCGCGGACACCGACCCACTCGTCCAACGGTTCGCCCGTCGCTCCCCGTTCGGGAGCCCGACGGGCGTGGGAGGAAAGTGAACGCCGACGTGGCCGTAGAGAACACCTCCGCCATCGCCCTCTGGAACGACCCCACCGCCCCCGTCTCCGCGCGAGTCGACGCCCTGATCGACGCGATGACCCTCGAGGAGAAGACCGCCCAGCTGTTCGGAGTATGGGTGGGCGCCTCCGACGAGGGCGGCGAAGTGGCGCCCCATCAGCACGAGATGGAGGAGCCCGTCGACCTCGACGCACTCCTGCCCACCGGCCTGGGCCAGCTCACCCGCCCTTTCGGCACGGTCCCCGTCGACCCCGCCCTGGGCGCCCTCTCCCTGGCCCGTACGCAGGCCCGGATCGCCGCGACGAACCGGTTCGGCATCCCCGCCCTCGCCCATGACGAGTGCCTGGCCGGCTTCGCCGCCTGGGGCGCCACCGCCTACCCCGTCCCCCTGTCCTGGGGCGCCACCTTCGACCCCGCCCTGGTCCGTGAGATGGCCGAGGCGATCGGCCGCGACATGCGCTCGGTCGGCGTCCACCAAGGCCTCGCCCCCGTCCTGGACGTTGTACGGGACGCCCGCTGGGGCCGCGTCGAGGAGACCATCGGCGAGGACCCCTACCTCGTCGGCACCATCGGCACCGCCTACGTCCAGGGCCTGGAATCCGCCGGAACCGTCGCCACCCTCAAACACTTCGCGGGTTACTCGGCCTCCCGCGCCGGACGCAACCTCGCACCCACCTCGATGGGCCCGCGTGAACGCGCCGACGTCCTCCTCCCACCCTTCGAGATGGCGATCCGCGAGGGCGGTGCCCGCTCCGTCATGAACGCCTACACCGACACCGACGGCATCCCCTCCGCCGCCGACGAGGCCCTGCTCACCGGACTTCTCCGCGGCACCTGGGACTTCGACGGCACCGTCGTCGCCGACTACTTCGCCATCGCCTTCCTCAAGACCCTGCACGGCGTCGCGGCCGACTGGGCGGACGCCGCCGGCACGGCCCTCCGCGCGGGCATCGACGTCGAACTGCCCAACGTCAAGACATACGGGGCACCCCTCACCGAGGCCGTCGCCGACGGCCGCGTACCGGAGGCCCTGGTCGACCGCGCCGTACGCCGCGTGCTCACCCAAAAGGTGGCCCTCGGGCTGCTCGACCCCGACTGGAACCCCCTGCCGGCCGCGCTCGACGCGACGGACGAGGACGACCCGTCCGCCCTGCGCGGCCGGATCGACCTGGACGGCCCGGCAAACCGCGCCCTGGCCCGCACGCTCGCCGAGCAGTCGATCGTGCTGCTGAGCAACGACGGCACCCTGCCGCTGGACCGGCCGCGCCGCATCGCCCTGATCGGCCCCAACGCCGACGAACCCACCGCCGTACTCGGCTGCTACTCCTTCCCCCAGCACATCGGCGTCCGCCACCCCGACACCCCGCTCGGCATCGAGCTGCCGACTCTGCGGGAGACGCTCGCCGCGGAGTTCGCCGACGCCGAGATCACATACGCCCGGGGCACCGGCGTCGACGACGGAGACCTCTCCGGTCTCGCCGAGGCGACACGGCTGGCCCGCGAGGCCGACGTCACCCTGGTGGTGCTCGGCGACCGCGCCGGCCTTTTCGGCCGGGGCACCAGCGGCGAGGGCTGCGACGTCGCGACACTCGCCCTGCCCGGCGCGCAGCAACAGCTCCTCGACGCCCTGCTGGACGTGGAAACGCCGGTGGTGACCGTGCTGCTGGCCGGCCGCCCGTACGCACTCGGCCGCGGGGTGGGGGAGTCGGCGGCGATCGTGCAGTCCTTCTTCCCGGGGGAGGAGGGCACACGGGCGATCGCCGCAGTGCTGGCCGGGCGGGTCAACCCCTCCGGACGTCTGCCGGTCAGCGTGCCGCGCGGGCCGGGCTCCCAGCCGGGCACCTACCTCGGGGCGCCCCTCGCGCACGCCAGCGAGGTGTCCAGCATCGACCCAACCCCCGCGTTCGCCTTCGGCCACGGCCTCTCCTACACACGGTTCGAGTGGACGGACCTGGCTGTGGAGGCCCAAGAGGAGCCGACAGACGGCGAGTTCGCGCTTTCTCTCACGGTCTGCAACACGGGGGAGCGGTCCGGCACCGAGGTGGTCCAGCTCTATCTGCACGACCCGGTCGCCTCCGTCGTACAGCCGGTGCAACGTCTCGTCGGCTACAGCCGGTTGGCACTGGAGCCGAGGCAGGCCCGGCGCCTGCGTATCACCATCCCGGCCGACCTGGCCTCCTTCACCGGACGCGACGGCCGGCGCGTCGTCGAACCGGGCGAGCTGGAACTGCGGTTGTCGGCCTCCAGCGCGGACCCGCGGCTGACGGCCCGGGTCACGCTGACCGGAGCCGAGCGCCACGTGGACCACACGCGGCGGCTGCACGCCACGATCCTGCAGGAGCCGACCACCTGAACAGGCGGGTGCGCGGCGCTGGTCAGGAGCGCCCGCACCCGCCTCTTAGGGGTAGCGGACGCCGGTGAGTTCCTCCGCGACCGCCCACAGACGGCGGGCGACGGCCGGGTCGGCGGCCTCCCTGCCGAGGCGGGCCTCGGTCACCGGCCCACGGGTCTCCCACAGCCGGCCGGGCCCGAAGAACTGCCCGCCTCGCACGCCCGGATCGGCTGCCGCACGCAACTGCGGCAGCGCCCCCTGCGCCACGGACTGGGTGGCCAGCACACCCCCCGCCGCGATCAGCCGCCCGACCCGACCGCGGTGCTCCCAGGCGCGCGGGGTGAGATTGGTGCGGGTGAGACCCGGATGGGCCAGCGCGCTGACCACGGGCAGCCCGGCGCCCCGCAGCCGCCGGTCGAGTTCGAGGCCGAAGAGGGTGGTGGCGAGCTTGGAGCGGCCGTAGGCGGGGGCCGCCCGATAGCCGCGCTCGGACATCAGGTCGTCGAAGTCAAGGTGCGCGTTCTTGTGGGTGATCGAGCTGAGGGACACCACCCGGCCGCCACCCCCCGCGGTGAGCGCCTCGAGCAGCAGACCGGTCAGGGCGTAGGGCCCCAGCATGTTCGTGCCGAGGTGCAGTTCGAACCCGTCGGCGGTGGTCCGGCGGGGTCCGAGATGCACCAGGCCGGCGTTGTTGACCAGCACAGCGATCGAGGGGTGGTCGGCGGTGAGTTTCGCGGCGAACGCCCGCACCGACGCCAGCGACGCCAGGTCGAGCTCACGGACCTCGGTGGTGCCCGGGATGCGGCGGGCCGCCTCCTCACCGGCGGCAAGATTGCGTACGGCGAGCACGACATGCGCCCCGCGCCGGGCCAGCTCGGTCGCGGTGACCAGGCCGAGCCCGGAGTTCGCGCCGGTGACGACGACGATCCTGCCGTCCTGATCGGGGATACGGTCGACGGTCCATCCGCTCATCTGCTGCTCCTGGGGGTGTGGCGGTGCCGGGGGACCACGACGGTAGGAGGGGTCCGGCCGAACTCCGTCGTCCGCGTTTCCCTAGGTCCACGAGACCTCCCCTGGGCGGCCGGCGTCGGGGGACACTGGCGGCATGACCCATCCGTACGCCCGTGAGCTGGGCGACTTCCTGCGCGCCCGGCGCGACAGGCTGCACCCGGCCGACGTCGGCCTGGAACCCGGAGGCCGCCGCAAGGTCACCGGGCTGCGGCGCGAGGAACTCGCCCTGCTGGCCGGTCTGAGCACCGACTACTACCAGCGGATGGAACAGGGCAGGGACGTACGGCCCTCCGACGACGTCCTGGACGCCCTCGCGACCGCGCTCGCCCTCGACGACGAGGAGCGCCGGCACCTGTTCACGCTCGCGCACGCAGCGCGCCGCCCCACGCGCACCCAGGTGGACCGCGAGCCCGAGGTCGTCCCGGACAGCACCCACCGGCTCCTACGGGTCCTGCACACCCCGGCGGTCGTACTGGGCAGACACCTCGACCTTCTCGCCTGGAACCCACAGGCGGAGGCACTGCTCGGCGCCCCGGACGACCTCCCGCCCGACCGCCTGAACATGCTCCTGCTGCTCTTCGACGACGAGCTGACCGCGGGGCGCACGTGTGCCGATTGGGAACGGCAGGCGCTGGACTACATCGGGATGATGCGCGCGGCGGTCGCCGCTGACCCGACACATCCGAGGGCCACGGCGATCGTGGGCGAACTGAGCATCCGCAGCGCCGAGTTCCGCCGCCTGTGGGCCCGCCACGACGTCCGAGCCTCGGTGAGCGGCACCAAGACCTTCAGCAACCCGGCCGTCGGCGACCTCACCCTGGAGTGGAGCACCTACCCTCTGCCCGGCCGCCCCGGCCCCTTCCTCCTATTGTTCACCCCGGAACCGAACTCACCCGACGAGGACCGCCTACACCTCCTGGCCTCCTTGCACGCCACGCGCACCGCCCGGCCCTGAGCCTGGGTGAGTAGGCTGAGCCGCTGCGATGAGGGAGGGCGGCGATGACGCCGAGGCGGTCGGTCGACGAAGCTGTGGCGCTACTTGAAGGGGAGCTGAGGGCGGGGCAGCGCGCGCTCGCCGATCTCGGCACGGAAGACGTCTGGCAGTCCTTCCTCCGCTTCGGCCGACAGCTGTTCGACGTCTCGGAAGCGCCTGATGGTGACGGCCTCCTCTTCCAGTACGGCACCCATTCGTTCGACGGCTCTCCGACGTTCACAGTCGACCTGACGCGACAGTTCGAGGTCTCCGACGCGGATGGTGACCACGACCATTACCGGCAGGTCCACTGCGAGGTCCGATACGGATCCGGACCTTCCCTGGAAGCCCTGGGAAGCTTCGACTCGTGGTTCTTCCATGACTCTGGTGACAATCTCGAAGAATGGGCCCGGGCGCTGACCGAGCTGTCAGCGTGGACGGCGATCAAAGTGCTCACGCCGACCGAGATCAAGGTGTTCCAGGAGCGGGTGTGATGACTGAGGACGTGACCGTCACAGCCCCAGCGGACCCTGGACCTGACCGGTAGCTCACAGCAACCCGCGCCGCGCGAGGCTCCGCATCAGCGCCCCCGCCCCGAACGTCCACGGCGTCGCCTCCTCGCTGGGCACGACGGTGTTGACCAGGGCGCCCAGTCGTGGGCTGGAGATCGTGACGATGTCGCCGTACTCGTGTGTGAAGCCCGCGCCGGGTGCCTGTCGGTCCTCCGTCGGGGCGAAGAGTGTGCCGGTGAACAGGACGAAGCCGTCGGGGTATTGGTGGTGTGCTCCGTGCGTCGCGGACACCAGATCCAGTACGTCGCGGCTGATCTCGCGCAGTGAGCTGCTGCCCCGCAGGACGTAACCGTCCGGGCCCTCGACCCGCAGGTCGATGTCCAGCGCGCGTACGGCGTCGAGGTCGAAGTCGTCGTCGAGCAGGCGCACGAAGGGGCCGATCGCGCAGGACGCGTTGTTGTCCTTCGCGCGGGACAGCAGCAAGGCGCTGCGTCCCTCGATGTCGCGGAGGTTGACGTCGTTGCCGAGCGTCGCGCCGCGCACCCGGCCGCGCGAGTCCACGACCAGCACGGCCTCCGGCTCCGGGTTGTTCCACACGGAGGACCCGAGGACGCCGATCTCGGCGCCGGTGCCGACCGCGGACAGGACGGGGGCCTTGGTGAAGACCTCCGGATCCGGTCCGATCCCGACCTCCAGGTACTGCGACCACAGCCCTTCGGCGAGCAGCAGTTCCTTGACCTTGGCCGCCTCCGGTGACCCGGGGCGAATGCCGTCGAGTCTGCCGCCCACCACCTCCACGACACGGGCCCGCACCCTCGCGGCCTGGGCTGGGTCGCCGCCGGTGCGTTCCTCGATGACCCGTTCCAGCAGGCTCCGGGCGAAGGTGACGCCCGCCGCCTTGATGACTTGGAGGTCGATAGGCGCGAGGAGATGCGGCATGTCACGGCGGCCGGGCGGTGCCTGCAGCAGGTCGCGCAGGGGCCAGAGGCGCCCGCCGTCGGCCTCGCGGACGAGGGTCGCCGCGTCGTCGCGCTCCAACAGGTCGGAGACGGTGGGGGAGTGGGCCGTCAGGTCGACGACCTGCTCGCCGCGCACCGCCGCCACGCACGGCCCGTCCGCCTCCGGATCATGGACGCGTGCGACCAGGGCGGCCCGGTCGGCGTCGTCCGGCAGTACGGAACCGGGGTCGAGGACCGGACGGGGGCGCACTGTTGCCGATTCCACGCTGCTGCTCTCCTGACTGCGGACGTGACGGGGCTCAGTGGGAGTCGCGGGGGACCGCGTGTCCGCGACTGCCGCGCAGGAAGGTGAAGTCGGCGCCGTGGTCCGCCTGTTCGACGTGCTGGGTGTAGAGCCAGGTGTAGCCGCCGGCGTACTGCTCGACGGGCGGCGTCCACTCCTGACGGCGGTGTGCGAGTTCGGCGTCGTCGACGTCCAGGTGCAGCGTGCGGTTCGGGACGTCGAGGACGACGGCGTCGCCGTTTCGGACCAGGGCGAGCGGTCCGCCCACCGCGGCCTCCGGCGCCACGTGCAGGACGACCGTGCCGTAGCCGGTGCCGCTCATCCGGCCATCGCAGATCCGCACCATGTCCGTGACCCCGGCCTTCAACAGCTTGGCGGGCAACGGCACGTTGGAGACCTCGGGCATGCCGGGATACCCCTTCGGACCGGCGTTGCGGATGACGATGACGGTGTTCTCGTCGACCTCGAGATCCGGGTCGTCGGCGACCTCGTGATACGCCTCGGGGGAGTCGAAGACCCGGGCGGGCCCGCGATGGGTGAGCAGATGCGGTGAGGCCGCGGACTGCTTGATCACGGCGCCGTCCGGGCACAGGTTGCCCCGCAGGACGGCGATACCGGTCCCGGCCGGTTGGAACGGGGCGTCGAGAGGCGTGATGACCTCGGAGCCGAACCGCTCAGCCGGCTCGGTGTTCTCGGAGACCGTACGACCGGTCACCGTCACCGCACTTCCGTGCAGGAGCTTCCCCGCGAGCAGTTCGGCCATGACGGCGGGCAGCCCGCCCGCGTAACAGAAGTCCTCCATGAGGTACTTGCCGCTCGGCATCAGATTGACCAGCGTCGGCACCGTGCGCACCAGCTCGTCGAAGTCCCCCAGGTCCAGCTCGACGCCCACGCGTCCGGCGAGGGCGGTGAGGTGGATGACGGCGTTCGTGGAACCGCCGATGGCCGCGTTGACCCGGATGGCGTTCTCGAACGCCTCCCGGGTCAGGATGTCGGAGGGCCGCAGTCCCTCCTCCACCATGGCCACGATCCGCTGCCCCGCCGCCTGCGCGGTCTCCATCCGCCGGGAGTCGACCGCCGGCCAGGCCGCCGAGCCCGGCAACTGCATCCCGAGCGCCTCGGCCACACAGGCCATCGTCGAGGCGGTGCCCATCGTCATGCAGTGACCGTTGGAGCGGGCCATGCAGCCCTCTGCGAAGAAGCACTCCTCCTCGGTCATCCGCCCGGTCTTGAGATCCTCCTCGAACTTCCACACATGGGTGCCCGAACCCACGTCCTCGCCGCGGTACTTGCCGTTGAGCATCGGCCCGCCGGTCACCATCACCGCGGGCAGATCCACGCTGGCCGCGCCCATCAGCATCGCCGGGGTCGTCTTGTCGCAGCCGGACAGCAGGACCACACCGTCGAGCGGGTTGGCCCGGATCAGCTCCTCGACCTCCATGGCCATGAGGTTGCGGTACAGCATGGCGGTCGGGCGCATCAGCGTCTCGCCGGTGGCCATCGTGGGGAACGCGAGCGGCAGCCCGCCCGCCTGCCAGACACCACGCTTGACGGCCTCGGCGACCCGGGTCAAGTGGGCGTTGCACGGCGCGAGTTCGGACGCGCTGGTCGCGATGCCGATGACCGGCCGCCCGTCGAACACCTCCGCCCCGAAACCCTGGTTGCGCATCCAGGAGCGGTACACCATCCCGCCGCGCCCCTGTGCGCCGAACCAGGCCTGGCTGCGGCGATCCGTCGTGCGTCGGTCGGTCATGTGCACACTCCCGTGGCTCAGACGTCGTCCCACTCGGCGATGCGGCACTGGTGGGCGTGCACCCGCAGCCCGTACCCTGTGGCCCAATCATTAAATGATTCGATGAATGCCGTCCAGGGGGTGAACGAAGACCGTGGCGCACTTCCCGACCATGCACCAGCGCGTGGTCGACGAACTCGGGCAGCGCATCGTCGACGGCGCCTGGGAGCCCGGCGACCCGCTGCCGGTCGAGGACACCCTCGCCGCCGAGATCGGCGTCAGCCGAGGGGTGCTGCGCGAAGCGGTCAAGTCCCTTGTCGCCAAGGGAATGCTGCGCGTACGGCCACGCACCGGCACACGCGTCCTGCCCCCCGAACAGTGGAACCACCTGGACCCCGACGTACTGCGCTGGAAACAGGTCGGGGACGCCGCGGCCCTGCTGCGCGAAACGAGCGAACTGCGGCGCATCGTCGAGCCCGCCGCGGCCCGCCTCGCCGCCGAACGGGCCGACCCCGACCACGTCCGCGCCCTCTACGACGCCCTGACCGCCATGGAGACCGCGGCAGCAGCCCCCGGCCGCGCCGGCTACGTGGAGGCCGACATCGCCTTCCACCGCGCCCTCCTCGACGCCGGAGGCAACCGCCTCCTCGGCTCACTGGGCCGCGCCGTCGAGATCGCCCTCGAACACAGCTTCGTCATCAGCACCCAGACCCCGGGCGCGGTGGAGCACTCGCTGCCGGGCCACCGGGCCATCGTGCAGGCCGTCGAGGCGCACGACGCCGTGGCGGCGGCGACCGCCGTACTGGCCCTGATCGAAGCCGCGGAACAGGAGATCGCCCGCTCACCGGGCCTGCCGGACGACCCGGCTTGAGCCCGCTGGTTTTCACCACCCGGCTCAGGCCGCTGGTTTGCACTTCCCGCTTTCTTGTTTGCGCACCGGCGGAGTTCGCTCCTGCCGCCTGATCCTCTAGCGTGGCGTCGGATCGCGTCACGGCCGGCGGTACCGGCCCGGGGGAAACGGAGTGCAAAGACTTGAGCAGGCGCATTGGGTCCGCGACCGCTGTCATGGCACTGGCAGGCGGTGTGCTCCTCGCCTCGGCTCCGACTGCCTCGGCCGACTATGTGAGGGACCAGCAGTGGGCGTTGAAGGCCTACGCGGCGGAGGACGTGTGGGCCGTATCCCAGGGTGAGGGCGTCACCGTCGCGGTGATCGACTCGGGGGTCGACACCACACACCCCGACCTGTCGGGCCAGATCCTGGACGGCAAGGACTTCACCGGCGAGGGCAACCCCCACGAGGACCTCGCCGGGCATGGCACGGCGATGGCCAGCATCATCGCCGGACACGGCCACGGCCCCGGCAACGGGGACGGCGTGATGGGCCTGGCACCGAAGGCGAAGATCCTGCCGCTGCGGGTCCTCCGTTGCTGAACGCGCGTGGCGGCCCGCCACCGGACGTCGGGCCGCCACTCACGTCTCCTGTGCGCCCTACGTCGTGAGGCGTGCGTCCGCCCAGTCGGCGTGGTCGTAGTCGACCCCGTCGCCGCCGTCCTTGACGCGCAGGGTGAGCTTCTGGACACCGCTGACGTCCACGTCCAGAGCCTGGGCCGCGTCGGTGCCGGTGAGGACCTCGGTGGTGGCCACGACGACGCCGTCCGCGAGGACCTCGAAGGTCACGCTGCCACGGTCGCCGACCTCGTCGTCCACGCCCACGGACGCGGTGAACTTACGGTAGCCGCCCTGCAGTTCGACCACGACCTCGGCGTCGGCGTGCATCCCGAGACCCTTGTCGTACGTGGTGTCGTGGATGCTCAACGGGGCCCCGTCGGAAGCGTCCCGTTCGCCGTTCGCCTGGTCGCGTTCGACCGGGCCCCAGCCGTTGCGTTCGGACGCGAACGGAAGGTTGCTGACGTAGTCGACGCCGGGCGGCGACACGAACACCCGCACCGTACGGTCGACCCGGAGCACCCGTCCGCCCGGGGCGCGGTACTCGGCGGAGACCACGACGTCATGGCCGCCTTCCCGCGCGTCCTGCGGCACGCTGACGGTCCACTTGCCCGACAGGTCCATCCCGGTGGGCAGTCGGTCCGCCTGAGGGGCGTCGCCCTTGACCTCCCAGCCCTCGGGAGCGCGCAGGGACAGCGTCACGTCGGATGCCGGCCCCGACTGCTCGACCGCGAACCGGCCGGCGATGTCGACGGACGCGCCCGAGTCCACCTCGGCCTTGGACGGGTTCACCGTCAGGGAGGTCAGCGGGAGGCGTGTCACCGGTCGGTCGCACGTCTCGCGTCCCGCGGTGGCCTTGCAGACGACCGCGGCGAAACCGCCGTGTTCAGCGGTGGGCACGTGCAGGGTGTCGCGGCGCGTGACCGTACGCGTCTCGCGGACCAGGCCGTCGTCACCGTCCCGGATCACCTCCGCGAGCCAGCGCCCGCCACCGAGGAAGTCCAGGGAGACGTCCTGGGTGCCGCTCGATCCCGCGCTGACGCTGCCCAGGAACCAACGGCCGTCCTGGCGACGGGCGAAGGTCGCGTTCTCCCCGGGGCGGCCGGACAGCAGCCGCGACTCGTCCCACACGGTGGGGACCTGCTCCAGGAACCGCTCCAGTTCCGGACGGTCCTGGTAGGCGCGTATCGACCCGGCGAAGTGCTGCAGACCGGACTCGAAGACGACGGACAACCCGAGCTCGGCGGCGTCGGAGACGGTGCGCGTGCCGAACTGGAAGGCCATCGGCGTGTAGTCCGTGGAACTGACCACACCGCGCGTGAAGGGCAGAGCGGTCACATGAGACGCGGGGACGTTGCCGTACTCGGCACCGCGCACCGCCTCCACCGTCAGCACATGCGGCCACGTGCGCTGGATGCCCTTGGGCACCGACGCCCCGTGGAAGTTGACGAGCAGCTTCTCACGCGCGGTGTCCCGCAGGATCTCGTCGTACCAGCGGAAGCGGTCCTGCGAGTCCGAGTCCATGAAGTCGATCTTCAGCCCGGCCACGCCCCACTTCTTCAGGCGGGGCAGGAACTCGGCCCGTTCCGCCGCCGTGTCCAGATCCGTCCAGTGCACCCACACCAGGACGCCCACGCCCCGCCGGTGTGCGTACTCGGTCAGTTCGGGCATCCACTTCGTCGTCTTCCAGCCGTCGTCGACGAGGGTGTACTCCCAGCCGTGCGCGGCGCTGTAGTCCACGAAGCGCTGCTGGGTGGAGAGGCTGCGCTGCGCGGCGGCGAAGCCGTCCAGCCACGACCACGCCACCTTGCCGGGGCGGATCCAGGAGGTGTCCTCGATACGGGAGGGCGCCGCGAGATCGTCGACCAGCGTGGACTCGGTGACGGTCGCCAGGTCGCCCAGGACGACCGTCCGCCAGGGCGTGGTGAGCGGCCCCGCGGAGGTGACGGCGGCACCATCGGCCAGCTCGACGCCGTAGCGTCCGCTGCCCTTCTCGTGGACCAGGTGACTCCCGGAGTAGCGCCCGTCGATGTCGGACTCGGTGATCAGGGCGTACGTGTCACCGACCTGGAAGAGCGACGGATAGGCGTACGAGCCGTCACCGGCGTCGGCGGCGGTGGCCGGCTTGTACTCGCCCTCGTAGTACGGGGTGTACGGGGCGAGCCACGCCTGTGCGGTGCCGGGGAGCCGGAACGCGGACGCCTCGCGCACCATGGTGATGTCGCCCTTGCCCGGCAGCACGTACCGGTAGGCGATACCGTCGTCCGCCACCCGGACGAGCAGGTCGAGTCGGGCGCCGCCGGCACCGGTGAACGAGAACCGGGACTCGGTCATCCGCGCCGTGCGGCGCAGTTGCTTGCCGGTGGTCATGGTGTAGTGCTCGGTCACCTGGCGTGTGGCGGTGGAGGTGAAACGCAGCCCCTTGGTGAGATCGGCGTCCTTGGTGACGATGCCGAGCGGGGCCGGTTCGAGCACGGTCGCCGTTCCCCGGCGGGCGGCCAGGGTGAGCGTCCCGTCGGCCGCGTCCAGGTCGACGACCGCGCTGATTCCGGCCGGTTGACGGCCGGGTTCGCGCACGGTCCAGCTGCGCTCGCCGCGGTCGGCGGCGGCGTGGGCCGGCGTGGGGAGGGTGCCCAGCGCGAGCAGGGCACCCAGCAACAGGGTGAGAGTGGCCGAGAGGCGACTTCGGTGCGATCTGCCTGGTGCCGTGCTGGGGGATGTGCGCACGAGGTTCTCCGTCCGGGCTCGACATCGTTGTCTTGCTGGGGGACCGTGGACATCCTTTCCCCCTCCGGGTGCGCACAACCGCTGCTGCCCGTGCGGGTGTTGGTGCCGGTGGTGCCGGCGTGCCCGCCCTAGGGGGTGTCTGACAATTCCCACCTGCCTCGCGGTGTCTGGCACGCACGCTCGCCGCGTTGCCGAAACGCCCACGTGACTCCGCCACGAGGGCGCTCCGGCGCCTTGCGACCGCACGCACCAGACACCGCGAGGCCCGCCCCTCCGGGGCGGACGGCGGGAATTGTCAGACACCCCCTAGACGGCAAGTCCCGCCGCGCGCGAACCCGGTGAGGCGTCCGTCCGACAGGTTCGAGTGGTGGTTCCACCGCTTCCTTCTGGTCCTGCTCGTCGTGGGACTGCCGGTGGCCGGCTACAGCGCGGGTACGACGGCGTACGTCCGCGCGCTTCCGACGGTGACCCAAGGGGATGTCAGTCCTGCCTGAGACGGTGTCCCCGTGGATGAACTTGTCGAACGTGTCGATGCTCAGGACCGGGTGCTGGGGGTGGTCAGCCGGTCCGAAGCGGTCCGGGAGGGCTGGCTGCACCGCGTCGGCGTGGTGGTGTGCCGCGACGACCAAGGCCGCTTCCTCGTCCATCGGCGGGCCGAGCACCTGTCCCGTTTCCCAGGCCACCACGAATTGGGTGTCGGAGGTGCCGCCGGAGTCGGCGAGACGTACGCGCAGGCGGCCGCCCGCGAACTGACCGAAGAGTTGGGAGTGCGAGCGGACGTACGCCTGCGATTCACGTTCCTCAACCGTGCCGGGCTGAGTCCCCACTGGCTCGGGGTGTGCGATGCCGTGCTCTCGGAGCCCATCGTCACCGATCCGGACGAGGTGGCATGGCACGGATGGCTGACCGAGCCCGAGCTACGCAGAACTCTGCGTCAGTGGACCTACACCCCGGACAGCCAGGAGATAGTCGATCGGTACCTTCACTAGAACCGCCGCACGGGCGAGGGCACCATGGCACGGCACGAGGCCCTCAACTCGAACCGGCCACCAGTGCCTCACCAAGCGGCGTGCGCCGGTACAGCACCGACCGTCCGGCTCGGGCGCGGACGAGCAACCCCGCGTCGCGCAGGATGGCGAGGTGGTCCCCGACCGCCCCGGGCGCCATGGCGAGGCTGCGGGCGAGGTGGCTCGTACTGGCCGGGGCGTCCAGCGCCAACAGCAGCCGGGCCCGCGCTCGGCCCACAAGCGCTGTCAGCGCGTCCGGTTGCCGGACGGTCGCCTCTTCACCCCACAGAGCGGCGGTGCCGCGGGCCGGGTAGACGAGCGTCCTGGGCCAGGGATCTTCCAGATGGGCGGCGATGTTCCCGACGAAGGCCGAAGGGATCAGCAGCAGCCCGTCGCCGACGAGACGGACACTGCCGACCGAGGGGAAGGAGCCGATCTCGAAACCACCGTCGCGCCAGACGATGCTCGGGTGCAGGCTCTCCACGGCCGTGGCCCAGCCGTGTTCGCCGATCACACCCACCCGGTGCACGACATCGCGCTCACAGATCGCACGCAGCTGCGGCCAGTCCGGGGCGAGCAACTCGTGCCACGCCCGGTCCATCGCCTCGGCGATACGGGACACGGCGTCCGCGGAGTCCAGCACCGCACGTACCCGGGGATCACGGGCGGACGGACCCGTCGTCACGCTGGCGGCGATCTCGCGGCGGGCAGCCTCCAGCGGTGACGCCCGAATCATGGCCAGGTCGTCCGCCCAGGTCTGGTTGAGGCCACGCGGGACCGGGGCGACGAAGTCCGGCCCGCCTCGCGAGGTCTGCAGGGCGAGAACGGCGTCCAGTTCCGTCTCTCGGCGGAGCCGTTCGAAGGTGGGCCGGAGGCGAGTGGCCCAGGGCCACGTCAGCGGCTGGCTCAGGCCGGCGAGCGCGCGGAGGAGCAGGCAGAGGTCCATCGCGGGCGACAGAGCGAAGCGACTGCGCAGCAGATCCTCGACGGAGACTTCGAAGCGGAGCACCCCGCGATGCTACTGCCGTACGCCTGCTTCGATTCGTCCAGCGACGAATCATTGGTGAGGGCGGCGGGCCCACCGCGAAGCTCTGGCCATGATCCCCGCCACCGAACCCGTGCAGGGCAACGACCGTGCCACGTACCGGCAGGTGCTGGCCGAACCACGCTTCCGGCTGCTCTTCGCGACCCGCACCATCGCGATCACCGCGGGTTCGCTGCGGATCACCACATACTCGGTGCTGGTCTTCGCGGTCACCGGCTCCGCGCTGCTGAGCGCACTGGCGTTCGGCATCGGCTTCCTGCCACAGCTGTTCGGCTCGCTGCTACTGGGCTCACTGGCCGACCGGCTCCCGCCCCGTGCGCTCATCACCGGCGGCTACGCCCTGGAGTGCGCCGCCGCCCTGCTGCTCGCCCTGGTGCCGATGCCGATCGCGGCGAGCCTCGGCGTCATGGCGCTGGTCGCCCTCGCCACACCGGTGTACGGCGGCGCGTCGAGCCGACTGGTCGCGCAGTGGCTCAAGGGCGACGCCTACGTACTGGGCCGTTCACTGAACAACATCGCCTCCTCCGGCGCGCAGTTGTTCGGTCTGGCGCTGGGAGGCGCGGTCGTCGCGGCACTCGGTCCGCACCGTGCCCTCGCGGTCAGCGCCGCCCTCTACCTCGGCTGCGCACTGGCCCTCCGTATCCGGTTGCCCCGGTTGCAGCCGGGGGGGGTCGGCGGCACACCCGACGGCGCTCGGGGCGGTGGCGCGGCCGTCCGCGCAAGCCTGCATGGCGCGGGCCGGCTCCTGCGCGGCCACACGGTACGACGCCTGATGCTGGCCCAATGGCTCCCGCCCGCGTTCGTCACGGGCGCGGAAGGCCTGATCGTCGCCTACGCGGGAAGACACGGCTTCGCCCCCGGCTGGTACGCCGTGCTGATGGGCTGTCTGCCCGTCGGCATGCTGGCCGGTGACCTGCTGATCGGCCGACTGCTGCGGCCACCGACCCGGGAGCGACTGGTGGTGCCGTTGACGGCGCTGACCGGGCTGCCGCTCCTCCTCTTCGCCGCCGAACCCGGCGTCGGCGTCTCGTCCTGCCTGCTGCTGCTCTCCGGCTTCGGACTGGCCTATGGGCTCGGCCTGCAACGGCCGTTCCTGAACGCGCTGCCGCCGGACGGCCAGGGTCAGGCGTTCGGTCTGCTCGGCTCCGGCAGTATGACGCTCCAGGGCGTCGGACCGGCCTGCTTCGGCGCGATGGCCGCGGGCGCCGGAACCGGCGGCGCGATGGCCCTGGCCGGCGGCGCGGCGCTGCTGACCGCCGGCTGGATGCTCACCTGGCACCCAGCGCACAGCCCACGGAAGGAACATGCCGCATGAACGACCCCTCGGCGAAGGACCACCTGCACCGCAGACTACGGAGGGACCGCGACGCACTGCTCTGGAAACTCGACGGCCTGTCCGAGTACGACGCCCGCCGCCCCCTGACGCCGACCGGAACCAACCTCCTCGGCCTGGTCAAGCACGTGGCCACGATCGAGGCCAGGTACTTCGGCGAGGTCTTCGACCGCCCGTCCCCGGAACCGCTGTCCCGCTGGCAGGACCACGACGGCAGCGATCAGTGGGCGGCCGAGGACGAGTCCCGCGATCAGATCATCGCGTTCTACCGGCGTACGTGGGAACACTCGGACGCGACGATCGACGAGCTTGCCCTCGACGCTCCGGGCCACGTGCCGTGGTGGCCGGAGCCCCACTTCAACACGACACTGTTCGCCATCCTGGTCCACGTCCTCGGCGAGACCAACCGGCATGCCGGACACGCAGACATCCTCCGCGAAAGCCTCGACGGCCGGACCGGCATGCGCCCCGAACACGAGCAGCCGATCGACGAGGAGGCCCGCGCGGCCTACCGCGAGAAGATCGAGCGGGCCGCCAGGTCGGCGGCATCGATCACGTTCTAGGACGAGACCTGCCGCGGCCCATGGAGCCGCGGCAGGTCAGCCTTTCCATACGTTGCCTCTCAGTACGCCCCGCGCCCCCGCGCGATCCGCAGCGGATCCGCCCACTCGGCCGCAGGCGACCACAAGCCGCCGCCCCCGCCGGGGCCTGCTCCGGCGTCTCCGCCGCCCAACAGGCCGGACGTCCCGGCGGCGCGGTCACCGCCATGGCCACCGGCCGCGACCGGCCGTTCGTCGCGATCCGTGAGCTGGAACCCGACCGTGTACGTCCGCGTCACCGAACCGTCGGCCGACGTCACCTTGATGGTGCGGGTGCTGAAGCGGTGTCCGGCCGACGACAGAACCGAGCTGCCGTCGCTCACCTTCACCCGCGCCCCGGACTGAGCCGGCACGGCCGACACGGCAGGGATCCTCTTGCCCCTCGGCCAGTCGACGACGTACGTCGACACGGCCGGGTCGAACCCGTCGACCGCGACGCCACCCACCTTGATCGCCGCGACGTCGGCGTCGGCGGCCTTCGTGGCGTCCGAGTAGTTCGTCACCTTGACGGAACCGTCGGCGTTCACGACCACGCGCGCCGACAGCGCGGCGGCGAGGTTGATCCGCTCCCAGCTCGCCCCGCCGGTCGCGGTGAGGTCCAGCGGGCGGCCGGAGTCCGTCGCGGTCTGCTCGAGGATCTGCGTGCGCTGCTCGGTGGTCAGCTCCGGGAACGCCGTGGTCAGCAGGGCCGCCGCGTCGGACGGTGCCTTGAGGGCCAGCCCGGACTTCCCGGCCTTCGAGAACCCGTAGTCCAGGCGCTGCGTGTACAGGTCGACCTGCTGCGCCGCGCTCAGGCCGGCGTAGGGCTCACCCACGCAGGCCTCCAGCGTGTCGCCGTACCCCTCCTTCTCGCACTGCGCGAGCAGCACGTTCCGCACCTCGGTGTGGGCCTGCGTCAGCAGCTCCGCGAAGTCCGGGTCCGCCCACCGGTGCGCGACGGTGGCCTGCGCGGCGATACGGCCGCCCATGACGTCGAGCGGGTAGTGGAACCCGAGGACGATGCGGTTGTCCCCGTACTCCGAGGCGCGGGCGAGGATCGACGGCGCCAGCTCCGGCAGCAGCGTGGCGAGGATGGTGCCGGCCTCGTAGCCGCCGTACGTGTGCCCGCTCGGGTACGAACCGCTCGTGGTGAGGCCGCCGTAGGAGCGGTCCTGCGACTCGTAGACGGCGCCGCCGTCGCCGACGAACCCGAGCCGCACGTACGGACGCTGGTAGCCGTAGTGGTCCTTGGCCGCGCCACCCAGGTCGAGGCCCTTGGTGACGCGGGAGAAAAGCGCGCTGGTCTTCGGCAGCCGGCCGCCCTTCAGCGCGTCCAGGTAGAGCGGGCCGAGCCGGGAGCCGAGACCGTCCGCCATCGTCATGGTGGAGCTGTTGGCCGCGTCGACCACGGCCCGGTCCACCTCCTTCTGGGTCGCCGCGTTGTTGATGCGTACGGCGATCTTGTCGTTCTCGGCGGTGAGCGGGGTGCCGCCCGGCACCTTGGTGTCGGCGGCGAGGATCCCGGAGCCGAGGTCCTTGAACCCGTCCAGCAGGCCCTGGAAGTAGCCCGTCCCACCATCCGCGCCCGGCCACTTGTCGGACGCGTAGGTGGCGTCGAGTACGTCGTCCGGGAAGGGCGACGGCTCGTACGCCGGGTCCGCAGCGGCGGCGGCCGAACCGGTGGTCACCTTGGCGGCCTCGGCGCGGTCGTCGGAGGTCCCGGCGAGGGTGACGGCCGTGACGGTGGCGGTGTGCGCCTTCGCCCGGCTCTTGGCCGTGAGCAGCGCCGTGTCCGCCGTGGGGGAGACGTGCGCGGTGGTGCCGTCGCCGAGAGCCACGGTGTAGCCGATGACCGGGAAGCCGCCGTCACCGGCCGCCCGCCAGGTCACACGGACCTGCGTGCCGTCGGTGGTCACGGACGTCACGCCCGGCCTCTGCGGGGTGCCACCGCCGATCACCACCGGTGCGGTGGCGGCGCTCGGCCGGGACGTACCGTACGCGTTCACCGCCTGGACGCGCGCGGTGTACGTCCTGCCGGGCCGCAGCCAGGTGAAGGTCGTGCTCCTGCTGTCCGGGTCGTCGATCCTGACCTCGTGGCCGTCGTCGAGCGTGACCTTGTAGGCCACGACCCGTGAGCCGCCGGTGTCCTCGGGCGCGGCCCAGGCGACGGTCAGGCTCGAACCGGACGAGGTCGCCGACACGGCGTCCGGCGCGGCCGGCACAGTCCTCGGCTTGGCCGTGAGCGCGGACATGGCCTTGCGCAGCGCCTCGTAACGGGCGTGGAGCGTCTCGTCCGTCGCCTTGTCGTCCGCGACCGCGGTCTTCGCCGCGGCGAGCGCCGTGGTGAACGCCTTCCACGAGGCGTCGGTGTAGCGGTCGTCCACGACGGCCGACGCCGTAGCGACCAGGTCCTCCAGCTTCAGCCGCGGCAGCGGGACGAGCTGGTTGGCCGCGAGGGTGAGGCTGCGCGTGTACGCGTCGACCTCGAGCTGGGTCGCGTCGTCGGCGTCGACGAGGGCGCGTGCCGCCGCGAGTTCCCGCAGAAACACACCGAAGTCGATCGTGCCGTAGCGCTCCGCGTCATCGGAGAGGCCCTCGAACCGCTCGATCCCCTTCCGCAGCGCGGACTTGTCCGTCTCGGCGGGCTCCTCGACGTGGGTGAAGGTGATCCGGGCCAGGTTCGCGACGTACGGGTGCGAGGCGTCCGGGGTCGTCACCAGCCGCAGATGCGCGGCGTGCTCACCGGTGATCGCCTCGGGCAGCGTCAGGCTCGTCGTCCCGCCCGCCGACCACGAGCTCCCCGTCACCGGCAGCGGCACGGTCGCGTACGGCGTCCCGGGGTTCGCCGCGTCGAACGAACCGAGGTAGAGCTGGACGGCGGAATTCGTGCCGCAGCGCGCCGAGTTGTTGACGTACGTGATCGTGACGGTGTTCTTCGGGGAGCTGCCGAAGTCGATCGTCCCGTAGTCCAGCCAGGCTCCGTTGTAGGTCCCGCCGAGGTTGGTGGTGGACCCCGAACCGGTCCACCCGACCGGCTCGCTCTTCAGACCACCCCCGCTGTGCGAGTGGAACGCGGTGGCGTCGAAGCCCACGGGGGTGTCGGCGCTCTGCGTCACGGTCAGCGAGTAGACGTTGCCGACGTACGGCTGAGCGTCGGAGTGCGTGCCGGAGACGAACACCGCGTACACGTCCTGGACGCCGGCGAAGACGCTCGGGTCGAGGTGGACGGACGTGGTGGCGACGGTTCCCCAGCCCGAACCGGTGTAGTCGAGGCGGATGTCGACGCGCTTGTCGCCGTCCTTCGAACCCAGGCGCAGCTCGATGTGCGAGTCCGACGCCGCTCGCGACTGGGGCTTGTCATAGCGGACGGTGACGGTGTCCGCGCCGTTGCGCAGGGCGACGTCCTTCCACTGCGCCCACGCGCCGTTCGTCACGTTCTCGAAGATGCCGTTCCCGAGCTTCAGCGGCAGCGAACCGTCGCCGGTCGCCGTGCTGTTGACGGCGCTCAGCGTGGCGAGCGTGGTCGTGGGGGACGTGGACAGCTCGTACGGCGAGAACTGGTGCCAGTCGAAGTTCGCCACCCACTGCTGACCGGGCGGCGCGTGGAAGACGAACGTCGCGCTCTTCGCGGCCAGCAGGGCCTCCGGATCGGTGATGGCGGCCTGCACGGTGCTCCAGTACTGCCAGCCGCCGGTTCCGGGGAGCGAGACAGTGGCGACGACGGGTCCGTCGGCGGTGCCGGCGTGGACGTCGACGCTGCTCGGCTTCGCGTTCGTCGCCTGCGAGTTGGCGTAGCGCACGGACACACTGCGCGGGGCGACACCGCCGAAGTCCAGCTTGGTGAAGCGTTCCCACGAGCCCTCGGTCACACCGCCGAGGTTGCCGTCGGAGTTGTTGCGCTCGCTCGTGAGGCTGGGGCCCTCCTTCTCGTCGGGGGACTCGGCCTGCAGGACGGCGTAACCGCCCTCGTCGAGGGTGAGGGCGTCGATGGCGGAGCGCAGTGCGTCGCCCGCGGCCATGAGGGGGCCCGTCGCGGAGGCGCGGTCCGCGAGGACGGTATGGGCGCGTTCGAGCGCCGACCGGAACACGGTCCAGGAACCGTCCGAGTAGTTGCCGCCGCGCACGAGCAGCGCCTGGTCCACCAGTGCGTCCAGCGCCTTGCGGTGGACCGCGGCGGCGGAGACGCGCAGTGGGTCGGTCGGGGATATCCCGGTGCCGCTCACCGACGAGGCGGGGACGCCGTGGGCGAAGGCCGCGTCGCGGAAGGTGATGCCGAAGCGCGCGTCGACCTCGGTGCTGCCGGTGACGGCCAGCGTGGCCGTCTTCTTGCCGGTGACATGGAGGTCCGCCGTCACGCCCTTCGGCAGGCCGGACACACTCGCCCCACCGCTCTTGGTGAGACTGGTGCCCTTGCGGGCGGCGAAGGACGCCGGTCCATCCAAGGTGAGCCGCACGCTGCCGTCGACGGTGCCGTCCGCGGCCGTGTCGACGATGCCCGGCCGGGCGGAGACAACGGTCCTGCCCTTGTCCGAACCCGGGTCGCTGTCACCGGAGTCGGTGCTCAGCGAGTACGCGGGCTCGGTGCGGGCGCCCCACTGGGAGGGCTTGGAACCCATGGTGAACGCGAGCGTCCCACCGGAGACGATCTGCGAGTAGTCGAGCCAGGTGTTGCCGAAGCGCTTGCCGTCGAGGGTCGCGTTCTGGATGTAGTAGTTGCTCGGCGACACACCGTCGGCCTTCACGGTGAACGAGGCACCGTTGCCATAGGTGATCTTCGTGGAGTCGAAGAACGGGCTGCCGATCTGGAACTGGCTGGAGCCCGCGGTCACCGGGAACAGGCCCAGGGCGGCCGCGACGAACATGGTCGACATCGTGCCGGCGTCGTTGTCCATGGTCGGCAGGAAGCCGTCCGGGGCCAGCTTGTAGACCTGCGTCTTGACCGGCGGGCGGAACTCGCCGCCGGAGCTGGGCGCTTCGTTCGTGGAGCCGGTCGCGATGTACCGGTTCCAGGTGGCGCTCGTGTAGATGGCCCGCACCCACTTCTGCGTCAGGCTCGGCTCGCCGACGTAGTTGAAGAGGTAGGGGGCCTGCAGGTCGATCTCGTTGGCGTTGGAGTGCAGCATGGTCGAGCCGTCGTCGACGGTGGAGTCCTCGCCGAACATGTGCCGGATCGCGGCCTTTCCGGCCTTCGCGCCGCCCATGGCCTCGATGAGACCGTCCATGTCGTAGGCGTCGTACCAGTGGTACTGCCACAGCGTGCCCTGGTAGAGACCGGCCGCCTCGAACTTCTCGTAGTCGGCGCCCTGCCAGTCGCCGTTCGCGGCGCGCGGGGTGAGCAGGCCGACCTTCGTCCCGTCGGCCGCGGTCCACGCCCCGGGCTTCACGAGGTTGTCGATCGCCATGGTCGCCTGCGCGCGCAGCTTCTTCGCGTCGTCCTCCTTGCCGAGCGCGCCGGCGATGACGGACAGCGCCCACTGGTCGTACCCGCGCTGCACGGTCGTACCGGGGTCACCGGCGACGTATCCCTGCCGCAGCTGCGCACCCGTGTAGTAGCCGGAGTACGCCAGCAGCGCCGGGTAGGCCTCGTCGAGCCGGTCGAAGTCCTTGAACCCCTTCGACAGAGCGTCCGCCACCAGCACCGCCGAGCGCTCCCAGCGCACGGTCGGCACCGAATGGGTCAGGCTGCTCAGGCTCTTGCCGGAGGCGCGCTGGTCGGCGAAGAGCACGATCAGCGACTGGATCATGTCTCGGTAGGCGGCCGGGTCGATGTACGCCTCGACGGAGTACTTGCGGAAGTCGTCCCAGGTGGACCAGCCGTCGTAGTACGTGAAGCCGTTCGCCTTGTGCACCGCTCCGTCCGCGCCGCGGTACGTACCGCTGGTGCTGGTGGCGTTCACGGGCAGCGCGTACATGCGGTACAGGTGCGTGTAGAACTGCTTGGTGAGCGTCGACCCGGGGTCGGACTTCGCCGAGGCGCGTACGTCGACGGCGCCGAGCGCGGCGTTCCACTCCGCCTTCGCGGCCGCGCGCACCTCGTCGAAGGTACGGCCGTCCACCTCGTGGCGCTGGTCGGTCGCGGCCTGCTCGGCGCTGATCGGCGACAGGGTGATGCGCAGTTCGATGTCGTCGCCGTCGGACGGGTCGAAGGCGAGCACGGCACCGGTGTCGGTGCCGTCTTGCGCGGTGACGCCGCTCAGCGTGCCGTCCTTGCCCCAGGTCTTCAGGGCGGTCACGGGCACGTTCGTGGTGGCGTGGTAGTACAGCTGGTACGCGGCACCGTTGAACGACCCCGCGATGAGCCCGCCGATCGCCGTGGTCCCGTCGGCCAGCGTCGTCACCTTCAGGGTCGAACGGGTGCGGCTCGTGTAGTTGTTGGCGAGATCGAGGACGAGCTTCGGTTCCGACCCGGCGGGGAAGCGGTACCGCTCGAGTGCGGTGCGCGTCGTCGTGGTCATCTCGGCGTCGATGGTGCCGGAGTCCTGCGTGACCGCCGAGGCGGTACCGGAGACGGACCCGAGGCCCACCTGGTAGTAACCGGGCGTCGCCGTCTCGTCCTTGTGGCTGAACGGGTGCGCGTACGTGCTGGGGGTGGGCCGCTTGTCGTACTTCACGGAAGTCGGGACGACGAGCAGGTCCCCGCCGCCACCGGAACCACCGACACCGTCGAGATTCGTCGCCGTGAACCCGGCGATGTGGTCCTCGTTGTAGTCGTATCCGGTGTGGTTGCGCTTCGGCGTGGTCAAGGGATTGACCTTGGCCAGACCGTGGGGCGACTGGGCGCCCGGCAGGTCGTTGCCGTCGTCACCTGCGGTGGAGACGAACGGGTCGACGAGCTTCGCGTAGTCGGTGCCGCCGGACGTCTCCGAGAACCCGGCCGAGGCGCCCGCGACGGGCACCGCGGCGGCAGCGCCGCCACCCGTCAGTACGCCGATCCCCAGCGCACCGGCGAGCAGCGCGGCCACCGCGGCGCGCAGCGGCCCGCGACGACGGCGGGCGGCCCCAGGCGGAACCACGCGGGGCGAGGGGTGATGAGATCTGACGGATCTGACGGGCACGTTGTCTCTCCTGCGTCGCGGCGAGCACGCGTGGAGTGACCCCGCGGTGCGACGTGCGACAACGTTGTCAGTCGGCAACCTGATCGCACGCATGCAACAACTCGGTGCGAGACGGAAAGACCAACTCAACGCAATCACGGGCAACTCGACGGGATCACGCCAGCGCGTGGATGACCGTACTCGATGAGACGCGGAGAAGGTATACGGAAGACACACGGAATCTGTACAGCGTGTGCGCAACGGGGTGAGGACTTCGGTGGCTTGGGGCCGGCACGGCCAGCCGTAGGGCTGGGGCCGCACCGCTCCCGCAGCGAACGGTCGCCCTCCGGCGGGGTGTTGTGGGTGCGCCTGCGGCTACTGCCCGCCGGATACGGCGTCCGGCAGGCAGTAACCGGCGTGTCAGGCCGCCTTGACGTCGAGCACGACGCGGAAGCGGGCCTGACCCGACAGCATCCGCTCGTAGGCCTCCTCCGCCTGTGCGAAGTCCATGACCTCGACACGGGGCCGGATGTCGTGGGCGAGACTGAAGGCGAGGTTGTCCTCGTTCTCGATCGCGGTTCCGGTCAGGCTGCCCATGACCGAGCGGGTGCCGAAGATGAGGTCCGGGGTGGCGACGGTCAGCGGGTCGGGCGCCGCTCCGACCACGACCAGCTTGCCGTTCGGGGCGAGTCCGCGGACCAGCGGGTTCATCGAGGCGCCGCTGGAGGCGGTGGCGATGACGAGGGACGCCCCGCCCAGGGCGGCCAGTTCGGCCCCGGCGTCGGTGCTGGTGCTGTCGATGTAGACGTCGGCGCCCAACTCCCGGGCGTACGCCTCCTTCTCCGGGCCGCGGGCGATGGCGGCGACCCGGTAGCCGAGGGTGCGCGCGTACTGCAGGGCCAGGTGGCCCAGGCCGCCGATGCCCTGCACCGCGACGAGAGCGCCCGCCCGGGCCGGCCCCTGCTGGAGGGCGATGAAGGTGGTCAGTCCGGCGCACAGCAGGGGAGCGGCGTCGATCGCGGAGATGCCGTCGGGGATACGCACGAGCCCGCTGGCCCGGGCGTAGGCGACCTCGGCGTAACCGCCGTCGATCGTCGTGCCCGTCTGCTCCTGGTTGAGGCAGTTCACGAAGTCGCCCCGGCGGCAGGGATCGCACTCCCAGCACTGCCCGTTCAGGAAGCCGACGCCCACCCGGTCGCCGACCTGCCAGGTGGTCACCCCGGCGCCGACCGCGTCGATGACGCCGACGATCTCGTGGCCCGGGATCACGGGCTGCGAGGGGTCGGCTCGCAGGCCCTCGATGGCGAGCACGTCGGTGTGGCAGATCCCGCAGGCTTCGACGCGCAGCCGCACCTGGCCCGGTGCGGGATCGGTCAGCTCGCGCTCGACCAACTGCAGGTTATGGACGCCGGTGGCCTCGAAGGCGCGGTACGTGGACATGGTGGCTCCTGAATGTCGTGCGGGAAGGGGGAGGTGCGGACGGACCGGTCCGGCATGTGGTGAGTGGCTTGACCTCGGCCTGCGAAGGCGGGCGCAGGCCGACGGTCGGTCCGCTCATAAATGACCAGTCGTCTTAGCGAGCTTAACCCATGTCCCGACGTTGGTTCAGGTGTGAGCGGTGTGAGCGCCTACGATTAGGTGGTCGGTCATCTCGACCGGCATGTGGCCCGGGCGATCGGGCGCGGTCACGGAAGGCGAGTGGCATGGGGCGAGCATCCAAGCGCGAGGAGATCGCCGAGGCGGCCTTCCGCCAGTTCCACGCGCGGGGCTTCAACGCCACCGGCATCAACGACATCACCAAGGCGGCCGGAGTTCCCAAGGGGTCCTTCTACAACCACTTCTCCAGCAAGGAGGAGAGCGCCCTGGAGGCGCTGAGCAGGTACGCGGAGACCCTGCGCTTCGACCTGCTCGCAACGCCCGATCTCCCTCCGCTGGAACGGCTGCGGGCGCACTTCGAGTACCTCAGCAGGGACACCGTGGACAACGGCTTCGTCCGCGGCTGTCTGGTGGGCAACTTCGGTGCCGAGATCGCCGACCACAGCGAGGAGATCCGGGTCGCGGCCAAGCAGGGCTTCGACGCCTGGGGCCACCGGCTCGGCGCGGTCCTCGCCGAGGCCCAGGCGGCGGGTGACCTAGATGGTTCCCTGAACACCGAGACGATCGCCTTGTTCATCCTCAGCGCCTGGGAGGGGACGCTGATCGCGGCCCGGGTCGACAAGTCGGCGGCGCCCGTGGACGCGTTCTTCGAGCTCGTTTTCGAGCGGATTCTCCGCTAAGGGCTGTCCCGTAGTTCCCGGTGGATCAGCGCGCGGCGTCGGATGCGGTGCATCGCAAGGCGGAGGGTCGTCCGCATACTGGATGTATGCGGAGGACCCGACAACGCGGCGAGGTGCCGTAGCTGTCGTCGCGCGCCCGCCGGGAATTACGGGACAGCCCTTAGGTACGGGTCTTGCGCGTGCGCCGCCTCGGCCGGCGTGCGCGATCGGATCGGCGCCGTCCTGGCGTCGTGAGTGCCGCTTCCTGAGGCTTTTCCGTGGGGTGCCCGCAGTGTCTGACCTGCATGGACACCCATCATTTGACGGTAGGCGACCGGTCGTCTAGATTAAACGACCGGTCGTCTAGTCACGCCCGAACATCACCTCGCCCCCTCTTATCGATGGAGAATCTCCATGTCCACTCCCGTCAAGCTCGCGATCGTCTTCTACTCCTCCACCGGCACCATCACGGAGATCGCCAAGGAACTCCACGACGCCGGCGTCAAGGCGGGCGCCGACGTCCGGCTTCTCAAGGTCGCCGAGCTCGCTCCCCGAGCGGCCATCGACTCCAACCCCGCCTGGGCCGCCAACCACGCCGCCACCGCGAGTGTTCCGGAGGCCACTCCGCAGGACATCGAGTGGGCGGACGCCGTCATCTTCGGCACCCCCACCCGCTTCGGCAACGTCTCCTCGCAGCTGAAGCAGTTCATCGACACGCTCGGCGGCCTGTGGGCCGAGGGCAAGCTCGCCGACAAGGTGTACAGCGGCTTCGTGTCCACCGCCACGGCGCACGCCGGCCACGAGTCGACGCTGCTCGCCCTGTACAACTCCGTCCACCACTTCGGCGGCATCGTCGTCAGCCCCGGCTTCACCGACCCCGCCAAGTTCACCGACGGCAACCCCTACGGCACCTCCCACGCCGACGGCCAGGGCACCAACCCCGTCGACGACACCACCCGCGCCGCCGCCCGCATCCAGGCCGAGCGCGTGGTGAGGATCGCCGGCACGATCAAGGTCGCCGCCTGACCCTGTCACCCAGGTGAGGGGGACGGACCGGAGTCCGCTCAGGCCCACGGCGCGAGACGTGGGCCCGAGCGGCACAGTTGGTCGAGGGCCCTGCGCCGCCTATCGACGGCGTCACTCGGTGCCGTCGGCACCCACCCAGAAGGGAAAGATCATGCAGGAATTCCTGGTCGAACTGACCACCACCGTTCCCGAGGGGACCGACCAGGCGGTGGTCGACGAGCGTCGCGCCGCCGAAGCCGTGCGGGCCAAGGAGCTGGCGGCGCAAGGGCACCTCTTCCGGCTGTGGCGCCCGGTCGGAGAACTGCGCAGCATCGGTGTCTGGCTTGCCGACGACGAGGCGGAGCTGCGGGCGAAGGTGCTCGGCAGCCTTCCCTTGTGGCCCTGGATGACCGCGGTGATCACACCGCTCCAGTCCCACCCGAACGATCCCGGCGGGGCCGCCTGAGGCTTCCCGCACGGCCGTGAGCGGCGAGGCCGCCCCGGCGTGCAGGCGGCACCCACCCTCTTGCGAACCAGTACAGCAGTGCCTGATGGACGACAGGACAGGGGCGCAGCGAGACATCGTGTCCGGCGTCATCGACCGGTGGAAGCACTACCAGGTGTCCAAGCTCGCATGACGGTGCCCTGGTGCGCCGACCGCAGATCGTGATCTGACGGTGAGGGGCGTCGAGGAGACACCCGCCGGAGCGGCGACCTGCGTCACCCGGATCCCGGACGCGTCGCCTCCCGGCAGCGGGAGGGCCGGCCGCCGCGCATCGAACTCATGCGCTAGGGCTCGACCCATCGATATTTGACTCGTCAAGTAAATGAAGGCATACTTGACGAGTCAAACAAACTGGGGGTCCGGGGGTGACAGTCCCGGCGGGCGCGGCTATGGAAGGAGCGGCCATGGAGGCCAGCGCTTTCGAGATCGGACTCAACTCCTTCGGGGAGGTCGCCACGGACGACGGCCGTACCCTCGACGACGCCGATGTGGTGCGTCTCCTCGTGGAGGAGGCCAGGCTCGCCGAGTCCTCCGGGATCGACGTCTTCAGCGTCGGCGAGCACTATCGGCCGGGGCACGTCGACAGTGCCGTCCCCGTACTGCTCTCCGCCATCGCCACCGCCACGGAGCGCATCCGCCTCGGCACGTCCGTGACGGTGCTGAGCACCAATGACCCCGTGCGGCTTTACCACGCGTTCTCCACGCTCGACGCCGTGTCGAACGGCCGGGCGCAGCTGGTCCTCGGGCGGGCGTCCGCCACGGAGTCCTTCTCACTGTTCGGCTACGACCTCACCAAGTACGAGCAGCTCTTCGAGGAGAAGCTCGAGCTGTTCATGCGCCTCCAGCGGGAGGAGGAGGTGACGTGGAGCGGGACGACCCGCGCCCCGCTCGTCGAACAGCGGCTGCGTCCGCGGATGCGCCCCGGCGGTATCCCCACCTGGATCGGTGTGGGCGGCAGCCCCAACTCCGTGCTTCGCGCGGCCCGTTACGGCCTCCCTCTGATGCTGGCCGTCATCGGCGGCCGTCCCCAGCGCTTCAGCGGCCACGTGGACCTCTACCACCGGGCGCTCCAGCAGGCCGGACACGCCCCGCTACCGATCGGACAGCACTCCCTGGGGCTCGTCGCCGACAGCGACGAGGAGGCGGTCGAGACCTGGTGGCGGTACTGGGAGCCGGTCGTCCGTCAACTCGCCGAGGAGCGTGGCTTCTACAAGCCGGACCGGCAGCGCTACGAGGCCGAGCTGAAGCACGGCGCGCTCTTCGTAGGGTCCCCGGAGACCGTCGCCCGCAAGATCGCCACTGTGGCCCGGGACCTGCACCTGAGCCGCTTCGACCTCAAGTACGACGTCATGCGGCTCCCGCGGCAGGCCCGCGCCCGCACGATCGAGCTGCTGGGGCGTGAAGTCGCCCCGCGCGTACGGGAGATCCTCAGTAAGGAGGCCACCCATGTCTGATCTCGTCTTCGGCCTGGACACCTTCGGTGACGTACCCGAGGACGACTCGGGTGCGCTCGTCTCGCACGCGAGGTCGATCCGCCAGACGGTCGCCGAAGCCGTCCTCGCCGACGAACTCGGCGTCGACGTCCTCGCGCTGGGCGAGCACCACCGCCCGGAGTACTCGGTCAGCAGCCCCGAGACCGTGCTCGCCGGGATCGCCGCCCGCACCGAGCGCATGCGGCTCTCCTCCGGCGTCACGGTGCTCAGCTCGGACGACCCGGTGCGCGTCTTCCAGCGGTTCGCGACGCTCGACGCGCTCAGCGACGGGCGCGCCGAGATCATCCTGGGACGCGGTTCCTTCACGGAGTCCTTCCCCCTGTTCGGCTACGACCTCGCCGACTACGACGTCCTCTTCGAGGAGAAGCTCGACCTCTTCGTGCAGCTGCTGAAGGAGGAGCCCGTCACCTGGAAGGGCACGGTCCGGGCGCCCCTCGACAACGCTGAGGTCTATCCCACGACCGAGTCCGGGCACCTGCCGACCTGGGTCGGCGTCGGCGGTTCGCCCCAGTCGGTGGTGCGTACCGCCCGCCACGGGCTCCCGTTGATGATCGCCATCATCGGCGGCGCCCCCACGCGCTTCGCCCCCTACATCGACCTCTACGAACGCGCGACAGCCCAGTTCGGCACCACCGCCCATCCCGTCGGCATGCACTCGCCCGGCTTCATCGCCGACACCGACGAGGAAGCCCGCGAGGCGCACTGGCCGGGGTACCGGGTGATCCGGGACCGCATCGGTGCTCTGCGCGGATGGCCGCCGGTGCGCCGCGAGGAGTACGAGGCGGAGATCGCCCACGGCTCCATGTACGTCGGGTCGCCCGAGACGGTCGCACGCAAGATCGCCCGTGCGGTCCGCGACCTCCAGGTCGGCCGCTTCGACCTCATCTACACCTCCGGCTCGCAGTCGATCAGCCACCGCCTGCGCACGGTCGAGCTGTACGGCACGAAGGTGATCCCCATGGTCCGCGACATGCTCGCCGGCTGATCCGGTTCGGGAGACGGCAATGAACACGAGACCTGTGCACACGATCGGCATCCTGGGCGCCGGGAAGGTGGGGACCGTGCTGGCCCGGCTGGCGGTGGCCGCCGGGCACCGCGTCCTCATCGCGGGCTCGGGCGCGCCCGAGAGGATCGCTCTCACGGTCGAGGTCCTCGCCCCCGGGGCGGTCGCGGTCACCGCCGCCGAGGCCGCGGACCGGGCGGACCTCGTCGTACTCGCCCTGCCTCTGAGCAAGCATGGCGGCATCCCCGTCGAAGCCCTGCGCGGCAAGCTCGTCGTCGACGCGATGAACTACTGGTGGGAGATCGACGGCGTGCGTGAGGACTTCACGGACCCGCGCACCTCGACCAGCGAGATCGTCCAGGCGTTCCTGCCGGGATCGAAGGTGGTCAAGGCGTTCAACCACATGGGCTACCACGACCTCGAGGACGGGGCCGTGCCGGCGGGGACGCCCGGGCGCAAGGCGATCGCGGTCGCCGGGGACGACCCGGACGCCCTGTCCACAGTGATGGAACTGGTCGACGACCTCGGGTTCGACCCGGTCGACGCCGGCCTGCTGGCGCAGGGGGTGCGCCTTCAGCCGGGCACTGAGCCCTTCGGCGCCAACGTCGGTGCGGACGAGCTGCGGGCCATGCTGGACCGCTTCCCGGCAACCGAGCGTGGTCGTGCGGTGAGCGAGGCCCGCTCGGCCGCATCGGCGCCGGGCGCCCGCGCGCACTGACGCAGTCCCTCGAGAGGGGGCGGGCGCCGGACTCACTCCTCAGCCGGCATCGAGCGGTCTGAGGAGTCAGCCGTCCGGACGCCTCAGCCCGCCCCGGCTGTCGTCATCGCGCGATTTTGTGCCTTTCGTGGAACTACCGCACGCTATGTTCTATGCGCCTTTCAGCTGGTCGGCGTCGTCGCTGACGATCGCCTCCCCGACCGACCTGGAGCCGTACATGACCACAGCCCTGGGCCTGTGCGCCCTCGCCGCCTCCCCGGGCATCGATGCCCCGCCGGAGCCGGGTGACCTCTCCCTCTCCCTGGCCGGCGCGGAACTGGTCGACCTTGTCGATCTGCAGGCCGTGCTCCTCGACGACGGTCGGCTCCTGCCCGCCGCATCGCCGCGAACCCAGGACGACTTACTGCTCGAAGCCGCCTCGACGATCGTCCGGGACGCCCCTTACGAGACCGTGGAGCAATGGCTGTGGCGTCGCGGCCGTGATCTGGCCGCCCGCTACCGGAGGGCCCTCGAGGCGACCGCGAGCGGCACACCGGCACACTCCTCCCGGCACTCCTTCCGCAGGTCCCGCCCGCTGCCCGTCGTCCCGCCCGCGGTCGACCGGGCGCTCGGCCGCATGACGGACGGACGGCCCGTCGTCGTCGCTCTCGCGGCCGCGGCGCGCATCGTGGAGGCCGCGGACGAGACACTCGGCGAGCTGGACCCGGACGAAGCCGCCGTGGTGGGCGCTGTCCACCAGGCCGTCACGCGGCTGGCCGCGGAACGGCAGCGCCGATCGATCGAGCGGGTGGGTTTCGACGACATCGCGCGGGGCTTCTGAGCAGGTGATCCGGGAGGCCCGGCACGGCCGCCCCGACCGCATCTTTTGCCGAGCCGCCCCGCTGATGGTGGGATGGACGATAGTCACCCGCGCCGGACCGCTGGTGATCACAACTGCCGCCCGAGGAACGGCTCGCCCGGCCCCGGCCCCGAACTTCCGTGACCGACGTCGGCGTTCGTCGTGCGACGTACCGGCGTCCCCTCGGAGCCTCCTCCTCGGCAGCAGGGCCGATCAGCGAGGCCGGCGTCACGAGGGCGGCCTCCCTGATGACGGAGACACATATGGATACCTACCGTGCCGCGCAGGTGACGAGTCCGAGCGGGCGTTTCGAGGTCGTCGAGCGCGAAGTACCGCAACCAGGGCGCAATCACGTCCGCCTGTCCGTCGAGGCATGCGGCATCTGCCACAGCGACGACTTCTTCGTGACCGGCACCATGCCCGGTGTGCGGTGGCCGCTGGTGCCCGGACACGAGGTGGCCGGACGCATCGAGGAACTGGGCGAGGGCGCCGAGGCCTTCGGCTGGAAGGTGGGGGACCGGGTGACGGTGGGGTGGTTCGGCGGCAGCTGCTGGCACTGCACGCCGTGCCGGCGGGGTGACTTCATCGTCTGCGAGAACCTCAAGATCCCGGGCTACGCGTACGACGGGGGTTTCGCCGAGAACATGATCGCGCCGGTCGATGCCCTGGCGCGCATTCCTGACGCCCTGTCGGCGGCGGACGCGGGTCCCATGGCCTGCGCGGGGGTCACGACCTACAACGGGCTGCGGCGCAGCTCCGCCCAGCCGGGCGACAGGGTGGCCGTGGTGGGCCTCGGCGGTCTCGGGCATCTGGCCGTGCAATTCGCCGTGGCCATGGGATTCGAGACGGTGGCCATCGCCCGCGGCGCGGAGAAGGCCGAACTGGCCAAGCGCTTCGGGGCACACCACTACATCGACAGCACGGAAGCGACCCCGGTCGCGGACGCTCTGCAGGCCCTTGGGGGTGCCAAGGTGGTGCTGGCCACGGCCGGCGACTCCGACGCCATCGCGGCCACCGTCGACGGTCTGACGTCCCGAGGGGAACTCGTGGTCATCGGAGTCTCGCCCGAACCCCTTGGCATCGCCCCGCTCCAGCTCATCCTGTCGGGCCGGGTGGTGCGCGGCCACCCGTCCGGTACCGCGCAGGACGTGCAGGACACCATGGACTTCAGCGCCCTGCACGGCATCCGCCCCACGGTGGAAGCCGTGCCCTTGAGCGAGGCGGACTCCGCCTATCAGAGGATGCTCTCCGGCGCGGCCCGCTTCCGCATGGTCCTCACCAACGCCTGAGCGCACCCACCGGATCGTCTGGGCGTGGGAGCCCGGGTGGCTCGGTCGGCCGCGCCCTGCGACAGCGCCGACGCGGACCCGCTCCTGAGTGGCCCGGTACCGCCGCGGACTGCCGGGCGGGTCCGCGCCCCTCCTCCGCCGACGGGCCCGCCCAGCGGCGCGGTCCGCCCGATCAGGTGGCGACCCTCTCCAGCGCGGCGGCGAGGGTCTTGAGGTCGATCCCGGTCAGGTGGTCGAGGAAGTGGCGGCGCAGAGCGGCCAGGTTGCTCGGCCACGCCTCCTCCAGGCGGGCGAAGCCGGAGTCGGTGAGGGCGGCGCGGTAGCTGCGCCCGTCGCGGTCGCACCGCACGCGCTCGATGTAGCCCTCCTTCTCCAGCCGGTGCACGACCCGTGTCGTTCCGCTGAGCGACATCTCGCAGGCGGAGGACAGGTCCCCCATCCGCAGGCGCCGGTCGGGGGCCTCGGAAAGATGCATCAGAGCCAGATACTCCGTGGCGGACATCTGCTGTTCCTGGGTCATGACGGCGTCGATGGCGCGCGGCAAGGCGTTGATCAGCAGAGGGAGCGATCGGACGACGGCCTCTTCGTCCACGGTCAGTGGTTGCACCGCGTATCCCGCTGGCGCAGGCTTCGGCGTCATGAGGTTTTCCTGTCTGTCTCGGCGAGGAAGCCGGTCCGCGGTGGGCCACCGTGGCGCCTTCGAGCTGCCGCTCCTCCCGGTGCGGTCTCGAGCGGCGCCGTCTTTTCGGCCCCGACCGGGCGGGCCGTCGCATCCGGACCGGAGGGTGTACCATGACATAAATTGCTTGACGTAGCAAATAGGGGAGTGGGTCCTCCGCACGAGGGCTCCGGTGGCGGGCTCCCGGAGCGGCCCCGGCCTATGGTAAGCACCCCCTTGATCGCATTCCCGACGAACAGAAGTGTGGAACCATGCCAGGCATCGCAGCTCAGCCGGACGAGAGAGGTCTGCGGCCCCTCGACGCCGAGGAAGAGGCCGTGGTGAGGGCGCTGAGCCGCGTCATCTACGCTCTGCCGCGGGCGATCGACGCTGACATGATGCGAGAGCAGCGCCTGTCCCTCATCGAGTACCTGGCTCTGGCGAACCTCTCGGAGGCTCCCGACCGGCAGATGCGGATGAGCGACCTCGCCGCCGCCGTCGAGATGTCGCTCAGCGGCATGACGCGGCTGGTCACCCGGCTGGAGAGCCAGGGGCTCATCCAGCGTGTCAAGTCATCGCTCGATGCCCGGGGATCGAACGCCATCCTCACCGACGAGGGCTTCGCCCGTCTGGAAGCCGCGTGGCCGTCCAACCTGGCGTCCGTGCGCCGTCACTTCCTGGATCACCTGACGGGCCTCGACCTCGGTCAGCTCGCGGTGGCCCTGCGGAACATCGCCACCTGAAGGGACCCGCCGGCCCGCGGCATGGACTCCAGTCCTCGTCCTGACTGCTTGATGTGGGAAGTAGTCCTTGTGCGAGCATTTGCGGGTCAATCGATCGGGCCGGTGCGACAAATAGACTGTGCCCATGGCAGACGCGACGACAATCGTTCCCCTCAACCCGGACGAGGAGAAATTCCTCCGGGCACTCGGCAAGGTGATGGCCCTTTTGCCCCGGGTTGTCGACGCGGACATGCTCGAGGAGCTTCCGATCTCCTCCACCGAGTACACCGTCCTGGTCCATCTTTCCGAAGTCCCGCACCATCAGATGCGCATGAGCGAATTGGCCAACGTGTGCGGCCTTTCGCTGAGCGGCATGACCCGGGTGGTGAACCGGCTGGAGTCCCAGTCACTCGTCACCCGGCAGAAGTGTCCCGAGGACGGGAGGGCGTGGCTGGCCTTGCTCACCAACCCGGGGTGGAAGATGCTGGAACAGGCGTGGCCCACGAACCTCGCCAGTGTGCGCCGGCACATCTTCTCCCGCCTGGAAGGCTGCGATGTGGCGGCGGCCGCGGAGGTGCTGCAGCGCATAGCGGCACCCTGACGTCCGGCCCGGTGGAACGCCCACCGGTCCGTACGCCGCGCGGGCTCAGGAGCTCAGTCGCACCCTCGACAGGTGACATGCCTGGTGGTACCAACGTAGGCGGCACCCGCGGCCAAGCCGCTCACGTGTCCACCGCCGCCAGGGAAGCGTCGACGAACCGGCGGATGAGCGTGCGGGGGCCGCCCGGCAGGTAGACCAGTCGCACGGGAACCGGCGGGGCGTTGGTGAGCGGGACGAAGCGCAGAACGGGGTGGGGTGAGCGATCCCTGGCGGTCTCGGGGACGATGCCGATACCGCGGTTCGCTGCGACCGTCTCCACCCACTCGTCGAAGTTCGCCGTCTCGACGATGTCCTTCGGCCGTGATTCCTCGGGCCAGGACCACGGGCCGGTGGTGCCGCTGACGGTGTTCACGATCAGACGCCAGTTCCGCACCTCGTCCCAATCCAGGTGGCCGCGGCCGGCGAGCGGACTCTCCCGGGCGCAGACGGCGAAGCGGGCCTCGTCGTACAGCCAGACGGTACGCAGCGGCTCCGGCGCTGCTGTGTCGCCGCGGACCACGGCGATGTCGACGGTGCGCCGGTGCAGGGCCTCCAGAGGATCGTCGGTGCGGCTGAGTGTGACGGAGGCACCGGTGCTCTGCTCGAAGTCCTTGACGGTCCGCTGCGCCCAGGGAGCCGGCAGCAGCCAGCTGAAGCCGAGTCGCAGCACACCCAGCCGGCGCGCCGTGGTGAGGGCGTGGTCGAAGGAGGCGAGGACTCGTTCCGCCTCTTGCAGAAAATGCGTCCCGGCGTCGGTCGGTTCCACGCGGCGTGACGTGCGCTCCAGGAGGCGGACGCCCAGGGTCGCCTCCAGCTGAGCTACCGTGCGGCTCAGGGCCGGCTGGGTGACCAGCAGTTCTTGGGCGGCACGGGAGAAGGACCGGTGGCGCGCCACCGCGGCGAAGGCCCGGAGGTGACGGATCTCGACCTCCACGGCTCACTCCCTCGCGTATCGATGCCCGGCGTGCATAGTCGCAGCGTAATCGGCATGGCCCAGGCCCTCCTCCGCCGCGCCCGGCGCCCTACGCTGGCGGCGTGAGCGGAATCCGGCGTACGCCAAGCCGGTGGGGCCGCTCCGGCGGCAAAAGGGCGGTGAGAGCACCCGCCCACTCCGTGCCTCCAGAGGAGATGTCAGTCATGAGCCGATTGCTGTCCGACCTTGGTGTGGAACTCCCGGTTCTCGCGGCACCCATGGCCGGCGGGGGGAGTTCTTCCGAGCTGGTCGTGGCGGCCGCACATGCGGGCAGCATGGGTTTCGTGGCCGCCGGGTACAAGTCGGCGGCCCTTCTCGCCGAGCAGATGCGGACCGTCCGGGAGCAGGACGCCCTGCTCGGTGTCAACGTGTTCGCACCCAACCCGGTCCCCGTGTCGGTCGACGCCTACAGCCGCTACGCCCGTACCGTGCAGGTCGAGGCCGACCGTTACGGGCTGAGCCTGTCCGACAGTCCTCCGAAGGAGGATGACGACGACTGGGCGGCCAAGATCGACCTGCTCGTCGGGTCGCCGGTCCCGTGGGTGTCCTTCACCTTCGGCATCCCCGACTCCACGGTCGTCCGGGCCCTGCGGCGAGTCGGCACCACCGTCCTGCAGAGCGTCACCACGGCCGAAGAGGCCCGCCTGGCAGCGGAGACCGGTGTGGACGCCCTGATCGTGCAGGGGCCTGCGGCCGGCGGTCACTCGGCCACGCTCACCCCCGACCGCCCGCTCGTCCCCGTCTCCCTGCCCGACCTGGTGGCACACGTGCGCAGCCAGGTCTCCCTGCCGCTCGTCGCCGCCGGAGGGGTCGGGACGCCCGCCGACGTGGCGGCCGCGCTCCACGCCGGAGCGGAGGCCACCATGGTCGGCACACTGCTCCTGCGTACGGACGAGAGCGGCGCCTCGGCGCCCCACCAGCGGGCCTTGGCGGACCCGGCGTTCGACACCACCGTGCTGACCCGAGCTTTCACGGGACGGCCGGCACGAGGACTGCGCAACCGCTTCACCGAACGCTACGAAGCCTCGGCCCCGACCGGATATCCCGCCGTGCACCACCTCACCGCCCCGCTGCGCAGGGCGGCCGCCGCGGCGGGCGACCAGCAACTCATGCATCTGTGGGCAGGCACCGCGTACCGCCGGGCCGCGCGGGAGCCGGCGGCACGGACGCTGCGGCGGCTCACCGAGGCATTGTGAGTCCCGGCCGGTCCTGGCCAGTTGCCGCCGGCCGACCGGTCCGCGCCGGTTAGCGGGCCGGTGAGACGTCTCGCATCGGCACCGCCCGCAGGGCGGAATGCGGCGTCTCCCTCACAGGTTTTTCTTGATCATGCAATGTGCGCGCCGGCCATGGCCGGCGCGCACATCCGGGTGACGCACCGATGGGAGAACTCATGAAGCGCTCGGACGGCAGAACGCCTCCTCCCCGCCTGCGCCACGTCCGCCCGGCCGGCACGGTTCGGACGTCCTGCCCCGGCCCACGCCTCACGCCGACACGTGATGGAGAACCGGCCCGGGTGGATACGCACTCGGCGCGGGGGTCCCACTCGGAAAGGTGATCACGCCACTGCCGGGCGGGCGCGGCTCCGGAGCGTCCGACGTGCCCGACCCTGGCAGTGACGCGACTCAGGCGACTTCGGCCACCTGGGGATCGTCGGCGCGCAGCAGGGCGAGGCAGTTGGGCCACAGGCTGCTGAGCTGCGAGGTGTTGTTGTAGAGCTTGGCGAAGAGCACCTGGCCTTCGAGCTGTGCGACGACGGACCGAGCGGCTTCGCGCGGTTCGGCCACCGCGATCTCACCCCGCTCCTTGGCCTCGACGATGGTCGCCTCGACCATGTCCACCTGCGCTTCGAAGATCTGCTGGAGGCGTTCGCGTACGGCGTCCGTCTGGTTGCTCATCTCCAGGGTGAGGTTGCCGAACATGCAGCCGGAGACCACTCCGCAGCTCTCCTGGCCGTTCCGCTGGCGGTTCTCGGTGGCCTCGAAGAGCTGCCTCAGCCGCTCCAGGGGCTCGGCGTCGCCGCCCAGGACGCCCTCCCAGTCCCGCTTCTCCGCCGCCCACTGCTCGTCGATGACGGTGAGGGCGAGGGCTTCCTTGGACTCGAAGAAGTAGTAGAAGCTGCCCTTGGGCACCTCGGCCGTCTTGCAGATCTCGGCCACGCCCAGCGCCGAGTAGCCCCGCCGCTCGAGCAGTGACCGAGCAGCGGTGAGAATCTTGTTCCTGGCATCGCTCGTTCGCCCCATACGTCGAGTATACGACCGATCGGCTACACGGGTGGGGGGTCGGGGCGGGGCCCCGTGCCCTTGCGCGTTCCGGGGGACCTGACCGGCGTGTAGTCGTACTGGCTGGACCACGGTCCGTACGTTCGGGCGTATGAACTTCCACGGTCGGCCGCGCGGCGTGACCGCTACGGCGGATGCCGGGCCGCGGCCGGTGCCCTTCGGTGCCGAGCCGGACACGCTGTCGGCGGGCGCCTCAGCGGGCCGCCGTGACGGGATCGTGCCGCACGCGCTTCGCATGCCGTGGGCCGGCGCCCGGCCCCATGTGCCGTTCCGCCGGCGAGTGCCCGCGCGTAGTGATCGTCCGTGCCGCACGCGGCCGTAGCCCCTTGAATCCGTCCTGCCCGGCACCGCTGTAGAGGAAGCACCGTGCTGAACGCGTTGAGCCACGTTTTCAAGACGCCCGACCTGCGCAAGAAACTGCTCTTCACCCTGGGCATCATCGTGCTGTACAGGGTCGGCTCACATGTGCCTATTCCGGGCGTGGACTACCGGACGGTCCAAAGATGCGTGGACTCTGTATCGGAAGGCGAGGGAATTCTCGGGCTGGTCAACCTCTTCAGTGGCGGAGCTCTTCTGCAGATCACGGTTTTCGCTCTGGGGATCCTTCCGTACATCACGGCCAGCATCATTCTTCAGTTGCTCACCGTTGTGATTCCGAGGCTGGAGGCGCTGAAGAAGGAGGGGGCGTCGGGGCAGGCGAAAATCACGCAGTACACCCGCTATCTCACCGTGGCGCTCGCCGTCCTGCAGGGGACGGGCCTCGTCGCGACCGCGCGCAACGGCGCACTGTTCCCCAACTGCCCGGAAGCCTCGAGCATCGTGCCGGACGACTCCGTCTTCGTCACCGTGGTCATGGTCATCACGATCACGTCCGGTACGGCATGTGTCATGTGGCTCGGAGAGCTGATCACCGAGCGCGGGGTGGGCAACGGGATGTCCATGCTCATCTTCATCTCCATCGCCTCCACGCTCCCGGGGGCGATCTGGGCGGTGAAGCGGGAAAGCACGATCGCTGGCGGATGGCTGGCCTTCGGTGTCGTTCTGCTGGTCGGGTTCGCCATGGTGGGCCTGGTCGTGTTCGTGGAGCAGGCGCAGCGCCGCATTCCGGTCCAATACGCGAAGCGAATGGTCGGCCGCAGGTCGTACGGGGGTACGGCCACGTACATTCCACTGAAGATCAACCAGGCCGGTGTCGTCCCGGTCATCTTCGCTTCTTCGCTTCTCTACATCCCCGCCCTGATCGCGCAGTTCGTGGGATCGGGCTCAGGATGGGCGACGTGGGTCACGAACAACTTCACCAAGGGGAACCACCCGTACTACGTGGTGGCCTACTTCCTCCTGGTCGTGTTCTTCGCGTTCTTCTACGTGTCGATCACCTTCAATCCGGAAGAGGTGTCCGACAACATCAAAAAGGCCGGAGGGTTCGTGCCGGGAATCCGTGCCGGTCGGGCCACCGCCCAGTACCTGGGGTACGTCCTCAATCGGCTCACGTGGCCCGGATCGATCTATCTGGGGCTCATCGCCTTGGTCCCGACGGTGGCGCTGGGCAACTTCGGCAGCTCCAACCAGCTCACGGGCACCAGCATCCTGATCATCGTGAGCGTCGGGCTGGAGACCGTGAAGCAGATCAGCAGCCAGGTCGAGCAGCACCGCTACGAGGGTTTCCTGCACTGATCCAGCCGACCGGTCGTCTATTTATGAGACCATCGAGGTAGCCGGCCGCGCCTCCTGCTGGACGGCGACGCGCCGGAACGGCCCTTGGAGAGTCTCGTGAACGCTGCATCGACCACAACCGAGTCGCCCACCACCGTGGACTTCTGGTTCGACCCCGTGTGCCCGTGGACCTGGCTGACATCCCGCTGGATGCTGGAGGTGGCCAAGAGCCGTCCCGTCGAGGTGTCCTGGCACGTGATGAGCCTGTCCGTCCTGAACGAGAACGGCCTGGACGAACTGCCCGAGCGCATACGGGTACTGATGGGCGAGGCGTGGGCGCCGGTGCGGGTTCTCGTCGCCGCGAGCCTCAGCCACGGCCCCGAGGTCCTCGAACCTCTCTACACCGCTCTCGGCGAGCGCTACCACCTGGAGCAGCAACCCAAGAACAGGGCGACGCTGGAAGCCGCCCTGCGGGAGGTCGGACTTCCCGTGGACCTGGCCGACGCCGGTGACACGGACCGCTACGACAGCGAGCTGCGGGTCTCCCATCGCAGGGGCATCTCCCTGGTCGGTGAGGACGTGGGCAGCCCGGTCATCGCCGTACCCGGCCCCGGGGCGCAGAGTGAGCCGGTCGCGTTCTTCGGGCCCGTGGTGAATCCCACGCCCAAGGGCGAGGAGGCGGCCCGGCTGTGGGACGGCGTGCTCGCGGTGGCCTCGGCGCCGGGCTTCTACGAGATCAAGCGGACCCGCATCAGCGGCCCGGACTTCGGCTGACGCCCGCGTCGGTCCACGTCGCGGCCCGCCCGGTCGAGGACGAGGCGGGCGCGGCCCGGACACCCCGGGTCCTCTGTCTCCGAGCGTTCAGGTACTCGGCGGGATGGGGCCCGGGCGATCGCGGGCCCCGGGATGTCCCGGCTCCGGCGGATCCGCTCAGGACCGGTCGAGTGCGGCCTCAGCGCCAGCGGGGTGGCCGCCGCCCAGGCCTGCGGTGAGCAGGAGCGCATCCGCAGGCCGACCGTCACGTCTTGGGGCGGCCCAGGAGTTTCTCCATGATGGGTATCGCGAGGTGCCTGCTCTTCAGCACGGACGTGGCCCTGTCGCCCAGGACGAGGACGTCGCGGCCGAGAGCCGGTACCAGGGTGGTGCCGGCGTCGGGCCCGAAGGGCACGGAGAAGACGCGGACCGGCGCCGGCTTGTACGGGCGCGGCATGTTCCCGTGCTTGCCGTGGTCGAGGTGCGCGCGGATGTTGTGGGCCGTCGCCTCTCCCTGCGCGACGGCCGAAGGGCTGAGCTTCGCCTCCGACACGTTGTTGACGTCGCCGATGGCGAAGACGTCCCGCCGGCCCACGACGCGCAGGTGTTCGTCCACCTTGACGTGGCCGCGTTCGTCGAGCCAGTCGCCCCGTCCCGCCAGCCGGAGCCACAGTGTGTTGGGGGTGGTGCCCGTCGTCCAGAAGACCACGTCCGCGCCGAGGGGGTGGCCCGCCTGGTCCCGCAGCCCCGTGCCGGCGCCGCCGGCGGACGACACGAAGGTGTCGAGGAGGACCCTTACGTCGTGCCGTTCCAGCCAGGAGCGTGCGTGGCGGCCCATGCGCCCGGTGCCGAAGCACGAGAGCAGTCTGCGGCCGGAGTGCGCGAGTGTGACCGTGGCCCTCGCGTTGGCCAGTCGCAGTTCCGCGGCCAGTTCCACACCGGAGGGACCTCCTCCGACCACCAGCAGGCTCCGGGCCTCGGCGATGCGCCGCTGGTGGCCGCGGAATGACGCCGCCGCCTCCTCGACGGTGGTGCCGGTGAAGCGTGCGGGCTCCTCGTAGTCGGCTCCGGTCGCGATGACCAGTACGTCGTACGGCACACGGTGCCCGGTGGCGAGCACGACCCGGCGCTCTTCCGTGTCGATGCGTACGGCCTTGTTCCTCACGACGCGGCCGTTGGCCAGGAGGAAGTCGTACGGAATGAACGGGGCGTAGGTCCAGTCCGCGTCGGCGCTCGCGCGCAGTGAGGCGACGCGGTGGAAGAACGCCTCCTTGACGTCGATCAAGGTGACGTCGGCGTCCTTGTCCAGCTCGCGCGCCAGGCGAACCCCGGCATAGCCTCCGCCGACGATGACGACGTGCCTGGTGTTCGTAGTCATGATGAGCGCGTTTCCTTCGGCCTGGGAAGTGGGTCGAGGTGAGTCGTCCGGGGGGGCTCGGGCCTGAGGGTTTCGACCTCGGCCGGCCCGGGCCCGCGCCTCCGTGCTCGGCGTGTGAGGCTGAGGCGCGGGCGTGAGTGCGTCGGTGGGCGTGCGTCACCAGGCGCTGGCCCCTCCGTCGACGGGGTAGTTGGCTGAGAGGTGAGCCGTCAGATAATTTCTGGCGGAATGTATGAGGGTGCGGGGCGTTTCGTCCGGGCTGTCGGCATGTCGAATTCGTGCGAACTCGCGCCGCGGATTCCGGCCGGCCTATATAAAAGCGGACGCACGCGTCAAGGCACCCTTCCCCCGGGCGCGTTCGAGCGTCCCTGGGGGAGGGGTGTCATGGCAGGTACATGACAGCGAGGTAGGTTACTGTGAGGCGGCCAGGGTGAGGGCCGCCGCCACCGCGACGAGAGTGAAGAGTATGGGCGCCGTCGCGGCACCGCGCGCCTCGCTGTCCGCGTAGTCCCCCCACTTCGCGTGGTACCTGACCGCGCCGATCATCAGAACGGCCATACCGACGGCGGCGGCGATGCCCAGAGGCTGCCACCAGATGCCCACGACGAGGCCGACCGCCGCGGCCACCTCGGCCAGGCCGATGAAGCGGACCAGACCGGAGCCGAGACCCTTGGCCACGAGCCCTTCCGGCACGCTGCCCTTGAGTTGCGCCTTCGGCGCGCCCGCGGCAAGAGAGAAGAGGGCGAGGAGAACGCTGAGGATGACAGCGGCGATGTACACGATGATCCCTGTCGGAGATGAGGTGGTAAGGGGAGGGGGCCTTCGCGGGCCGGGTGGAATCTGCCGACGAAACACGTCGGAAAGGGCCAGAACATGTCAGCGGGATGAGCCCGAGAGGTGCGTGGCGACCGGGACGGGTACCGCACCGCATCACCGTGAAAGGGCGGTCGGCGGAACGCGGTCCGCGGCCCGACGGCCGATGACCCGGCGCGCCTTGCGTGGCCTCGACGGCCCTGGGGGCAACCGTGTTTCGTGCGCCCCGCCTCATGCCGCGGGAGGGCCGTACGGCGGGACGGCCCTCCCGGCCCCCGATGCGAGCGGGAAACGGGTCCCGCGTGTCCGCGCCTTCGCGTGCGCGGACAACGGGAATCCGTTACGCGGCCCGCAGCGGCGCCAGCGCCCGGCTCCAGGCCACGACCTGGTCCAGGGTGGCGTTCAGGGCCTCGACCTGGAACTCGCCCGGCTTGAGGACGCTGAAGTTCTCGAAGTCGTGGAACAGCGACAGGCCGACCTGGGCGCGGACGTCGGCCATCTGCAGCTCGCCGGCGATCAGGCGAAGGTGCTCGACCGCGCGGGCGCCGCCCATGGCGCCGTAGCTGACGAACCCGGCCGCCTTGTTGTTCCACTCGGCGTAGAGGTAGTCGATGGCGTTCTTGAGCACACCGGACGTCGAGTGGTTGTACTCCGGCGTCACGAAGATGAAGCCGTCGAAGCCCGCTATCTTGCGCGCCCACTCCTGGGTGTGCGGCTGGGAGTACTGGCCCATCGAGGGCGGAAGCTGCTCGTCCAGGTGCGGAAGCTTGTAGTCGAGGAGGTCGATCAGCGCGAACTCCGCGTCCGTGCGCTTCGACGCGATGTCGAGCACCCAGCGCGCCACGGCCTCGCCGTTGCGGCCGGGGCGGGTGCTGCCGAGGATGATTCCAATCTTGGTCATGCTGAACCCTTCACTAAGGCCACCCCGAGAAATCCGAGATGTAGTTGCTGAAGCAAGTAAACATGGAAGAAATTGCTTCGTCAAGCAAAGCTTGGAACGCAGCTGCTGTCGGGGGCGGGTGTCCGCACCGGACTTGACGGCCGCCCGGTGGGCGTTGGCGGAGCCGTTGCTGCCGCCGGCGAGGGTGGGCTCGAGGAGCGTGGCCCCGGGGGGTGTCGGGTCGGCGTGCGGATGTCGGATGCGCACGGTGTCGCCGCTGGCCCCGGGTCGTCGGCACGGGGCGACCTGGACCTGGCCGTCTCCGAGTCCGGCCTCGGCCCGCGACCGTGCCGGGGTCGGGTCGAGGGAGGGGCGTGAGGGAGTGGGGGAGTCGCAGTGGCCACCCGAGAGGTCCGGCGGCGGGAGGGCGGAAGGAGGCGTGGCAGGAACTGTCCAGCGGCAAGAGGGGAGGCGGGAACGGCAGCAGGGGGACTCGGCCTCTGGGGAGCCTCACCGAAGGGGGCCTCGTCGCTGACGGCGTCTCGGGGTCGGGCAAGGGGGCGGTGCGGCGGCGTCGCTGGTGCTGCCACGGCCGTCCGGCCGCAGGGGCGGGTCGTCGGCGTCGCCGCGCCCGAGTTGCGCTGAGGGTGTCAGGCGTCGGTGGGTGCCTCGTCCGGGGTACGGCCCGTCAGCTGCTCGGTCACGGTCTCCAGCAGGTCGTCGGAGAAGTCCTTGTCGGCCACGGCCCGGGACATGAGTACGGCGCCGACCAGCGCGCTGAGGGTGAGCATGGCCTCTGCCCGTGCGTTCTCGGAGCCGTCGTCCAGGCCCGCGATCAGGTCGAGATACGTGCGGACCTGCTTCTCGTACGCCTGCTTGATCTCCTGGCCGCCGCGTCCGGCGGCGGCGCCCAGGGTGACCAGGGCGCACCCGGTGGCGGGCCCGTCCCGGTGCTGCTTCGCGAGGTAGGCGTCGATGAGGCCTGCTCGGGGGTCCTCCGTGTTCTTGCGGGCGGACCGTTCCATCTTCACGGTCCCCTCCGACAGCGCGAAGGCCGCGGCCTGGGCGATCAGGTCGTCCCGGGAGCTGAAGTGCTTGTAGAAGCCGCCATGGGTCAGGCCGGCCTCCTGCATGAGCTCCGCCACGCCGGGGCGATTCACGCCGTCGGTACGGATTCTGCGCGACGCGACCCTGAGCACCCGCTCGCGGGTGGCCGCCTTCTCCGCCTGCGAGTGACCCATGACGAGCCTGCCTTTCGTGGGGCGGCGCAGTGCGGACACTGCACAACTGGATGACGCACATCATACACCTGCGCTCACGAAGGTGGGATGGAAGCAGGCCTCGCTTGACATTCAGGATGATGACAATAATCCTCAATCTGGATGATGGACGTCATCCAGATTGGAGGACCCGATGCCCCGGACCTATGACCCACGGCACACGGCCGTGCTGCTGGTCGACCCGTTCAACGACTTCCTGTCCGAGGGAGGGAAGATCTGGCCGCGCCTGAGGCCCATGGCGGAGCAGGTGAACCTGCTCGACCATCTGCGGTCCGTCATCGGTGCCGCCCGCGACACCGGCACGCAGGTGATCTTCGTCCCGCACCGCCGGTGGGAGGAGGGCGATTACGAGACGTGGGCCCACCCCAACCCCACCCAGCTCGGCATCATGGAGCGGCACAGCTTCGCCCGCGGCACCTGGGGCGGCGAGTTCCACCCGGACTTCCGGCCGCAGCCCGGCGAGATCGTCGTCGCCGAGCACTGGGCACAGAGCGGATTCGCCAACACGGACCTCGACTTCCGGCTCAAGCAGCACGGCATCACCCACGTGGTGCTCGTCGGCCTGCTGGCGAACACCTGCATCGAGTCCACCGGCCGCTTCGCCATGGAGCTCGGGTACCACGTGACGCTCGTACGCGACGCCACCGCGGCGTTCCTGCCGGAGATGGTCCACGCCGCGCACGAGCTGAACGGGCCCACCTACGCCCACGCCATCACCACCACCGACGAGCTCATCGCAGCGTTCGAGGGAGCACACGCATGACTGGGAGCACACCCATGACACTGACCGGAGAACTCCTGATCGGCGGAGGCCAGGTGCCCGCCACCGCGGGCAGCATGAAGGCGTTCAACCCGGCCACCGGCGAGTTCATCGAGCCCGAGTTCGCCTTCGGCGGGCCGGCCGAGGTCGACCGTGCCCTGTCCCTGGCCGACGAGGCGTACGACGGCTACAGCCGCACCGGGCTCGAGGAACGGGCGCTGTTCCTCGAACTCATCGCCGACAAGCTGGAAGCGGCCAAGGACGAACTGGCCGCGCGGACCTCCCTGGAAACCGGACTGCCCACAGCTCAGTTCGAGGGAGAGGCCGTCCGCACCGCCGGCGTGTTCCGCAAGTTCGCCGCCGTCGTACGCCAGGGCCGCTTCCTCCAGGCGGCCATCGACCCCGCGCAGCCGGACCGGCAGCCCACCCCACGTCTGGACCATCGGTTGCAGAAGGTGGCCCTCGGCCCCGTGGCGATCTTCGGCGCCAGCAACTTCCCGATCTCCTACTCCGTGGCCGGCGGTGACACCGCCTCAGCCCTGGCCGCCGGCTGCCCCGTCGTTCTCAAGGCCCACAACGCGCACCCCGGGGCCTCCGAGATCGAGGGCCGCATCATCCAGGAGGCGGTCGCCGAATCGGGTCTGCACCCCGGCGTCTTCTCCCTGGTGCGCGGCCCCGGCAACGAGATCGGCGAAGCCCTGGTGGACCACCCGCTGGTCAAGGCCGTCACCTTCACCGGTTCCGAGGCTGGCGGCATGGCCCTGTACCGCCGCGCCCAGCAGCGCCCCGATCCCATCCCGGTCTTCACCGAGATGACCAGCGTCAACCCGACCTTCGTCCTGCCCGCCGCCCTGGCCGCCCGTGGCGCCGAGATCGGTACCGGCCTCGTGCAGCGCGGCATGTACAACGTCGGGCAGGCCTGCCTCAAGCCCGCCGTCCTGCTCGCCGTGGAAGGGCCCGGCTACGCCGAACTGCGCGAAGCGGCCGTCACCGAGGTGGAGAAGTGGGACACACGGCCCATGCTCACCCCCGGCATCCACGACGCCTACACCCGCAACGCCCGGCGCCACCAGGACAACGGAGCCGTCCGGCTCGGTGAGGGAGGCGCCCCGGACGGCGGGGCGTACGGACAGGCCCTGCTGCTCGAGGTCACCGGTGAGCAGCTGTTGGCCGAACCCACCCTGCGTGAGGAGGTCTTCGGCCCCACACTCCTGCTGGTCAAGGTCTCCAGCACGGAGCAACTGCTGGAAGCGGCACGCGCCTTCCGCGGACAGCTCTCGGCCACCCTGCACGCCGAGACCGCCGACCGCACGACCACCGAACAGCTTCTGCCGGTACTGGAACGCCGTACCGGACGAATCGTCTTCAACGCCTTCTCGATCCCTCAGGAGGTGTCGTACGCGTCCACCCACGGCGGCCCCTTCCCCGCCACCTCCGACAGCCGCTTCACCTCGGTCGGCATGGGCGCGATCGAGCGGTTCGTCCGTCCGGTCACCTACCAGAACTTCCCGGACGAGCTGCTGCCGCAGGTCCTGCGCGAGGCAAACCCCCTCAACGTCTGGCGTCTCGTCGACGGTGAGCTCACCCGGTAGCGAATCCGTGGACCGTCCGTCCACCGGACGGTCCCGCGGACCCTTTTCCCATCCGAAGAGGAGCACTCATGACCCCCACAGACCCGGTCGCAGAACGCGACGACAGCAGGGCCCGCGAGGCGGTCCGCATGAGGCTGCTGGGCGCGTGGCAACTCGTCGCGTACACCGCCGCCACCGCCGACGGGGAGGTCGTCCACCCGCTGGGACGCTCGCCGTACGGCCTGATCCTCTACACCCCCGAGGGATACATGTCCGCTCAGCTGGGCCGCGGCGACCGGGCGCACCTGGCCGCGGCGCGTCCGGAGGACGCGGCAGCCGACGAGCTGGCCCGGGCGGCCACCGGTTACGTCGCCTACGGCGGCCCGTTCGAGGTGGTCGATCCGCACACCGTGGAGCACCACGTCACCACCAGCCTCTTTCCGAACTGGGTCGGGCGTAAGCATGTGCGCAGCGTCGAGTTCGCGGGTTCCTTCCTGCGACTCGGCCTCACCACGCCCACCCGTATGTGGGGTGCTGAACGTACGGCGGAACTCACCTGGCACAGGCTGGTCTGACAAGCGGAGCCCGAGCGTACGACTCCTCCCGGCCCTCCGGCGCGCTCGCGTCGCGCGACGGGTCGGCAGCCCCAGTCGGTCAGGCCCGATGAACCGCTGACGTGCGGGACGCCGCCCCGGTACGGCGCACGGCCGCAGCCACCCTCCGCTCCCGACGGCCGAACGCTGCCGGGAGCGGGCCATGGCGGGGCCTGCCCGCGCACTCCGCCGACGCTCCGGCGTCCCCCTCCCACCCGTGAAACCGTGCACCGGAGGACCCCATGACCAGCGCAGCGACCCGCCCAGGCGTCAGACGAGGGACCATACCCGTCTTCGCAACGGCGACCGCGATCACCGTCTCCAACATCTACTTCACCCAGCCACTCCTCGACGAGATCGCCCACACCTTCCACACCTCGGCCTCCACCGCCGGGCTGGTGGCCACCCTGGGGCAGATCGGCTACGCGCTGGGCATCGTCACCGTCGTGCCGCTCGCCGACGGCGCACGACTTCGCCGGCTGTCCACCCTGCTGCTCGCGATCACCACCGTCGGCCTCCTCGCGGGCGCCTTCGCCCCCTCGGTCGCCCTCCTCGGCGCGGCCGCTCTCGTGCTCTCCGCCAGTACGGTGCTGCCGCAGGTCATCATGCCGACCGTCGTGTCCATGGCCTCGGCCGGCAACGCGGGCCGCGTCCTGGGGGCCGTGGGGACGGGGCTGACCCTGGGTGCCCTGCTCTCCCGGACCGCCGCCGGTCTCATCGCCGAGGCCACCGGGACCTGGCGAGCCGGGTTCGTGGTCGCCGCCGCGGCCACCGGCGCCCTGCTCCTGGTGCTCCCGCGCTACATGCCGGCCGACAGCCCGGCACCGGACCGGGAGAAGGTGAGCTACGGCCGTCTCCTTGCCTCCCTGCCCCGGCTGATCGTCCGGGACGCCTCCCTGCGTGTCTCCGCCGCGCTGGGAGGTACCGTCTTCGCGGCCTTCTCCGCCTTCTGGTCGTCGCTGGCCTTCCACCTGACCGCGCCGCCGATCGCACTGGGGCCCGCGGTGATCGGGCTGTTCGGCCTCTTCAGCGTTCCGGGCGCGCTGGCCGCCCGGTACTCGGGACGGCTGACCGACCGTTTCGGGCCGCTCACGGTCAACGTCATGGCGCTCACGTCGGCGGCGCTCGCCTTCGTGCTGTTCGGGGTCGCCGGCCGGTCGCTGATCGCCCTGGCCGTCGGCTGCAACCTCCTCGGCTACGCCACGACGAGCGGTCAGATCGCCAACCAGGCCCGCATCTTCGCCGCAGGGCCCGCCATCAGGGCGCGTCTGAACACCGTCTACATCTTCTCGGTGTTCGCGGGCGGTGCCACCGGCTCCGCGATCGCCGCACTGTCCTTCTCGGCGTTCGGATGGGCGGGTGTGGTGGGGACCGGTCTGGGCTTCCTGGCGCTCGCGGCGGCCGTACTGGCCTGGCACAGCGCGCGCGCCGGCCGCGGGCCCGCCGGTGGGACCGTCGCGCCGGCGGACGCCCGGCACGCGCCGGCCGGCAACGGCCCGCGTGCCGCCGGCCGACGGTAGCGAGGACCCTGCGCTCGACAGCCGGGGTACAGGCGGCGGCGCGGGGCCCAACGATCCGGCCGGTGACACTCGCGCTCGTCGACGAGGCCGATCCTATTCCCGCTTATTGCCATGTCAAGTAAGTGTTTTTCCTTGCCTCTCGCTGGGTGCTGTGATGTGGCCTTGGTCGTGGCAGGGGGGGGGCGGAGTTGGACGGCTTGGGTCGGCGGGGGGTGCTGGATTCTCATCCCCTTGACTTGGCAATCAGGTTCCTCTTGGATGACGGCGCGTCACTTGATGAAACAGATAGTTTCAGGAGCAAGTAAGTTCTGACGATTATTCACGCGTCAGTCGCACGACTTGCATCGAGTAATCCAATGCGCGTCAGAGGGAGTCGCTTTGCCCAACCTTCCCGTCCCGAGACCAGGCCCGGTCGCGTTCACCGCGGCCATGGTCCTGAGCCTCGGGGTCCTGCCGGTCACCGGAGCGCTTCCCGCGCTCCCGGCCGCCGCTCACCCCGCCGCCCCGCAGGGGACCGGTGAGGCCGGTGGCACGCACACCGTCACACTGATCACCGGCGACGAGGTCTCGGTCGCCTTTTCGCGGGGGCGGACCACCGTCCGGTCCGTCGAGCCCTCGGGCCGGGGGACGGCCGGGACGACCGGCTATCACACGGTGGTCACGCACGGAGAGACATACGTGTTTCCGGCGTCCGCTCTGCCCTACATCTCCTCGGGCCGGCTGGACAAGCAGCTGTTCAACGTGACGCGACTGATCGCGGACGGCTACGACGACGCGCACACCGACAGACTTCCGCTGATCGTGCGCTACACCGGCGACACGGCCAAGGCCCGCGGCACGGTCAAGCTGGCCGGCTCCACCACCGTCCGACGGCTGGACAGCATCAAGAGTGCGGCCGTCACGGAGAAGCGGGCGCAGGCCTCGGCGTTCTGGTCCGCACTCACCACCGGCCCCGGTGCGACGCCCGCCTCCTCGAAACCGGCCTTCTCCGGCGGCGTCGCGAAGGTGTGGCTCGACGGCCGGGTGACCGCGGACCTGGCCGACTCGACCGCCCAGATCGGCGCTCCGCGGGTATGGGAGCGGGGCCATACCGGCAAGGGCGTCAAGGTGGCGGTCCTCGACAGCGGCGCGGACCTGCAACACCCGGATCTCGTCGGGCAGGTGGACGGCACCGCGACCTTCGTCCCCACCGACGAGGACGTGACCGACACGGTCGGCCACGGCACCCACGTCGCCTCGACGGTCGCCGGCACCGGCGCCGCCTCCGGCGGCCGGGAGCGGGGCGTCGCCCCCGGCGCACGCCTGTCGATCGGCAAGGTCCTCAACCCCCGAGGGCAGGGGCAGCAGTCCTGGATCATCGCCGGGATGGAGTGGGCCGCCCGGGAGGAACGCGCCAAGGTCATCAGCATGAGCCTGGGCGGCCAGGGCGACGGCACCGACCCCCTGAGCCAGGCGGTCGACGACCTCAGCGCCGAGACCGGAGCCCTGTTCGTGGTCGCCGCCGGCAACTCCGGGCCGGGGGCGCACTCCATCGGCAGTCCCGGCGCCGCGGACGCCGCACTGACCGTGGGCGCGGTCGACTCCTCGGACCGTCTCGCCGACTTCTCCAGCCGGGGCCCTCGGTCCGGCGACGACGGGCTGAAGCCCGAGGTGACCGCGCCGGGTGTCGGCATCCTGGCCGCCCGCTCCCAGGACAGTTCCGAGGGCACGGGCCCCTACACGACGATGAGCGGCACGTCGATGGCCACCCCCCATGTCGCCGGAGCCGCCGCCCTGCTGGCCGCCGCCCACCCGGACTGGACCGGTGAGCGGTTGAAGCAGGCGCTCGTCAGCAGCGCCAGGGCCACCGGTACCCACACCCCTTATGAGGCGGGCGCGGGGCGCGTCGACGCCGAGACGGCGGTACGCGCGAGCGTCTTCGCCACGGCGAGCGCCTTCGGCGGCTTCCACTCCTGGCCCACGGCACCCGACCGGACCGACGTGCGGACGGTGACGTACACGAACACCGGCGACACCGAGGTCAGCCTGGACCTGACGGTCGACGCCCGTGTCGCAGCCGACGCGTTCACCGTGTCCGAGCGTCGGGTCACCGTGCCCGCGCACGGAACCCGGTCGGTCGAACTCACCACGGCCCTCGCCCGCATACCCGGTGACAGGCCGGTCAGCGGCATGCTCGTCGCGACCGACGGCACCGGTGACGTCAGGGCCCGGACGCTGATCGGTGCCTCACGGGAAGGGGAGCGGCACGATCTGACGATCGTCGCCAAGGACCGGTCCGGTCAGCCGATCACCGGCGCGTCCGTTCTCCTGTCCACTCAGAACCTGTGGTCGTCCGCGACGCTCGACGGCTCCGGCAGAGCCACCCTGCGTGTCCCGCCGGGCGAGTACGGTGGATGGCTCTTCGCCACCGTCACCGGGGCCAACGGCCCGCACGCGCGCGGGCTCGCCCTGCTCAGCTTCCAGAACACAAAGGTGGACCGGGACCGCACCGTCACCCTCGACGGACGTGCGCTGCGGCAGGTGCGGGCGGACGTGCCCCAGGCCGCCACCCGCGTGGTGTCGCGGCTGGACGTGGCGCAGGAGTACGGCGACAGCTCCGTGTCGACCGTGCTGATGCCCGACGAAACCCACGACAGCATCTGGGCGCTGCCCTCCGCCCGCCAGGACGGTGCGGGCTTCACCTTCGGTGCCCGCTTCCGCCTGGAGCAACCGGCATTGACCCTGGCCTCGCGGTCGCGTGTCTTCGACGAGATCATGACCAAGCGGGGCGTCGCACCGCTGGCGGCCGGCACCCACCGACTCAAGGCCGTCTACGGCGGCGGGGGATCGGCCGCCGAACTCGCCGCGGCAGGGGTGCGCGGCAAGGCCGTGGTCGTCCACCGCAGCGACGGCCTCACCCCCCTGGAGCAGGCGTCGGCCGCCGCGGAGGCGGGCGCACGGCTGGTGGTGATCGTCCATGACGGCGTCGGCCGGCTGCTCCCCACGCCCGACGGGATCACGGACCCCGCCCCCGCCCCGCTCTCGATGGCCACGCTCGACGCCGACCAGGGGGCCGGTCTCCTCGCCGCAGTGCGGCGAGGCGGTGAGACCCTCACCGTGACCTCGAACCCCACCACCGACTACCTCTACGACGTGGTGCGGCACTGGACCGGCGGTGTCCCTGCCGATCCGACATGGCGGGAGCAGAGGCACGACCTCGTCCCCGTCGAGGTGTCGTTCCGCAACTACCGCCAGGGCGACGCGTACGAGTTCCGCTCGGACGAGCAGGGTTTCTCGGGCATCTGGGTGCCGCTGCCGGCCCCCGCGCGGGGCAACCGGACGGACTGGCTCAGCGCCGACGTCCCGTGGCAGGACTACGCGGGCATCCTCGGTGAGATGAGCCAGCAGTCGCAGGAGTTCACGACGTACCGCCGCGGCACCACCGGACGGGTGTCCTGGTTCGGACCCGTCCAGCGGCCCCGGATGGGACCGCTCGGCTCCACGCCCGCCCGCTACGGCGACACCATGTGGCTGCCGGTGCCGGGATGGGGCGACTCGGGAGCCGGGCACATCGGTGACGCCCACGGCAACTTCGACGTCAAGAACCTGATGACCCTGTACCAGGGGGACCGCGAACTCGACCAGGGCAACATCGAGAAGCTGCTGCCGTCCGGGCTGGCCCCGCAGCGGCTGCCGTACCGGCTCGTCGTCGACAACGACCGGGGGAGGTGGGCCAGTCCCTACTCGCGGCACACCCTGACCGAGTGGAACTTCACCTCCCAGGAGACCGGCGCCGAGACGACGCTGCCGCTGATCCAGCTGGACTACGGCGTGCGCACCGACCCGGCGGGCCGCGCCGACCGCCACGGACACCTCACCGTGACCGCCTCGCACCTTCGCGGCGTGACCAGCGCCGTCGGAAAGCCGACCGTCGAGCTGTCGTACGACGACGGTGCGACCTGGCGGCGCGCCGATCTCGAACGCCGGGGCGACGGATGGCGGACGACGCTGCGCGCGCCGAAGCGGGCGACGTTCGTCACCGTGCGGGTCGTCGCCGAGGACGACGACGGCAACAGCGTCTCCCAGACCCTCGTCCGCGCCTTCGGACTGCGCTGACGCACGACGGGTGACGGCAGGGGCGGGACCGTGGCATGCGGTCCCGCCCCTGTCTCATGAGCCGCACAGGACGTCACCCCGTCGGGCTCGTGCCCCGCGCAGGCGGCCTTCCCGGTGTGGGAAGTCGCCGGGTCCGCCGCCTCCGCGGGTCAGGTTGTGGGCGGGGCGGTGCCGTCCGAGACCGGGGCGCCCAGGTCGACGTCGTCGATCGGCGCCTCCACTCCGTGCTCGTCCACGAAGGCGACACGCAGGGCCTGTCCGCTCGTACGGCTGCCCCGGCGCACCAAGGGGCCCTCGGGGTGCGGACAGTGCTGGTCACCCCACTGCTGCAGGGCGCCGAAGAGCACGACGAGTTCCCGCCCGGCCGGGGTCAGGTGGTAGGCCATCCGGGAGCGGGCTCCGGCCTCGCGGTAGGGACGCTTCTCCAGCACACCGCCCTCCACCAGGACGCCGAGCCGCTGGGTGAGGACGTCGCTCGCCACGTGCAGCCGCTCCTTGAACTCCGAGAAGCGGGTCTCGCCGTTGAGCGCCTCACGCAGGATCAGCAGGTTCCAGCGGTCTCCGACGATCTCCAGGGCGCGGCTGATCGAGCAGCGTGTCTCTCCTGCGGCCGTCTCACGACTTCTCCTCGGCATGTGACAAGTCTACCTCTGGGACGTCTTTTCAAATCCAGGTGCTAGATTTGAAATCAGGTTCCAGCCGGGCCGGTCGCGAGCGGCTGCCCGGCTCGACGCCGGCCGGCGTCCGCCGGGCTGTCCCACGACCAGTGACCGCTCTCCGTGCGTGGCCCCGTCCGGGCCCTGACAGCGAGCCGCGGGGGAGTCGCCCACGCGGGCCGTTGCGGCCGTCAACCCCTCAAGCACCCACCCGCGTGCCACGGCCCGCGGCCACCACAGGAGATCCTCATGAGCGCCTTCGAACAGTTCGCCGTCGACGAGATCAGCCCCTCCTACTGGCGGGTGACCTTCTCCAACGGCGACATCAACCTGATCGACCCGGACACCATCGAGCAGCTCGCCGAGCTGATCACCCGCATCGAGGAGGCGCCCGACCTGACGGCCGTCGTCTTCCGCAGCGCCAACCCGTTCTTCTTCATGGCGCACTGGGACATGCGGGCCGACCGCTCCCGTGTCGCCGCCATGAAGCCCGCTCCGTCCGGACTGCATCCGTTCGCGGACAACCTGTACCGGCTCGCCAAGGTCCCCGCCGCCACCATCACCGAGATCAACGGCCGTGCCCGCGGCGCGGGGAGCGAGTTCGTCCTGGCGACGGACATCCGTTTCGCCGGACCGGGTGCGATCCTCGGGCAGTTCGAGGTGGGCGTCGGATCGGTGCCGGGCGGCAACCCCACCGGCCGGCTCCCGCGCCTCCTGGGCCGTGGACGCGCCCTGGAGATCCTGCTGGGCGGCGACGACTTCCCCGCCGATCTCGCAGCGGCGTACGGCTACGTGAACCGCGTGCTGGCCGAGGACGAACTGGAGCGGTTCGTCGACCGTTTCGCCAGGCGCCTCGCGGGCTTCGACAAGGTTGCCGTCGCCCGGACCAAGTCCCTGGTCGACGTCGAGTCGCTGCCGACGGCCGAGTCGTACGGGGCCAGCCTCCAGGCCTTCTTCCAGACCTCCGGACGTCCCGAGAACGCCCATCGGGTCCGCTCGCTGTTCGAGCGCGGCCTCCAGCGCCCCGACGGCGTGGAGCTCGATCTCGGCCGGCGCCTGGCCGACTGAACAGCGGCCTCGCGTCCCCTCGGCACCTGTCGGCAGTTCCGATGCAGGGCGCGCGTGACCCTGCCGCCGTGTGTCGCCTCGGCAGGCCGACGGCTCCTCCGGGGACACCCGATCACGGAGCCGCGGCCTGACGCGGTGACGTCGGCGTGCACGTCCTCGCACCGTGAGGGCGTGGAGCGCCCGGCCGCGCTCGGCGTACACCATGCCGGCGAGCCGCCGGGGTCGGCGGATGCGGGCCGTGGGGTCGCAGCGCGGCTCCGGCGGACCGGATCGCGCCGTGCGGCAGGCGTGGTCGGTGTCGGTGCGACCACGGTCCACATCGCACCCGGCGCCACGAGCGAGGTGCCCCTGCACACCGACCCGGCCGGGGCGGCGCGGGGCCGCTATTACGGGTACCTGACCGCCACGTCGGCCGACGGCGCCGTCGCCGTGCACACGACCCTCTCCCTCCAGGTGCACGCCCCCGGCACAAACGACCGTGACCCGCGCCTATCTCCACCGCGGAGCCGAGTGAGCCGCCGACCCGCTGTCGTGGACTGAGGCGATCGAGGGCGAGGGGTGCCGGAAGCGTCGGCTTCCGGCACCCCTCCGCCGTGTCTACAACGGCCTGCAGGAAGACATAGCCTCTGACATGGCCTTTTGTTAGAAGACGGTCGGTCGTCTATTCTTCTTGGGGAGGCGCCGGTGAGTCACTCCGGACCAGGTCGTCACTCGCCATCGTGACGGGTCCGCGCGGGCGCCCTCGTCGTTCGGCGTCGGGCCCTTCACGCCCGCGGCCCCGTACAGAGAGAGACCAGATGATGCGTGTCGAGATGTGGACCGATGTCGCGTGCCCGTGGTGCTACGTCGGCAGGGAGCACTTCAAGAAGGGGCTCGCCGCGTTCGAGCACCGTGACCAGGTGGAGGTCGTCCACCGGTCCTTCGAGCTCAACCCCCGGGCCGAGAACGGCACGGTGCCGATCATCGAAGCGGTCGCCGCGCAGTACGGCCGGACCCGGGAGCAGCAGGTCGCGCGGGAGGAACAGGCCGCGGCCATGGCGAACGCGGTGGGGCTGGAGTTTCGTATCGGCGGACGTGTCTTCGGCAACACCTTCGATGTGCACCGCCTCGCGCACTTCGCGGCCACCCGCGGACTCCAGGGCGCTTTCCTGGACCTCGCCTTCCGCGTCAACTTCGCGCAGGAGGCCTCGATCTACGACCGCGAGACCCTGGTGGGTGCGGCGGTCGAGGCGGGGCTGGCCGACGCGGAGGTGCGGAAGGTGCTCGACGACCCCGACGCCTTCGCCGACGAGGTGCGTGCCGACGAGCGACTCGCCGCGGAGCTGGGCGCCGGCGGCGTGCCCTTCTTCGTGCTGGAGCGGCGCTACGGCGTCAGCGGTGTCCAGTCGCCCGAGATGTTCACGCAGGCACTGGAGCAGGCGTGGGCGGACAGGGCCGCCGCCTGACCGACCGGCCGACGGGGCACGGCCGCTCCCCTCATGAGGGGAGCGGCCGTGCCCCGTCGGCCTGGAGCCAGTTGGTCCGACCCGGGTCCCGGCGACACCCTGCCCAGGGCTCAGCGACCGGCAGTGGAGCGTGCGGCCTGCTCGATGATCCGGGTCACCGCGTCCGGGCGCGAGACCGTCACGGCGTGAGAGGCCTTGATCTCCGTGATGTGGGAGTGTGCCCGCCCGGCCATGAACCGCTGTGCGGCGGCCGGGATGTTGAGGTCCTGGGTGGTGACCAGGGTCCAGGACGGGATGGCCTTCCAGGCGGAGTGGGTGGCCTGCTCCTCCAGGGCGGCGGCGGTCACGGGCCGCTGGGTCGCGGCCATCAGGTCGGTGACCCGGGTGGGGACGTCAGCGGCGAACTGGTCGTGGAACTTGTCCGCCTTGATGTAGAGGTCGTTGCCGGTGCCACCGCCTGGCAGCGTGAAGGGCACGGTGTTCAGGGTCGGGCCGAGCGTGCCGCCCGGGTACTTGTTGGACAGTTCCAGGGCGCTCTCGCCCTGGTCGGGCGCGAACGCGGCGATGTAGACCAGGGCCTTGACGTTCGGCTCGTTCTCGGCGGCCTCGGTGAGCACCGCCCCGCCGTAGGAGTGGCCGGCCAGCACGACGGGGCCCTGCACGCTCTTGAGGAAGCTCTTCAGGTAGTCGGCGTCGCTCTTGAGGCCCCGCAGCGGGTTGGCCGGGGCGACCACGGGATAACCGTCCTGCTTCAGGCGCTTGATGACGCCGTTCCAGCTGGAGGAGTCGGCGAACGCGCCGTGCACCAGGACGACGGTCGGCTTCTTCACCGGCGTGTGGTGCTTGGTCGTCGCGCCCGCGGAGGCGGTGACGGACAGGGCGAGCGCGGCGGCTCCGGTCAGGGCGCCGACGACGGCGGCGCGCTTGCGGGTGGGGCGGAAGACGGACGTGACCTTCATGGGAACTCCTCCAAGAATCAAGGCGGTTGTGCCGGGGTGGCCCCGGCCTGTCCCGCCTCGGTGGCGGCGACAGGAAGAAAGTTAGCGCGCAATTAACTTGTGCGCAAGTTAAGTGGAGGCGAGCGTATAGTGTCCCCTAGAAGGTGGGGCAATGTCCGGATTGCCGCATCCGAGAGGCGGTCTGCCGACCTGAGAGACAAGGACTGACACATGAGCGACGAGGCGAACGCACTCGAGCCGAACGATGTCCCGCCCATGCTGGACAAGCACCTGTGCTTCACCCTGTACGCGGCTTCCCGCGCACTCACGGGCGCTTACCGGCCTCTGCTCGAGCCGCTGGGTCTGACCTATCCGCAGTATTTGGTCCTGGTCGCCCTCGGCGAGCACCGGACGGTGTCCGTCAAGGACCTGGTCGCGATCCTCCAGTTGGACTACGGCACGGTGACCCCGCTGATCAAACGTCTGGAGGTGAACGGCCTCTTGAAGCGGGAGCGCCGGGCCGATGACGAACGGGTGGTCCAGGTAGCGCTCACCGAGGAGGGCGTGGCGGTGCACCGGCGTCTCTCCAGCGTTCCGCCCGCGATCGGGGACGCGGTCGGGCTTGCGCCCGAGGAGATCGCCACCCTTCAGACACTCGTGCGACGGCTGACGGTCAACGTCAACCGCCACAACGCCGGCACGACGCGGCAGCCGACGGCCTGAGCCGACCGTACGGCCGCCAGGACCGGACTCACCACCACCGGCTGAGGGCCGCCCCGCGTGGCGGGGCGGCCCTCAAGGGTGTCCTCGGGTCACCCGGCCGGTTCTCGCAGTCGGTGGGGGTGCGCCGGGTAGACCCCGAGCATGCGTACCTCGGACGTGAAGAAGCGCAGTTCCTGCAGGGCGAGGGCGACGCGTGACTCGTCGGGGTGGCCCTCGATCTCGGTGTAGAAGCAGCTCGGGCTGAGGCCCGCGCCCATCTGGTAGCTCTCGATCTTGGTGAGGTTCACACCGCCGCTGGCGAAACCACCGAGCGCCTTGTAGAGGGCGCTGGGAATGTTGCGTACGGCGAAGAAGAGACTCGTCATCGTCGGCTCGCCCGACAGCGGGGGAATCGCCGCCTCCCGGGACAACACCACGAAACGCGTGGTGTTGTCGGGGTCGTCCTCGACTCCCTCGCGCAGTACTTCCAGGCCGTACTGCCGCGCCGCCGCGGGCGGGGCCAGGGCCGCGTGCCGGGGGTCGCCCAGCTCGGCCACCTCACGGGCGGCCCCCGCGGTGTCGTCGCTGACGAGCGTGCGCCAGCCGCCCTCCCGCAGCAGCTTTCGGCACTGTCCGAGCGCGTGCACATGGCTGCGTACGCACTCCACGTCGTCCAGCGACGTGCCTGGTACCGCCATGAGGTCGAAGTGGATGGCGAGGAAGAACTCCCCGACCACGAACAGCCCCGACTCGGGAAGCAGGTGGTGGACGTCCGCGACGCGTCCGGCGGCGGAGTTGTCCACAGGGATGACCGCCAGGTCGGCGGTCCCGAGCGTCACGGAGTCCAGGGCCTGCTCGAAGTTCGTGTGCGGCAGCTCGGCGGCACCGGGAAACAGACGCTGGACGGCGGTCGCCGAATTCGAGCCGGGTTCACCCTGATAGGCGACGGTCGTTGCCATGAGTCGCTTTCGGCCGAGGTACGGGAATCAGGCGCCGACGAACGGCGCCGGATGAGACGGTAGTCCGCGGAGGCGGTACAAGGCTGCGCTGTCCACAACGAGAGACCGCACTGCCGGTGCCGACGCGGCTCGTCCCGGCGCTGGTCCCCCTTCATGCCCGCGCACGACGCCGACGACGGCGGGTCGCCGAGGCCGTCCGGATGGGTGTCGTTCGTCAGTGGCCGACGTTCTGGCCGCCGTCGACGTGGAGGATCTCGCCGGTGACGAAGTGGGCGTTCTCCAGGTGGACGACCGCGTCGACGATGTCGCTGACCTCACCCATCCGGCCGACCGGGTGGAGCTCGGCGAACGCGGCGTGGTTCTCCTCGCTGTGCATCGGTGTCTTGATGATGTCGAGGGACACCGCGTTGCTGCGGATGCCACGGAGCATCTGCTCGACCGAGGGCTGGGTGAGGCGGAAGAAGCCGTCCAGGTTCACGCCCTTGACCGCGGCGTATTCCTCCGGGGTGTACTCGGTGAACAGCTTGGCGATGAAGATGCCGGCGTTGTTGACCAGCGTGTCGATGCGGCCGAACCGTTTCATGGCGGCGCTCGCCACGCGCTCGGCGGTGGACGGGTCGGCGATGTCACCCTGCACCGTGCCGATGTCCGCGTCCTCGGACGGCGTGATGGTGCGGGACGTGGCGACGACGGCGCGGCGGCTGGGGCGTCGTCCGGCTCCTCGTCGCCGGAGGCCGGGGCGGCCGCCGAAGCCTGAGCGACCGGTTGCCTCCTGTGTGCGCTGCCACACGGCGCCAACTCGCTTGCTTGACGCAGCAAGTAATGATTATGCTTGTTTCGTCAATCAATTTGAGGGGGGTAGTCGACGTGGACACCCACACCACCACGACGCCGGACTCCGCGGCCGAAGGAACGGTCCTTCCGCTCCGCGGAGGTCGCGCCGAGGCTGCACGCGACACGCTTCTGAACGCAATCCTGCGGCAGTTGGCCACGGGAGCGGCGGCGGTCGCGATGCTGCACGCAGCCGTCCTGGGCGTCTTCTCCCACGGCGAGCCGTACCCCGATCTCGCATGGCTGATTACAGGGGAGGTGACGACCTCCCTCTATGTGCTGCTGCCCTGGCCTCTGACCGCGCTGGTCCTGCTGTGGCTCGCGAACCAGCGGCCGGCGCTCTACGCCCGTGCCGCGGTCGCGTTGCTGCTGACCAGCGCGGCCGGGCTTGCGTACGCCGGCTGGACGACCTTCGGAGACCTCCCGGCGCACGAAGGCGGTCTGCTGCGGGAGTACTTGGCACTGCCCGGCGCTCTGAACGGCTGGTATCTGCTGACGGCCGTGGCGACGGCGGTCGCCCTCCCGTCACTCCGTGCTCGGATCGCCGTCGTGACGACGGGTGCGGGTGCCGGCATGACATCCGTCCTCACCTCCGCCGATCCCCTGCGCGCCGCTCTGTTCGCGGCGGGAGTGCCGCTGCTGGCATGGTGGGTCGCGGGTCGCTTGCCGGGGTACCGACCGGAGCCCCGTCGGCCGCAGGCTGACGCCTGGGACCCGCAAGGCCCGGTGACCCCCGCGCGAACTCGGCCCCCCACACGGAGCCACACGCGAACCTTGGTGCCACTCCGGGTTCCCGCCCGGCCCACCGCGCCGACGCGGCATGCGGGCTGAAGGCCATGCACCTCGACGCCGTCGTCGAGGCGGCCGGATGGTGGTCGTACGCCCTGGTGTTCGCCCTGACGGCCGCCGAGACCAGTGCCTTCGTCGGGCTGCTGGTGCCGGGGGAGTCGGCCGTCCTGCTCGCGGCGGCGGTCACCGGCCATGGCGGACTGAACATCGCGCTGCTGGCGGCCGTCGTGGTCGCGGGCGCCGTCACCGGTGACAACCTCGGCTACGCCCTGGGCCGCCGGTGCGCGAAGCACCCCGGCCATCGCTGGACGCAGAGGATCCCGAGACACCACCGCGACGGACGGCTACGGGCCTTCCTCGCCGACCACAGTGGTGCGGCCGTGTTCACCGGCAAGTTCATCGGCTTCGCCCGAACGTTCCTGCCCTACCTCGCCGGCTCGTCGGGCATGCGGTACCGGCGCTTCGCCCTCTTCAGCACCGCCGCGTCACTGGTCTGGGGCACGGGCACGGTCCTGGTCGGCCACTTCGCCGGCTCCGCCGCCATCGAACTGCTCCACAGGGCCGGCGTGATCGGCGTCGCGGCGCTCGCCGTCGTGATCGCCGCCGCCCTTGCCGCCCTGCGCATCCGGGCGCGCCGCGGACGGCACCCCATCAGTTCGGCCGTCGTGGCGTCCGGCGGCCCACGGGATCAGTGACCGCGACCGGACGCCGTCCACCACCCCCATGCACAGGAGAGACAGCAATGCGATTCGAGGCTGCGGAGTGGGCCGTCGTGCCCCTGAGCACCCCCTCGGCCGCGGACCCGGCCATCACCGGGGCCAAGGCCGCCCATCTGGCCCGCGCTGCTGAGGAGGGGCTGCCCGTGCTGCCGGGTTTCGTCCTGGTGCCCGCGACGCGTACGCGCAGCGCCCTCACTGGGGACGAGGCGCTGCGCGGTGCCTGGCGGACGCTGGCCGGCGAGGACGGCCGGGAGCCGCTCGTGGTCCGCTCCTCCTCCCTCCACGAGGACACCGAGAACTCCTCCATGGCGGGACGCTTCGACTCCGTTCTGGACGTCCGGGGCTGGGACGACTTCGTCGCCGCCGTGGGGACGGTCCTGTCCTCCGCCCGGCGCGTCAGGCCCCTGCGTCCGGCATCGCAGGACCTGCCCGACGACGGGATGGCGGTGCTGGTGCAGCCGATGCTCACGTCGGCCGTCGGAGGTGTGATGTTCGGCGCCGACCCGATCGAGGGGCGTACCGACCGCATCCTCGTGAACGTGGTCCGGGGAGGCCCCGACCACCTCGTCGACGGCAGCACGCGGGGCGTGCGGTACCAGCTCACCCGGCGCGCCCGGCTTGTGGGCGGTGCGCCCGCGGCCCGGCTCCTCACGCGGGCACAGCGACAGCGTCTGGTGGGCCTGGCCAAGGTGGCCGAGCGTGTCTTCGGCGCTCCGCAGGACATGGAGTTCGGCTTCGGCCCGGACGGCGCGCTGTGGCTGTTCCAGGCCCGGCCCATCACCGCCATGCCCCCTCGTCCGCCACGCGGCGCCCGACTGCTCGGGCCTGGCCCGGTCGCCGAGACGCTCCCCGGTGTGCTCCAACCGCTGGAGGAGGACCTGTGGATGGCACCCATGTCCCACGGCCTGGCCGTGGCCCTGGACATCGCCGGCGCCGCACCCCGGCGCCGGCTGCGCCGAGTCTCCGTGGTGAGGTCAGTGCACGGCCGGGCGGTGGCGGATCTGCGTCTGCTGGGCACCGTGCCGTCCGCCCACCCAGCGCGGTCGTGCTGCGCTGAGCGGGCGCCGCGCGCTCGATCAAGGTCCCGCCGCCTGCCGAGCGATCCGCCGCCCGGCGGAGGCCGCCCTGTGCCCGACGGGGCGACGCGCCGGCTGTTCGAGAGCGGCGAGGGTCCGTGAAGCGCGGTGCGCGGCGCCGCCCCGGGCAACGCTCCTGGGGCGGATCGAGGAAGGTGTTTACTGGAGCTGTAGCCGTTTCTCCGGCGATCACCGCGTCGGAGCGAGCGGCTGGGAGGCGCCGGGTCCGCCTCGCGGGCAGGCGGTCACGCCGCCGACGGCGGATCTTCCGCCGGTGCCCGGCAGGCCGGCAGTGCTGGAGGGAGCCCTCTCGTGGCGAGCAGTACACCGGGCAGAGGCCGGCGACGCGGCGGCTCCCGCGTCGTCCAGGGCTCCGATCTTGCGGAGGCCCTGAACTGCGCCGCTCGCGAGGCGAGGCGAGGGCTGGACGCAGTGTCGGCGGCGGTCTACCTGCTGGACGAGGCCCAGGGCGCTCTGCGGCTGGCGCTGGCCGGCGGGAGTGCGCCTTCGTTCTTCACCTTCCCCGGCCGCATGGCGCTCGACATGCCGTCCGCCACGGCACGCGCGTGGGCCACGGGCAGGGCGGCCGCGCTGATCGATCCCGATCCCGCCGGCCCGGACCAGGACCACGTGCTCCCCTATCCGTACGTCGCCCTCTCGGCGCCCGTCGCCTCCGGCGACCGGCGCTTCGGAGCCCTCACCGTGCTCCGTGTGGAGACCGCGGGGGTCTTCGGGCACGGCGACATGCTGTTCCTGGAGGACGTCGGGCGCCAACTGGCCGCCGTCCTCGCGCACCTCGTGGACGACGGCGTCGGCGTGGCCGCGGGACCGACGCCGATGCTCGTCCCCGCGGAGCAGGAGGTGGACACCAGCGTGTGCACACCCGGTTGGGGTGTGCGCGACGTTCCGGGGTCCTCCGGTACGAGCATGATGTTCCCGCTGCGGCGGCTGGCGGAGCTGCTCAACCGGGCCACGACCATGGACGACGTCGTGTCGGCGGCCCAGTACTGCGTGATGTCCTCGCTGCGTGCCGACGCGCTGGTGCTCCTCTCGGCACGCGAGGGCCGCCTGTGGGTGCTGGGCCACAGCGGTGACTCCACGGAACTGGCCCGCCGGCTCCACGGTGCCGGGGTGGACGCTCAGACACCTGCGGCCGCGGCGTTCCGCGGACGGCCGCTGTACCTCACCGGGGAGGGGACCTCGCTCCTCGACGCGACGTCCGCGGGCGAGCCTCGCACCGAGGCGTACCTGCCGCTGCGGGGCGACGGGCAGTTCGTCGATCTGCCCTTCGCCGTCCGCAGCACGGTCGTGGCCGTGTGCTGTCTGGCCTTCTCCGGCCCGCGCCGGTTCCCCCCCGAGGAGCGGGTGCTGCTCGGAATGATGGCGGGACTGCTGGGGGCGGCCGTGGAGCGCGTCGAACTGATCGCGGAGCAACACGAGGCGGCCCAGCTGCTGCAGCGCTTCCTGTTGCCGGCGCAACTGCCGGACCTCCCGCGACTGGTCACCACGGCGCGTTACCGACCCGCCGATGTGACCTCCAAGGTGGGCGGCGACTGGTTCGACGTGTTCCGGATCGCGGATGACCGTGCGGTGCTGGTCATCGGCGATGTGGAGGGCCACGCGGTGGAGAGCGCCGCCGTCATGGGACAGGTGCGCACCGCCATGGCGTCCTATGCGACCGAGGGCCATCGCCCGGAGGCGATGATCGACCGGACCGGAAGGGTGCTCGCCGAGCTGGGCACCGCCCTGACCGTGACTTGCTGCGTCGTGGCGCTGGACACGCTCGGCGGTACCGCGGAGGTGGCTCTGGCGGGCCACCCCGCTCCTCTGGTCCGGCACCGCGACGGGACCATCGATGCCCTGGACGCCCCGGCCAACGTGCCCCTGGGGGTGCCCATGAGCCAGCCCTACGAGGCCCGGGAGTACACGATCGAGTCCGGTTCGATCCTGATGCTGTACACCAACGGGCTCGTCTCCTCGAGGTCGGAGAGCCCGGAGACCTGCGCGCGGGATCTGCTCGGTGCGACCGACGCCGTACGCATGCCGCATCTGGAGGATCTGGCCGAAAGGATCGTCTCGGAGGTCGTCACACCGCAGCAGCGCCGGGACGACGCCGCCCTGCTGCTGGCCCGGTACGAGGGAGCGGGGCGCCAGGAGGAGCCGAGGGCCGCGGGGATGCACATCCAGCGACGCGATCTGCGGGGGGTCAGGACGGCCCGCGCGTTCGTGCACGAGCAGCTCGGCTCATGGGGCCTCGAGGACATGGCGGACGTCGTGGAGCTGGCGGCCTCCGAGATCGTCACCAACGCGCTCATCCACGCCGGGAGCGACGTGGATCTGCGTCTGCGGATCTTCGAGGACCATCTGCGACTGGAGGTCCGGGACTCCGACACCAACCCGCCCATCCCCTCGGCGCTGTCGCTGACCGAGGAGGAGGCACCCGAGGCCGAGCACGGTCGCGGCATGCTGATCGTGGAGTCGCTGGCCGACGAGTGGACCAGCTATCCCAACGGTCAGGGCAAGACGGTGGCCCTAGAGCTGGTCATCCCCCAGCTCTAGGCGGTGTCTTGTCGATCAGGCCGGGCTCCCGGCGTCTGGCGCCGCCGATACACCCCCTTGTCAGCCTGCCGTTCGGATCAGGTGTCGACTCCGGCCCACTGCGCCGGCCGGCCGCCGCGACCAAACCGGGTCGGTCAGGGGAGCATGATCGTCCTGGACTTGCGGATGACGTCTCCGGCGCGGGCCGCCATGTCGTCGTCGATGGGTGGTGGAGTCTCGCCGGCCCGGGCGGGGACGCTGTGGTCCAGCATGAGCTGTTCCAGGCCGGGCGGTGTGTAGATGAACAGCAGCCTGGCAGCGTGTATCCGCCTGTTCTTGAAGCCGTGCCTGATCCCCTTCGGCACGTGGATGAAATCGCCGGCGACGGCGGTGAACTCATGGTCGCCGTCCACGAACTCCAGCTCACCGTCCAGCACGTAGAAGGTCTCGTCCTCGTGCGTGTGCGCGTGCGGGATCGGGCCGCCTCCGGCCGGCACGGTGGCTTCGACGAAGCCCAGATGCCCACCTGTCTGCGCGCCTGTCGCCTTGACCGTGTAGACGTCGTTCGCGGCCCAGACAGTCGGACCCTCACCGGACGGCACGTACAGTGCGCCGCGCCGGTTCCACCGCGGATCGTCGGGTGCCACATCCTCCAGGGGAAAACTCATGGGTCTCCGTTGCTCGTTCCCTGCCGACCGCGTCCGCTCCGGTCGGGCCGGCCTGCTCGTGATCCACACCTACATTACTTGACCAGGCAAGTACGTGTGTCGGCGGTGTGTGAATGTTCCGGGAAGGCAACTGTGACCGCGCTCGGCGCGCGCGGCGCCCTGAGCGTCAGGTGTCGGCGATGAGCTCTCCGAGGCGGTACTCGAGGTCGCCCCGCTGCTGCATGCCCCGTTGAAGCAGCAGACGGATCCGCCCCTGCGCCTCCGGCCAGGTCAGTGAGGTGCGGAAGGTGTCCTGGCCGGCCCTCAGGTCGTCCTCCTTCGGGAGGGTGGACCTGTTGATCAGTGCCTTCACCTCGGCCAGCGGCTGCCGGTCGAAGGAGGCGATACGTGTGGCGAGGCGCTCCACGTAGGCGTCCAGTTCGGCATCGGGCAGTGCCCGGTTGATCCAGCCGTACCGTTCGGCCGTCTCGGCGTCGTAGTCGTCGGCGCCCGCGATGATCTCCAGGGCTCGGGCCCGCCCCACCAGGCGCGGGAGTCGTTCAGTGCCTCCACCGCCGGGAGTGATCCCCGCCCCGACCTCCGGTTGGCCGAGGATGGCCTTCTCCTTGCTGGCGAACCGCATGTCGCAGGCCAGGAGGAACTCGTTGCCCACTCCTCGCGCCCGGCCCCGGACGGAGGCGATGGTGAGCACCCGGGAGCGGGTCATGCGCGCGGCGACGTCCAGCCACGTGGGTCCCGAATAGGGCTGCTTCGGCGGCACCAGGTCGAAGTGCGCGAGGAAGAAGTCGGGATCCGCGCTGTCGAAGGCCACCACCTTGACGTCGTCGTCGGCCTCCATCTGGTCGACGAGTTCGCCGAGGGCCGCGAAGGTGTCGAAGGTGACGAGATTGATGGGAGGGGAGTCGAAGGTCACCCGCCAGTACGCGGCGGACCGCTGCACCACTCTGAAGGGGGGAGAAGTATTCATTTTTGCACCTTATGTTCTCCTGTGAGTTCGAGGAGATTCGCGCGAAACGCGATTCGCGTCCCCTTTCCTAGCCAGACAGCTCTGTCTGGTGTGATGTGGTGACTTCGGAAAAGGGGTCACCGTCGCGTCATCGGTGCCGCGGGCACCGGCTCGGAGGCGAGCGCCGGCTGAGCCGGCAAGTCGGTGGACCGCAGCACTGCCGTGTGCTCGGCGCGGCGACCGCTGCGGAGCAGCCCGGTCAGTGCCACCAGGGCCAGCAGGACGACCGCTGCGCCGTACTCGCGGGCGGTCGGCACCAGGCCGCCGCCGTGCACCACCAGGAACCCGCCGATCACGGCCGGTACACCAAGGCCGACGTAGCAGATGACGTACAGCAGGGACAGCACGCCCGCCCTCTCGTGCGGCTCGACCAGCGGGACGACCAGCCGGATGCCTCCTTGGAAGCCGGCTCCGAACCCGAAGCCCGAGATCGCCGCAGCCACGAAGAACGTGGTCACGGCGAGTGATCCGCCGTTGGAGGCCACGGACGCCAGGGTGATCAGCACACCCGCGATCAGCGAGCCGACGCCGATGAACATGACCTTGCGCGTCGCCGTCCCGCGCAGCAGCAGCACCGCCAGGCCGGCGGCGGTTGCGAGCACGAAGAGGGGCAGGCCGCCCCACACCACGGAGTCGGAGTGGACCAGCGTCCGGATGATGGCGGGGCCAAGCGCGGCGTACAGGCCGGTCAGCGCCCATACGGCGAACATCACCGGCGCGGCGATGCCCACCGCCGGGCGGGCCGTCCTGGGGAGCTTGAACTCGGGAACCATGCTGGCCAGCGCACCGCGGGCGCGGGAGACGGTCTCGCCCATCGCGAGCACCGCGAGCGCCTGCAGCACGAACACGCCCAGCAGTATCAGGTAGACCAAACGGGTCGGGGCCGGCAGGTACTGCACGAGCAGAGCGGAGACCATGGCGCCGGCCGCGGTGCCGAGGGTGGGCGTGAGGGAGTTCAGGAAGCCGCCCCGGCGCGCGTCGATGTCGAGCATGCCGGCGTCGAGAGCACCGACCGCGGCGCCGGTGCTGATCCCCTGCAGAATGCGCGCGGCGAGCAGCGAGTTCACCCCGCCGGCCTCGGCGAACACCACCATCGCAAGCGCCTGGCCGAGCAGGGCGACCAGCAGCACGGGCCGCCGGCCCACATGGTCGGAGATCTTCCCGAAGACCAGGAGGGAGAGGAGCACGGCCACCGCGTAGATGCCGAAGACGACGGTGACGGTGATGGGGGAGAAGCTCCAGTGCTGCTGGTAGATCGCGTACAGGGGGGTCGGCGCGCTCGACGCCGCCAGGAGCGTCATGAGGATCGAGGCCAGCACACCGATGGAGGCGGTGGGGCCGAGTCGCCTCCGGCGCGGGGCCGCGTGGGCGGGCGCCCGCTTCTTGAGCGAGCCCTGCGGGACGGACTGACGTACGAGGGATGCGGAGCGCATGCGGTACTTCCCGGTCGGCGGGCTTGGTGGCGCCATACTAGACAGATCTGTCTAGTAATGGAGGAGTGCGGACCGTGAGACATCTCGCAGTGGACTCCGCTGCCGGCCGGGAATAGGGCGTGCTCCCCCGTGGAAGGGCCTCACCGGTGGTGCGGCAGATATTCGAACGGCCCGGCATCGCCGTAGGGGTCCCGGGACTCAGGGGACCGGCGGCGTCGTATCTCACCGGCGAGCCCGCCGCCCGCCCCGTGCGCCGTGCGAAAGGTTCCTGGGAGTCGTCTCGCCCCACTCCTCCGTGCCGGCGAACGCGGCGGTGGGCACCCATCGCACGCAGGTGGGCTAACGTCGGACGCGGGGCGTGTTCCAGGGCCAGGGAATGCCGTCCCGTACTCGGGCTGCGATCAGCGCCGGCTTGCCCACCGGGGCGGTGTCCTCGAGGCTGCCGAAGATCACGGCTGGTGGCAGCGGCTGTGAGGCGCGCGCCGGGGGCTCGCGCAGAGTGTGCCGGGCGGCGGTGGCAGCGGCTCGGGCGGTGATCCGCTCCTCAGCTCCAGACGAGCTGTCGGACCGGATCGTTGTCCGGCTGGTCGGTGGCGGGCGTAGGCCGGGCCCCGACGGCGATCGTCGTCCTGCGGTGCCGGCCGTGGCCGGTGCTGTCGGCGCCGAGGGCCCACAGCTCTCCGTCCGCCTGTCGGCCGCGGTGGCGGCCGGTGCCGGCGATGTAGAGGTCGCTCTCGGTCCGGGAGGGGTCGGGCTGGCTGTCGGGCACGGTGGAGGGCATGTGGCTTTCCTTCCGGGTGTCAGGGGAGGTCGGGGCCGACACGCGAGCTGTCGGCCGTGAGCCACACTAGTTTTAATTGCTATGCGAAGCAAATATCGGCGGCCTTTGGACTGCCTCACGCGTGCTCCCTGGGCTACACGTCGCACATGTGCCCTCGCGCCATGCGGCGGCCCTCGTCGGGCGTGATGCGTGTGTTCCGGCCTCGGGGGCCTCGGCCGCCATGAACGGCAGCAGGGTAGGGCCCTGCCGGGGGGCGGGCCGGGCGAATGGAGGCGGGCCGCTCCGGCCGCTGCCCTCGGGCCTGCTGGATCCATCCGAAAGGACCCGGTGGTGGCGGCCGGAAGGGGACCCGTTACGCCTGTGCGGCCGCGTCGGCCGCCTGCGTCGTCACACGTTGCGCGGCCCGCTTGGCTCGGCCGGTCAGTCGCCATCCGACCATGCGCAGCATGCCGGCTGGCTCCGGCGGAAACACGCCCAACTGTCCGAGCATCGTGACGTCGTCGCGGACCGCCTCGTGCGAGACCACCTTGCCGTCGCGTAGCCCGAGCACATGGATCTGCTCGAAGTCGATCTCGCGCGCGGTGGGAGGTACCGCCTGGTCGAGGGCGCCGTCCCGGAACTTGACGAAGGGCCCGGTGTGCCGGCCCTGCATACGCAGTCGCACCCAGACCCGGTCGCCCGCGTCGGCGACGTCGGTGACGACGAAGCGCAGGTCGCTGAAGGCGGAGCGCATCCACGCCCCCGAGGCCAGCACCCCCGCGGGACCCGGGGTCGAGCAGGCCTCCGGCGACACCGCGGCCTCGCGGTTGCGGAACTCGGGGTGCACCACGTCGGCGGCCAGGGCCGGGTCACCTGTCTCGAGGATGCGGAAGAGGCCGCGGCCCAGCTCCGAAGCGTCCATTCCCATGGTCAAGCCTTTCGTCGGCGACGCGATCCGCGCTGCGGGCGTCGGGAGGGCGCGGGGCCGGCTCCGGTGTCGGGCGTGGGTTCCGCGCACACGTTCGAGGTAACAGCGTACCTAATGAATTACTGGTGCTAGCATCGGATCATGTCGCCGAAACGCCCCTATGTGTCCCCGTTGCGCGCGGAGGGTGCGGCCCGCACCCGCGAACTGATCCTCAGCCGGGCGACGGCGCTGTTCGCCGAGCGCGGCTACGGGCGAGTGGCCGTCGCCGACATCGCCTCGGCCGCCGGCGTTGCTCCGAAGACGGTGTTCGCCAGTGTCGGGAGCAAGAGCGACATCCTGTACCGGATCGTCGACCAGGGAGTGAAGGCGTCGGGCTACCGCGAGGCGATGGAGGAGATACTCGCGCTGCGGACGCCGGAAAAGGTCCTCGCGGCCCTGGCCCGGGGGACACGGGTGGGCAACGAGACACAGTTCTCCGTGCACGAGGCCATCCGCAAAGCCCTCCCCGTCCACGAGGACGGCGAGGCACTCTGGGAACGCGCCACCGCGGCCTACCGTGACGCCCTGCGTGCGGCCGCCGGCCACCTGCACACGCTGGAGACGTCGCCCATCTGCCCGCAGGAGGAGACGGCCGACCTCCTCTGGTACTGGTTCGGTCCTCCTGGCTGGCACGCGCTTGTCGTGGAGAGCGGCTGGACATGGGACCGCGCCGAGCAGGTTCTGCACAGGACCGCCGTACGCGCACTCCTGCCCTGACCTGCCCGGCGGCCCCGGTGCCCGACGTCGACGCGGTGACGGTCCGCCCTCCGCTGTTTCGGCGGCGCCCCACCCGTCGAGCCGTCCGACGCTCGGGGCACCGGCTCGGTGTGCGGTGTCCGGCCATGCGTTCCGGCCGTGCCGGACCGTGCCTCGCCGTCGTGTGCCGCGCCTACTGGACGGCTGACGTCCAGGTGGGGGTGACGTAGTAGCTCTTGGCCGGTGCGGGCAGGTTGCCCTGGTGCAGGCCGGTGACGTTGCCGTAGGGCTGGGTGCAGTCCTCGCCGAAGAACACGGCGACGTTCGCGTACTTGAAATTGGCCACCGAGAGCGCGGGCTCGGCAAGGTTCGTGCATTCGGTGTCGGTAGCCGGAATGGGGAACACCGACCCGGTGAAGTCCCTCCCGGAATAGAAGTTGGCCTGGCCCCACGGGATGGTGGCTGCTGCGGCGGGCTGGACGAGCGCCGCGCCCATGAGCAGCGCGGATCCGGAGAAGGCGACGGCGGCACGGGTGATGCGCTTGCCGGGAGATGTGGTCATGAATAACTCCTTCGATAATCTGCTTGCCTCGTCAAGTATCTGATCAAGGATCAAGTATGGCTGCTCCCTTGGTAGGTGACGTGCGTCACATTCGAATTGCCGCTCGACCGTCAAGATGTTCTTCCGGGGTGGGGGAGTCGTTTTACGCCCCCTCCCGATACGCGACCTTCCGGGGCACACCTGGGCGGGCCGATCGCCCTGGTCGAGAACGGTGACCGCATCGCCGTCGACACGGCTGCCGGGACACTGAACCTGCTCGTCGACCCCGGCCTGGTGACGGCGCGCGGCAACGCGTGGTCGCGACCCGGGCGGCCCCTCGAGCGAGGTGTCTTCGCCAAGTACGTGGCCACCTTCGGATCGGCCTCGGACGGCGCCGTCACCACGTGACCTCGCCCCCGAAGGCCACCAGCGCCACCTTCTGCCCGCCCTCTGCGCGGCTGGTGGGAGCGACCACCGCGGCGCCCTCCCTCGGCCTCGTCGTTACCGTCCTCGCGATCACCTGGCCCTGCCCGGCCTGCCCGCCCTCACCGTCTCATCGCCCGACGTCCCGGTCGCCGCCCGGCGCGGACCATCCACGGCCAGAAGGCGCGGCATCCCGTACGACGCGCGATGCTGGACGAACGCCCCCCGGGCCCGTGGACCATCGCATCCTCACGACCGAAGAGGTCCTCATGAACCCTCCCGGCACCAAGGTCGCCCTCATCACCGGCGCGTCTCAGGGCATCGGCGCCGGCCTGGTCGACGCCTACCGCAAGCTCGGCCACAAAGTTGTCGCCACTTCCCGCACCATCGCCCCGTCCGACGACCCGGACCTGCTGACACTGCGAGGTGACATCGCGGACCCCGCCACGGCCGAGCGTCTGACCGCCGCGGCCATGGAGCGGTTCGGACGCATCGACACCCTGGTCAACAACGCCGGTCTCTTCATCTCCAAGCCGTTCACGGAGTACACCCAGGAGGACTACGCCGCGGTCGTCGGGGTCAACCTGACCGGGTTCTTCCGCATCACCCAGCTCGCCGTCGAGCGGATGCTCCACCAGGACGGCGGCCACGTCGTCCAGATCACCACCAGCCTGGCCGACGTGGCGAGCTCGGCGGAGCTGTCGGTGCTCGCCTCCCTGACCAAGGGGGGACTGCAGTCCGCCACACGATCCCTGGCCGTCGAGTACGCGGCCCGCGGCATCCGCAGCAACGCCGTCTCGCTCGGCATCATCAGGACCTCCCTGCACGAGGGGGAGGACCACGAGGATCTGGCCCGAAGGCACCCGCTGGGACGCATGGGCGAGGTGGCGGACGTCGTGGAAGCGGTCCTCTACCTGGACAACGCACCTTTCGTCACGGGCGCGATTCTCCACGTCGACGGGGGCCGAGGCGCCGGCCGGTGACGTGCGCCCGCTGTCGAGATCTTTGAGAGGCGGAGGCTCCCATCTGGGAGAAACCCGGTCGTGGCGCGGGCACCGTCCGTGGGCGCATGATGACCGGTGGCAGGTCCTCGGCGCGCCGGTCCCACGGCACCCCCTGTGAAAAGCCACCTGCTCCGGCGAGGCCCTGCGCGACCTCAAGCCCACCCGTACGTTCGTCGGCGGCCGCATGGTCGCCTCGGCCGTCCGCGGTGATCAGTCCACTCAGCCGTGACTGGCCCTGTCCCAGTGGCACAAGTGGCCGTTGAGATGGACCCCTTGGCAGCCATTGCGAAAGGTGACCCTACCCATGCCGCGTACCCGTCCCTTCGTGCAGGTCGACGTGTTCTCCACGAGTCCCTACTCCGGCAATCCGGTCGCGGTGATCCTGGACGGGACGGACCTGAGCGACGAGCAGTTGCAGCAAGTGGCCCGCTGGACGAATCTGTCCGAGACCACGTTCGTCCTGCCGCCCACCGTTCCCGAGGCGGACTACCGGCTGCGCATCTTCACACCCGAAGGCGAGTTGCCGTTCGCCGGACACCCCACCCTCGGCTCCGCACGTGCCTGGCTCGACGGCGGCGGCACCCCGCGGCACGCCGGGCACCTCGTGCAGGAGTGCGCCGCCGGCCTGGTCACCGTCCGCCGCACCCACGACACCCTGTCCTTCGCCGCCCCGCCCCGAGTCCGTACCGGCGAACTCGACGGCGATCATCTGAAGCGGATCGTGGCCGCCTTCGGCATCACACGGGAGCGGGTCGTCGCACATCAGTGGGTCGACAACGGGCCAGGCTGGGCCGTGCTCCAGCTGGCCACCGCCGAGGAGGTCCTCGCCCTCGAACCCGACCTGACCCTGATTCCGGACGCCATGGTCGGCGCGATCGGCCCCTGGCCCGAGGGCTCCGAGTACGCCTTCGAGCTGCGTACGTTCGCCCCGGGTATCGGCGTGCCCGAGGACCCCGCGTGCGGCAGCATGAACGCCGCCGTCGGGCAGTGGCTCACCTCCACCGGCGCCGCTCCCTCCGCCTACCGCGTCTCCCAGGGGGCGAGGGTGGGCCGGGCCGCCCGCATCGAGGTCAGCGCCGACCGGGACGGCACGGTCTGGGTGAGCGAAGCCACCGTCGTCTGCATTCGCGGCACGGTCGCCCTCTGACCCCACAAGGTCGTCGCAGGCTCTCTTCGTACCTGCCTCCTTCACCGGCTCGAAAAACGGGACAAAGGTGCGAAACGGTCAGCGGGGTCGGGGTACTCGGCGCCCCTGAGACCCACACACCGCACCGGAACGGAGAGCCAGCCATGGCGCACGGCACGAGTGCTCGGGAGGTCGTGGAGGCACTGAAGGACGTCGACTTCCCGGCGACCAAGGACGAACTGGTGGAAGCGGCCCGCAGGACGGGCGGCGGATCGAAGGAGGTCGTCGCGGCCCTGCGCGCCATTCCGCCGGACGAGTACGCGAACAAGGACGAGGTGGCACGGTCGGTACGGGTGGACCCCGCCTCCGACCTCGACCTGAGTCCCGCACAGCGCGCTGAGCAGGCACGCAAGGGCGGCAGGCCGGGCCAGTCCCAGCATCTGCGGGACGCACCCAAGCCGCCGATCCGGGAGGAACTCGACAGCTGACACGAACGGGAGGCCAGGCACAGTACGAGGACGGAGAGCACCATGGCCGGCAAGAAGATGGAAGGCAACGAGGAGCAGCGCAGGGCGGCGGCCCGTGACGCGGCGGCCGTCGGCGAGGCCCCCAGCGCCCGCAACGAGACCCTGGGCGCCTCCAAGCAGCGGACGCACATGCGCCACGGCGGTTCGGTGACGCATGAGAACCGTATCGCGGCGAAGCACCGCGGCAAGCAGCAGTGGCGCCCCGGCGATCTGGCCGAGCAGCCGATCAAGGACCCTGCGGCCGCGGGCCCGGAACGGACGTTCGTCGACGGCGAGCGCCACGACTACACCCCGGAACACGAGCGGGTGTTCCAGGCGGTGTCGGAGGCGCAGGCGGCGCACGACGGCGATGCCGTCCTCCTGGACGAGATCGCCCGGCGTGCGGAGATGCCGCCGGACGAGACGCGTGCGCTGCTGCACGATCTGACGCGGGTGCACCGCCTGGTGACGGAACTCGCGGGAGTCGACACCCCGGACATGGGTCCCCGCTGGGAGGCCAAGCCCCGGCTGTGACCGTGCCCCGGCCGCAGTCAGTCCAGCAGCGCCGTCGCTTCCACCTCGACAAGGACGTCCGGCTCGAAGAGGGACTCCACGCCGATGAGTGAGGCGGGTGGCAGGGGAAGCGCGAGCCCGATCTCGTCGGCGACGGCCTCCACGCCGGCCATGAAGTCGCCGATCTTCTCCGGGCTCCACCGGGTCACGTAGAACGTCAGGCGCACCACGTCCGCGAAGGACGCTCCCGCGCCGGCCAGCCCGACGGACGTGTTGCGCAGCGCTTGGGTGACCTGCCCGGCCAGATCGCCGGGCGCGACGGCGGTCCCGTCGGCCAGGCGCGCGATCTGTCCGCTGACGTGGACGTGCTTCGTCCCGGTGCCCACGGCGACGTGGTGGTACGGAACGGGCCGCAGCATGCCCTCGGGGGTGACGTACTGAACAGTCATGGTCTCTTCTCCCTCATCGAAGTATCCATAAGCTACTTAGTGGCCGAAGGACACTTCAACGAGACCAGGTTTCGCCTTGGATACCGACCAGCAACTCGATCAGGAACTCCGCGTCGACGCCCCGCACCGCGAACTGCTGGACCAGGTCCTCGACAAGTGGTCCCTCAGTGTCCTCAACGAACTGTGCGAGCGCCCGTGCCGCTTCAACGAACTGCGCCGGGCCATCCCTCAGGTCACGCAGAAGTCCCTGACCGCGACACTCCGGCGCCTGGAGCGCAACGGCGTGGTGGAGCGCGAGGTCGTCTCCACCCGCCCCGTCGCGGTCGTGTACCGGATCACGCCCCTCGGCAAGACACTTCGGCACCCCGTCGACGTGCTGCTGGCCTGGGCCGCGCAGAGCATGCCGGCCATCGAGCGCGCACGAGAGGTCTTCGACGGGCGAGAAGAAGCGCACCCCTGAGACGCATCAGGGGCGGGGGACGGGGGTGGCGCGGCGACGCCCGGCAGCCGCCCCCGTGAGGGCGATGGTGAACGGATGGGCCGGGGTCGCCAGTACCGTCCGCGTCGGACCCTCTTCGACGACCTCCCCGCCGTCCAGGACGGCGACCCGGTGGGCCAGCGCCGCCGTGCTCAGGTCGTGGGTGATCAGGACCAACGACAGGTCGCCGCGGTCCTCGACCAGCCCGGTGAGGACGTCGAGGATGCCCCGACGGGTGACCATGTCCAGGCCCGACGTGATCTCGTCGCAGACGAGGACCCGGGGACGGGCGAGGAGGGCGCGGGCCAGGGCGGCACGCTGCAACTCGCCGCCTGACAGCCCGCCCGGACGCCGGTGGGCCGTCTCCTCCGGTAGACCGAGGTCGGCCAGGGTGGCCAGTGCCTCCCGCATCGCCGTGTCCTCGTCGGCGCCCCGCAGGCGTACGGCGGTCCGGGCGACCTGCCGTACGACGGGGCGGTACTCGTCGAAGGCGGCGCGCGGGTCCTGGAAGACGTACTGCACGGATGCCAACTGCGCGCGGCTCCGGTTCCGCAGACTGCGCGGCAGCGGATCGGCACCAAGGAGGATCTCACCGTCGTGGTCCCGGTGGAGGCCGGCGATGCAGCGAGCCAGGGTGGTCTTGCCGCTGCCCGACCGGCCGGCCACGGCGAGCGACTGCCCCGCGTACAGAGTGAGTTCAGGGACGCGCAACACCACCGCGGCGCCGCGTGCGTTGTCGCGGTGCCGGGCTGTCAGGCCGCGTACTCGGAGCACAGGTGCCTTGCCGCTGTCACCGGACAGCGACGCACGCGCCCCCGGTGGCGCATGCCTGGCGTCCGTCGACTCCCTGCGTCCATGCAACAGTTCACGGGTCCATGCGTGCTGCGGCGAGGTCCTGACCTGCCCGGCCGCTCCGTGTTCGACGACCCGGCCGGCCCGCAGCACCACCACCTCGTCGGCGAGGGATTCCACCACGTCCAGGTCGTGGCTGAGCAGCAGCACCGCGATGCCGCGAGCCGCGACGGCCCGGAACTGTTCGACGATGCGGCTCTTGGTCAGGGCGTCCTGGCCCGTGGTCGGCTCGTCGGCCACGACGGCCCGCGCCCCGAGCAGCAACGCCTGGGCGAGGACGACGCGTTGCTGCTGGCCGCCGGAGAGCTGGTGAGGATAGCGCCGCAACAGGGTTCCGTCGTCGGGGAGTTGGGCCTCGATCAGGGCGCTCAGAACGCGGTCGCGGGCCGCCGCCCGGCGCTGGCGGATCGGAAGGTGACTTACCCGCGTCCGGGCGATGTCGGTCAGTAGTGCCGAGACGCGGCGGGCCGGGTTGAGGACGGCCGCCGGATGCTGGGGGATGTAGCCGACCGGGCCGCCGTCCGCGACCTGTACCTCACCCGTGACCCGCGCACCCTCCGGGTACTCGCCGAGCAGGGCGAGCCCGGTGGTGGTCTTGCCGCTGCCCGACGCGCCGATCAACGCGGTGACCCGGCCGGGCCGGAGCCGCAGGCTCACCCCGTCGACGATCGCCCGTCCCTCCACGACGATGCGCAGTTCGCGAATCTCGGCGGCGACGGGATTCTTCGCCGTGGTCTCGTCGTTCACGGACGTCCTTCCTTCCCTGATGGCTGACCGCCCTTGTCCAGCGCGGCGTCGAAGAGGAGGTTCGTCCCCGTCGTCAGCGTGACGATCAGCACGGCGGGCACGACCACGGCCCATGGCTGCACGAACAGTCCCGTCCGGTTGCGGTCCACCATGACCGCCCAGTCGGCGGCGTCGGGCGCCACGCCGACTCCGAGGAACGCGGCCGTGGCGACCAGGTAGAGCACACCGGTGAGCCGGGTGCCGGCGTCGGCGGCCAGGGGGCGCAGCATGGCGCGGCCGACATAGCCGACAGCCGTCCGCCACCACGTCTCGCCCTGCATCCGCAGCGCCTCGACCGCGGGCCGGGCGGCGGCCTCCGCGGCGGCGGCGCGCACCAGCCGCGCCGCGTCGGGCACGTTGGCCAGCGTGACCAGCAGGGTCAGACCCACGGCGCCCGGCGCGAACACGGTGGCCGCCAGCAGGATCAGCAGCAGCGACGGCACCGCGAGCAGGACGTCCAGGGGGCGCATCAGCAGCTCCTCCAGCCAGCGGTGCCGGGTGAGCGCGCTGAACAGACCGACTGGGAGGGCGAGCAGGTAGGTCAGGGCGGTCGCGGCGAGCGCGGTCAGCAGTACCGGGCGCCCACCGTGCAGCACCTGCCGCCAGACGTCCCGGCCCACGAAGTCGGTGCCGAGCCAGTGGCCTTCGCCCAGCGTGAAGGACGCGGCCCGCGGGCCCGGTGCACCCGCGAACACCGGGCCGAGCAGTGCGAGGACGAGTGGTACTGCGACCACAGTGAGACCGAGCGTGAAGCGGCCCGTACGCATGGCCCTCACGCAGCCACCCCCGCCCGTGGCGTGAGCCGGTGGGCGACCAGGTCGGCGCCGAGATTCAGGACGACGGTCAGCACGCCGAACACCACCGCCAGCCCCTGCACCACGGGCACATCGCGTTCGGCCACCGCGCCCAGCAGTACGGTGCCGAGCCCGGGGATCACATACAGGGCCTCCACCACGACGACACCGCACAGCAGCCAGTCGACGGTGCGGGCCAACTGCTGCGCGGCGGGCGCCAAGGCGTTCGGCAGGGCGTGCGCGTACCGGATCCGGAGGCCCGACACGCCGTAGCGGCGGGCATGCGCCACATACGGGGAGGCGAGCGCGTCGATCATGCCCGCGCGGACCAGCCGCGCCAATGAGCACACCGGCCGCGACAACAGGACCAGGACGGGCAGGACCAGCGCCGCCGGATGGGCGAGCAGGTCCGTGCCGTAGCCGAGGGCGGTCGGCGGCAGCCAGCCGAGCCGCAGCGCGAACACCGTCACCAGCAGCACCCCGAGGGCGAACTCGGGGACCGCGTACACGGCCAGTGTCACCGAGCTGATCAGCCGGTCCACCGGCCGGCCCGCGTGCCGGGCGGCCAGCACCCCGAGCCCGAACCCCACCGGCACCAGCAGCGCCACGGTCAGGGAGGCCAGCATCAGGGTCGGGCCGAGGCCGTCGGCGAGGTACTGCCGCACCGGACGGCCGGAGACCAGCGAGGTGCCGAGGTCGCCGTGGAACAGCCCCGCCGCCCAGTCGGCCAGCCGTTCCCAGGCCGGCCGGTCCAGCTCCATCGCCTCCCGGATGGCCGCGACGCGGGCCGGGTCGGGCTGGTCCCCGGCGAGGGCGACCGCGGCGTCGCCCGGCAGCGCCTCGGTGAGCGCGAAGACCAGCAGCACCACGGCCACGGTCTGCACGCCGCCGAGGAGCAGTCGCCGGGCGACGAAGGAACGCAGTCCGCTCACGTGAGCCACACCGTGTCGAAACGGGCCCAGTCCAGGGTGTTGGCGGGCGCCTTCGCGTCGACTCCCTTGACTTTGCGGGCCGTTCCGATGATCCAGTCCGCGAACCCCCACACCAGGAAGCCGCCCTCGGCGTACAGACGGCGCTGCATGCGCTCGTAGACGGCGGCGCGTTCGGCCTTGTCACGGGTGGACTGGGCCTGCTGGTAGAGCGCGTCGAAGTCCTTGTGCCGCCACTTGGTGGCGTTGGTGGTGGAGTCGGTGAGCAGCCGCTGGGAGATGTGCGCCTCGATGGGCATGGCGCCGGAGCGGTAGCAGCACAGGGTGCCGTTGTCGAGGATGTCGCTCCAGTAGGAGTCCTTGCTGCCCATCCTCACGTGCACGGTGACCCCGGCCTTCTTCGCCTGGTCGCGGAAGATGCCGGCGGCCTCGGTGAACCCGGCGGCGACGGCGGAGGTGTCCAGGGTGACCTTCAGATCCTCGGCGCCGGCCCGCTTCAGCAGGGAGCGGGCCCGGTCGAGGTCCTGTTCCCGCTGGGGCAGACCGTCGGCGTAGTACTCGTACCCCTTGCCGAACAGGTCGTTGCCGACCTCGCCCGCGCCGGACAGCGCGCCGTCGACGAGTTCCCGGCGGTCGGCGATGAGGAAGAACGCCTGGCGCACCCTCGGGTCGTCGAAGGGCGGCCGGTCGGTCTTCATGCAGAACGCCTGCATGGCGCTGCCCCGCAGCCGCACGATCTCGATCCGCCCCTTGTCCTCGTGGGCGCAGGCGGTGGTGGGGTTGAGTTCGTGGGCGTACTCGACCTGCCCGCCGAGCAGCGCGTTGACCCGGGCCGACTCCTCGTTCGCCACGACGAACTCGATCTCGTCGAGGTGCGGGGCGCCCTCCCAGTAGGCGTCGTGGCGGCGGAAGACCGCCGAGCGGCCGGGCGTGAAGGACACGAACCGGAACGGACCGGAGCCGACCGGCTTCTCGTCGAAGTCGGTGGCGCCCTCGGGCACGATGTAGGCGCCGAACGCGGCCAGCACGTTGGGGAATTCGGCCGTGGGCCGCTTGAGCACGAACTCGAGGGAGCGTGCGCCGGTGGCTCGGCTGGCGTCGAGGTCGATGGGTTCCAGGGACGCCTTGGCGCGGAACGCCTGCTTCGGGTCGGCGATCCGGCGGTAGCTGTAGAGGACGTCCTTCGCGGTGACGGGGCTGCCGTCGTGGAAGACGGCTTCGCGCAGGGTCACTTGCCAGCGGTCCAGCGCCTTGTTGGGCTCCCATCTCTCCGCGAGGCGGGGGACGGCGGACAGGTCGGCGCCGTAGTCGGCGAGCTTGTCGAACAGGGCCTTGGCGCGGGCGACATCGGCGAACAGGTTGGCGAGGTGCGGGTCGAGGGTCTCGCTCGCACCTCCGCCGGCGAACGCGGCGCGCAGCCGCCCGCCCTTCGTGGGCGAGCCGCCGTCCCGGCCCGCCCCGTCGTCGGTGCCGGGGCCGCCGCACCCGGCCAGGGCGAGCGCGCCGACGCCGGTCGCGGCGAGGAAACCGCGGCGGCGCAGCTCGGGGAAGGAGGAGGGACGGTCGGTCGAAACGTCGTGCATGGGAATCCTCAAGGGGTGGTGATGTCGGTGGACGGGTGGGTGAGACGGGCCACCACGTGCAGCCGGTCGGCGTCGGTGGTGTGCCCGGGGAGCAGGCCCTCGCGCCAGAGCGGTTCGGTGCGCGGCCCCGGCCCGTCGTGGAGCTCCAGGACGTCGAAGCCGTGAGCGGCCAGCAGGTGCCGCAGCTCCTGCGGGAACAGCAGCCGCCACGCGGACCGCTGCTCGACGGGCTCGGAGCCGTCGTCGGAGGTCCACACGCGTCTGCGGCGCAGCAGTTGGTCCGTACGGTCCACCGTGAGGGTGGTGACGGACCGGTGGACGGTGCCGTGCCAGGTGAACGCGTCGGACCTGGGCGTGTCGAGGAGGTCGGTGCGGCCGAGGAAGTACGAGCCGTTGCGCATCTCCGCGACGAGCAGGCCGCCCGGTGCGAGGGCGTGGCGGCAGGAGGACAGGAAACCGTCCAGCTGGTCGTTGGTGTGGCAGTACAGCAAGGCGCTGTCCAGGCACACCACGGCGTCGCACACACCCCGCCCGAGGCCGAATCCGTGCAGGTCGGCGCGGACGTACTCGGGTCCCGGGTGATGCTCGCGGGCGTACGCCAGTATCGCCTCGGAGAGGTCCGCGCCGATCACCGCGTGCCCGGCGCCGTGCAGCCACGCCGCGTCGCGGCCGGTTCCGCAGCCCATGTCCAGGACGCGGTTGCCGGCGCCGTGCCGTCGCAGGCAGTCCTGCGTCCAGCGTGCGGCCAGGCGGTCGGGGTCGGGGAACCGGGCCTCGTACAGGGCGGGGTGGTCGGTGAGCAGGTTGTGCCCCGCGGAGGTCATGCCGGGGTCCTTCCTCGTACGGCGGCGGTGGGGAGAGGGAGATGCGGCGGCGCGGGCAGCGATCCCAGGCGGCGCAGCCGCAGGACGCCGAGCGCCGAGGCGAGGCCGGCCAGTACGCAGCACGCCCAGGGCAGCCACGCGGCGTCGCCGTCCCGCCCGGTGTCCATGGCCCAGCCGACAACCGCGTTGCCGATCGCGGCGACGACACCGGAGACGACGTAGAAGAGGCCGAAGTGGGTGCCGGTCAGTGCGGGCCGGCCGAAGGCGGGGATCAGGTCCATCACGAACGGCTGGGCGACCATCACCCCGAGGTACAGCAGCAGGGCGCCCGCCAGCACGGGCAGCAATCGCAGCGTCGGGTCGTCCGGCCCGCTGGACGCGGTGGCGACCAGGAGCGGCGGCAGAAACGCCGCCCCCATCAGGAACAGCCCCGTCCCCACCCAACGGGCCCGGTCCCCGCGCCGATTGAGCGCACGGGTCAGGCGCAGTTGCAGCAGGAGGCCCGCGAGGGCGCCGACGACGAAGACCAGTCCGGCGGCGCCGTCCCAGCCGGTGGCCCGCCGCGCCGCGTCGGGGAGCAGCAGATACAGCTGGCTCTCCAGGGTGAACAGGCCGGACACGGCGAGCGCGAAGGCCAGGAAGGCGCGGTTGCCCAGCACCTCCCGCCAGTCGGCGAGCACCCCGTCCCCGGTCGGCTCGACCGGCCGGGCGGGCAGCATCAGGGCCTGTGCAACCGTCAGGACCGCGAATATTCCGGCGGCGGTCAGCGCCGAGGTGCGGAAGTCGACCAGCAGCAGCGCGCTGCCCAGCAGCGGACCGATCAGCGCGCCGGTGGTGGCGAACACGTTGAACAGGGCGAACGCCTCGGCCCTGCGCCCCTCGGCCTCCTGCGCGACGTACGCGCGGACGGCGGGGTTGAACAGTGCGCCCGCGAACCCGCTGAGGACGGACGCCGCGAGCAGGACGGCCAGGTGGTCGCCGAGCGCGAACAACGCGAAGCCAGCGGTGCGCAGCGCGCAGCCGGCGATGATGACGCCTCGCGCGCCCAACCGGTCGGAGGCGGAGCCGCCTATGACGAACAAGCCCTGCTGGCTGAGGTTCCTGACCCCCAGGACGACGCCGACGACGGCGGCCGACAGGCCCAGATTTTCGGTGAGGTGGGTGGCGAGGTAGGGGATGAGCAGGTAGAAGCCGGTGTTGACGCCGAGCTGATTGACCAGCAGAAGACGGACGGCGGGCGGCAGGCTGCGTATCTCGTGCCAGGTCTTCATGGCGCTCCGTCCCGTGGCGCTCCGTCCCGCGGCGCCCCGTCCCACGGCGCGACGCCCAGCCCCGGCGATCCGCTCGCCCGCACCAGGCCGTCCGCACCGCCGATGCCGGTCCACGGGTCGTGCGCGAGCAGCAGATGCCCGTCCAGATCGGCCCAGCGGGCCCGGTCGGCGAGGTGCACGGCGGGTGCGATCCCCAGCGTGCTGGCGACCAGGCAACCCAGCATCAGCCGCGTACCGCTGCCGTCGATCGCCTCGGCGATGCGCAGGGCCGCGTACACCCCGCCGCACTTGGCGAGCTTGACGTTGACGCCGTGGACGCGCCCGGCGAGGCGGCGCACGTCCTCCAGGTCGACGGCGTCCTCGTCGGCGATGACGGGCAGCGGGGACCGCTCGGCCAGCGCGGCCAGCCCTTCCGGGTCGCCGGGGGCGAGAGGCTGCTCGACGGCCTCGACGCCGAGCGCGGCGAAACGGGGCAGCAAGTCCCGGGCTTGTACGGCGGTCCAGGCGCCGTTCGGGTCGAGGAGCAGCCGCGCGCGGGGCGCGGCGTCCCGGACGACCCGGACGCGCTCGACGTCCTCCTCCGGATCGGTCGCCCCCGCCTTCACCTTGAGCACCTGGAAGCCGCTCGCCGCGAGGGCGCGGGCCTGTGCCGCCGCACGCGAAGGCGAGGTGATGCCGATGGTGCGGGCGGTGGCCGCGACGGGGGTGTTCTCGGTGCCCAGGAGGCGGTGCACGGGCTGGCCCGCGCGCTTGCCGACCAGGTCCAGCAGGGCCGCCTCGAAGGCGGCGGTCACGGCCGGGGGAGTGCCGTCGCCGGCCAACTCACCGGCACGGAGAGCTTCCAGGGCGGTCTCGGGGTCGGGGTAGCGGTCCAGGCCCGCGCCGATGGCGGTGAAGTGTCGCGCGAGTGCCGCGGCGTCGAGCCGGTAGTAGACGCTGCTGACGGCCTCGCCATGACCGGTCAGACCCTCATGCTCGAGGCTCAGCCGGACGGCGTCACGGGCGGACATCGTCGAACGGGAGATGCGCAGCGGTTCGGCGAGGTCCAGGCGGACGGTGTGCAGACTGGTTTTCATCGGTCCTCCGCGCGGGGCGTGAGCGGATGGGTGGTCCTCATCGGTCCTCCGCGCGAGGCGTGAGCGGATGGGTGGTCCTCATCGGTCCTCCGCGCGAGGCGTGAGCGAATCGGCGGCCCTCACCGGTCCGTCCGCGCGGGGCGCGAGCGGGTCGGTGACGCGGGTGCACCGCACCCAGCCGGTGGCCTCCGCCGCGTACGGGTGCGGGATCTCCACGGGCCGGGTGGCCGCGGTGGCGGGATCGACGCCGTGGGCTGTGGTGAAGTCGTCGTCGTAGACGGTGGAGAGATAGCGGTGCGGCCCGTCGGGAAAGACGGTGCCGACGACCGCACCCGGGTGGACCCGGGCCGCCCAGGCGGCGACGCGGGCGACGGCACCGGTGCTCCAGCCACCGCTGACGAAACTGCCCCGGGCGAGCCGCCGACAACTGTCCACGGCCTCGGCCGGCCCCACCCAGTGCACCTCGTCGAAGGCGTCGTAGGCGACGTTACGCGGATGGATGCTGCTGCCCAGGCCGCGCATCAGGCGGGGCCGGGCGGGCTGGCCGAAGATGGTGGAGCCGGTGGAGTCCACGCCGATCAGCCGCAGTGCCGGCCAGTGCCGTCGCAGAGGGCCGATCACACCGCCGCTGTGCCCACCGGTGCCGACACTGCACACGAGTACGTCCAAGTGGTCCAGCTGGGCAGCGAGTTCGGCGGCGAGCGAGGCGTAACCGGTCGTGTTGTCGGGGTTGTTGTACTGGTCGGGCCAGTAGGCGTCGGGCAGCACGGCGAGCAGAGCGCGCAGCCGGTCGATGCGTGCGGCCTGCCAGCCACCCCGGGCCGCGGGCCGGTCCACGATCTCCAGCCGCACCCCGTACGAGCGCAGCAACTGCCGCATTGAAGGCTCGAGTTCGCTGTCGCCGACCAGGACGACGGGATGGCCGAGGGCCTGTCCGGCGAAGGCGAGCCCGATGCCGAGGGTGCCGGAGGTGGACTCCACCACCGGAGCGCCGGGGAGCAGTTCACCGCGCTCCCGGGCACCCATCAGCATCGACACGGCGGCCCGCGCCTTCATACCGCCCGCGGCGAGCCCTTCCAGCTTGGCCCAGAAACCGGGGTGGGGACCGGGCAGGTCGGCGGTGACGCGGAGGACAGGGGTGCGGCCGAGCAGGGTGAGCAGTTCCGGGCGGGCGGTGGTGCGCAGGGCGGTGGTCACGGGGTGCCTCCCGGACAGCCGGCGCGGTAGCGGTGGACGGTGCCGGGTCCGCCGTCCAGCCAGAAGAAGGGGTACGGCTCCGCACACACCGCGCTCACCCCGTGCCCCAGCAGCCGGGGGAGTACGGCGCTGCCGGTCTGGGCGAACATCACCAACTGCTTGTCGTGCCGCAGCGCGTGCTTCCGCAGCGCCTCGAAGGTCCCGTTGCCCAGGGTCATCCCGGACACGAGCAGAGCGTCGCAGCGGCCGGCCGCGGCGAGTGCGTCGGTCGCGATCGGCTCGCCCCACTCCGTGACACCGCCCTTGAGGTCGCAGGGGACGTAGCGCAGCCCTCGTGAACGCAACGCCTCCAGAAGGGAGTTGACGACCCCGACCACGAGCACCGTCGACCCGGGCGGCAGGGTGAGCAGCCCGGCGACGGCGTCGGCCCGGACGCGCGACTTCTCCAGCGACGTCCCGGCCGGCAGGGCGACGGGCCGCGCTCCGTTCTCCGGGGTGTGCGGGAAGACGTGCATCAGATAGGCGTCGAGCGCGGCGACCCGCACCGGCAGCATCGGATGTTCGAGCAGCCGGGCCACAAGCGCGCCGGCACAGTCGTCCACCGCGCCGTCGGGCAGCGCACCGGGCTCGACCGCACAACTTCCGACGGCTTCGGCCACCCGCAGGCTGAGCACCTCGTTGCGGTACCCGGTGCCACGCCCCTCGTGCCGTACGGCCTGCCGGGTGGTGAAGGCCACGGAGATCCGCAACCCGGCTGGATCTGCGCCGAGTTCTCCGGCACGGGCGAGGGAGAGCAGCTCCTCAACTGTCGTCGCGGTGCCGGCGGAGATCGGAGAGACAGGAGCCGGTGTTGCAGGGGCCGTGCCGGCGGAGAAGGGGCTGGCGGACCTCATCGGATCACCATCCCGGCCCGCACGTCGCCGAGCAGCGCCTCGACCCGGGCGCGGGCCCCGACGCCCGACGAATCGCCCGCCATGACATGCCCCAGGTACTCGTTGTTGCTGCCCGCCGCCTTCACCTGTCGCCCCGGCTCGGCGAGTTCCACTTCCAACACGTCCGGCGCCGTCCGCACACGACCGCCGTCCAGCGCCTCGAGCGTGCCCGTCGCCTCCGGTACGAGGAAGCCGATGGCGGCACTGCGCAGACCGGTGTCCGTGCGCCGCAGGTCGGGGGAGTGGCCGAGGCTGACCTCCACGAAGGCGGCGGCGAGGTCGATGCCGGTGACATGCCGTATCAACTCGGTGATCCGGTTCCCGGCAGGCCGCGGATTGACCTCGACCACGCGCGGCCCGGCCGACGTCAGCTTGATCTCGGTGTGCGCCACCACACCGTCCATGAGCCCGAGCGCCTCGAGCGCGTGGACCGCGGTCCGCGAGACCGCCTCGGTGTCCGCGGCGGACAGGGCGGCGGGGAACATATGGCCGGTCTCGATGAACGCCGGCTCCCCACCGACGCTCTTGTCGGTCACGCCGACGACGTGCACAGCGCCCGCGTGCGAGACCGACTCGACGCTCACCTCCGGCCCGTCCAGCAGCTCTTCGAGCAGTACGACGGGGGCCCGCCGCTGTCCGCGCGCGTTGACCGGGAAGTCGGCCATCGCCTTGACGGCGGCGGCGAGCTGCGCCTCGTCGTCCACCCGCCGCACCAGCATGCCGGCACACAGGTCCACGGGTTTGACCACCAGCGGGTAGCCGATGTCCCGTGCGGCGTGGGCGAGTTCGGCCCACTCCTCATGCACCGCGAACCGCGGCCCGGGCACGCCCGCCTCCGCCAGCACCCGCCGGGTGGCGTCCTTGCGGCAGGCGTTTTCGACGGCCTCGGGAGCCGGTCCGGGCAGCCCGAGCCGGGCGGCCGTACGCGCCACCACCGGCAGGTAGTAGTCGCACGAGGTGAGCACCCCGTCGAACCGCAACACGTCGTGCAGGCGCTCCACTTCAGGCAGCAGGGACTCCGTGTCATTGGTGTCCGTGGTGATCACGTTGCGTGCCCCGAGCAGCGGGTGCGCGGCGCCCTCGGGCGCGGCACGCAGGTAGTGGTGCAGGTCGCGGGTGAGGAAGGTGAACTCGTGGCCACCCTCCCGGATCGCCCGTGGAAACAGCCTGCTCATCGATCCGACCCAGCTTTCGACCACCAGCAGATGGGCCACGGCTCCCCTTTTCGTGTCGTCGCGAAGGACGCGGCCTTGGAACCAGGGCCGCGACGTCGTCGACACGATATCGGTAATCATTTTCATTGTCAGGTAGCGTGGTGCTCCGATGAGGCCGATGAGCCCCCTCGGCAGGGCCGGGACCAGTCCTGACAAAACCTGACAGGGCCCGTCAGGGCCTCATATGGCTGCCACCGATGACGAAGGATCCACCGATGCCCCGCACCACACCCACCGGCTACACCGTGCGTCCCGCGACCCGCGAGGACGTCGACGGAGCCCGAGCCGTCATGCTCGACACCTTCTACGAGGAGTTCGGATACGGCTACGTACCCCGATGGCACCGCGACGTCATGGACATCGAGGGCACGTACCTCGACAACCCCCGCCACGTCCTGCTCGTGGCCACCCACGGCGACGAGGTGGTCGCCACCACCGGCGTCCACTCCACCGGCCCGGCCCACCCGCCGCATCCCCGCCGGCTGGCCGAACGCTATCCGTCCGGTACCACCGCCCAGTTGGTCCGCGTCTACGTCCGTCCGGAGCACCGGCGCCGAGGCCTGGCACGCACACTGGTCGAGGAGGCCCGCGACTTCGTGGCCGGCACTCCGGGCTACGACCGCCTCTACCTCCACACCAACACACGGGTGCCGGGCGCGGAGGCCTTCTGGCGCGGCCTCGCCAAGGAGATCTTCGACGCCCGCACCACGGGCGAGCACGGCCCGGGCGTCGCCACCGTCCACTTCGAGATCCCGCTCTGAGGCCGTCGTGCGGAGGCTCCGGCCGGGACGGTGATCGCATCCGGCTCCGCGCGCACCCACGTTATTCGTTCGGTCGTGTCAGTGGTCCCTGTTAGCTTCTGGGGGCTCGTGTGATCCACGAGCCTCGAACACTCCCAGGGGAGGGCCAGTTGGAGCGATTCAGATGGACCGGCGGACGCGGAACGGCGGTGACGGCGGCGTGCACCACGGCGCTGCTCGTAGGCCTGATCGGCACGGCGCAAGCGGTGGAGAATCTGCCGCCGAACCAGCCTCTCGTCAAGGATCTGAAGTCCGGCGAGAAGCCCTGCGCGACGGGCGACGACATCGTGTACGTCCCGACCTCGCCCAGACTGAGCGCCGTGCTGTACGACCCGGAGGAGGACAACCAGCCCAGTGAGTCCAGCCCCCTCTCCGGGGAGTTCGAGGCATGGTGGACGGACGCCGACGGGACGGCGCAACGACGCTCGTACTCCACCATCACGCTGTCGTCGGGGTCTCGCCAGTACTGGACGATGCCGGACGACCTTCCCGTCGACACAGCCATCTCCTGGCATGTCCGGGCGAACGACGGCAAGGCTGTCTCCCCCTGGAGCGACGAGGGAGACGGTGCGGTGTGCTCCTTCGTCATCGATGACACCAACCCCGAGAAGCCGACGATCAGTTCGCCGGAATACCCCACCCCGGATCAGGAGTTCTGGGTGGACGGCGTCGGCGTCTACGGCCACTTCACCGTGGACTCACCCTCCGACGACGTGGTGTCGTACGCCTACGACTTCCTCGGCGGCCCCCATGGCACAGCCACCGCCGAACGGCTCGGCGCGGCCGTGACGTTGCCCTTCCTGCCGCTCACCTCCGGCCCCAAGTACCTGACCGTACGGGCGATCGACCGGTCCGGCCGTAGCAGCGCCACAGCGCGGTACGAGTTCAACGTGAAGTCCGGACGAGCCCCCGTCGCCCGCTGGAAGCTGGACGATCCCGCCGGCTCGCGCAAGGCGGCCGCGGAGACGGGCACCCCCGCCCGCGCCGGCAGCGGCGCCACGTTCGGTGGCGCCGCCCCCTCCGGCACCGCGACCGGCACCACCGTCGCCCTCGACGGCAGCGGTCACGGCTTCCTCACCCCGGACGTCCCGGCCACGGACCTGCGGCGGACGTTCGCGGTGAGCGCCTGGACCCGGCCCGCAGGGACGGACCGCACCATGACCGTGGCCAGCCAGGACGCGGAAGGGCGACCCGGGTTCACTCTCGGGCTGCGCGTCAACGACTCCGGCCCGCTCTGGTCGTTCGCCATCGGAGGAGCACGGGTGTCCGGCGGCGTACCCGAGACCGGCGAATGGGCCCACCTGCTGGGGCTGTACGACGCCGAGACCGGTGAGGCCCACCTGTACGTCAACGGCCACGAGGTGGGTGACGCGGTGGCCGTCACTCCCACCGACGCCGCCGGCGCCTTCCAGATCGGTCGTGCCCGAGGAGCCACCGGCTACCGTGACCGCTGGCACGGAGACGTCGGCGACGTCCGGGTCCATGACCGCGTCGTGGTGCCCGGCGAGGTGACGGAGGCGGCATGGCGCAAGCCTGCCCTGCGCGGTCACTGGTCGCTGTCGAGCGCCACCGACGGCTCCAGCCCCGAGCAGTCGGACGGATCACCGCTGCGGCTCCACGACGGCGCAACGATCTACCGGGCCTCGAACGACTCGTGCATACCGGAGATCGACCCGGACTGCACCTACGTCCCGCCACCGCTCGTCGGCGACGGGCATCTCACCCTCGACGGGGTGAACGGATACGCCTCCGCCGACGGACCGGTCGTGGACACCCGCGACAGCTTCACCATCGGCGTCGTCGTGCGCCTCGCCGATAGCGAACCCGCACGTCCGATGACCGTGCTCTCCCAGGCCGGAGAGAACACCGACGTCTTCAAGGTCCGCTACGACCCGCCCACGCACAAGTGGCAGCTGGTCATGCCCGAACGGGACGAAGCGGGGGCACCGGAGAAGGTCGTCTCCCAGATCACCGGCGCTGACGGCGGCGAGGGTCAGGGCCACCGGCTGACCGTGGTCTACGACGACGCGACCGACACCATCAAGCTGTACGCGGATGGCTACACCAACGCCGACGCGACCACCACCCTGCCCGACGGCCTGCGCAGTACCGGTGCTCTCCAGATCGGCCGCGGCAAGGTCGGCGACGGATGGGGCGAGTACCTGCACGGTGACGTGGACGAGGTGCAGGCCTACGCGGGTGCCCTGCGCGACAAGGACGTCCTGGGCCTCGGCTGGGAAACGAACCCCTGCGTGTGCTGACGCCGGTGGGCTAGCCCACACCCTCTCCTAAGGTCGGCCGGAACCCCCTTCCGGCCGACCTTTCGGATCTCCCGGCTCATAAGGGGCATACGCGAGAGAGGTTTGTAAACGCCATTGACGTATGAGGTCGGCGTACATACGGTCCTCCGTCGAAGCGCTTCGACGCGCCTCGTCGAAACGATTCGACGGGGCGACGCATCCGTTCGGCCCAGGTAGGAGTCACTTCAATGGTGAAGGTGCGCAGACCGCTGGCTCTCACAGCAGCAGCCCTGGCGGGCGTCATGCTCATGGCGTCGTGCGGGAGCTCCGACGGAGGTGCGGAGGGCGACGGCAAGACGCTGAAGCTCTGGCACTACGAAGCCCCCAACAGCGCCATGGGCGTCGCCTGGAACCAGGCGATAGAGGAGTTCAAGAAGTCCCACCCGGGCGTCAAGGTCGAGTTCGAGGCCAAGGGCTTCGAGCAGATCCAGAAGACCGCCTCGATGGTGCTCAACTCCAGCAACGCCCCCGACCTCATGGAATACAACAAGGGCAACGCCACCGCCGGCCTGCTGGCCAAGCAGGGCCTGCTCACCGACCTCACCCCGCAGGTCACCAAGAACGGCTGGGACAAGCTGCTCAGCCCGAGCGTCACAACCACCAGCCGGTACGACGCCAGGGGCGTCATGGGCTCCGGCAACTGGTACGGCGTCCCGAACTTCGGCGAGTACACGATGGTGTACTACAACAAGGACCTCTTCGCTAAGAACGATGTGAAGGTCCCGACCACGTTCGACGAGTTCGAGCAGGCCCTCGCCGCCTTCAAGGCCAAGGGCATCACCCCGCTCGCCAACGGCGGCGCCGAGTACCCCGCCCACCAGTACCTGTACCAGCTCGCCCTCACCAAGGCCGACCGCGCCTGGGTCGACTCCTTCGAGCTCTACAAGGGCAAGGCCGACTTCCACGACACCGCCTGGACGTACGCCGCCAACACCCTGTCGGACTGGGTGAAGAAGGGCTACATCGCCAAGACCAGCAGCGGCGCCAAGGCCGAGGACGCCGGCGTGTCCTTCATCAGCGGCAAGTCCCCGATCTTCTTCTCAGGAAGCTGGTGGTACGGCCGCTTCCGCGACGAGAACAAGTTCAAGTGGGGCTCGTTCCTCTTCCCGGGCAGCAAGCTCACCCTCGGCTCCGGCGGCAATCTGTGGGTCGTCCCGAAGAACGCCAAGAACAAGCAACTGGCCTACGACTTCATCGACATCACGATGAAGAAGGGCATTCAGAACACCCTCGGCAACAACGGCGGCGTGCCCGTCGCCGCCGAGCCCTCGGCGATCACCGACCCCAGCTCCAAGGAGCTCATCGAGAACTTCAACAAGGTCTCGTCCGACGACGGCCTCGCCTTCTACCCGGACTGGCCCGTCCCCGGCTTCTACGACGTCCTGGTGTCGGCCACCCAGAAGCTGATCACCGGCAGCGCGAGCCCGGACGCGGTCCTCGACGAGCTGCAGAAGGCCTATGACGCGGGTGCGCCCACGTCATGAGCGCCCGACCCCTCCGGCTGCGCAACCCGTACGCGCTGTACCTGATCCCCGGTGTCATCGCCTTCCTGGCCGTCGTGATCGTGCCGTTCGCGATGAACATCTACTTCAGCCTCACCCACTGGCAGGGCGTCGGCTCGCCCACCTGGGCCGGGCTGGAGAACTACCAGGAGCTGATGAAGGACTCGCGGTTCTGGGAGTCCTTCCGGCACAGCGTCGCCATGGTCCTGGCGATGGCGGTGATCCCCACCGCCGTCGGCCTCGTGGTGGCGGCGGCGCTGTTCGACTTCATCGGCAAGCACTTCGGTTCGAAGCTGGCCAGCGTGCTGCGCGCCTGCTTCTACCTCCCGCAGGTCCTGCCCATCACGGTCGCGGGCATCGTCTGGAGCTGGATCCTGGCCCCCGAGAACGGCTCGCTCAACGAGCTGTTGAAGGCGGTCGGCCTGGGCTCGCTCCAGCAGGACTGGCTGGGCGACCCGAAGTTCGCGCTCTACAGCGTGATGGCCGTGATGGTCTGGGTGCAGCTGGGCTTCCCTGTCGTGATCTTCATGGCGGGACTCCAGCGGGTCGACCCCTCGCTCTACGAGGCGGCCGAGCTGGACGGGACGAACTGGTGGCAGCGTTTCTGGCATGTGACGCTGCCCCAGATCCGCCCCGAGATCTACGTGGTGATGCTGTGGTGCACCATCGCCGCGCTGAAGGTCTTCGGCGCGGTCTACGTCCTCACCAAGGGCGGCCCCGCCGACGCGACCATCGTGCCGTCCTACTTCTCCTTCTCGACCTTCTTCGAGAAGACGGACGTCGGCTACGGCTCGGCGATCGCGACGGTCCTCACCCTCATCATCCTGGCGCTGACCACGGTCGGACTGCGCTTCCAAGCCCGATCGGAGGACGCACAGTGAACGCGGTCAAGCGCTACCCGGTGCTGGTGGCGATGTTCCTCGGCGCGGTCTTCATGGTGCTGCCGCTGCTCATCGTCCTCGTCAACGCGCTGAAGTCACCGGCCGAATACTCCGCGAACGGCCCGCTGTCCCTGCCCGACGGCCTCTACCTGGACGGCCTGAAGGACTTCTGGACCCGGGTCGACTTCGGGAACACCCTGCTGAACTCGGTCCTGATCTCGGGTTCGGTCGCCGTCTTCGGCGTCATCCTGTCGGTGCTCAACGCGTACGCGATCGGCATCGGCCGGATCAAGGGCAAGGCGTACTTCCTCGCCTTCTTCGTGCTGGCCAACGTGCTGCCGCAGGAGGCCCTCGTCTACCCGCTGTACTACCTGTCCAAGGAAGTGGGGCTGTACGACACCAGGCTGAGCCTGATCATCGTCTTCAGCGTCGTACAGGCGGCCTTCGGCACGTACCTGCTGTCCTCCGTGCTCGGGGCCTTCCCGAGGGAGATCATCGAGGCGGCCAGGATCGACGGCGCCAACAGCTGGCAGATCCTGTGGCGCATGGTGGTCCCGGTCAGCCGGCCCACCCTCGGCGTCCTGCTGGTGTTCTTCTTCATCTGGACCTGGAACGAGTTCCTGCTGCCGCTGGTCATGCTGCCGTCGAACGACAATCAGACCGTCTCGGTGGCGCTCGGCGTACTCCAGGGCCAGCGTCTGATGGACGCGACGATGACCAACGCCGCCGGCCTGCTCGGCGCACTGCCCGCGATCGTCTTCTTCCTGTTCTTCCAGCGGACCCTGACGCGAGGCATCGCCGTCGGCGCCGTGAAGTGACCCGATTTCCTCCGTACGTACCGAGAACGCCGGTGGCCGCCCACCGGGAAAGGCATCGACGATGAAGTTCACCAACGGGTACTGGCTGCTGCGCGAAGGCATCACGGCGGCGTATCCGGCCCAGGTCCTCGATGCCGTCCCGGGCCCCGGAACACTGCGGGTCCACGCGCCCACCCAGCACATCCGGCACCGCGGTGACCTGCTCAAGGGCCCGCTCATCACCGTCGACTGCACCGCGCCGATGCCCGGTGTCATCGGCGTACGCATCACCCACTTCGAGGGCGCCGTCGAGACCGGCCCTCACTTCGAACTGCACCACGAGCCCCACGACCCCGTCGTGGCCGTCGACGACAAAGAAGCCACCCTCACGTCCGGTGACCTGAGCGTCCGCTTCCGCCTCGACGGCGACTGGCGGATGGAGTTCCAGGCCGACGGACGCACCCTGACCAGCAGCGACGTCAAGGCCATGGCGCTGATGGAGACCGCCGAGGGCGAGCACTACATCCGCGAGCAACTCCGCCTCAACGTCGGCACATCCGTCTACGGTCTCGGTGAGCGCTTCGGCCCGCTCGTCAAGAACGGCCAGAGCGTCGACATCTGGAACGCCGACGGCGGCACCAGCAGCGAACAGTCGTACAAGAACGTCCCGTTCTACCTGACCGACGCCGGTTACGGCGTCTTCGTCGACGATCCCGGCAAGGTCTCCTTCGAGGTCGCCTCCGAGCAGGTCTCACGCGTCCAATTCAGCGCCGAGCGACAGCAGTTGCAGTACTACGTCATCCACGGCCCCACGCCGAAGGAGATCCTGCGCAAGTACACGGCCTTGACCGGCCGGCCGGCGCTCCCGCCCGCCTGGTCATTCGGGCTGTGGCTGACCACCTCCTTCACCACCTCCTACGACGAGCAGACCGTCACCGGCTTCGTCGAAGGGATGGCCGAACGCGATCTCCCGCTGTCGGCCTTCCACTTCGACTGCTTCTGGATGCGCGAGTTCAACTGGTGCGACTTCGAGTGGGACCCGCGCGTCTTCCCCGACCCCGAGGGGATGCTGCGCCGCCTCAAGGACCGGGACCTGCACATCTGTGTATGGATCAACCCCTACATCGCCCAGCGCTCCCCCCTCTTCGCCGAGGGCAAGGCCGCCGGATACCTCCTCAAGCGCCCCGACGGCGGCGTCTGGCAGTGGGACCTGTGGCAGCCCGGCATGGCCCTGGTGGACTTCACCAACCCCGACGCCTGCGCCTGGTACGCGTCCAAGCTCGAAGCCCTTCTCGACATGGGTGTCGACTGCTTCAAGACCGACTTCGGCGAGCGCGTCCCCACCGAAGTCACGTGGTTCGACGGCTCCGACCCGGAGCGGATGCACAACTACTACACCCAGCTCTTCAACAAGACCGTCTTCGACGTGCTGCGCAAGCACCGCGGCGAAGGAGAGGCGGTCCTCTTCGCCCGCTCCGCCACGGCCGGCGGCCAGCAGTTCCCCGTGCACTGGGGTGGCGACTGCGAGTCCACCTACGAGTCGATGGCCGAGTCCCTTCGCGGCGGCCTCTCCCTCGGACTGTCCGGCTTCGGCTACTGGAGCCACGACATCGGCGGTTTCGAGGGCCTGCCCGACGCCGGCCTCTTCAAGCGCTGGACCGCCTTCGGCATGCTCTCCTCGCACAGCCGCCTCCACGGCTCCTCCTCCTACCGCGTGCCGTGGCTGTTCGACGAGGAGGCCGTGGACGTCCTGCGCCACTTCACGAAGCTCAAGCTCAGCCTCATGCCGTACCTCTACGGCGCCGCCCACCAGGCGCACAGTGAAGGCATCCCCATGATGCGGGCCATGATGCTGGAGTTCCCCGACGACCCGGCCTGCGCCTCCCTGGAACGCCAGTACATGCTCGGCGGGGACCTGCTCGTCGCGCCGGTGTTCTCGGAGGACGGCGAGGTGTCGTACTACGTGCCCGAGGGCACGTGGACGCACTTCACGACCGGCGAGAAGGTCACCGGCCCACGCTGGGTGCGCGAGACCTACGACTACCTCAGCCTGCCGCTGCTGGCCCGACCCGGTGCCGCGGTACCGGTCGGCTCCGTCGACGACCGTCCCGACTACACCTGGGCCGACGAGGTGACCGTCCGGGTCTTCGAACCGGCCGACGGCTCCCGCACCACCGTGCGCATCCCCCGCGAGGACAGCACGGCCCCGGTCGAGATCACCGTCGTACACGAAGGCTCGACGCTCCGGGCCGAGATCTCCGACGCCTCCCTGCCCTGGGGCATCGAGGTCGCCGGCGGCCCCTCCGCCCGCGCCGCAGCCGGTACGGCCGTACTCGCCCTGACACTCTCCGATGCCCGAGGATGACGGAGTACAGCGGGACTCGAGAAGGTACACCCATGGTCAAGATCACTGACGTGGCGCGGCACGCCAACGTGTCGGCCAGCACGGTCAGTTACGCCCTCAGCGGCAAGAGACCGATCTCCGAGGAGACGCGTCGGCGCATAGAGGACAGCATCCGGGAACTGGGCTACCGGCCGCACGCCGGAGCCCGGTCCCTGGCGAGCAGCAGGTCACAGGTGATCGGCCTCGTCCTGCCCCTTCGCAAGGGCATGCACATGCCTGTGGTGATGCAGTTCGCCACCTCCGTGGCCACCGCCGCCCGGGAGCACGACCACGACGTCCTCCTCCTCACCCACAACGAGGGGGAGGAGGGCATCAACCGGGTCGCCCGGAGCCGCCTGGCGGACGCGTTCATCATCATGGACGTCGAGATGGACGACCGGCGGCTTCCTCTGCTGCGCGGCCTGGACCAGCCGTCCGTCCTGATCGGCTTCCCCTCCGACCCGGCCGGACTCACCTGCATCGACCTGGACTTCGCGGGTGCGGGCGAAGCATGCGTGGAACACCTCGCCTCGCTCGGCCATCGCACGGTGGCCCTGGTCGGCTCGCCCCCGGAGGTGTACGTCCGCGGCACGGGCTTCGCCCGCCGTGTAGCCGCCGGTTTCACGGCCGCCGCCGACCGCCTCGGCCTGCGCTCCTCCGTCCATCCGTGCCCGGAGACCCCGGCGGCCGCGCAGGCGATGGCCGAGCAACTGCTGCACGAGCAGCCGGAGCTGTCCGGGGTGGTCATCCACAACGAGCCGGTCACCCAGCCCTTGATCACGGCCTTCCAGACGATGGGCCTACGCGTCCCCCAGGACCTCTCGGTCGTCGCGATCTGCCCCGACGAGACAGCCGAACAGGCGCCGTTGCCCATCTCCTCCGTGTCGATCCCGTCGGCCGAGATCGGCACCGGCGCGGTGGACCTGCTGATGGCCAAGCTCGCCGAGCACGACGGCGTCCCGGAGACGACGACGCTCCCCGCCGCACTGACCGAGCGGGCGACGTCGGCGGCGGTCTCTTCAGTGACGGCCCGACGTCCGGAGGATCGGCTGGAGCACACCCACACGCCGGGCTCGCCTGGGCAGATACCTCGCTCGCCCAGCGGGTGAGCGACACCGCATCCACCCGCCTTCCCCTGTCCGACCCCTGAGCCGAGCGGCCCACTGGGGCACCCATCGTGCCTTTCACCCGGTCACGGAGGGTGTTGGTGGCTGGATCGCCGTGTGGGACGCGTGAGGATGTAGCCGGTCTTCAGAGCCCGCGCGGAGCTGATGGCCGGACGGAACGGAAACGGAACGGAGCGACGCGGCTGAGGCAGGCCATCGTGGCGTGGCGTCCTCTCCAGCCGACTCGCTCGATTCGGCCGGCCCGGGCGACGGGCGGATACGGCTTCCGAGGCCTGGATCCGCTGAGTGTGAGTCGGCCACGCGAGTGCGAGTGCGAGGGATGAGGGACGGGCGGCGTGCAGGACGATCGGGAAGGGCCCGAGGGCCGCTGGGCCCGTCTTCGCGGGAGCCCACAGTGGCCGGCGATTGTGCTGGTGCTCATCGTGTCCGTGGCGGCCGGGCTGTTCGCCTGGTCGTACACGTATGCGATGGCGAACCCGACCCCGCACCGACTTCCGACGGCCGTCATCGGGTCGTTCGAGGCTGAGCGGGGCGAGGAGTATCTGGCGGGGCTGGGCAAGGCGCTCAACTCCTCGGTGACCACACACGTGTACGACTCGCGGGAGGCGGCGCTGGAGGCCGTCGAGGATCAGCGTGATTTCGCCATCTTCGAGCTGCGCGACGGCGGGCGGCACGTGGTGCTGGACGTGACGTCGGCTTCGGGCGCCTCGGTCGCGGAACTGTTGAGGCAGGCGGCTCCGGCGGTGGGGCGGGAGACCGGCGTGTCGGTGACCGTCCGGGACGTCAATCCGCTGCAGAAGGGGGACCCCCGAGGCCTCGCGATCTTCTACATCTCGCTCGCCGCGGTGATCATCGGCTTCATCGGCGCGATCCAACTCAGCGTCCATGCTCCGGCGCTCACGCCTGCGGAACGGATCGCCTTCACCGCCACCTATGCGCTGCTGGGCGGTTTCGCGATCGCGGCGGCCGTGGACTGGCTGCTCGGGGCGCTCGAGCTGCCGTTCGCCGAGTCGTGGTCGATCCTGGCGCTCACCATGTTCACCAGCGGCATGACCTTCACCATGTTCAACACCTTGATGGGGCGTTGGGCGATGATCCCGACCTGGGGTGTGATGGTCGTGCTGGGCAACCCGTCGTCGGGCGGTGCGGTCTCGTGGCCGCTGTTGCCGTCCGTGCTGGGCGCGGTCGGACGGTGGCTGCCGCCCGGTGCCTCGGTCAACGCCCAGCACACGGCGGTGTACTTCGCCGGGCACCAGCACGCCTTCCCGTTCCTGGTGCTGACCGGCTGGGCGGTGGTGTCCTGTGCGGTCTTCTTGATCTGGCGGCAGCGCCACCCGGGCGGGAGAGAGCGTCAGCCGGCCGACGAACGAGCACCCGAGGGCGGCGCAACCTGAGCCGGACAAGGCGTCGACGTCTTCCGCCCTGCCCATGAGTACCACCGTGGCCGTGACCGCGGTCGTCGGCCGACCTCCTGGAACCGCAGAGGGGTCCGACAGCCCGCGGAGGAGCAGCCGACTGCCCTCCGCGCTGCCCGAGGGATGGCCTGTCAGCCCGCCAGCAGTGCCGCCAGAGCGTGGTCCATGGCGGCGTTGAACTCCTCCGGCGCCAGAGGCAGACGAGACTTCACATCGCGGCTCCACTGGTCGGCGAGGACCTCCGCGGACCCGGCTTCGACACCGTCGAGAGCGGCGTCGGCCAGGGCGGACGGAGCGATCTTGGCCACGGGCCAGCCGGCGGCCATATCGGTGTCGGCAAGGCCCAGGTGCACGGCGGTGACGAGCGTGCCCTGATCGGCGAGCTCCAGGCGCACACCGTTGGTCATGGCCCACGCGGCGGCCTTGGTCAGGTGGTAGGAGTTGGCCCCCTTGCCGCCGAACCACGACATGGCGGAGAGGACGTTGACGACGGCGCCCCCGCCGTTCCCGGCCAGTGTCGGCGCGAAGTGCCGGATCATCTCGAGGTGGCCGAACATGTTGGTCTCCAGTTCCTGGCGCAACGTGTCCAGCGAACCGGTCACGAGGTCCGCCCCCGTACTGATGCCGGCGTTGTTGATGAGGAGCGAGACGTCCGGGGCGGCCTCGGCGGCGGCCCTGACGGACGTGGGGTCGGTGATGTCGAGGGGCAGCACCTCGACGCCGGGCAGGTCCACGGTCTCCGGGCGGCGGGCTGTCGCGTAGACCTTGTGGGCGCCCCGCTCCAGCAGACGCTGGGCGAAAGCGCGGCCCAAGCCACGGTTTGCTCCGGTGACAAGAGCGACGGAGTTCTTGATGTCCATGTCCCGTACGCTAAAACCTGACGTTGACGTCAGAGGCAAGTGCTGATCGTCGGCGCCAGGGTGAAAGGAGTCACCGTTGTCTGTCACAACGGACACGACCGAGCGCTTGATCCGCATCGGTGAGGTGGCACGGGGCGCCGGCGTCTCGGTGCGCGCCGTGCGCTACTACGAGGAGCAGGGACTGCTCACCCCGGAGCGCAGCCCGTCCGGCCAGCGTCTGTACCGGCAGGACGCCATCGCCATGGTCCGGTTCTTCCAGCAGATGTACGCCGCCGGCCTGACCAGCCGGAGAATCACCGAACTGCTTCCGTGTTGGGAAGCCGGCCACACCGACGCCGACCAGCGAGCCATGCTGCGCATCGAGCGCGAACGCATCCAGGCCAAGATCGACGAACTGGAGGCTGCCAGGGATCGCCTCGACCAGGTCATCGCGATCACGGACACACATCCGTAGGCGTGCTCGGCCGGCTCCGGGAGGCTGATGTGCCACGGCCTGGCCGACGGTGGGCAGTGCGAAATCGGTGGCCAGGGCGAGGTACCGGCGTGGGCGAGTGAGTCGAGCAGGGTCCGGCGGCGGGAGGCGGTCGACTGCCCGGCCCGGTGTCGCCCCATGAGTCGGACACGAGGCACGCGAACCCGACAGGGAGGGTCGACGCAGGCGCGGCTCCGGTCAGAGTCGACAGACCTGGGTCGGCGCAGCAGAGATGGTCAACGGCCGTCGCAAGCCGTGAGGCTGCGCTGATCACCATGCAGACGCACTGACGGCGAGCACACTCAGTACGAAGCCGACACGCACGGTGCCAACACCGGTTCCGGACGGCCGGCGATGCCGATACCGGATGCGACCGACGGATACGCGGATGAGGATGGGGGGACGGCATTCGCGGTGAAGGAGCGGGGCATGGCCGGCGTGGATCTGCGTACGGGCGTCAAGCCCATCGGCGTCTCACGTGGCCCGTCGGGTGTCACGGGGGACCTCGGTGATCGAGGTGAGGTCACCGGCACGGATGTGCTGGTGGCCGTCGGCCGGGAACTGGTGACGCGGGACCTCGACCTGGACGCCGCCGGCGTGCGGACGGACGCGCCGGGTTTCGTGGAGGTGGACGACCGGTTGGCGGCCACGGCCTCGCGTACCTGGGCGGTCGGCGACGCGGCGGGCAGGCCACAGTTCACACACGTCTCCTTGGACGATTACCGGATCCGGTCGCGGCCATTCCGCGAGCCCGCATGCTTCGGGACACGCGCGGCGTCTGGAAGGCAGTCCTGGACCGCGGATGCAGCCGTGCACCCCATCCTGAGGGAGTGATCCCATGCCGAACTCCGAAGCAGATGCCGAGAAGCGGATCCTCGGCCGTATCCAAGAGATGATCGGCCAGGAGAAGGACCTGCGCGACCGCCTTGTCGAGAACACCGTCGACCAGCCGACCGAACACGAACGACTGGCCCAGCTGGAGACGGAACTCGACCAGTGCTGGGACCTGTTGCGCCAGCGCCGCGCCCGAGTCGCGGCAGGGCAGGACCCCGCGGACGCGCACGTGCGCCCGGCCTCGCAGGTGGAGGACTACCTCTCCTGATGCCGGCCTCCACTTACCGGCTCCCCGACGATGTCGAGGATGATCGGACCGGGCATGCCTGTCGCCGGGATGGTCCGGAACACGCGCCGGTCTCTCGCGGTGCACGCGAAGTGGCCGTGGTGGGTCGGATGAGGACGACTGGTGGGAGCAGAACCGAAGGGTGGGGCCGCGCTGGCGTGTACCGGCGGGGCCCCACCGTCTGCAGCGGGTCGTACGTCAGTGGTCGGAGTAGCTGAAGTCGCCCACGGTCCAGGCACTCACGTCCTCGATCGCGACGCGGTACATCCCGCCCGTCTCCGGGATCCCCACCGTTCCCTGCAGGATCCGGGCGACATGGAAGTGCAGATGCGTGGGCGGCCCGTCCTTCGGCGAGGGGGTGTCGAAGACCGCGGAGAACGCGCCCAGGTCGGCGGAGTCCGTCAGCACCTCGGACACCCTCTGCCTCCACATGGTTTCCGGGGCCAGCCGACCGGTGATGACGGCACCACTGGTGATCGCGGTCAGGGACATCTGATTGCTCTGGCCGGACTCCACAAGGGCGGCTATGGCAACGAGCAGCTCGTCAGGCTTCGGCATGGCACCGGATTCTATGCACCGGCCTGCCTGCGGGGTGCAGCGGTGCCGCGACCGGGTGAGCCGGGCGCAGACGGCTCCACGTGGTGGCGCACGACGGGCCAGGGGTGCGCAGCGAGGCGTGCGCTCGGCGGAGCGACTGGGTCGCTGGACTGTCCCGGTGAGGTTGGCTTTCCCCCGTGAGCGGGTCTTGTGCGGGGGACGGCTGGCACGCGCGTCCCTTCGCTGGTGCGTTGGCGCGGCGGGCCTGTAGTGGATCACCGCGTCGGCCAGGATCGCCGCGTTCGCGCCCGCCTAGCCGCCGGTCCGCGGCACGTCGAAGACAGTGAGGTGGTAGCTCATGCCGTCTGGACAGGCACACGGAGCGACTCTGGGCGGCTCAGTTCTTGTGTCGATGGTTTGACACAACTTTCCGGGCAGGGCATCTTGTGTCCATCGTTTGGTACAAGGTGCCTTGGGGGATCCTCACGTGCTCGACACCGTCCCGCTCCAGTCCCGGTTCCTCGACCACGCCGACCACTACGCCCGATGGTCCGGCCTGGCGATCGGTATCGAGATCGCACGGCAGTTGCTCACGATCGAGAGCGGCGACATCACGACGCCCCTCGTGTTCGCCGTCACCGCGTTCGGTCTGTGCGCGGTGGGAGGTGTCCTGATCGGTGACGCCCTGACTTTGCGCCCTCAAGAAGCGGTCCGGACCGCCAGTCTCGCCCCACGCCTGGTGCGCGACCACGTGCCGCCCCGCATGACCCCCCTGCTTCTGCTGGAGGCGGGCTCTCTTCTCGCACTGCTGTTCATGGGTGCTGTTACGGCCTCCTCCGGCCGCGAAGGGATAGGTGGGGCGGGGCGCGTCATGGAGGTTGCCTGTAATGGGTGGCACACGTCCATCGGTCCCTGGCCCGGGCTGTACTACAGCGGTCCGATGCTCGGTGCCCTCGCGGTCGCGACCCCCGCCTGCGTCTGGGCACTGCGCCGTATCGCCTTCGGGCCGGGCGGCCACCAGCAGCGCCGCGACCGTGCCTGGGCCATCGTCGGGGCCTGGGGCCTGCTGGTGTCGTGTCAGGTGCTCCTCGTCGTGCTGATGTTTCTCGTCGCCTTCATGGACGGACCCTGCGCGGGCCCGCTGGGCGCAGTCACCCTCGTGGTGATCTGCCCCCTGGGTCTGCTCGGCATGTTCACGTTCGGATGGTCCCTGCTGACCGTCGTGGCGCCGCGAGCGGTGGACGATGGTGTGGCCGACGAAGGGATGTACGACGATGAGTGACCCCGCCGTTCGCGTCGACACCACCAGTCAGGTACCGCCGTACGAGCAGATCCGTGCCCAGTTGGCCGCGCTCATCCGCACCGGCCGGCTGGTCGAGGGCGAGCGGTTGCCCACCGTTCGGCAACTCGCTGTCGACCTGGGTCTGGCGCCGGGCACCGTGGCTCGTGCCTACCGCGAGCTGGAGGCCGCCCAATTGATCCGGACCCGCCGTGGCGCGGGCACCCGGGTGGCCCCGCTCCCGGACGCTCCGCACGGACACGACGTCCACCAACTCAGCACGCTGGCACGGGACTTCACCGCCGCTGCCCGAGCGCTCGGGGCCGGCACCGAGGACATCCTGACCGCCGTCCGCAAGGCTCTGGACTCGGAGTCCGAGCCAGCCCCGGCTTCGAGGCACAGCGGATCGAGCGCCAACCCGACCGAGGCGTCGGCCACCATCCCCGCTGTGGGCTCACGCGCCAGGTGACAACCGGTCACAGCGCCCGGGCCGCGTAGGCCCTGACGTCCGCATCCGGATCCGTCGTCGCCGTCGCCAGGGCCGCCCGGGCGTCCTCGATGGCACGGTGCCGGGTCAGCGCCGCCACGGCGGCCTTGCGGACGTCGGCGTTCGGGTCGGCGAGAGCCTTGGCGAGGGCAGGTACGGCACGGCCGGGAGCCGCGAGGGAAAGGGCGGTGGCCGCGCCGGCCCGCACTTGCCAGGCCGGGTCGGACAGGGCCGCCTCCGCGCGTGAGGCCAAGGGCGCCGGGCAGCCGGTCGTGCCCAGTGCCTCGTAGGCGGCCGCACGCACCAGCGCGTCGGCATCGTCGATGAGCTCGGCGAGGGCAGAGAGGACTACTTCGGGGCGGGTCGGCGTCGCGTCGTCGAGCTGTCCCGCGCTCACCGTGGCCAGGGCCTTCGCGATGGTGACGCGGACCTCGCGGGACGGGTCGGCGGTCGCCGCCCGGGCCAGCTCGCCGGCGGCGTCGACCGACACGAGGGCCCGCACGGCCTCGATCCGCACGGAGATGTCCGCGTCCGACAGGGAGCTCGCGAACAGCGCGGCGTCACCGAGGCGCAGGGCACGCAGGACGTCGAGTGCGGCGGCACGCGCGACGGGGTCGGCTTCGGACAGGGCGGCGACGAGTCCGTCGCGCAGGGCCGGTTCGGGCTCCAGCGTCTCGACCAGTTCGCGCAGTGAGGCGGCCGCGGCGGCGCGGACGCCGGCGTCGGGGTCGGCGAGCCCGGCGGCCAGTGCCGGTCCGGTGCCCGGTGGCACCGTCTCCGTCAGTACGGTGACGGCCGTCCGGCGAACGGTGGGATCGGAGTCGGCCAGGTACGGGGCGAGGGTGGAGAGCCGGGGCACGTCCTCCGCGAGGGAAAGCAGTTCCAGCAGGCGCGGCGTGGCCGGCGTGTCCCGGCCGGTTCCGGGGCGGGCGGTGGTGTCGGCCGGGGCAGGCTCCTGCCGGGTCGCCACCGGCGCCGCCTCCCGGGCCCCCGCCGTCGCGACCTGCTCCGGGTGGACCTCGCCGAGCGGGCGGGAGGGCCCGCCGACGGCGGCGAGACCGTCGACCGGGACCACGTAGGGAGCCACGGGGCGCGCGGTGAACTCCATCGCCCCCGTAGGGGACTTGTACAGGTCGAGGTGGTGGAACCAGGACGCGTCGTCACGCTGGGGGTGGTCGAGGCGGTCGTGGTAGAGCCCCCAGCGGGATTCCGTGCGGGCCAGGGAGGCCCGTGCGGCCATCTCCGCGCAGTCGCGGATGAAGCTCACCTCCGCGCAGCGCATCAGCTCGTGCGGGGTCCGGGCGCCCATCGCGGCGATGTCGTCGTGCATCCGCTCGAACGCCTCAAGGGCCAGTGACAGCCGGGCGCCGGACTTGGGCGGGGCCACGTAGTCGTTCACGAAGCGGCGCAGCTTGTACTCGACCTGGGTCTGCGGCGGGCCGTCCGGGTTGCGCAGCGGACGGTAGATCAGCTCGTGCGCCTCCTGGAGCTGGTCGAGGGGCAACTCGCCGTCGTACGGCCTGTACTGGGCCGCGTCCGCGCCCGCCAGGTCACCGAAGACGAAGGCGCCGATCATGTAGTTGTGCGGCACGCAGGCCAGGTCACCGGCGGCGTACAGGCGGGGGACCGTCGTACGGGCGTGGTCGTCGACCCGGACGCCCGAGGCGGAGTGGCCGCCGCACAGCCCGATCTCGGAGATGTGCATCTCGACGTCGTGGGTGCGGTAGTCGTGGCCTCGGCCGGAGTGGAAGGTGCCTCGGGTCGGGCGCTCGGTGGAGTGGAGGATCGACTCCAGGGCCGAGATCGACTCCTCCGGGAGATGGCTCAGCTTCAGGTACACCGGGCCCCGGTCGCTCGCGACCTCCTCCGCGAACTCCGCCATCATCTGGCCCGACCAGTAGTCGGAGTCGACGAAGCGTTCACCGTGCCGGTTGACCTGGTAACCGCCGAAGGGATTGGCGACATACGCGCAGGCGGGGCCGTTGTAGTCCTTGATCAGCGGGTTGATCTGGAAGCACTCGATACCGGTGAGCTCGGCGCCCGCGTGGTAGGCCATCGCATAGCCGTCACCGGCGTTCGTCGGGTTCTCGTACGTGCCGTACAGATAGCCGGAGGCGGGCAGGCCGAGGCGGCCGCACGCGCCGGTCGCCAGGATCACCGCGCCCGCGCGGACCGTGACGAAGGCGCCGGTGCGCGTGTTGAAGCCCACCGCGCCCACGGCGCGCCCTCCGGCCGTGAGCACCCGTACCGGCATCACCCGGTTCTCGATCCGGATCCGCTCGCGCATCTCACGCCGCCGCAGCTGCCGGTACAGGACCTTCTTGACGTCCTTGCCCTCGGGCATGGGCAGCACGTACGAGCCGGAACGGTGCACCTGGCGGACCGCGTACTCGCCGTGCTCGTCCTTCTCGAACTTCACCCCGTACGACTCCAGCCGCTGCACCATGGCGAAGCCCCGGGTGGCGGTCTGGCGGACGGTGGACTGGTCGACGATGCCGTCATTGGCACGGGTGATCTCGGCGACGTAGTCGTCGGGCTCGGCGCGCCCGGGTATGACCGCGTTGTTGACGCCGTCCATGCCCATGGCCAGTGCGCCGGAGTGGCGTACGTGCGCCTTCTCCAGCAGCAGGACGTCGGCGCCGTGCTCGGCGGCGGTCAGGGCCGCCATGGTGCCGGCGGTGCCGCCGCCGATGACGAGGACGTCGCAGACGATCTCTTCCGCGTCGGTGAGGGCCGGGGTCTGCAGGGGGGTGTCCACCAGGGTGCCTTTCAAGAACCGAGTGACGTGAGGGCTTCGCGCCGCAGGGCGATACGCGCCGGATCGTCGTGGGCGGCGCGCTCGCGCGGGCGCGGTACGTCCCGTACGGCGATGAGGCGGCCCGCGCCCAGCAGGGCCACGCGGTCGCCGAGGAAGAGGGCCTCGTCCACGTCGTGGGTGACGAAGACGACGGTGGCGCCCGTGCCGCGCAGCACCTCCACCAGCAGGTCCTGCATGCCCGCCCGGGTCTGGGCGTCGAGGGCGCCGAACGGCTCGTCCATCAGCACGGCACGAGGACCGGCGGCGAGGGCGCGGGCCAGTTGCGCGCGCTGACGCTGGCCGCCGGAGACGCGGTGCGGCCAACGCTGGGCGTGCTCGGCGAGTCCGACCCGCTCGAGCCACGCCTCGGCGCGGGCCCGGCGTTCGGCGCGCGGCTGGCCCTGGATGGCGAGGGGGAGTTCGACATTCGCGCGCAGGGTGCGCCAGGGGAGCAGGGCGTCCTCCTGGAACACGAGGGCGCGTTCGGCGGACGGGGCGGTCACGGGGCGTCCGTCCTGCGTGAACTGCCCGGAGAGCAGCGGCAGAAGGCCGGCCAGGGTGCGCAGCAGGGTCGACTTGCCACAGCCGGAGGAGCCGACGACGGTCAGGATCTCACCGGGGGCCACGTCGAGGTCGACCTTGTCCAGCACGGGCGCGCCGGGGCGCCCCAGGGCGGCGTCGTGCAGGGCGAGACGGGTGCCGGTGCCGGTGCCCGTGCTGACGACGGACGGTGAACGGACGTCAGATGAGCTGGTCATGGGACACGCCCTCCTTGGACCTGGGGCCGACCGGTGTGAGGGAAGCGGCTTCGCGCGTACGCCGCGGCAGGCGTGCGCCGGGCACGTACGAGGTGCGTGGCAACCAGCGGGTCAGGCGGCGGCCCAGCAGTTCGACGGCCGTGGAGGTGAGCCAGCCGAGGACGCCGATGGTGACCATGCCGACGAAGACGCCCGGGTAGTCGACGATCGTGTAGTCCTGCCAGGTGCGGTAACCGACGCCGTACTGGCCGGAGATCATCTCGGCGCTGATCACGCAGATCCACGAGACGCCGATGCCGACCGACAGACCACCGAAGATGCCCGGCAGGGCACCCGGCAGGACCACCGAGCCGAGGATGCGCCACCGGCCGCCGCCCATCGTCAGAACGGCCTCCTCCCACACGGGAGTCAGCGCACGGACGGCGTGCCGCGTGGAGACCAGGACCGGGAAGAACGCGGCGGTGAAGGTGATGAAGACGATGCCCTGCTCGTTGGACGGGAACAGGAGGATCGCGACGGGCACCAGGGCGATGGCCGGGATCGGGCGGACCACCTCCAGCAGCGGGCCCAGCAGGTCCTCGGCCAGCCGGGAGCGTGCCACGAGCGCGCCCCCCGCCACACCCAGCACCGCCGCCAGCAGGAAGCCGTTGAGGATACGGGTCAGGCTGTCGGTGAGGTCCGTCCAGTAGTCGGCCCCGGCGAGCCGGTCGGCGAAGGCGTCGGCGATGTCGGTGACCGTGGGGAACTGCGAGAAGCGCAGCCACAGGTCGACGTCCAGGCTGGTGACCAGCTGCCACAGACCGAGGGCCGAGGCGAGGGAGACCACCCGCAGGGCGTACCGGGCGGCTCGCGGCGCGGGCCTGCTCACGCCACACGCTCCAGAGCGTCGGCGTAGGAGATGACTCGCGCCCCGTCGTGCCGGTCGACGTACGCCTGCGCGGTCGCCGGGGCGACGAACGGCAGCAGCTTGTCACCGTCGGCCACCCACACCGCCTTGTCGGCGAACCAGAGGGTGCCGGTGGTGGCGTCGGGGACGTAGGCGGCGCGGATGCCGTCGGAGTGGGCCGCCACATACCGCAGCAGCCGCGCCGGCGACGTGAAGCTCTTGGTCTCCTTGGCGCCCTTGGGCCAGGCCTCGCTCGCGGCGGCGGGCGGCGCGGACGCGAGCCGCTTGCCGTACGACGCCCCGAGCGCCTTCTTCACGTACTGGTCGTCGACGAACGCGTCCACGTCCACGTCGCCGGTCAGCTTCGCAGCCTTCAGGATCGAGACGTCCTTCTTGAGCGCTGCGACGAGCTGCGGCTTGACCGCCGGGTCGAAGGTGGAGATGCCCTGGGCGCCGTTGTAGAGGTACACGACCTCGGCGGGCAGACCGGTGGCCTCGGCGACCTTCTCAGCGGCGTCGACAGGGCGGTCGTTGAGGTAGTCGGTGGCCTGTGCCTGAGCCTTGAGGAACGCGTCCAGGACGGCCGGCCGGTCCTCGGCGAAGTCCTCGCGGGCGGTGACGCCGTGGAAGGTGGGCAGGTTCAGCTGGGCGCCGTCGTACAGCGCCTTCGCCTTGCCCTGGTAGGCGAGCAGGCCGGGCCAGGCGACGAACTGCGACAACGCGTCCGCGCTGCCCGCGGCCAGGGCCGACGCGCCCACCGCGGGCTGCTGGTTGAGCTTCTCGACGCCGTCGTTCGGGTCGATACCGGCGCGCCGCAGGGCCCGTACGAGGGTGCCGTCGGCGGCGGAGCCGACGCTCGTGGAGACCTTCCTGCCCTTCAGCTCCTCCAGGGAGGTGAGCTCGGAGTCGGGTGCGGTGACGATGGTGTTGAGGCCGCCGCGCAGGTTGTAGCCGGTGACCGAGACCAGGCGGGTGGGGCGGTCCAGCTGCCTGCCACGGGCCGCGTTGATGAGGAGCGGGAAGTCGCCCATGGAGCCGATGTCGATCTTCCCGGCGGTCATCTGGGCGGTGATGGGGGCGCCGGTGGCGTAGTCCTGCCAGACGACCTTGTAGGTGCGGCCGTCGTCGAGCGAGTTCAGCTGCTTCTCGAAATAACCGAGGGAGCGGAGCAGAGTCCCGGCCGTGACGGTGTTGATGGTCTTGGACTGGTAGCCGACGGTGACGGTGACCGTGGAGCCGTCACCGGCCTCGGCGTCACCGCCGCAGGCGCTGAGCGGGAGAAGAAGGACGGCTGCGGATGCTGCGACTGCCGTGCGTTTCATGGTGGTTCGGCCTTTCACCGGAGCAGGTCGAGGGGATCAGCGGAGCAGGTAGGGCATGTTGACCGTGACGGCTCCGGTGGGACAGCGGGCCGCGCACGGACCGCAGTACCAGCACTCGTCGACGTGCATGTACGCCTTGCCGCTGCTGGTGTCGATGGCGAGCGAGTCCAACGGGCACATGTCCACGCAGAGCGTGCAGCCGTCGATGCACTTCGACTCGTCGATGGTCACGGGCACGTCGGTCCGCTGGGGCACCAAGGGCATGGCTGTCTCCAGAAAAGGGTGTTGCAGTGAGTGGTGTCAGAGGGAGCGGTGCAGCAGACCGCTCATCGTGATGCGGTCGCCGCGGAAACGGATGAACTCCAGATCCACAGGGCGTCCGTCGGCGAGATGCGTGAGTCGCTCCAGCATCAGGACGGCCGCACCGCGCGGCGCCTGCAGCACGGCCGCCGAATGGGCGTCCGCGTTGACCGCCTCCAGCGTGATGTCGGCGTGCCCGAGGCGCAGGCCGGTGAGGGACTCCAGGAGACGGAAGACGTCGGTGTTCTCCAGATCGCAGCCGAGTAGGGCCGTCCCGATGTCCATGGGGATGTAGGTCAGGTCCAGGGACAGGGGAAGACCGTTCAGGGACCGCAACCGCTCGATATAGAGCACGTCGGTACCGGCGGGGACACGAAGCCGCCCGGCGACCGGCGCGGGGGCCGGCACCGGGCCCACCGTACGCACCTCATTGGTGACACGGCCGTGCTCGTGCAGGGTTTCCGCGAGGCCCATCAGCCGGTCGAGCCCGTGCGGGTACTTCTGGGCGACGACCACCGTGCCGACGCCGGGGAGCCGCTCCACCAGCCCCTCGGCGCGCAGAAGGTCGAGGGCTTGCCGGACGGTGTTCCGGGAGGCCCGGTAGTCGGCGGCGAGAGTCGATTCGTGCGGGAGAGTCCCGGCCGGAAAGCCCCCGGTGAGGATCTGGTGACGCAGAAGGTCGGCCAGCTGGCGTGCCTGGTCCGCGCGCAGCCGACGCCGCGTGCGCTGGGCGGCGACGGTGGGCGCGCCCTGGCCGGCGTGGTCTCGGATGCGGTCGGTGGCTGGCATGTTCCGAACCATACTGATCCGGTAGGGATAGTGGTGTTGCGGAAGTGTTGCGCCACCTGACGGATCGCCGGGTAGGGCTTTGACCTGGGGTTTTGGTGGGGGGACGGGCAGTTCCGCCAGGGCCGTCGGCGCCCGCGGGAAGGGGTTACGCCCGCGTGCGAGGCCCGAGGTGTTCTGGATGTTGTCCTAGCGGGTGGGGCCTGCCTGCCGCCGGTTCGCCCCATGGGGAGGCCGCCGCTGCCGAAGGGACCGCGAGGTGTGTATCGCGGTCACCTTCGTGGTCACCTCGGCCGGTGGAAACCAACTCTCGGCGGGCCCGGCCGTGCGGAAGCAGGCAGGCCTAGTCGAGGTAGTCGGCCACCAGCGTGGCGAACTCGTCCGGGGTGGCCAGGCGGATGCCGAGGCTTTCGGCCTTGGCTCGCTTGGACCCGGCGCCGTCTCCGGCGACGACGAGGGTGGTCTTCTTGGAGACGCTGGAGGACGAGCGGCCGCCGGCCTGTTCGATGAGTTCGTTCATCTGGTTGCGGCTGAGCTTCTCCAGGGGGCCGGTCATTCCGCCAGTGACGACCACGGTCATCCCGGCCAGCGGCCCGCCCGCACCTTCGGTCTCCTCGTCGGAATCGTCGGAAGCTCTGCCGGGAGGGGTGGGCGGGGTGGCGCCGGGTTCGGTCATGTTGACCCCGGTGGCGGCGAGTTTGTCGATCAGCGATGCAAGCTCGGCGAGTTCGGCGACGATCGAAGGGGCCTTCTAGGTGCCGATGCCCTCAACCTGCTGCATCGCCTCCGCATCTGCGGCCCGTATGTTGTCCATGGTGGCGAAGTGCCGGGCGATCCGGCGGGACATGGAGCGGCCGGTGCCGCGGACGCCGAGCGCGCAGAGCACCCGCGAGAGCGGCTGCCCCTTGGCTGCGGCGAGTGCGGCGAGGAGGTTGTCGGTGCTGGTCTCACCCATGCGCTCCAGGCCGAGAAGCTGCTGGCGCGTGAGCGTGAACAGGTCCGCGAGGTCGGTGACGAGGCCCGCCTCCACCAGTTGGACGACGCGTGTGTGCCCGAGCCCTTCGATGTCGAGCTGATCGCGACCGGCGGCGTAGGAGAGGGAGGCGACGAGGTGGCAGTTGCGGCCGTTCGTACAGCGCCAGCGCTGCTCACTGGTGTCGATGTCCGAGCCGCACCGGGGACAGACGTCGGGGAAGACGATGGGCTGTTCCTCGCCGGTGCGGAGGTGGGCGACGGGTGCCTCGACGCGCGGTATGACGTCACCGGCCCGGTACACCATGACGTGGTCGCTCAGACGTAGATCTCGGCGAGTGATGTCGGCAGGGTTGTGCAGGGTGGCGTACGTGATGGTGGCGCCGTCGATCTCCACGGGTTCCAGCACGGCGCGCGGGGCGATGATGCCGGTGCGGCCGACGTTCCACTCCACTTCCAGCAGCCGGGTGATCTTCTCGACGGCGGGCAGCTTGTAGGCGATCGCCCAGCGCGGAGCACGTGAACCCGATCCGGCGGCCTGCTGATCGGCGGCCAGGTCGGCTTTGATGACGATCCCGTCGATCCCGAACGGCAGCTCGGCCCGCACCGCGGCAATCTCCTGCACGCGGGCCAGCACCTGCTCGACGGTGTCGGCGGTGACACCGGGAACGTCGGTGGAGGCGGTGGTGTTGATCCCATACGCGGCGGCTTGAACCATGAGGTCGCTGTGCGCGAGGTCGCCCAGCTTCACGGCGAGCGAGCTCTCGGTGTCGGACAGGGGCAGCAGACCGTAGCCGAAGAACGTCGTCGGCACTGTGTAGGCACGCTCCTTGGCGCGCAGGGTGCCCGCCGCGGCGCCGCGCGGGTTGGCGAAAGGCTGCCCGCCGTGCGCGGAGCGCACCTCGTTGGCGTGCTCGAACTGTGCTGTCGTCATGAGGACTTCGCCGCGTACTTCCACGGTGACCGGCTCGGAGAGTTCCGCCGGCAGGCCCTCGATGGTGCCGATCGCGTGTGAGATGTCCTCCCCGGCCATCCCGTCCCCGCGTGTGATCAGCCGGCTCAAGCGGCCGTCGACGTAACGTGCGGCGATCGCGAGCCCGTCCAGCTTCGGCTCGACGCTGAACCGCTCGACCTCGTGGCCGATGCGCCGGGCCAGCGAGGCGGTCCAGGCGCTGAACTCCTCCGCCGAGAACACGTTGTCCAGACTCAGCATCGCCACCGTGTGCGGGACGTCGCCCTCCACGGCGCCACCGGCGACCTTCCCCGTCGGGGAGGCGGTCAGTATCTGGTCAGGATGCTCGGCCTCCCACGCGGCGATGCCTCGCACCAGTCGGTCGTAGGCGTCATCGTCCAGAGCCGAGTCCCCACTCGCGTAGTAGGCGGCGGACGCCTTCACCGCGTCCTCGACCGCCTGCGCGTAGGCGGCGGCATCCGTGATCACAACTGCAGCTGTCGTCATGCCCGTCATCTTGCCTGCCACCACTGACAATCCCCGATGCGGCGGGACGGCCGCCGCTCTTGGCGTCCTCGCGCCGCGTTGTCTGGCTCGGTACGAGGACGCCGGGGTGGTTGCGAGTGCCTGCGGAGGTGGTCAGGCGCCACGGCCGGGTGGTCCTTCGCCACCCGGCTGCCGGCTGCGGGGCTTACGCGGCGTCGATACGGGAGAGGCTGCCGCCGATGGTGAAGACGTACAGTTCGCCGTTGCGGTCCTGGGCGAAGGAGATGATCTCGCCGCCGTTGACCCCGAGGTCGTTCACGGCTGTCACCTTGCCGTTCCTCATCTGCAGCGAGCGGATGGTGCCGTCGCAGTAGTCGCTGAAGACGTACTGGCCCCTGAGGGCCGGGATCGCCTTGCCCCGGTAGACGTAGCCGCCGGTCACCGAGCAGCCGAAGTTGCTGCGGTCGTACTCATGGATCGGCGGTACGTGGTTCGCGGGTTCCGTACCGCCGCGGAAGGGATGGGTGCCCTCCATCTGGCCCCAGCCGTAGTTCTCTCCGCCCTTGCTGCTCGCGGGGGCCCAGTCGATCTCCTCCCAGTCGTTCTGGCCGACGTCGCCGATCAGCAGGTCGCCCGTGCCCGCGTCGAAGGAGAAGCGCCAGGGGTTGCGCAGCCCGTAGGACCAGATCTCGCCCTTGGCGCCCGGCGTGTTCACGAACGGGTTGTCCGCCGGGATGGCGTAGGGCTTGCCGCCTCTGGGGTCGATCCGCAGGAGTTTGCCGAGCAGGGTGCCGAGGTTCTGTCCGTTGCCGTGCGGGTCGCCGCCGGAGCCTCCGTCGCCGAGCGCGATGTACAGGTATCCGTCGGGGCCGATCTTGATGTCGCCGCCGTTGTGGTTCGCGTAGGGCTGGGTCTGGGTGAGGACGGTGCGGCGGGTGTGCGGCTGGACCTTGCCTTTGCGTACGGCGAACTCGTCGACCGTGCTTGTGCCTTCGGGATTGGTGAACGAGATGTAGAAATGGGCGTACTTCCTGTCGAACGCGATGCCGAGCAGCCCGCGTTCGCCGTCGGTGGTGGTCTCGGCGGATATGTCCAGGACGGGTTTGCCGAGGCCCTTGTCGCCGAGGACCCGGACGGTGCCCGCGCGTTCGGCGACCCAGAGTTTCCCTCCGGGTCCGGCGGCGCCGGCCGTGGGGTTCTTGGCCGTGGCCACTTGCTTGAGGGTGATCTGTGCCGTCTGCCGTGCGGCAGCGGGCTCGTCGGCGGACGCCGTGGTCAGGGCGAGGGAGGCGACGAGACAGATGGCGCCGATGATCGCGGAGCTTCTGGTGCGAACTTTCACCGTGTTCCTCCTGGAGGCGGTGAATCGGCAGGTCGCGTGGCTGCCCGGGCCGATCGTGCGGGATACGTCTGCGACAGCACGCGATCTGTGGGGTGTGGGGGAGTGAACCGTGTGCTACTGGCCGGATACGGGTGAGGATACTGGGACTGACGCACTTGGTATAGACCAGCAACGGGGGGTCTCGCCAACCAGCTCTCGCCACTTCCATGTACCGGCTCCCGTAGTGAGGCCGTTCCTGCCCAAGTGGGCATCGGCACCGTCCACATCGACGCGGTTTTCGCCGCAGCCCAAAGACGGGGCCGATCCGCGCCGGCCGTGCCCGCCCGCCGGCCGGCCCGCAACGGCCGCAGTGACGCGTAGGCCGACAAGCACGACCTGCTCACCACCGAACTCGCGTCGCAGCAACGCGAAGTGGACCGACGCCTGCTGCTCGGCACCCTCGACGACTGAGCCAGCTCAAGGCCGGATCCGGCCTGCTGGTCACCTAGTCGGTCCAACAAGGTGCGCTGCCGCAGCTGCGCACCGCGACGCAGTTCGGTGTGGGCGGCAACCAGTCCTTCGGGAGATCGACGCTTAGGGAGACACGGGCGGATGTTCGCCCTGGGGCGGAGTTCACGTTCCCCATGTGCGACGGGCAACTCCGGCAGGGGGTGTGCGGTGGCGGTGCTAGGAAGTGGCGTGCGTGATTCGGTGGCGGGGTGGGATTCTGGTTGTCAGAGGCCTCCGGTTGAATGAGTACGTGACTGTCCATGACGTAGCTCGCAGGCTCCCTTCCATCGCTGAACTGCGGGATCTGTGCCGCTCACTGGCGATGCTCGATGCGATCTTGTGCCGTGACTGGGAAGGCCGCCACCACTCCTTCAACGCCGGCTGGGCCGACGGTGAGGAGATGGCGTCGATGCGCAACGGGTCGGGGGACGAGTACTCCATCGTGTTCTCGACGGCCGGGGCCTACGTCCGTGGCTTCGCCCACGAAGCACCGATGAGCCCGTATGCCAACGATGGCGAGCCCTGGGAGGGGGTGATCGATGAGGTTCCGGATGCCTTCAAACCCTTCGTGGAGGAGCCGGCGTTCACCGACGATGACGACGTCCCCGTCGTGACGGTCTGCCTGTGGCGAGAGGCGTCGGATGATCAGTGGCGGCACGGCGCAATCGACTTCCCGACCGAGTGCTCCGACCCCGACGGGGCAACGCGCCTCTTCGGGCTCCTGATCGACCGGTCACCGCAGGCGTTTCAGCGCTTTGCCGAGGACTATTTCGAGGTTCCCGTGAACCTGGAAGCGGTGCGTTTCGTGTATGCCTTGCGACCGCTGGACGAGAGGCTCGTGTCATGGCTGAACGCGGGAGTCACCCTGGCAGACCTGGCCGAGGACATCGCTGAGCTCGGCTACCCGGGGCCGGGACGGGACGAGATCTGCGCTGCAACAGTCAGCGACTAGTGCCGCATCAGGCAACGTTCGCCTTGTCGACTACCTCACGTAGTCGTCGTGCTCGGCCGGCCTGGACTTGGAGATCTTCTTGATCTCACGACGTTCCGGGAGCGTGAGAGTCTTGGGTCGACCTCCCTTGTACTTCGGGTAGAGGGACTCGAAGCCGTCGGCGTTGAAGTTGTGGATCACGTCCCGAACCCGGTCCGCGCTGGTGAACGTCACCTCGGCGATCCTCGCCACGGACATGCCTTGGGCGGACGGCAAGACCATCTGGGCCCGCCGCCAGGTCACCACCGACCCCGTGCCCCGGCGCACGATCCGCAGCAGGCGCTTGCCTTCGTCGTCATCGATCTCGCGGACGCGCACTCGTTCTGCCACCCGCACATGATCGCGGCTAACACGCCGTCATGTGGAAACCTCAGGTGGTGCGTAGTGATGCAAGTAGTTACGCAACTGCGGTTCGAGCTGGGACAGGTCGCCGCCGTTGACCGCATGCCAAAGACGGTTCTCGATCCAGAAGCGATGGGCGAACTCCTCGAACGACGGTGCACACCAGAGGATCGCGGCTGTCTGCTCCTCCGCGTCATTGAGATCGCTCTCTGTCTCCTCCCCGTCACGCTGGGCCTCGAACTCGTACTCGTAGTCGAGGTAGGAGTGCACCACGAACGCCTCGCCGGAGGATCGGAGGTAGAGGTACCAGATGACGCAGTCCTGCTGATCCCGCAGGAACCGCACGAGGAAGGAACCAGGCTCGACCGGACTGGGTAGTGGTCGCGAGATGTCGGTCCAGCAGCCAGTCACCGAGACCTCGTCCAGCGAGCCGTACAGATTCGCGCTGGTCTGGAAAGTGACGAAGTCCTGCGGCAGAGACAGGCTCCTGGCCGCCAGATCCCCCGCCAAGTCGTTGAGCTTCGCGACCTGCTCAGGGTCGAGGCCTCGGGTGCCACCGAGCCACTGGAAAGCTCCTGTGAACTGGCTGGAGTCGAGTGGCGGCAGGCTCTCATACGCGTAGCGCTCATAGGTGTAACGGCAGGCGCGGTACTCGCCGAGGTCGGTGGCGCACCACGCGGCGTCGAAGCCGACCGAGGACAGCACGGACCCGGATCTTTCATCAGGCATCGGAACCCCAGTTGATCACTGCGAGCGAAGTCGGCGCTAGCTTGGCAGCCGCCACCGACATCTCCTACAACGGGTGGGTCAGACCGGTTCCCCAGAGCAGGGTCGGGGCGAACGTTGCCTGATGCGGCACTAGTTGGGAGCCCATTGGGCTGGTGGGCGGTCGCGGTCGCGGTCGCCTGAGCGTATCGGCTATGGACCCCGCTCAAGGTCGTTCATCGAAGGCGTGCCCGTATCGACGAGCCCATGCCACGCCAGATCACCTGCCCAGTCAGTCAGCGTTCGTGGCGCGCCGCTCGACGTCCGGAGCCCGCAGGCCATCCCCGCGCGACGTCGTCAGCCAGGCCCCGTCCTGGCGGCTACTCCGGCGGCTGCCTCGCCGAGCTGGGCACAAAACGGCTTGTCCCAAGGGCGGTTGTCGACCATGATCACAGCATGACGACCAGAAAGGGCCATGCCCTCTAGGCATCCTGCTCCGCTCTCCGCCGCTCGCGCACCGCCGGCGCCGCACCGCAGTACCCGTTGGCCGTGACCGAACGCCCGCTCAGGAGAGCCGCCTCATGCAGAAGACTGCCCTCGTTCCCTACGCCCATCTGCCCCATGTGCACCATGGTCGCCATGTCCTGACCAGTACCGTCGACGTTTCCGGCACCGCCCACTGGCTGCTTGCCGAACACGCTCCGCAGCCTGGCGACGCTGTCCGGCCTTTTGACGCGCTGGTCGTTTCCGTCGAGCCGGACGGCAGTGTCGAACTCACCGAGCTGAGCGCCGTCCGAGCCCGTTGGCCGCGCCTGGACCGTCTGTCCGACGGTGGATTTGTGGTCGCCGCGTCTCGCGTCCGCCGAGACGCGGACGCGAATCAGGTACAGGTCTTCGACGCGCTCGGCCGTGAGACCGCGTCCTTCTCCGTCGGGGACGCCATCGAGCACCTCCTCGTGGACGAGGCCGGCCGTATCTGGGTCGGCCACTTCGACGAGAACCCGGTGGGAATCCGCTGCTGGACCGCTACGGGCCGACTCGCCTGGACATCAGACGACGCCGACATCCCCGGTCTCTTCGACTGCTACGCCCTGAACGTGTCGGGCACCACCGCCTGGGCGTGCCCATACACGGACTTCCCGCTCGTCGAGATACGCCCCGACCGCACCCATCGGCCCGTGCGGGTATGGGCGAACCGCGTACAGGGCGCCAAAGCCGTGGCCGTCCACGGCGAGCGGGTCACCTTCTACGGCGGCTACGGCGAAGATGGGGACCGACTCGCCCATGCAGAGATCAGCGAAACATCCGTCGAGCCAACGGGCGTCGGCCTGCTGACCCTGCCCGACGGCTCTGCCCCCGGTCGTCGGCGAATAGTCGGCCGAGGAAGCAGGATCTACGTCCAGGATGAGCCGTTCACGACCTGGGGTGTGTACGACCTCAGCAGCTGACACCCCTACTCACCTCGCAGGGAGCGACGTGCCGCCGTCCTTCGTCCACCGGATAACCAAGTACGACCCGGCTGACCGGGATGAACACGGCCACTACACCGGTGCCGAGGAGGCGGTCAGCGATCACGGGCCGGTTGAGGCCACGTACCTCGCCGCCATCGCCGCCTTCGCGGAGGCCTCGGACATCGATCGGCTGGAGATCCGCGATCCCGGAGTCGCTGGGTTCGTCCACTTCGGCGTGGAACCGTCCGATGCGGGACATGGCCTCGATGGGCTCTTTCCACCCGACCTCTCCGGCTACCACGACGGGGCCGAGGTGTCCCTTCCGGTCGCTCTGGAACTGGTCCGGGTCATGCTCCGCGGCCAAGGTGCCTGGTGTCGTTTGGAGGCGGGGGACAGGCTCACCGTGGATGTCGGATGGGACCAGTACGTGTATGTGGGCAGCGACCGGCCCTGCACGGACGCGGTTGCCCGTACCCGCGAACTCGGCCTCTTCCCGGAACCGATGACGATTTCCCCCTCCGCGGCGGAGCTGGATGAGCCGGAAGTGACAGTGGCGGCCGACGAGGGGTTCTGGGCGCGCGTGCGCACCGAGCTGGCTTCACGCAAGGCGGTGCTCCTGGAGGAGGGCTATCTCCGCAACGCGGCGCGCTTCCACCGTCTCACGCCGCAGAACCTCGATGCGGTGCGTGCCAGCCTCAGCCCGCGCGCCCTCCTGACCGTCTGGCCCGACCTGAACCCCGATGTCGGCGCGGTCCTCGCCACGCTGCCAGAGGAGGAATCGATCGAGTTCGTCTGGGAGATGCAGAGCGGGACGATCAGACACACAGTCGTCGACGACACCGACCACAGAGAACTCGCCGCCCTGGTGGCCGACGCCCGAGCGGCCTGCGCCCTGCCCGTGTACGTCGACGAACGCCGACCACTGCTTTGCGCCGCCCTGCCCGACAGCGATGGCGTGCTGCGCGCCCGCTGGTGACCCCGTTCCATTCGGCCCCTGTGGGGGATCCACGGGTGCCCGGGGTGCCTGTGGCACACCGGCTCCGCTCCATGGACGTACTGGCTGGCTCCGCGTTGCCTGGTCGGAGTCAGAGTCGGAGTCGGTGTCCGTGCTCGTGGGTAGCGTGAGGGGCGTGATGGTGGGCAGTGAAGACACACGGCTGGTCATCCTGCGTGGCAACAGCGCGTCAGGGAAGTCGTCCGTCGCGGCCGGCCTGCGCGAGCGGTTCGGCCGCGGTCTGGCGCTGGTCGGCCAGGACAACCTCCGCCGCATCGTGCTCCGCGAGCGCGACCGGCCCGGCGCGGCGAACATCGGCCTGATCGATGTGACGGCCCGCTACGCCCTGGACGCCGGGTTCCATGTCGTGGTCGAAGGCATCCTGTACGCCGACCGATACGGCGACATGCTGGCCCAACTACGTGCCGACCACCGCGGCGTGACCCACGGCTACTACCTACACGTACCGCTCGGCGAAACTCTGGCCCGGCACGCGACCAAGCCGATCGCCGACGATGTCAACGAGGCCCAACTGAGGGACTGGTACCGGGAGCTCGACCTGCTGCCCGGCTGGATCGAAACCGTCATCGGCGCAAACAGTGCCCTGCACGAAACCGTCGACCGCACCATGGTCGACACCGGGCTCGCCCACCTGCCCGCCACGGACCGCTGACCGCAGCACCGCCGCGTCAAAGGCGGCGCCTGCGTAAGTGTCAACCATCCGGTGTCGGCGTTCTCCAGCCGACGAGGGTGTGGAGGACCGCGAGGGAAGACTCAGGCAACCCCGCACACCCCCGGCGCTGCGCTGCGAGCCCCGTCTGCGATCCACCACGAGCCCCGAACCAGCGCTCCTGGCGCTCCTTCGGCGAGTGGCGGCAAGGTGCGGAATCGGTCTCGGAGCGGTGCCGTTTTGGCTATGGTCTGCCCCATCGGCACCGGGCGTCAGCGCGTCGCCCGGGACCTGGGGGAGCCGACGGGGGAGGACCATCATGAGCTCTGGGCGCGGAAGTCTGGCCGACCACCCGGTCATTGTCATCATCAGTGTGGTCGCCGCCGTGGTGGGCCTGATCGTCGGTGTGAAGGAGCTGAAGGGGACGGACTCCGCACCGCCATCGGTCGCGGCCCCTACCGCAACGGACACCGACACGACCCTGCGCACGCCGACCGCCACGCAAGCGGCCCCGACGCAGGAGGAGGACATGCCTACGCAGGACGAGGAGCCGAACGCCTCCGAGCCGGCACGTGAGCCCGTGACGCAGCCTGTCGAGGAAGAGCCTTCCAGAGCCGCTGCCGTTCAGACCCCTGGGCACACGGCTCCGCTGGTCGTACGGATCAAGTTGGGCTCGTCCGGGAAGACGGGGCCAGACACCTATCGCGTGGGATCGCGGCCGGGGGCCAACACCGAGGTGTACGACGACACCGGCCGCTTGGACCGCGGGTGCTACGTCCAGTGGACGCTGAGCCGTGGTTCGGAAGTGGTGCGACGCGTGACGAGCGGGCGGTGCCGCCCGCCGAGCATCACTCTGTTCAACTTCGAGGACAGCCTGGACGAGCCCGGGTCCTACACCCTGAAGGCGGACGTCACGACGGACTGGCGACAGACGGGGACTGAGTCGGTCACCTTCAATGTCGTACCCGGCTGAGACGGTCTCCTCTCGGAGAGTCTGCGCGCTGTCGCCTGTGCCGTGCTGATCGAGGTGGGCGCGGTGCTGCACGTCGTGTGCGTCGGCCGCGGCCTTCCCTGACCGCGTTCGGTCAGCTGGGCGCGGCGGAAAGGATCACGTCCACGAGTCGCTCCGCCGCATCCGGTCGCCCATGCGCCCGGGCCCGCCGCGCCATCTCAGCCCGCCGCGCGGGATCGGCGAGGAGCGGGCCCACAGCGTCTCGCAGAGCCTCCCCCGTGACGTCACCGAGCAGCGCGACGGCGGCCCCGCCCTCGTGCAGGTGGCGGGCGTTGTGCGCCTGCTCGTTCCCCGACGAGGTGGCAAGCGGGATGAATACGGCCGGCTTGCCGAGAGCGGTGAGCTCGGCCAAGGTCCCGGCCCCACTGCGCGAGACGACGACGTCCGCGAGCGCGAGAACGTCGGGAAGCTCCGGGCCCACGAACCCAGTGACGTAGTACCTGCCGACCGACGCGGCCGGCAGGGCAGCCGCGTACTGCCGCAGCTCTTGGGCGTTGTCCGGGCCGCACTGGTGGATCACGTTCGCCTTCTCCAGCAGCCAGGGCAGGACATCCCGTACGACGCCGTTGATCTGCTGGGACCCCTGCGCGCCGCCAGTGACGTACACGGTCGGCAGCCGCCGGTCGAAGCCGTGCAGCCCCAGAGCTTGGATCGCCTTATCGGGATGCCCGGACAGCACCTCGGGCCGGATCGGGTTGCCCGTGACCACTGCAGCGCCGCGCACCTCGGCCGGCAGGAGGGGCAGCGTCGACTCGGAGGACACCGCGATGCGCGTTGCCGAGCCGGCCAACTTCCGGTTGGCCAGGCCCAGGCGCACCGTCTGCTCGTGCAGCACCAGAGGCCGTCGGCACATACGGGCGGCCAGCCCCGCCGGGACTGCGACGTAGCCGCCGGTGGCGAGGACCACGTCCGGCTGGAAGTCCGCGACCAGCTTCCTGGCCTGGGCCACGCCCATTGGCACCCGGGCCATGTCCCGCAGGTTCGCCGCGGACATCAACTTCAGCGGGTTGCTCGAGCGGCGGATCTTCCCTGTGGCCACCGTGGCGAAAGCGATCCCCTCGGCCGGCGCGACACGCGCCTCCAGGCCCTGGGCAGTGCCGATCCACAACACGTCAAGAGCCCTGCCCTCGGCCGCGAGCCGATCCCGCAGGGCACGGATCGCAGTGAGCGCTGGGTAAGTGTGGCCACCAGTGCCTCCCCCTGTGACGATGAGGCGGAGGGCGTCGGCAGGGCCGGGTTCATTCATCACTCGGCGCACCCTACTGGCTTCGACCCGGACCCCTGCATACATCCGGCCCCGCTCGACCGACTGACAAGCCGAGCCTGCGCCCCGCGAAATACCGCAGAGGTGGCCGAGGGGGCTCGCTGACCTCGCTCATGAACGTGGAACGAGGACAGCGCCACTCTGGACCGGGTCCTTTGAGCTGAAGAATGAGGAGGGCCAGTAGGAGTGCCACCAGGTGGGGCAGTCAAGGGACTTCGGCAGCACCCGCTGTCAGTGTGGGCTGCCGAGACCCTCGGCTAAAACCGTTACTGCCCTCGCAGCGGCTCGACGCGGCCGGCCTTGGAAAGCCGTGCCATCCGGTCTCGAGCGTTTGGCTACGGTCGTGGACGACGCCAGGGACTCCGTCTCCGTCCATGGCCGGTTGCGCTCACCGGTCACGGTCTGCGGTGTGCCGGGGGCGGTCCCACTACCCGGCGCTGTAGAGCGGGTCGCTGTAGATGACTTGGGCGTCCCTGCGAGCGACGGAGACGGCAGTGGCCAGGCGGTCGTCTGGGATGCGCGCGCTTTTGAGCAAGGACTGATGCCGACTGACTGCCCCAGAACTTGTGCTGCCGTGCACGGCAGTGCGGGATTGCGTGCTCGGTGGCCATGAGCCTGCCGGTATGGCAAGGCGGTCAGAGTGTGGTTGCGTCCCACTCTTCGGGCTTGTCGTGGATTTCCTGGAGCAGTTGGGCGAAGGTGTCACGTTCCATGAGAAGGGCACCGTATTCGAGCGGGATCCGCTTGTCGTTGATCACCGCGGTGGGTGTACCGGGGCCTTCGGGATCCTTGGTGCCCCCGGCCTTCTCGTAAGCCTTCTCGGAGGCAGTGACGAAGGCGCGGTACTTCATGGTCTTTACGGCCGCGTCGAACTCCGGGCCCCGCAGCCCCTTGACCTCGCCGGCCAGTTTCAGCAGGTAGGCGTCGGTGTAGCCGTCGACGCTCTCCTCGGGCTGGTTGGCGTAAAGCAACTCGTGGTACTCCACGAACTTGCCTTCCTCCAGCGCGGCGCGTAGCGCGTTGACCGCCTTCTTGGACCCGGCACCCCCAAGCCTGTCGTCCAGGAACGATGCCAACGTGTACTCGGCGATGACCGACCGGTCGAGCATTGCATCGCGAAGCCGCGGACCACCGCCGGTTGTCTCGAACTCCTTGCAGTATGGACAACGGGGGTCCTCATACAGGTGCACCTTCACCGGCGCCTCGGGATCGCCGACAGTGATGGTGGTGCCGTCCGCACCGAGCCTTTCCGGCAGCATCGCGGCGCTCGCGAAATCAGGTTCGTGCTCGGCGGCTCGCTGTCCGCACCCCGACAGGACTAGCACCGCGGCCACACACAGCACAGCCCACCGGCCCCCACGCTCCATGCGTCATCCCCTCCCCAGAGAACAACGCGACCCTAGATCATCAGCCCGAAAGGCGCACCAGCAATAGCTTGTCGACAGGCGGCTCCCCGGCGGACATCACCCCACTGACCGTCGTCCCGTACTCCGGCCATGGGGGAAGTGCCGCGCGCAGCAGCCCCCGGCGGGGTACGACGCCCTTGGGGTGAGGAACCTCTGGATGTGGGTGAGTGGACGGGCCACAGCGAATGTGCGGACGCGCAACTGCTAGGCGATGACTCACTGAACGGTCCAGGTTGGCGGGGCCGGCGCGGACATCTGCGCTGCGCGGGAGCGTTTGCCGGTAAGGGCCCTCGCCGCGGCAGGCTGGCGGAGCTACGGTGCCGGGGTGACTGATCTAGAAGTGGTGGCACGTGGGGTGGCTGGCCGCGGACGCTCCTTTGAACGGCTGAGATGTCATCCGCGGCTTCCGCTGGTGGCCTGCTCGGAATCCGAGCGTCCGGCAGTGCACATATGGGACTTCAGTGGTGGGCAGCTACGTGAACTCGGCTCCGTGGGCCTCACGTCGAATGCCTATGGAGGCGCCTTCGGGTGGGAGCGGGCAGCGCGCACGCCCGCTGTGGCGTGGCATCCGCACCAGCCACTGCTTGTCGTGTCGGGGGAAGGCGGACTACGTCAGTGGACTCCTGCTGGAGTTGCCGAACCGGAAGGCGCCCCAGCCGACGCCTCCTATCGCAGTCTGGCTTTCAGCCCGGACGGGCAGACCCTGTGGGCTTCACCGTCGTTGCGTGACGAAGGCGGCGGGTGGGAGAGCTCGGACGCCCTTGACCTTGCTTCCGGGTCCATCACTACCGGACCTCGCTGGGACACAGGGGTCACGGAGCATCCCGGAGGTGGTGTTGTCGCCACGCTCGCCAGTGACCAGGGGGCCACATACTGTCTCTTCGCGCGCGTCGATCAAGGTACCGCGCCTGCCGTGATGCGGCCGCTGCGCCGGGCGCTGATCCTGGACTGTGACGGCTACGAGACCCCGCTCTTCAGCGCAGACGGACGTCATATGGCGGTCCGTGGCAACGCGTACGGCAACTCGGTGCAGGTATTCGAATTCCCATCCCTGCACCGGGTGATGGCCACAACCCTCGGTGACCCTAACCCGGGCTATCCGTACCCGCAGGAGTGGCTTGACCAGATGACATCCTGGTCGCGTCATAACATCGCCTTGGGACCCCAGCCAGGTGTGCTGTGGATCGCGACGCCCGCGGGTGTTTTGGTTGAGGTGGACGTCGAAACCCACCATGCGACGGAGCACGATGTCCTGACCGGGTCCCGGTTGTCCGCGCTGGCCGCCACGGCGACCGGCGGGTTTGTCGTTGCCGGCAGTGAGGGAGAACTGGTGCTCTTGTCCGTGCTCAGCGACTCCACACAGTCCCGCCCCACGAGCAGGGACGTCTCGAGGGCTGCGGCCGTCGCGTTCCTGGAGGCCACAGCCGAGGTTCCGGACGACGGCGCCGACCTGGAGACCCACCTTGTCCTGACCGATGGAACCGGCACGTGGGAAGCAGACCATCTGGCAACGGTGACCACGGCCGGCGCGACAGACCCGACCTGGCTTCAACTTCAAGCCGCCATCAACAAGGCAAATAGGTGTCGATGAGACGCTGGTCGTGGCGCTGCTATGCGACAGCTTCTGTTCTGCACGCCCTGGCCTCCAGGCCTCACTGCACTGGCAGAATCAGAGATTTCCGGGTGGGGTAGCCGAACTCGTCGCATCATCCCAGGAGATGGGGGATCCCAGCGTTGGTCCCGGTCAAATGAAAGCGGACACGGCTCACGAGGCAAGTATTTAGCCTAGAAGGGGAAATTCATGGCTAAATTGTTTGGAATAGGATTCCTGCTGGCCGTCGGATATGGGGACGTTGGCCGGTATTGCGTCGATCCTGCCAGGCGATGCTGATGATGCGGCAGCGAGTGAGGAAGCTTCGCTTTGCCGCCGTGTCTGCAGTGGCAGTCGTCCTTGCGTCCGGGTGGGTTCTTATTCGCGAGTGGAGCGAGTTGCCGAGCGTGCCTTCGAGTGTTGCGCAGTCCGTCCAATCAGAAGACGTGAGGATTCTGGCGGAAAGGGAAGGTACGAACCCTGGAAACGACTGGGAGCAGTCGTACGTCCTCGTCGCCACATCTCCGTATGCAGAGCCCGTCGATGCCATTGAGGGGGCCCTTCGGTCAACAGGATGGGTTACTTCGAGGGGAGATTCAGGTCCACTTGTCTTGGGTGGAGATCGACCCAAGAGCCACCCAGAATACGGTGTCACGGTTCAAAGGTTAGATAGCTTCATGGATTCCAGTTGCTTCGAGTATGAAGACGTCTGTGAGGAATTCAAAAAGGCAGCAAGGGGTAAGGGGCTGGAGTTCTTTGTTGTCGACTTTATGCCGTACGTTTGAAATGAAATAGTCGAGGCCTTCAGTGAAGGTGATGCAGGAGATATGCAATTCGACCTGCAGGTCAAGTCCCCCCCCGTGGGGCGGGCAGTTCGGCTGCTGCTCTGGCGGTGGTATTCGAGCTTGCGGGGTCCGCCCGGGAGTGGCGGCGATCCATCACCGGTGCCCGCCCCGTGGTCCTGGTCCGCCGCGGCGCAGTGTTCGTGTTCGGTGTTCTGGTCGGGTGTGAGGCGGAGGTGGCCGCGTGAGCCGGCCTGAGCATGGGGCACTGCACCACGTCGAGATCTGGGTTCCCGAACTCGAGCGTGCTCTGCGCTCGCTCAGCTGGCTGCTTGAGACGCTGGGTTACGTGTCGAGGACGCCGCCACCGTCGAGAGGCTCGCCGTCGCCGCGGCCGGGCACGGCTGGAGCCTGATGTACCCCGAACTCCATCCACACGCCGGCGGTCCGCAGCACTACGCGGCCTACCTGGAGAACAGTGACGGCTTCGAAGTCGAGCTCGTCGCAATCAAACCACACCCCACCAGGTGAGCTGATTCGATCCACCAACAGGCGGACTGTTGGGTGTGGGTGGCCACGATGCTCGTGGTGGCGCTGCTGCCGTGCCTGCGGAGTCTCGCGCTGTGTCTGTTCTCCGAGCAGTTGCTCGAGCTCATCCGTCCTCGCAGAGGGCGCGGTGACACCCTTGCCTCGCAACATGCCCGGATGCGGCTTGTGAGTGTTCGCGCAATGCGGTCGTGATGCGGCGGGGGCTCGGTTGGCCAGGGGGTGTGGCGGCGCATCCTCTGCCGCCCTGTCCGGTGGTGCACACGTCGCGCGCGGGTCGCCAGTGCGGGCCCTCTGGCTCTGTGCGCGAGTGCTGTGTGGGTGGCTGGTGCGGCTGCTGTCTGGCAGATTCTGAGTTTTTAGCGGTGTGGCCGGTGAGTTTCTGACGGTCAGCCGGTCGAAGCTGGTGACACCGTGTGGAAGGGAGTGGGCTATGTCGGAGCTTCTGGTCGATTTCATCACTTCGCTGGATGGCTGTGCGTCGGGGGAGGGGTGGCCCGGGTTTTGGGGTCTGGAAGGCCCGGAGTACCTCGGATGGCTCGGGGAACAGCCGAAGGCCACCTACTTGATGGGGGCGAACACCTACCGGCTGATGTCGGGATTCGCCGCAGGAGAGGTCCCGGCCGGCCTGGACGAGTTCAGGCCCGAGGAGGAGGCGTCCGTCGACGAGCTCACGCAGGCGCCGAAGGTGGTGTTCTCCTCCTCGCTGGAGGAGCCGCTGTCGTGGGCGAATTCCACACTCGTGCGTGGCGATGCTGTCGAGGCGGTACATGCCTTGAAGTCGGAAGGTTCGGGTCTGCTGAGCACGATCGGCAGTCTGAGCCTGTCCCGGTCGCTACTGCGGGCGGGACTCGTCGACCGTTTCCGGGTGGTGATGTTCCCGGTGATCACCGGGGCCACGGGAGCAGAGCGTATCTATGACGGTTATCCGGATGTGGCCCTGCAGATGATCGATCACCGTACCTTCGACGGCCGTATCCAGTTGGTCGAGTACAGGCCGCGGGTCCTCGAACACCCGCCGCTCGGCGTCCCTGGCTGACGATGCTCGGCCCGGACGGCCACTGGTCCGCACGCCCCGCCGGAGGGCGGGTGCGGATCGAGTGCCAGGAGACCGGGGACGGACGGACGTCCGACGTCAGCATGCCCGGTCCTGGTCGTCACGGGACAGCGCTCGCCGACGGGTGGCGAGGCCGTCCGGGTCGCTCGTGCGGGGGGCCGTACTCCCGGTGAAGTCGGGGGCGGGAAGGTCCCCGGAAGAGGGCGGTCCGGTCCAGCGGTGCCGGGGGAGGGTTTCGCGCTGCCTGTGCTGTGCCGCAGCGCGCTTGTACCCGTGCCTTGCTCGGCTTGGGTGGTTGCGGTGGGGTCACGGTTCCGCGCGGGCGGGCGTCCGCACTTTCACGGTGTCGTCGTGCTGTGATCGGATTGGCGTGATCAGCAGGGGAGCGGTTCAGGGGTGGGCCGTCCAAGAGGGGGAGAAAAGTGTGATGCCGGCTATCGCCGAAGAGACCGTGCAGCCGTGCCCGGAATGCGGCTCGGAGATACGTGGTGACGGCCGGTTCACCCTGTGGTGCGCGGCGTGTGACTGGAACGTCGACCCCAGTGAGCCGCATCCGGATGCGGGGCGGCTGGAGCGGGCGGGGCGTGTTCTGGCGCGTCGGCACGGTGAGCAGTTGCTCGGCGAGATGTTGGACGGGTCGGGTGGGCGTCCCCGGCGCGACGTGTCGGCGGTGGCGGCGACCGTGCTCGCTCTGGCCGTGCACGCTGTCACTGTCGTACTGGCCGTCGGTGGTCTGTGGTGCGTGGTGGCCCTCGGGGGTGGCATCGGGGTCGTGGCGGGTGTGGTGCTTCTGGCGCTGGCCTGGCTGCTCGCCCCGAGGCCCGGCCGTCTGCCCGAGGGCCGGCCCGTGCTGCTCCGGGCTGATGCCCCCGAACTGTTCGCCCTGGTCGACGAGGTGGCTGGGGCGGTCGGCACCCGCAGCGTGGACGCGATCGTCGTGGACGGCAGCATCAACGCCGCTGTCACCTCCTATGGGATACGGGGAAGGCGGCTGCTGGTGCTGGGCATGCCGCTGTGGGAGATCCTCACCCCTGAGGAGCGGGTCGCGCTGCTGGGCCACGAGCTGGCCCACTACGCCAACGGCGACATCCGTAACGGTCTGGTGGTGGGCAGCGCGGTGCGTTCCCTGACGGTGTGGCATCACATCGTCCAGCCGCTCCCGCACGCGACGGGCCTTGAGATGATCGTCAACGCTCTCTACGTGCTGCCCCGCCTGCTGATCGGGGGATGGCTGATCCTGCTCATCCGTCTGACGTCACGGGCCGGTATGCGGGCCGAGTACCTCGCCGACCGGCTGGCCGCCCGCACCGCCTCCACACCCGCGGCCGCCGGCCTGATGGACCGCCTGCTCATCACCGAAGCCCTCGGCGTCTGGCTGCGCACCGAGGCCAACCGTGCCGCCCTGCGCGGACCCCGCTCCACCCGGCACGCCACGGACCGGGCCGGCGAGCTGTGGGAACGCCTCACCGCATACGCGGAGTCCATCCCGGAACACGAGTACGAAAGGCAGCGCCGCGCCGGAGCCCGGCGAGGACACCAGGTCGACACCACCCACCCGCCGACCCACCTGCGTCGCACCTCCCTGCTTGCCGGCCCGTCCGAAACAGCCGCAGTAACCCTCCAAGCCCACCGAAGCGACATGATCGCCGCTGAACTCGCCGAGCCCCGCACCGAGGTGGCCCGACGCCTGCTGCGCGGCGCCCTCGACGACTGAGCTCCCTCTCGGTATACATGCCAGGTGGCCTGACTGGACACAGCTGGGAATGGTCAGGAAGCAGGGGCGGCTGCTCGAGCACGGCGAAGGCGAGCAGGCTGAGGACCACCTCGGCGACAGCCTCTTCCACCGCCTTGACCAGGAGACCGCTGCGGACTTTCGCCGCCCTGCGAACCCTCACGGAGACCTCCCCGTTCTTAGGGCTCGGCGCATGGGTCCAAGCACAACGGCTCGGCTGGGGCCGGCTCCTGCCCACACAGGCCGGATCTGGCGGATCAGACGGCGTTGGACGAAGCGTTCTCGGCGAAGACGGACAAGGCGACCTGGTAGGTCTCGAAGGCGCGGGCCGCTCCCGCGTAGACGGCGAGGTGGATGAAGAGGTCGACGATCTCGTCCTGAGTGACGCCGTTGTTGAGCGCGATGCGCAGCTGCCCGCGCAGTGGTTCGAACGCGCCCAGCGTCGCGGCGATGGCGACGGAGACCAGGGATCGGTCGTGCGTCGACAGTGCGGTACGGGTCCATGAGTCCCCGAACGTGTGCACGGTTGCGACCTTGCGGAAGTCGACTCCGGAGGCCGGTTCGCCGGGGCTCATCGGCAGTTCCAGGCGCTGTCCCAGGAGTTCGCTTGCGGTGTCCAGCGCCTGCTCGTAGGCGTCGTCGGTACTCATCTCTGCTCCTTGCCGGTCGGTCGAGCGGGGCGGTGGGCCGGCGGGCCTGGCCACCATGGGCAGCGCAGGGTTCGGCTGCGGGTCAGTGGGGTTTCCCACTCGCTGGGGGTGCTGCTCGCCGGGGCAGCGGGGCGGCTGTTCGTCGTACGAGGCCGATGTCCAGCCTCGCACCGTGTGCGATCGGTCTGCTCGGTCGGGTGAACCGTCAGGGCTACAGGGCACGGATCGAATGTCCCGTCCGGACTGCGACGGCCGGGCTACCCCGAAGGTTTTTGGGCGGGCCCCTGGGGCGTGGGCGGATCGGGGAGCCGTGCGGGACGGGCCCTTCGTCCTCCGGCAGTCCGTCCCGCCGCGGTGTGACTACCGGGGGCAGGTGATCGACTTGTGCTCGACGTAGCCGGTCAGACCGGCCTTGCCGTACTCACGGCCGAGGCCGCTGGCCTTGTAGCCGCCCAAGGGACCGTCGAAGCTGATCGGCGAGCCGTTCAGCGTGACGGTGCTGGTGCGCAGCCGACACGCGGTGGCCAGGGCGCGGTCGGGATCAGAGGTCCGGATACCGCCGGTTGACGTTCACATCGCGGTGGAACTCGTCCTCGGGCATGTCCTCGATCGAGCCCACACTTCGGGCGCCGGCGCTGTGCGCGAGCACGTCGACGGCTCCGAACTCGGCGACCGTGCAGGCGACCGCGTCACGCGCGGACGCCGGGTCGGTCACGTCCAGGGCGCGCACGCGCAGCCGGTCGCGGTGCTCCTGGGGAACGGGCACCGCGTCGGGCGCCAGGTCGGTCGCCACCACGTTGTGGCCGGCGGCGAGCGCCACCGTGACGACACGGCCGCCCGGGCCCCCGGCGGCACCGGCTATCAGGAAGGTCTTGGTCATTGTTTCTCGCTCCTCCTGGGCCGGCGGCCGGCCCGGCGAGGCGGGGTGGGCGGTCGGTCGGCGGGGCCGCCCGGGGATCCGGTGCCCGGACCGGTCCGCTGCCGCGCGCGCACAATGCCGTCAGGTGGTGGGGAAGTCCGTGGAACGGCTGACCTCGGCCCACTTGCCGGCCTCGGCCAGACGGCCTTCCTCCGAGCTGATGGCGATCTCCAGGGCGTCGCTGCCCAGCAGCAGCCTGCGCGGGGGCTCCTCGGCGTCCACGGCGCCGATGATCGCGCGGGCCATGCGGTCCGGATCACCGGGCTCGTTGCCGGCGTAGTCCGCGAACCGGGACAGCCACAGACCCACGGTCTCCTCGTAGTCGGGAGTCACGGGACCGGAGGGCTCCGCGGCACCCGTGGCCCAGCCCGTGCGGATACCGCCCGGTTCGACGATGGTGACCTTGATACCGAACGGTGCCACCTCGTTCGCCAATACCTCGGAGAACCCCTCGACGGCGAACTTCGCGGTCTGGTAGGCGCTCAGACCCGGCGTACCCCCCACACGTCCGCCGATCGAGGAGATCTGCACGATGTGCCCGGACCGCTGGCGGCGCATGACGGGAAGGACCGCCCGGGTCATGTTGACCACGCCGTACAAGTTGGTATCGACCTGAGCGCGGAACTCGTCCTCGGGAAAGTCCTCGATCGAGCCGCTGGTGGCGTAGCCGGCGTTGTTGACGACGACGTCCACCGATCCGAACCGCTCCAGCGTCGCGGCCACAACGCCCCGGGACTGGATCGCGGAGGTGACGTCCAGCGCCGCCGCCTCCAGCTGGTCGGGATACTCGGCCTTCAGGGAAGCCAGCGCCTCGGGCTTGCGTGAAGTCACCACCACGTTGTCGCCGGCCCCCAGGGCCGCGAGCACCAGGGCCCTGCCCAGGCCCTGCGAGCCCCCTGTGATCAGCCAGGTTCGTGCCATGACACGTGCCTCGTTTCGTCTTCTGATTCACCGCCCCGAACGGGAAAGCAACTCCACTGTAGACGAAATTGGTCTAACTTCAACATCGATGATGCAGTAATTTTCAATGTCGCATCTCACAACGTGCTGTTAGGCGGCTAAGTGAAGCCCGCGCGTAAAATGCCGACATCATGAGAGCTGACGCCGCGCGCAACCTGACTGCCGTCCTCCACGCCGGAGCTCGACTCCTGGCGGAGGACCCGGGCGCCTCCATGGCGGCCATCGCCGGCGCCGCCGGGGTGGACCGGACGACCGTCCACCGCCGTTTCGCGAACCGTGAAGCCCTGCTCAGCGCCGTCTTCCAGGCCAAGCTCGACTCCTCCGAGCGCGTACTGGACGAAGCCCGCCTGGTCGAGTCCCCCCTGCCGGTCGCCCTCCACCGCTACCTGGAGGGGATCATCCCCGTCAGCCGCGAGTGGCCGGTCGACCTGCGTCTGATGATGCGGAAGGACCCGGCCGCCCGGGCCCGCCAGGAGGAGCTGAGTGCGCGCCTCGACGCCTTCATCCGCCGCGCGCTGGACGAGGGCTACCTGCGCGCCGGCGTCGACGCGGCCTGGGCGCGGACGATCCTGGACGAGCTCGTCGACACCGCCGCCCACCGGTTCCCCGACCTGGAACCCCCGCAGGCCGCTGACCTTGTCGCCGCCACCTTCCTGAACGGCCTCGGCGCGGCCTGATACCATCACCCGCCGCGGAACAGGGCAAGCCCGACGACCGCGACACCAGCATGCGGCTCGCCGAGCAGTCCAAGTATTGCCGGTACTCCACCAACCACCAGGTCGTCGCCGATGCCGACACGCGCGTGGTCGTCGTCGGCCGACCGCTTCCCGGCAACCGCGCCGACTGCAAAGCATGGGAGGAATCCGGTGCCAAGGTCGCCGTCGGCAAGACCACCACGATCGCCCGCTGCGGCTGTCCCAGCACAGGACTCGTCATGCCGCATCGCCGACGGGTATCCACTCCGGGGTGGTCCGCTCATATCTGGTCACCGGGCCACGCGCACCTTCCACGCGTCTGCGGATGACAGGGACCGCGTCATGCTGGTTGCTTCAGGGCAGGGAGTGCAACTCCCGCGCGTTGACGGATGGTTCCGGCTCATGATGCATGTGGGTGCGGTAGTGCGCGCCTTCGGTTGAGGGCGGGTCGGGTTCGGATTGGGGTGCGGTTTCGGTGTCCTGGCTGTACGGCCGTCCGGCGCGGGCCGTGGACCGGTTGGGTGCGGGGCCGCGCCATCGACGGTGCCGTGGTCGGTTTCGAAGCCTACGAGGTCGACGCTGCGGCGCGCAGCGGCTGGAGCGTCGTCGGCACCGACCCGGCCCCGGTGGTGACCGACCACGACGAACATGAGCACCTGGTCCAAGGGGCCCCCGCTCCTGGGTGCCCTGGCCTGTGGAAGTCCTCGTGCGCATCGAGCCGGAGCTGGTCACGGGCCGGGAGCTGGTCGGCGGGCGCGGTGTGGACATGCTGCCATCGGCTTCGGCGCGGACGTCGGAGCCACCGTTGGCGAAGGAATGCTGACCCGGCAGGCCGAGCCTGTCCTTGATCGGAAGCGCGTCGCGCGTCGTGCACTCATCGTGCGGACCATGCGAACGCAGCGGATCGCGCGCTCCCCGTCATCGATGCGGGGAACCGGGTGGCCGGCGTCGTCTCCGAGGCCGAGCTGTTGCGCAAGGAGGAGTTCCGCGACAGCGACCAGGAGGTGCACCCGGATCCGGGAAACGCCAGTGGTGTCCTGGGACACGAGGACGATGGCCTTGCGCGCCAACGCATCCGCGCCTTGCGGGTGGCGCAGGGCTGCCGAGGGCGGGCCCTGCGAGAGCCTGGGCATCTTCGACCGTGACGCCCGCCGCGGCCACCAAGGCGAGAGCGGCGACGACACCCAAGGCGCTCCCGAACGACGGCGGAGGCCGCCCGACGGCTCAGCGGGGACGACCTCTTGCGCGCCAGGCAGCACCCTGCGGCGGCACCCGCCCAGGGCGCGAGGGCGTCAAGCCCCGACGTCTGCGGCGATGAGGTCGTCCCAGTGGACCGTGCGGTCGCACCAGCGGTCCAGGAGCCTGTGGTCATGGCCGACGGTGAGCAGTCCCGCGCCCGTGGCGGCCCGGTACTCCTCGACGGCTGCGACCAGGGCAGCGGCGGTGGAGGCGTCCAGCATCGCGGTCATCTCGTCGCAGATCAGCCAGCGCGGACGCAGGACGAGAGCGCGGGCGAGGCAGGCGCGCTGGAGCTGGCCGTCGCTGACCTCGTGGGGCCGACGGTCCAGGAGATCGGGGGTGAGGCCGACGGCCGGGGCCAGGTCGGACAGGCGCTGCGGTATTTCATCACGCCGGCCGGTGGCCCGCAGGGGCTCGGCGATGAGGTCGGTGAGGCGCAGCCGCGGGTCGGCGGACAGACGGGGCTGTTGGAAGACGACCCCCAAAGCGGTGCGTTGGAGGCGTGGGGCGCTGTAGCGCCAGCCCTGTACGGGTTCCCCGTCGAGGGTCACGGTGCCGGTGTCGGGGCGGTGCAGCAGGGCCGCGACCCGGGCGAGGGTGGACTTGCCGCAGCCGCTCGGCCCCAGGAGGCCGAGACTCTCGCCGGCGGCGAGGGACAGGCTGGCGTTGCGGACGACGGGGGTTCCTCTGTCGTATCCGGCGGTGATGTCGTGCAGTTCAAGCACGGAGGTCCTCCGGTACGTGCGGGTGGTGGCAGGCGACGCCGTCGGCGGGCTGGGGCAGGGCGGTGCACGCGTCGGTGGTCCGCTCACAGCGTGGGGCGAAAGCGCACCCCGCGGGCAGGTCGCCGAGCTCGGGCGGCGTGCCGGGAATCGGGCTGAAGGCGCGGTCGGGGAGGGCCTGGAGGAGACCGCGGCTGTAGGGGTGGCGGGGGCCGGCGGCCCCGAAGAAGCTGTCCGCATCGGTGACTTCGACGAGGCGGCCCGCGTACATCACGGCCACCCGGTCGGCGATGCGCTCGGCCGCGGCCAGGTCATGGGTGATCACCAGAAGAGCCCGGCGACCGGTGTCGACGTGGCGACGCAGTTCGTCGACGGTGTGTTCGACCAGGTCGCGGTCGAGACCTGTGGTGGGCTCGTCGGCCAAGAGCAAGGGGGCGTCGCCGACGAGGGCGAGGGCGGTGGCGGCGCGCTGGGCCATGCCGCCGGAGAGTTCGTGCGGGAAGCGATCGAGGTGACCGGCCGGGAAGGCGGCGCGTTCGGCGGCGGTCTCGGCAGCGGAGCGTACGGCTGCCCGTCCGCGAATTTCGGTCAACGCGGAGACGGTTTCCTCCAGGTGCGAGCGGGCCGTGCGTACCGGCGTGAGGTGTGCGGCCGGGCTCTGCGGGATGAGGCCGATCAGGCGGCCCCGTACTGCCCGCGCCAGTGTCCGCTCGTCGGCGGCGAGCAGATCCAGGTCTCCGATGCGGGCCTCTCCCGCCGCCTGGGCGTTGGCGGGCAGCAGCCCGAGCAGGGCGGAGGCGAGGACCGACTTGCCGCAGCCGCTCTCGCCGATCAGGGCGAGACACTCGCCGGCCGCCACGTCGAAGTGCGCGTCGGTGACGGCGGCGATCCGCCGCCCGCCTGGCATGAGGAAGCGCACGGACAGCCCCCGTACGGTGAGGATCGGGGTTCGCTCGGTCACAGCATCAGCTCCGATCGACGGCGGGGATTGATCCGCTCACGCCAGGCCCCGGCGAGCCCGGCGATGGCGAGCGTGGGCACGATGATGAGAAGGCCCGGGAAGAGGGTCGGCCACCACTGCCCGGAGAGCAGCGAGCTCCGCGCGCCCTGGACGAGGTTGCCGAGGCTGGCCAGATGGGTGGGCAGGCCCAACCCGAGGAAGGACAGCGCGGATTCGTGCCACATGGCGTGCGGCACCATCAGGACGGCGGCCAGTGCGGCCTGCGGCAGCACGCCGGGCAGCAGATGCCGAATCGTCACACGCCACCGGGACGCCCCACCGGAGACGGCCGCGTCGATGTAGGGGCGCGCACGCAGGGACAGCACCTCCGCGCGCACGATCCGCGCGGTGGACAGCCAGTGGGTGAGCGCGACCGACACCACCACCGGCCACACACCGGGCCGGAACATGGAGACGATGAAGATGCCCAGCAACAGGTGGGGTACGGATGAGAGCGTGTCGACGAGCCGCATGAGAGCGCGGTCGGCCCAACCGCCGAGTGCCCCGGCGGCCGCCCCCACGGCCGTACCGATCAGGGTCGCCGTGAGCGCGGCGGCGACTCCGATCAGCAGGGAGACCCGCAGGCCGTAGACGCACCGCAGGAGCAGGTCCCGGCCGAGGTCGTCGGTGCCGAAGGGATGCGACCAGCTCGGGGGCAGCAGCTTCGCGTGCAGGTCCACGGCCTGCTGGTCGAGCTGGACCAGTGGCGGGACGAGGAGCACGGCGAGCACGGCGGCGGCGACCAGGGCCGCCGAGACGCGCACGCGCACGGTCCTGGTGGAGCGGCGATCGGTGCCGTACGACCGCCAGACGGTGCCTTGAGGTGCCTCACATGTCATGGAACTTCACCCTCGGGTCGAAGAGGCCGTAGAGCAGGTCGGCGAGGAGGTTGCCGAGGAGCACGGCGGCGGTGGCCAGGGTCGTGAGGGCGGCGAGCAGGGGGAAGTCGACGGCGGTGGCCGCTTCGACGGTGGCCGCGGCGATGCCGGGCCAGCTGAAGACGGTCTCCACCAGCAGGGCCCCGGTGATGAGTTCGGGTACGCGGGAGCCGACCAGGGTGAGGACCGGGAGCAGGCCGGAGCGCAGGGCGTGGCCGAGCAGGACGGTGCGTTCGCTCACGCCCCGCGCGCGGGCGCCGCGTACGGGGTCCTCGGCGAGGGCGTCGCCGACGCCCTGACGCACGTACAGGGTGAACCAGGGCAGTTGGGAGAGGGCGAGGATTCCGGCGGGCAGCACGATGTGACGGGCGACCTGCCCGAAGGTGACCTGCTCGCTGGCGGTGTCGGTCAGACCGCCCGCGGGAAGTGCGCCCCACTGGAGAGCCATCAGCCAGATCGCCAGCAGGGAGAGCCAGAAGACCGGTGCCGCCTCGAGCGCGTAGGTGAGCGACGTCACGACCCGGTCGAGGACCGACCCTGGTCGCCGGGCCGCGAGCACACCCAGCACCGTGCCCGTCAGTACGGCCACCACGAACGCCATGGCACACAGCAGGGCGGACCACACGAGGCGTTCACCGATGACCTGGGTGACCGGCTGCCGCATCACGCTGGACTGCCCGAAGTCGCCGCCGAGCGCCGCGGTCAGCCAGTCCCACCAGCGGGAGACGAACGGCTTGTCCACGCCCAGGTTCTCCCGCAGCCGTGCCAGCGTCTCGGCGTCCGCGCCGAGGGCGGCCGTCCCCGCGTACGCCTTGACCGGGTCGAAAGGGGAAGCGGCGGCGATCGCGAAGACGCCGAACGTGACGACGAGCAGGATCGGGGCGGCGAACAGCAGCCGCCGCCCCGCCAGTCGAGCCATGGCGCTCCAGGGCAGTGATCTTCCGCGGGCCGGCGTCACTTCTTGGGCCGCCAGGTCTCGAGGTTCCACCACGGTCCGGAGGCGAAACCGTGCTCATGAGGCTCGACCTGCGTGGTCAGCCCGTCCCAGCGGTCGGCGAGGACGTAGACGTGGTCGATGTGGGTGAGGAACGTGTAACCGGGATTCTTGAGCAGCTCACGTTGGAGTTCGTCGTAAGCGGCCTTGCGAGTCGCCGTGTCCGAGCTGCGGCGGCCGGTGTCGAGGGCCTTGTCGACGACCGGGTCGTCGTAGCGGGCCATGTTGTTGAAGCCGTCGCCGGCGAGGGAGGAGTGCAGGAGCGTGTGGAGACCGTAGTCGGGGTCTCCGGTGCTGCCGAAGCCGGCCAGGACAGCGTCGTCCTTCATACGCGGCTCGATGACCTCCCAGGTGGCGCTCTCCACCTTCACCTCGATGCCGGCCTTCTTGGCGTCGGAGGCGTAGGCGAGCGCGTGGTCCTGGCGGACCTTGTCGCCGGAGGGGCAGAGGAGGGTGAAGGAGGCCCGCCGGCCGTTCTTGACGCGGACGCCGTCGTCGTCGGCCTTCCAGCCGGCGTCGTCCAGAATCCGCCGGGCCTCGCTGAGGTCCTGCTCGCGCTCGATGCCCTTGGCGAACCAGGGGGTGTCGACGGGCAAGGGCCCGTACGCGGGGCGTCCTGCGCCGTCGAGGATCGTGTCGACCATGCCCTGCCGGTCCACCGCGGCGTCCAGTGCCCGCCGGACGGCACGGTCGGCGGTGACCTTGTTCCCCTGCGGAAGGGTGACCGCGCGGAAGTCGTACGTCGTCGCCTCGTAGGTCTTCTTCGCGCCGTCGCTCTTGAAGGTGGCGGCGAGATTGGGCGGCAGGACCGCGCCGTCGAGGTCACCGGAGCGCAGGCGGGTGGCGCGCACGTCGTCGTCCTTGATGACCGCCATGGTCACCTTCCTCACCTTCGGCGCGCCGCCCCAGTAGCCCGGGTTGGCCTTGAAGGTGAGCTTCTCTCCCTTGCTCCAGGCAGTGAGCACGTACGGGCCCGTGCCGACGGGCTTGGTGTTGAGGGAGCCGGTGTTGGGGTCCTGCCCCTTGGCGATGTGCTCGGGGACGACGGGCAGCACCGTGCGCCCGGCGAAGGGGGCGTAAGGGTACTTGAGGGTGAAGACCACCTTGTCGTCGCCGTCCGCGCGGACCTTCTTGATGGCGTCCAGCTCGCTGCGACTGGTGTTGTTGGTCTTCGCGTCGAGGATCGTCTCGTAGGTGAACACCACGTCGGCCGAGGTCAAAGGCTCGCCGTCGCTGAATGTCACGCCGTCACGGAGGGTGTAGGTGTAGGTCAGGCCGTTGTCGGTGACCTCGGGCAGGGCCTTGGCGAGGGCGGGCCTCAGCCTCAGGTCGGCGTCCCGGGCCAGCAGGCCGTCGAACACCTTCGAGTTGCCGTCCTTGCCGTAGCCGAGCAGGGGACTGAGTGTGTCCGGCTCGGATGCCACCCCGATCACGACGGAGTCGGCTCTGCCGCCGACTTCGCTGTCACCGGGGGCCGAGCAGGCGGCGACGCCGGTGAGTAGGGCCGCCGTGGCGGCGGCTGTCCGTATCCGACGGACCGTCATGGACCTCACACCCTTAATGAAGATCATAAGCTGTTGCATACTACTTGCAACAAAGGCTGCCCGGGCAGCTCAGAGGACAGTCCGGTACCGAAGGGCCTGCTCGGGCCCTTCACATGGGCGGTGTCGTAGGGGGCAGGCGGCGTCCATGAGGCGGCGCGCGCCGCCGGTCTTGCTCTGGGCAGGACATCGAGGCGATGCGGCAGCCCCCTACCTGACAGGGCAGGGCCAGGCTCTGTGCCGCCGTCAGGAGCGCGGCGGACAGCCTGCGCTCGCGCCGTCACCGGGCGCCCTGGGTTGAGCTTGTCAGGCGCGTGGCTCCAGGGGGAGGAACGTCACCTGTGGGGCGCCAGTGCGCGGATGGACGGCCACTTCCGTCTCCACTCCATAGACCTCGGCCAGGAGCGCGGGGGTGAGTATCTCGGCGGGCGGTCCGGAGGCGGTGACCTCACCCTCGTACAGAACGTAGAGGCGGTCGCAGTAGCGGGCGGCCAGGTTGAGGTCGTGCAGGGCGAGCAGCACGGTGGCGGGCAGGCGCCGCAGGGTGCCGAGCACGGACAGTTGATGCCGGATGTCGAGGTGGTTGGTGGGTTCGTCGAGGACGAGGAGGGTGGGCTGCTGGGCGAGGGCCCGCGCGATGAGGACGCGTTGGCGTTCGCCGCCGGAGAGCCGGTCGAAGGTGCGGTCGGCCAGGTGGACGACGTCGACCGCCAGGAGCGCCGCGTCGATGAGTTCGGCGTCCTCGGGGGTGTCACCCGCGAGGAGCCGTTTGTGCGGAGTGCGGCCCATGGCGACGACCTCACGCACCGCGAGGTCGAAGTCGGCTGCCGACTCCTGGACAACCGCCGCCACGGTGCGGGCCAGCTGCCGCACCGGCAGCGACCAGGCGTCGGTTCCGTCGACCTTGACCTCACCCGCGTCGGGGCGCAGCACGCGGTAGACGGTGCGCAACAGGCTCGACTTGCCGCTGCCGTTGGGGCCCACGAGCCCGATGGTCTCGCCCGGACGGGCGGTCAGTGACACGTCGCGCACCAGGTGGCGGGCTCCGGCGGTGAGCGTGACGCCGTCGACGCTCAGATCGGACGCGGTCATGCCACACCTCGGTCGGTGCCGCGCCGGGCGTCCCGGCGCATGAGCCACAGGAAGAACGGCCCGCCGCACAGGGCCGTGAGGACGCCGACGGGTATCTCCATCGGCGCGGCGATCGTCCGCGCGGCGATGTCGGCCCAGACGAGGAAGACCGCTCCGCCGAGCGCCGCCGTCGGCAGGACCCGGCGGTGGTCGCCGCCGACGAACAGGCGCACGATGTGGGGCGTCATCAGGCCGACGAAGCCGATCGGCCCGGCCGCCGCGACCAGCACGCCCGTGACGAGGGACAGCAGGACGAACAGCCGGGCACGGAAGCTGGCCACGTCCAGCCCCATGGTGGTGGCCGCCTCCTCGCCGGCCAGCAGCAGGTTCAGGTTGCGGGCCTGCGCCAACAGGACGCCGACACCGAGCAGCAAGGCCGTGCTCGGCAGCCACAGCGTGCCCCAGTCGACCCCGCCGAGACCGCCGAGGGTCCAGGCGAGGACCGCGCGGGTCTCGTTGCCCCGGTCGGTGGTGAGCAACAACAGATCGAGGACCGCGGTGAGCATCGCGGCGATCGCCACGCCGGACAGCACGAGACGGGAGGAGGTGATGCGTCCGCCGGTGCGGGCGGTGGCGTACACGAGCAGCAGCGCCCCCAACGCCCCCACGAAGGCTGCCACCGGCAGGGAGACCGGACCGAAAAGGGTGACTCCGAACACGATGACGGAGACCGCGCCGAGGGACGCCCCCGAGGAGACGCCGAGCAGATACGGCTCGGCGAGCGGGTTGCGCACCAGCGCCTGAAGGGCGGTGCCGACCACCGCGAGGCCGGCGCCGGTGACCGCCCCGAGCAGCACCCGCGGCGCTCGCACGTCCACCACGATGGTCTCCCGGGCCCGCGACCAGTCCGGCTGCTGCCAGTCGGCACCCAGTGCGTGCGTCACGATGCCCCACACCTGGGCGGGTGGCACCTGGACGGAGCCGATCGCAAGTCCGGTGACGGCGGAGACGACGAGCAGGGCGGTGAGCACCAACAGTGTGACGGCCAGCCGGGTTCGGCCCTCTCCTGGCTCGGTGGTCCTCCGTCGTCGGACTCGCGTCTCGACGGACGTGACGGTGGTGGTCCGGGTCACCGGAAGCTCTCGGGGTGCAGTCCGCGGGCAAGATCGTCGACGGCGTACGCCGAGCGGATTCCCACCAGCGTGGCGGTCAGCGGCAGCACGACGAACCGCTTGTTCCTGACAGCGGGGACGTCGGCGAGTGCGGGCTGGGACAGCAGGAACCTCTTCTTCTGCTCAACGCTTCCGGCACCCGCGTAGTCGTAGACGGCGATGACCTCCGGTCTGCGCTCGATGACCTGCTCCCAGGAGACGTCGCCGAAGACGTCGTCGAGGTCGGCGAAGACGTTCTCGCCGCCGGCCAGCCGGATGAGCTCGGTGCCGAGGCTCTTGCCGCCCGCGGTGAAGGCGGCCTTGTCGCCGCTGTCGTAGACGAAGACGGGTACGTCGGGCTCGCCCTCGACCTTGCCGGCGGCCTTGCCGACGCGGCTCTTGAGGTCGGTGACCAGCTTGTCGGCCCGGTCCGTGACACCGAAGATCTTGCCGATGGTGCGGACCTCGTCGTAGGTGTCCTCCATCGTCACCTTCTTCTTGCCGCAGTACTCACGGTTGAGGTAGGTGTCGATGCCCGCGTCGGCGAACGCCGTGCGGGAGCGGCCCTCCTTCTCGGCGAAGGCGCTGCCGTAGCCGCCGTAGACGAAGTCGGGTTCGGCATCCAGGACCTTCTCGAACGACGGTTCCTTCCGCGCCAGTTCGGGAACCGCCTCGTAGTCCTCCTTCAGCTCGGGCAGCACCGCGGAGTCGGGGAAGGCCGTGCCGACCATACGATCCTTCAGGCCGAGGGCGAGCATGAGTTCCGCCGGGTGCTGATGGATGGTGACCACCCGCGACGGCGGCCTGTCGTACGTCGTCCTCACACCGCAGTTGTCGACGGTGACCGGGAAACCCGCGGGCACGGCCGCGGTGGCCTTCGCGTCCCCGCCGCTCTCGTCGGCCGCACCGCAGTTCGTGGTCAGCAACACTGACGACAGAGCCACGGCAGCTGCCGTGGCACGAAGGAACCCGCGCGTGCGGGCAGGGCTGAACAGCTGGGACACGTGAAGCCTCCTGGAGTCCGCGCTCCTCGGATCGGGCCCGCGACGGACCAGTGTCCTGACTCCCGGATCGACGCTTCCTCCGCCTTCCCGCGCGGCGCGCAGTGGCGTGTCGGAGGGGCGCTCCCCGGTCACAGTGGCGGGACCGTGCCGGATTCGCACCGGCTTCCTGTCTCCCGTCGCGGCGATGACCAGGTGATCCTACGATTCCCCGTGTCATCGGCAAAAGGCCGAGGGGTTCCGGCCGCACGCACCACGCCTCCTCGACGCTCCGTGGACGGCCCACTTGCCTGCTGGGTCCGCCCAAGGAGCGAGCGCCGTGCTGATCACTCGTGACCGCGCTCGGGTGACTGCCTGTCAGGCGGTCTGGCCTCGTATCCTTGTGGCCTTATGCCGGGAGCTGTGGGGAGCGGGTGCCGGCAGGAATGCGCAGGGCGAGGATGGCCATGTCGTCCTGGCCGTCGCTCGGGTGGTGATCGGCCAGGACCTGCACGAGTTCGTGCAGCGGCCGGGTGGCATGGGTGGCGGCGAGGTCGGCGAGCGCGGTCAGGCCCACATCGATGGAGTGGGCTGGATGTTCGATGAGGCCGTCGGTGAAGAAGAGGAGGATCGAGCCCGCGGGCAGGGAGCGAGTGTGGTCGGGGCGGTGTTCACCGGTGCTCACCCCGAGCGGCAGGCCGGGCTCGGCGTGCAGGTACTCCGTTTCCAGGTCAGGGCTGATCAGCAGGGGAGGAAAGTGCCCGGCCGTGCTCCATCGCAGTACCCACCCGGACGGATCGGGTTCGATGCGGGCCAGGCAGGCTGTGGTGACCGGGACCTCCGCAGTGGCATGCAGAGTGCGGTCCAGTTGGGCGAGGATCTCGCTGGGCGGAGTACGGCGGTCGTACAGCAGCGCCCGGAGCATGCTGTGGGTCTGCGCCATGGCGGCCGCCGCGTACAGGTCGTGGCCGCCTACGTCACCGATCATGATGCCGACCGCCTCGTCAGGCAGCACGATGGCGTCGTACCAGTCCCCGCCGAGCCGGTTGGGTTCATCGGCCGGCCGGTAGACGGTGGCGGCGGTGAAGGGGCTCAGATCGGGCAACGTGGGCAGCAGCAGACGCTGGAAGGTCTCCGCGCTGTCACGGACCTGTCCGAAAAGGCGGGCGTTCTCGATCGCGATACCGGCGGCGCTGGCGAGGGCGACCACCACGTCCTCGTCATCGGGGCCGAAAGGACGGCCGTCGAGACGTTCGGACAGGTAGAGATCGCCGTAGATCTCGCCGCGGACGCTGATCGCCACTCCCAGCAGGGTGCGCATGGGCGGATGACCGGGCGGGAAGCCGGCGGAGGCGGGATGCGAAGGGATGTCGTCGACGCGGAGTGGTTCGGGATTGTGGATGAGATGCCCGAGCACGCCCCGACCGTGGGGGAACGCCACCCCGCCCAGATCGGCGCGTTCCGTCTCAGTCAGCCCCGCCGTGATGAAGGCCTTGAGATACTCGCCGGACTCGTGCAGCACCCCCAGGGCGCCGTAGCGTGCGCCGACCAGTTCCATCGCGGTGGTGACGATGCGCCGCAGCACGGCCGAGAGATCCAGTTCCCCGCTGATGGCCAGCACCGCGCCCAGCAGACCCTGCAGCCGGTCCTTGGCGTCGGCCAGGGCTTGTAACTGCGCACCGATCTCGTCCAGCTCGGTGTCCAGCTGCAGCCGCAGGTCAGGAACCTTCGGCTGCTCGGTCCGCCCGGGCTGGTCCTGGTCACTCAACGCGCGTGCCTCTGGATCGTGTGATGTGCGGTCAGTGGGAGTCGGGTCCACCTATATACCTAGCCGCCTACGAACGGGAGGCGGCCAACGGCGCAAGCTTTGCCCCGTTTCGTTCATCCGCAAACAGGCCATGTGCCCGGCTACGTGTGCGTGGACCAGGCAGGGATGGCATAGACGGAAGCCGTGTCACTTCGGGCGGAAGCCGTGGCAACGTCTTCGTGCCCAGCTCGGCGCCGCGCGTTGCGCCGGTACGTGGCACCCGATGAGCCGCTCGCGCCGAGTCCGGCCGGTCGCGGCGGCCGGGGCACCCACGGCCACGGCTCTGCGTAGCGAATAGCACCGCGCAGTCGCGTGTGCTCATGTCTACGCTGGCGGAGTGACATTGGTGTGGGTGACCGGCAATTCAGGGACGGGCAAGTCCACGGTCTGCGGGGTGCTGCGCGAGCGTGGCTTCGTCGCGCTCGACGCTGATGAGGACGGCTTCTGCCGCTGGTTCGACCGGGCTGACGGCGAGGTGGTGACGAACCCGCCTTACCCGGTTCCCGCAGGCTGGCTCGATCGATACGGGTGGGAGATCGTCCGCGAGCGGGTGGAAGCCCTCGCGACGGACTCCCGTTCCCGCGTGGCCTTCTTGTGCGGGTCGGCGGAGAACGAGGCGGACATCCTCGATCTTTTCGACGTCGTCGTGTGCCTGGCGATCGACGACGAAACCCTCCGCCACCGGCTCGCGACCCGCACCACGAACCCTTTCGGACGGCATCCCGAAGAGCTGGCGGCGGCTCTGAGGTGGAATCCTCTGACGCGAACGATCTACGAGCCTCACGGCGCTACGATCATTGACGCCTCCAGGCCTTTGGCCGAAGTGGTGGACAGGGTGATCGCCGCGGTACAGGAGCGCTGAGGTCGGTGTGTGCGGATACCCCGCGGCGACTGGTGCGAGGGGTTCGCCGGCTGGACGGAGGTCCGGTGCCCTACTCGGTGAACTCGGTCACGGAAAGCGCCCTGTCCACCCGGGCGGCCGCCAGGTCGTCATGTCGGATCACGAAACTTCCGTAGTAGAACTCGTGCGCGGCGGGAAAACGGGCCAGTGTCATCCATTCGCTTGTCAGTCGGTGCTTCTCCTTCTCCACATGGGAATACCATTTCGCCACCGGGATGACGATGTCGCCGGCCTGCTCGAGCCCCGCCAGCGTCTGTTCGGCAATACTCGTGATCACTTCGTCGTCGACATACCCGCCGATACATGCGCTGGCGAGTCCTTCGTCAGCCGGCCACAGGTCGTGGGCCAGAGCGCGGAGTTGGTCCAGGTGCGGGATGTCACGCTCCAGGTCGCGGGCCAACTGCTCCTGAAAGGGCGACCGATCGTCCTCACCGTCATCCGCGTCCTCGTCCGCTTCGAACCAAGGCGGAAGCTCAGCGAGAAGCGTGGCGCTGACGGCATACTCCTCGCCGACGCATTCGGGTCCAGGGGGTTCCGCGGCCACGGTGTCGGTGCCGGCTTGGACATACAGGACGCGGGCGTAGCTCCGCTCCCCGCCACCGTCGTCCAGATGGTCCTCCTCATGGTCCAGGAAGAAGAGCAGTGTTCCGTCGGACGGCAGGCCGAAGCCGTCGACTCTCGGAAGCGCCCCGCAGTCGACGGAGAAGACGAACGGCAGCGGACTGTGCCCCGCGGACGGCCAGGGCACGCCCACCGGCAGGCGGGGCACCCCGCCGAACTGCCCGACCGGAGGACCTCCGGAACCCCCGCTCAACCGGATCGACAACCGCAAGTGCCGGCCGAACCTGCTGATCTCGTCGTCCGGGATACCCAACTGGCCTGCCGCGCACCGGAATTTGCCCTGATGATCCATGCCGACATGATGTCAAAGGCCGGCGACCAGCACCGGACGGCACCCAGCCGACCGCTCGATGATCCGACCGTCAGCAAGGCGCCGAGCAGACCGACGACATACACCGTGAAGATCACCGGCATCGTGACGGACAGGCATCACTCACACGTGTCATCACGTTCCACGGCGCCTTGATCAGCTCGGCCACGGAGCGCCCATGATGCGCTCGACCGTGCTCGTGCGCTGGAAGCCGGGAATGAAATGCTCCAGAACATCCGCATTCACGGTTCCGTTCGTGGTCTCCGGGCGGTGCTTGAGTCCGTCGACGTAGGCCTGCAGGAACTCGTTCTTGAAGTCACCTCTCGGGTGAACGGTGATGATCTCGTCCACCTGGCCGCGATCCAGCTCGCCCAAGCCCAGGCCGATCACGTCGGTCAGAACCCCCAGATGCGTGATGGCGATCTCCGGGCCCATCCGCCCGGGAATTCCCGGGGTCGTGTGCAGCGCGATCGCCGTCCACACCACGTCGGCGGCCTCGGCGGGAAACCCGCTGTCGAGCATGAACTTACGTGCATGGTCGGCTCCATCGACCTCGAAGCGCTGCTCGACGTCGGAGAACGGCGTCAGGAGACCCGTGTCGTGAAACATGGCGGCCAGGTAGAGAAGCTCCGGGTCGGGCTCCAGGCCGAGTCTGTGAGCGTGCATCGCGCCGAAGACGAAAACGCGCCGGGAGTGGTGGTAGACGAGGGGGCCGGTGGCCTGCTGTATGAGGCGGGTGGCCTCGGCGACCGCCGTCGTTCCGGGAATCTCCACCCCCGCGATGACCTCGCTCATGACCTCTGCTCCTTCTGAGACGGGTGTGTTACGAATGGACGGTGCGTCCGTCTTCCACCCTGCCGACCACCCGGCCTCCGGCGCTCCCTCGGTCCGGCCATGAGTCACCCGAATCCGGACAGGCGGGCAGCGAGGAGGTGGGCTCCGCCACGCATCGGGTCGCGATCCTGGTCTACGACGGGGTCAAGCTCCTGGACGTCGCCGGCCCGGCGGAGGTGTTCGGGGAGGCGAACCGGCTCGGTGCCGAGTACACGATCGTGCTGGTGTCACCGACCGGTGCGGATGTCACCTCGTCCATCGGGATCCGGATCGCGGTCGACGCCGCCGTCGCGGAGTCTGCTCCTGACACACTCCTGGTGGCCGGCGCGGACCTCTACCCGCGCACACCCGTGCCCCGTGATCTGATCGAGGCAACGCGCACGCTGGCCGATCGGGCCGGCCGGGTCGCGTCCATCTGCACCGGAGCGTTCATCCTCGGTGCCGCGGGCCTCCTGGACGGCAAGCGCGCGACCACACACTGGAAGGTCGCGCACGAGCTCGCCGCCCGCTGCCGGGCCAGCCGCGTCGAACCCGACGCGATCTACGTCCGCGACGGCACCACCTACACCTCGGCGGGCGTGAGCGCCGGCATCGACCTGGCAATGGCACTCGTCGAAGAGGATTGCGGCCCTGAGGTGACCCGCGACGTCGCCCGCGCCCTGGTGGTCTACATGCAGCGCTCGGGCGGCCAATCACAGTTCTCCGCCCCCCTGCAGGGACCGCTGCCCCGGTCTCCTGCCCTCCGCAGAATCACCGACTTGATCACGGCGAATCCCGGAGGCAACCACTCGCTCGGCGAACTCGCCAAGCACCTCAGTGTGAGCTCCCGGCATCTCACGCGGCTCTTCAACGACGAGCTGTCCACCACGCCGGCCCGGTACGTGGAGATGATCCGGTTCGACATGGCCAAAGCCCTGCTCGACCAAGGGCATACCGCGACACAGACGGCATCTCTTGCCGGATTCCCGAATTACGAGAGCATGCGGAGAGTTTTCGTGAGGAAATTGTCCCTCAGTCCCGCCGCCTATCAGCGACGCTTCAGCACAGCACGCCGAGCCGGCGCGCAGGAGCAGTAGCGTTCCTGCTGCCGTCGGCGCCTCTGGACAGTCGCGGAATCGTCGGACGGCCGATGTACTGCTCGGAGGCCTCCTCCCAAGCTGTGGCCCGACTCCTGATCCTGCTGGTCTCCGCCTGTCGGCCAGGGCCGTCCGAGGTGGCCGCTTGAACATACTTCGGACCGGTGTGAGGCTGGAGGAGGCACGGTTCCGCCGTCGCGTCACGAAGAGCCCACCTGACAGATTCGCCCACCGGGTCCGGTAACCCACCAGGTTGCGGCGGCGAGGGGTGAATGCAACCCCCGCCCCGCAGGGGCACGGACGGCATCTCTACGCGAAGTGAGGCGATGGAATGGCTCGGGTTCCCGAGGTTGCCGTGGTAGGAGCCGGTATCGTCGGCCTCTGCACCGCCTACGCACTGGCCGAACGTGGAACGACGGCGCGGGTGTACGAGAGCGGCGTTCCAGGCCATGGACAGTCCAGTGGCCAGTCCCGCATCTTCCGCCACGCGCACGACGACGCCCGCCTCGTCGAATTCACCCGGCAGGGCCGTGCCATCTGGGACGAGTGGGCCGACCGGTTGGGCACCGAACTGGTCTCCCAGGACGGAGTGGTCGCCCTGGGCGGTCCCGTACCTGGGAGACTGCGCATTCTGCAGGAGGCGGGTGGCATAGCAGTCCGGGCCGTGGACGGCGCCGAGATGCGCACTCGCATGCCGCTGCTCGCCGACTACAGCGGCCCCGCGATGCTCGATGAGGACGGGGGCGCCATCCGCACCCGTGCCGCGGTCGAGAGCCTGGCCGAAGCGCTGGGCGACGCGGTGGTCACCGACGAGGTCATCTCGCTGCATCCGACGGGCCGCGGCACGGTGGAAGTGCTCAGCGCGGCCGGCCGCGAAGAGTACGCGACGGCCGTGGTGTGCGCGGGCCTGAGCACCGCGCGGCTGGCACGCAACGTGGGGCTTTCGCTGCCCGTACGGCCGGCAGCCCATGTCCGCCTCACCTTCCAGGTCAGGGGAGCGCCTCCGGAACGGGTCGCCTGCCTGCAGGACAGCAGCGGCGACTTCGGTGAGGTCGGCGTCTACGCGGCCCCCTACCCCAGCAACAGCCGCTACGCGGTGGGCCTCAGCGAATCGGTGGAAGTACGGGAGGACGGCAGCTTCGCGGACCCCAACGCACTGGTGGCGCTCAACGACCGCGCCCGCGCCTATGTCTCCCGCGCACTGCCCGGCCTCGATCCCGAGCCTGTCGAGTACCTGCACTGCTGGGTGACGAGTCTGCCGTGGAGCGAAGACGGCATGGCGGTCTGGGAAGCCGACAGGATCTTTTTCACCGCTGGGCACAACCTGTTCAAACAGGCGCCTCGGCTGGGACGGGCATTGGCCGGCGCGGCCATGGGCGAAGGACTCGAGGAGAGCCTGCGACCGGCGGCGACACTCGGCCGGCCCCGCTGACCGCCCCGACGGTCGGCGATCCCGCTCCGACCGCCTGGTGCCTACGAGGGCCGCGGGCGCTTGCCCGCGGGGCGCTAAGGCTCAGGTGTTGGCGGCGCCATAGTGCAGGACGTCGCCTCGCGGAAGCAGGTACCCGATGTCCCGCGTCTTCGGCATCCTCCCCGCCAGCGCCGACGCGTCGGTGCAACCCGAGACCTCGAAACCGATGACCCCCAGGCTGAAGGAGGTGCTCGTGAAGGTTTCGGTGCCGATGGCGGCCAGCCATTCGTCCATCACGTCGGACCGGAAGAACGGCCGGCCGTCCCAGTAGGCGACGCCTGCCTTGTCCAGGGCGCCGAGGGGGACGTAGAAGTCCAGCCAGTCACTGCTTTCGTCACCGCCGCGGATCGCCACACAGCCGCATACGGTCAGGTGGCCCGGCGGCAGGCGGACCCGGCCACTGAGGTGACCGAACTCGGCCAGTGAGTCGACCGTGCACGGCACGGGATCCTGCTCCTCGGGTTCACGGTCTCTCCGCCCGAAGCACCCGTGAACGTCGGCGGCAGACCACAGAGCACTCAGGACGGCTTGGATCCGGGCATCGTCGTTCGACCCGACCTCGATGGCCAGCTCGTAGTAGCCCTCCGACCAGTTGGTCCGGTCCCGGAAGGCGGCAGGACTCGTCATACCGTGATCATGTGGCAGGGTCACGACGAGTCAGGCCGTCGTCTCCGGCTTGGACGGGGCGATCTCAGCGATCAGGCCCTCGACCAGGGTCTTGATCTCGTCGCGGATAGGACGCACGGCCCCGACGCCCTGGCCGGCCGGGTCGTCGAGCCGCCAGTCGAGGTAGCGCTTGCCGGGGAAGACGGGGCAGGTGTCGCCGCAGCCCATGGTGATGCAGACGTCCGATTCGCGGACCGCGTCGACGGTGAGGATCTTCGGTGTCTCCTGGGAGATGTCGATGCCGACCTCGGCCATGGCCTCGACAGCGGCCGGGTTGATCTGGTCGCCGGGGTCGGAGCCGGCGGAGCGGACCTCGACGCGGTCTCCGGCCAGGTGGGTCAGCCACGCGGCGGCCATTTGGGAGCGGCCCGCGTTATGGACGCAGACGAACAGGACGGACGGCTTCCTGCCGGGGCTCTCGGGCATGACGGACTCTCTCGTCTCACGGTGGCACACCGCCACCCATGACATCGCCATCCGCTGATATCAGCGAAGGGTGATGTGACAGTATCAGTGCATGCTGACTTCAGTCGATCCTGATGTGATCCGGGCGCTGGGCGATCCGCTGCGCCTGGAGATCGTGACCCTGCTGGCGCGCGAGACGCTCTGCACGACGCACCTCGTCGAGGAGACGGGAGCCAGGCAGACCAACCTGTCCAACCATATGAGGGTGCTGCGCGAGGCGGGGCTGGTGGAGACCGAGCCGTGCGGCCGCTTCACCTACTACAAGCTCAAGCCCGAGGTCCTGGCCGGCCTGTCCGAGCAGTTCGCCGAACTGGCCGCCTCGGCCCGCACCGCTGCCGAGAACAAGAGGGCCTGCCCGTGACCTCCGCCGAGCCCACCCCCGCTCGCGCCCAGAGCGCCGACGCGGCCGGGGACGACTCTATCGTCAAGAAGCTCTCCACTCTCGACCGCTACCTCGCGGTGTGGATCCTGCTCGCCATGGCCGTCGGTCTGAGTCTGGGTCGCTTGGTCCCGGGGATGGACGACGCGCTCGCGAAGGTGGAGATCGGCGGGATCTCCCTGCCGATCGCGCTCGGCCTGCTCGTGATGATGTATCCGGTCCTGGCCAAGGTCCGCTACGACCGGCTCGACCGTGTGACCGGCGACAAGCAGCTGATGGTCTCGTCACTGGTCATCAACTGGGCCGTCGGCCCTGCGGTGATGTTCGCCCTGGCGTGGATCTTCCTTCCGGACCTGCCCGAATACCGGACCGGCCTGATCATCGTGGGCCTGGCCCGCTGCATCGCCATGGTCGTCATCTGGAACGACCTCGCCTGCGGGGACCGCGAGGCGGCGGCCGTCCTGGTCGCACTGAACTCGGTGTTCCAGGTGGTCGCGTTCGGGCTGCTGGGCTGGTTCTACCTCGACCTGCTGCCGCGCTGGATGAACCTCGGTGATGGCCAGGGCCTCGACGTGTCGGTGTGGTATATCGCGTTGAACGTCGTCGTCTTCCTCGGCGTCCCGCTGCTGGCCGGCTTCCTGACCCGCCGCATCGGCGAGCAGAAGCTGGGCCGCACCGGTTACGAGGCGCGGTTCCTGCCGACGGTAGGCCCGTGGGCGCTGTACGGGCTGCTGTTCACGATCGTCATCCTCTTCGCCCTCCAGGGGCAGACGATCACCTCGCGGCCGCTGGACGTCGCCCGGATCGCCCTGCCGCTGCTGGTCTACTTCGCGGTGATGTTCTTCGGCACCTTCCTCCTCGGCAAGGCCGTGGGCCTGGCCTACGACCGCACCGCGACCCTCGCCTTCACGGCGGCGGGGAACAACTTCGAGCTGGCCATCGCGGTCGCCATCGCCACCTTCGGCGTCACCTCGGGCCAGGCCCTGTCCGGTGTCGTCGGCCCGCTCATCGAAGTGCCCGTGCTGATCGGGCTGGTCTACGTGGCGCTCGCCTGGCGCAGGAGATTCACCGCCGACGCGGTGACGACGGCCCCGTGACGCAGCACGCGGACGGGATGGTGGTGGGCGACGGACCAGCGGAGCTCGGCGCCGACCACGCCCTGCGCCGGCGCGGCAGCCGTCTTGACGGGTCAGACGATGGCGGGGCTGCGTCGCTCGACGAGGACGACGTCGCGCCAGACGCCGTAATGGCGTCCGATCCGTTCCCGCGTGCCGATGACACGGAAGCCGGCCCGCTGGTGAACAGCGAGACTGGCGGTGTTCTCGGGGAAGATCCCCGACTGGATCGTCCAGATCCCGGCCCGTTCGGTGGAATCCACCAGAGCCTTCAGCAGGGCGGAGGCGACGCCCCGGCCTCGGGCGGCGGGGTGGACGTAGACCGAGTGCTCGACCACGCCCGTGTACGCACACCGGTCGGAGACCCGGCTCGCGGCCACCCAGCCCAGCACGGCCCCGTCCGCATCAAGGGCGGCGAAGCGGTGCTCGGGCAGCTTCGCCGCGTCGAACGCCTCCCAGGTCGGCGCGACGGTCTCGAGGGTGGCGTTCCCCTCGTCGATCCCCGCCTGGTAGACATCCAGGACCTGCACCGCGTGCTGCGGCGCCAGTGGCACGATCTCCGCGTTGGTGAATCCGCTCCCCACGACGTCCTCCCGTTGGACCTCGTTCATCTCAGGCCGCGCCCGGCAGGGTCAGCAGCTTGCCCATCGCCGCCAGCACGGACGACTCGACCCGGTAGTAGACCCAGGTGCCGCGCCGCTCGGAAGTGAGCAGACCGGCGTCTTTGAGCTTCTTCAGGTGGTGGGACACCGTGGGCTGGGAGACGCCCACGTCGGAGATGTCGCACACGCACGCCTCCCCGCCCTCGTGGGAGGCCACGGCCGAGAACAGCCGAAGCCTGACCGGGTCGCCGAGCGCCTTGAACATCCGCGCGGCCGTCTCGGCCTCCTCGGCGGTCATCGGACGCTCGGTCAGCGGCGGGCAGCACGGCGCCCCACCCTGACCGTCGGCGGGCTCGAGCAGCGGCAGCAGACTTGCATTCGACATGCGTCTATGTTGACACATGTCTAACCAGGGTGGGGAGGGTCGATTACGGCGCCCGGGACGAACTCGGTGCGGCTGTGCGCCAGCGGTTTGAGGAGGTCCACGACGCTGCCTGCGTCTTCGGACACGGGGACTGGGACGGCCGCGGCGTGAGCGGGTCTCGAGCGGGGGAGGGCAGGCCTGCACCTCCCCCGCGCTGCCTGCCCTCCCTCGTGCAGCCACCCTTGCCGGCTCGTCCCCGAGCCCGAGCATGATGCACACGCGCGCCGGTGCGCCGGCCCGACGAGCCTGAAGCCAGGATCCGCTCGCCCGTGCTCCCGCGCAGTAGATTCCGCACCCCTGCGGCCGATGTATCGGCACACCCCGCGCTACCTGGGGCGTTCGCGTGGCGCCGATGTGAAAACCCTGTGGAAGCGATGTCGGTGGGGCGCCCTATGATGCGCGAACGATCACGCGGACCAGGGGAGGGCGCGACATGTTCGGCAAGTTGTTCGGCAGGGGCGGGGACGGACCGGGGGCGGATCCGTACGCTCTGCCGACACCGCGCAGGAAGAACGGGACGTACGCCCTGCGCGCCCTCGGGGACACACGGGTACTGGCGGTCGAGGAGGCGGCGGGCACCGGTGACTGGGACGCGGTCAAGGCCGCACTGACTGCCTTCGACCTGGGTCATGACCACCAGGTCCTCGGCAGGCTGGCCGTCCTGGACGGGGTGCAGGACTGGATCGTCCGCGCCGTCGAGGAGGACAAGGAGCACCGGGCCCTGGCCCTGCTGATATCCGGGGCGCGTCACGTCAACTGGGGCTGGGAAGCCCGCACCAGCGCACGTGCCGTGGACGTCACCCGGGAGCAGTGGCAGGTCTTCCACGAGCGGCTCAACGTCGCCGAGCAGCACCTGTTCGAGGCCGCCGAACTGCGTCCCGACTGGATCACGCCGTGGCGTCACTTGCTCACCTCCGCGCGCGGCATGTCGCTCGGCGCCGCGGTCGCGGAGACCCGGCGCGACGCCGCCCTGCGCCGTGACCCGCTCGACCTGGAGGTCCACCTCGAATGGCTGTCCCAGCTCCAGCCCCGGTGGGGCGGCGAGCCGGGCGAGGCCCTCGAGTTCGCCCGCGCCGCGTTCGCCAAGGCACCCGACGGGCACCGGCTCGGCTGCGTCGTCGCCATGGCGTACGTCGAGGAGTGGGTGGAGTCCGACGACAGCTCCTGCCTGCAGCAGCCCAGGATCCGGACCGAGCTGAGGCAGGCGGCGGAGCGCAGCGTCCTGCACCACGCCTACGAGCGCCGGCTGGGCTGGCAGGGCGACTACAACATCTTCGCCATGGCCCTGTCCCTGGCCGGAAGCAGCACGGCCTCCAACGTCTTCCGCGAGCTCGAGGGCGCGTACACCGAGTGGCCGTGGGCGTACATGTCCGAACCGCAGAAAGCGTACGCGCGTCTCCGCAAGGCCTTCTGAGCCCCGGTTCGCCCCCGTCCGCTGCCAGTCGCCCGTCGCACGCCTTCACACCCCGGACCGCCGATGACCCTGCCCGAGAACACCGCCGACCGCACCTTCCAGGTCGACCTGCGTGGCCTCGTCGACCTGCTTTCCCACCACCTCTACTCCAGCCCCCGCGTCTATTTGCGTGAACTGATGCAGAACGCGGTGGACGCGCTCACCGCCCGGCACGCCCTCGAACCCGCCGCCCCGCCCGGCGCCTTCGGTATCCGGCTGTACGCCGACACCGCCGTGATCCGCGTCGAGGACGACGGCGTCGGCCTCACCGAGGCCGACGTACACACCTTCCTGGCCACGATCGGCCGAAGCAGCAAACGCGCCGACGGCATCGCCGAACAACGCGGCGACTTCATCGGCCAGTTCGGCATCGGCCTGCTGTCCTGCTTCCTGGTCGCGGACGAGATCCACGTGGTCAGCCGGTCCGCCCGCACGCCCGACGCGCCCGCCGTGGAGTGGCGGGGACGCGGCGACGGCAGCTACACCGTACGCACCCTGCCCGCCTCTGCCCGGTCCCGGCCCGGCACCACCGTCACGCTGACCCCGCGCGCCGACGCCGGCGAATGGACCCGGCCGGCGCAGGTACGGTCCCTGGCCGGGCACTTCGGCTCGCTGCTGCGCCACCCGGTGACCTTCGACGACGGCACTGGCCCCGCCTTGCCGGTCAACCCTGAGACGGCGCCCTGGGCGCGGACGTACCCGACGCCGGGCGCCCGCGCCCGCGCGCTGGCCGCGTACGGCGAGGAGGTGTTCGGCTTCGCCCCGTTGGACACCATCGAACTGGACCTGCCGGCCGTGGGCTTGAGAGGCCTCGCGTGCGTGCTGCCGGAGGCGGTGCCGGCCGGGCGCCGTCACGGCCACCGGGTGCACGTCAAGGGCATGCTGCTGTCGGAGCAGGCGGAGGAGATCCTGCCGGACTGGGCGTTCTTCGTCCGCTGCGTCGTCGACGCGGAGAGCCTGCGCCCGACGGCGTCCCGCGAAGCCCTGTACGAGGACGACACCCTCGCCGCCGTCCGTGACGCGCTCGCCGAGAGGCTGCGCGCGTGGATCGCCCGCGTCGCCGCGAGCGACCCGGACCTGCTGCACCGCTTCCTCCAGGCGCATCACCTGTCGGTGAAGTCGCTCGCCGTGCACGACGACGAGATCCTGCGGATGCTGCTGCCGTGGCTGCCGTTCGAGACGACCGACGGCCACTGCACCCTGGACGAGTTCTCCCGCACCCACCGCACCGTGCTGGTGACGTCCAGCGTGGAGGAGTTCCGGCAGGTCGCGGCCATCGCGTCGGCCGCCGGGCTCGGCGTGGTCAACGGCGGCTACACCTACGACCGCGAACTGGCGCACCGGCTGCCGGAGATCAGGCCCGAGGTGAGCGTCGCAGACCTCGATCCGGCGACCCTGACCGCGCACCTCGACCCGGTCGACCGGGAGACGGAGCTGGCCGCCGCGGCCTACCTGGCTCTCGCCCGGGACGCCCTCGTGGTGTTCGACTGCGATGTCGCGCTGCGCGCCTTCCAGCCGGCGTCCGCGCCCGCCCTTCTCGTCGACAGCCGCGAGGCCCGGCACGAGCGCACCCGCTCCCGGCTCGCCCGTGAGCAGGACGGCGGCCTGTGGGGCGACATCCTCGGCGCCCTGCAACAAGAGGCCCCGCGCGCCCAGCTGATCCTCAACCAGCTCAACCCGCTGGTGCGCACCGCCGTCACGATCGATGAGCCCGAACTGGCCCGCACCAGCGCGGAGGCCCTGTACGGGCAGGCCGCGCTGCTGTCCCGGCGCCCGCTGCGGCCCGCCGAGTCCAGCCTCATCAACCGCTCCTTCCTCGACCTTCTCGCCCACGCCCTGCGCAAGGACAGCTGATGCAGACCGCACCCCAGACCACCGACGAGCTGTACGAGGCGCTGCGGGAGAACGACCGGCGCCCCTACGGCCGCACCCGTACCGTCACCGCCGAGGAACTCGCCGAGGCGGCCGAGCTGTTCGGCGAGCCGGTGCCGCTGATCCACGCCCTGCTGGAGCTCCAGGAGGCGTACACATATGGCTCTGAGCCGCGGAAGTCGCCGGTCGTCTTCGCCCGGCTGCTGAACCTCTTCGACGAGCAGCCCAGCGTGTTCGACGACCGTCTGCGCCACCAGCTGTTCTGGCGGTTCAAGTGGGTCGCCAACGCGCTGCGCTCCCTGCCCGAGGTGCCGCTGGCCAGCCTGCGCCAGTGGCAGACGGAGATGCGCGACCGCTACGAGAAAGCCGGGCTCGAACTCCAGCCCTACTACGGACAGGCCTACCAGCTCGCCGCCCACGTAGGCGAGGACACCGCCCTCGCCTACGAGCTGTGGGCGGGCCGGACCCGCAGCCGCCTCAGCGACTGCGAGGCGTGCGAGACCTGCGAACGCGCCCTGTACCACCTGGCGGCGGGCGACGACGAGCGGGCGCTGCGCGCCTGGGAGCCGGTGCTGGCCGGCAAGGAGTCCTGCCAGGAGGAGCCGGCCCGCTCAGTGTCGTACGCGCTGCTGCCGCTGGTGCGCGCCGGGCGCACCGACGAGGTGCGCCGCCTGCACCTGGCCGGCTACCGGGGCTGCCGCCGCAACCCCTCGATGGCCGGGGAGATCGGCCGTCACCTGGAGTTCTGTGCGCTGACGGGCAACGAGGCGCGCGGTCTGGAACTGCTGGCGGAGAACCGCACCCTGTTCGACGAGGTGGACTCGCCGCTGTCCCTGCTCGACCTGCTCACCGGCGTGGAGGTGCTCCTCGCCCGGGTCGAGGCGCTGGGCCACGGGGAGCTGCCCACCGCCGGGTTCCCCGGCCGGAGCTGGACGGTGGCGTCGCTGCGCGCCGAGGTGCGGCGGCGCGCCGACGACCTGGCCGCCCGCTTCGACGCCCGCAACGGCACGACGGCCCACACCGACCGCCGCAGGACCCGTCTCGACCGGACGCCGCTGCTGGAGTCGCTGGAGCTGACCCTGCGGCCGCGGACCCTGGCCGACGTGGCTCCGGCGACCGCCCCAGCCGCACCCGAGCCGGCCGAGGCGCTCCCCGAGTCGCCCGCCGAACTGATCAAGCGGGCGCGGGAGCTGGACGAGCAGGGCCATCCGGACGCGCACGCCTGCTGGGCCCGTCTGCGTACCCTCACCACCGACCCGGACTACGTCCACCCGGACGACCCGGAGGCGGGCCCGCCGGCGCGGCTGCGTGCGGACTTGCTGGAGGAGGAGGCGACGCTGGCGGAGCGCAAGGACGCCCACGCCGACTCGGCCGCGCTGTACGAGGAGGCCGCGGGTCTGTACGAGGACGCCGAGCTCGCGGGCCACGCGGTGATCGCCCGAGCGAGCGCGGTCCTGGCGGGGGCGCAGGCTGTGCCTCCGTGGGCCGAGGCCGAGGACGCGGAGCGTGCCGTTCCCGAGGGGGCCGGCGCTGAGGGTGCGGATCCGCAGGCGCGGACCGCCGCTCAGGTCGCGGTGTTCTCGGAGGCGCACGAGGAGCTGGTGCGGCTGCACGAGCAGGCGCCCGGGATCGCCCCGTACCTGCAGGCCCGGCTGCTGCGCCTGCGGGTGAGCGCACACGGCCTGCGGCTCCAGGCGTCCGGGGACAGCGAGCACGTGGCCCCGGTCCTCGCGGAGGTGGAACTGCTGTTCGACTTCGCCACACGGCACGGCCTCACCGGGCAGATCGCCGCCGCCCGGCTGCTGCGGGCCACAACGCACGCCATGGCCGGCGACCTGCCGACCGCGCTCGCCGAGGCGGACGGACTGGTCGAGGTGCTGCGCACGGACGGTCCCGCCTGGCACCTGCCTCGCGCGCTGTCCCTGCGCGGCAAGATCCAGCTCGGCCTCGGGGACGCCGAGGCCGCCTACGCGAGCCTCAGCGAGGGGGTACGGCTCGCCGTCGAGTGGCCCGCCGAGTCGGTCGACACCCCGACCCTGCACGGCGAACTCGCGCAAGCCTGCATGGGTCTGGGCCGCACCGACGAGGCGTTGCGCCATCTGACCCGGTCGGCGGAGCTGGAACTACGGGCAGGCGCCCGGTTCGACGCGTTCTGCACCTACAGCAACGCCGCCCAGCTCAGCCTCGACCTGGGCCGGATCGACGACTGCATCGCGCTGCTCGACTCCCTGCTCCTGGAACCGGACGTCGTCGACGGCGAGCTGGACGACCGGCTCGTCGCCCAGTTGCGCCTGACCCGCGCCCGCGCCCTGCGCACCGGTGACGACCTCAAGGCCGCCACCGCGGAGTTCGTCGCCCTCTCAGCCGAGTCGGCAGGCTGGGACGACGACCCGGGGAGTCACGCCATGATCGCGGCGGAGACGGCCATACTGCTCGGTGAGGCGGGTGAGTTCACCAAGGCCCGCGAGGTCGTCGACCAGGCGCTCGCCGCCCACGCCCGCGACCCGCGGTACGAGCAGGTCAGCAACGCCTTGCGGGAGCTGGCCCGGCTGCGGGCCCAGCAGCACGGCCCCGAAGGCCTGACCGACGCCCGCGCCTTCCTCGACGACGCCGGCCGGGTCGCCGACGCGGCCCGCACTGTCGGCTTCAAGGCGCACGGCCGCTCCCTGGACACGGCCCTGGCCTACGAGCACGGGCGGATCAACGCATACGCCGGTGCCTACGACGAGGCGCTGGCCGCGCTGGACAAGGCCCTCGGGCTGCTCGGAGAGCCGGGTGAGGACCCCCACCTGGCCGCTGAGTGGGCGGAGTGCGTCCGCCTGGCCGGTGTCGTGGAGGGCGTCTACCTGGAGCGCACCGCCCCGGCCCTCGCCCGGATCGAGGCGGCGGCCGACCGGCTGACGTCCCTCGGCCACAGCGAGGAGGCCGAGCCCCTGACGGGGCTGGCGGAGCGGTTGCGCGACGGGGAGTGACTCGTGCCGGCGCCGGGGAGGGGTTCTTCCCCTCCCCGGCACCGAGGGGGTCCGGGTGCCGTCCCGTCTCACCATGAACAGGGACGGGTACTTGTCCGACGACCGCCCCCCGCGCCAGCGGCGTTACTCGCTGCCCGTAGGACGCTGACCGGCTGTGACAATCCCTTTTGACGTGCCGGTGGGAGATCAGGAGGAAGGCGAGGCGGAGGAAGGGCTCAGGAAGGGCTCGTGGATGTCGTCGCGTCGTCTTCCCAGCGCTTCCGCAAGCGGCGGAGGCCGTACAGCCCGGAGGTCGTCGGCTCGACGACCCGGCGGAAGATGTCCAGGCCGGTGCCGTATGACTGTTGACGTTCGGCGATCGCGGGTCGGATCTCGTGCTGCCGTAGGCGTCGGCGGTACTTGTCGTGGGCGTAGCCGCGGTCGGCGAAGAGCGGCCGCCCTTTCCTCAGCGCTGCCGGGATGCCCAGCGACGAGGGTCTGTCTCCAGCGTAGAACGGTCCCACCGTCCGCCGTCGGCGGCGGCGTCATAGGTGCTGTGAAGGAAGGCCGCCAGGGTCGCATCAGGGTCGGCGGATTGCCGCACGGCCTCGTACGGGAGGAGGAACTGACCGTGCTCACGACTGTACGAGGCTGCCTCGGGAACCACGGGAGCGAGTGAGAAACCCTCTGGCTCCGGATAGGCGTAGGAGTAGAAGGCTCCCTCCTCGCCTCCGCCCGGCCAGAAGCCGCAGCTACTGAGTTCATGGGAGTAGCCCTCGACCATCACCCAGTCTCCGCAGTGCGGCGCACCCCCCGGATGCACCGGCGCGCGCCGTCCGGAGAAGCGTGTGCACGCAAGATCCATCGCCCCCCAGAAGAAGTGGACAGGGCTCACCTTCCCCGCGAAGTACGAGCGGAACGCCGTCATACCTCGATGCGCCTGGACGAGCTGCTGCCAGAAAAGATGGACAGCGTGCGGATCGTAGGTGCGGTGCACGAAATCATCGGTGAAATCGATCGCCACCTCCGTCTCATTCGGATGATTCTGGATCCCGACAGGAACCCCGAGCTCGAACAGGCCTGACATCAGCCGCGCGTGGAACTCCATGACGGGCATGGAGCGCAGCGCCACGTCCCGCCGACCACCCTCGCTGGTTCGGACTACGAGTGTGTGCTGCGTGAAGTCGAATTCGATGTCGAACAGCCCCGACCCGTACGGGATCCCGGAGGTGGTCAGCCCGCGTGGAGTGACGTAAAGGGTCACCTGCCACCAGTGGTTGACCAGAGGCGCGCAAGCCAAGCGCACTTTCCCCACGATCTGCACCCACATGTGAAGTGTCTCGCGCGTCTCAGTCCACTCGTCGACCAGGAGCCGCGGCCACGCCGCTTCCTTCGCGAACTCGGCAGCTGCCATGGGAGCTCTCCTTTCACCGCATGGCCACAGGGCGGAGGCCAGCCGCGCAGCCCGAACTCCTCTGTCCAGCGTGACGTGGCGCCTGATCAGGGGCAAGCTCACATGGCGAGGGGCAGACCTGCCGCTTCGACGGGGGAGGAGGCGCCGCACTGGACCGCTCAGCGGAAACGAGCCTGCAAGGCCTCGGCCCGGCCCTGAGCCGCGGCTTTCATCGGGTGTCCTGCTTTTCGGCCCGTCATACTCTGAGTTCATGACCGCGATAGAAGTGATTCAGCTCTTGATCTCACCGATCCATCGCTATGTCGGACGGCCGGCCGACGGGCCGGTTGCGACGCAAGAGGACGAGCTGGTCGACAGCGTCGAGGTCCGGCGTACGCTAGGGATCGTCGGCGATCGGTACTTCGCTCATCCGGCACACCGTCGCGCTGCAATTACTCTGATGGCCGTGGAAAATCTTCCTCTGCATATCAATGGCGCGGTCGACCTTCGTCAGACACGCAGGAACGTGCTTCTCAGGGGGGTGGATATCGACGAGTGCGTGGGATCGACCGTCAGTCTGGACACCGGTAGCGGCCCCGTCCTGCTGGCAGTCAACAGCGCGGCACGCCCTTGTGCCTGGATGGAGACCACAATCGGAACCGGCGCCCAGCGTGCGCTGCGAAACAAGGGAGGCGTGCGCTGCACACCACTCTCCGACGGCATCCTGAGCTTGGGTAGCGCAGCATTCACCGTTACTGACACGGGAGTGGAAAAGGCAGGTCCGGACGCTTCCCGCTCCACGGGCACGACTTACGACCGCTGACACGGTGAGGTGGGCAGGCGGTGAAGGCCGTGTCCAGGGTGGGAGCTGAGGGTTCGCTTTGTGTAGCCGCAGCGCGAGCGACGCCGGCCGCAAGCCGCTGCCGGAGGGGGGTGACGGGAGGGTGTACTCCTTGCCTTCGCGGACGGTTCGGCCGTTACAACGGCAGCGGAACTGACACCCAGCCGGCTTGCTCGGGCTGGGCAGGAAAAGCGTTCATGCCGACGGACGGAGACTCGTCGGCGGAGGACGCCACCGGCCTTGTCAGTGCTTTCGACCATGTGACGAGTGCGGCGTTCGCGCGTGTACCCCGAGCAGAGCTGCCGCGAAGATCTCGATGGCCTCGGTGTCCGTTCCGTGGAGGAGTCCGGGCGCCGGCAGCCGAGGTGCCTGCCCGCGCGCGGAGGGTCATGGGGCGGACGGCTCCGCGACGCGGGACGGGCCCTGCGGCACTGATGTATGCGCAGCCGCGTATCGGGCCCGGGGGAAGCGGGTGCCTGAGCCACCCGGTCGCTGCGCACCGGGACCGGGCGCAGCACCTACCACGTCACACCCGGGGCGCCGGTGTCGACCGCAGATAGTCAATCCCGTTGTCGAGTGCCGCCTTGAGGTGCGCGGAGTCGCCGGTCGACATCATGATGGCGACCCCACCCTGGATGCCGGCGAGCAGCGCGGCGGCCGTACGGTCCACCTCCAGAGCGGGTGAGACCAGCCCGTTCTCCTGGAGGGCGCGGATACCACGGGCCAGATCCTGCTGCCACTGGCGCATCAGCTCGACGACGATGGCGCGGGCCCCCGGTCGCGAGCGCCCGACCTGCATGAAGAGCGAGCCCAACGGGCATTCGTCGCCCTGCTGTTCGTAGCGTTCGACGACCGTGTCCCGCCATCGCGTCCATGACTCCCACGAGTCCAGCCGGCCCAGGTGCGGCTGCTGGTCGGCCAGGACCCGGTCGGCCTCGAACTGGGCGACCTCCAGCAGCAGTTCGTCCTTGCCTCCCGGGAAGTAGTGGAACAGCTGGCTCTTGCTCGTGCCGGTCCGGGCGCGGATGTCGTCGAGCGTGGTGAGGGCGACCCCCCGCTCGCGCAGCACGGAGGCGGCACCCTCCACGATGCGGGCGCGCGTGGCACGCCCTTTGGCGGTCGAGGCGTACGGCATACGGACTCCCGATGGCTTCTGGCTCCTGGCCGACGGGCTTGTGCCCTGGCCCCGAACTTTTCTGGACTTGCCGGTCCATTTTCCACGACGCACAGTGGCACGCGAAACCGCGCGGGTCACCCGAGGCGCGACGCGGGACGACGAGTACCGGAAGGACGGACGGACCCATGAGTGAACGTCTGCGGAACAGGACGGCCCTGATCACGGGGTCGACCAGCAACATCGGCCAGGCCATCGCGGAGGCCTTCGCCGCACAGGGGGCCCACGTGGTGGTCTCGGGGCGGAACCGGGAGCGCGGCACGCGCGTCGTGGCCGGCATCCGGGCCGACGGCGGGCGGGCCGATTTCATCGAGGCCGACCTCGACGGCAGCGCGGAGGCGTCCAGGGAACTGGCCGAGCGGGCCCGGGAGGCGCTGGGCGGCCGGATCGACATCCTGGTCAACAACGCCGGCGTCTACCCCGCGCCAGCCACCACGGCTACCGACGAGAAGACCTTCGACCAGGTCTACGGCGTCAACGTCAAGGCGCCGTTCTTCCTCACCGCCGCTGTCGCCCCCTGGATGACCGAATCGGGTGGCGGCGTCGTCATCAACCTCGGCTCCTGGATCGCCCGCCTCGGCGTTCCGCTCGGCGCGCTCTACAGCTCCACCAAGGGGGCCATGGAGACCCTGACCCGGGCCTGGGCGGCGGAGTTCGGCCCGCGGGGCGTCCGCGTCAACGCCATCTCCCCGGGCGTCATCCTGCCCCCGTCCCCCGATGGCGTGGAGCCGAACGCGGGCGAGCAGATGATGAAGGGCACCCCGGCCGGCACAGTCGGAACCCCGGAGGCCATCGCCCATGCGGCCGTCTGGCTGGCGAGCCAGGAGTCGTCCTTCGTCCATGGCACGGTGGTGGACGTGGACGGCGGCCGGGCGGGGGTGGCGGTGGTCGCCGCGTAGACCACCCACCGGCGCCCGCCCAGGCCCCGCCCACTGCGCTCGGCTCTCACCGGCCGCCGTCCGTCTTCGCGCCGTGGGCGTATGGGGCGGGGGCAGCCGCAGGCATTTGCCTCGCCGCCGACGCTTTCGGCTGAAGTCGCCGCCGTGCGGCCGAACTCACCCCGGACTGTCGGAGCGGGTTCCTGCAGTCCGTAGCGTCCGGCGGCACCGTCTCGCGGCTTCGGCCGAGCCACCTCGCACCCGGGAGCAACGTCCCCCGAGCGATCCAACCACCTTGAAGAGCCGCGCGACCGCCTTCCTCGCCGCCTGCGACGGCCGCCTCGTAGATGACGCCACCGCGGGCCGCCTGGACTCGCACGGCCCGCACGCCAGGGCCGCGGCGGGGCCGACACCTGACAGGCCGCCAGCACCATCGGCGGAAGACCACGCGCACCCTCACGCCCTCGCTGGCGCCGAGCGCCGCCGACTACCGCACAGGTCGCATACGAGGCCTTCGCCAGTGGCCCGGTAGGAGGCCCAAGGGGGATCGTCGGTGGGTCACGGGCCGGGTGGAGTCGCCGGCATCGCTGCCTTTCTGTCACACCGGTGGGCCCGTGAGCCCCGGCCACTCGTGAAGCTTCGCATGTGGAAGCCCTGACCCGGCTGCGCCGAAGAGGCGCGGTCCGCTCCGATCGCGAGCGAGCCGGACGGGCCGTCAGTGAGCGTCATGAGGGCGTCCCCTGACGCGTGACATCGCTGGTGTCGGGTCGGGCCAGAGGCACAGCCGTGCGGCGTGCCTGCGGGTACGGCGGCCGTACAGCCGTCACGATCGCTTCGTCCCACATCCGGCCGCCCGCAGGAGCCCCGCATGTCCGACAGTGCCCCCGAGCCCCGTCCCGGTGCCCCGAAGGGAGTGCCCCTGGGCACCGGAGCCCGGCGGTGGCTGTTCCGCCCGCCACGGCGTCACGGCGAGGTGGACCCGGACCGCAGCGTCAGCTTCCTGGAACTCTTCTACGACCTGGTCTACGTCGTCCTGGTCGGCCAGGCGGCCCACACGCTCGCGGAGCACTTCACCTGGCGCGGCACGGCGACGTTCGCCGTGGTCTTCGGGCTGATCTGGATCGCCTGGCTGAACGGCACGCTCTTCTACGAACTGCACGGCCGGGAGGACGGCCACACCCGGTCCCTGATCTTCGTGCAGATGCTGCTGCTGTCCCTCATGGCGGTCTACGTCGGCCACGCGGACGGGGGCGACGGCCGCACCCTGGCGATCCTGTACGCGATCCTGCTCGCCCTGCTGAGCTACCAGTGGTTCTCCGTGTACCGGCTGGACAGACCGGAGCTGCGCAGGACCCCCCGCCGCTATCTGATCGTCATGGTCGTGGGCATCGTCGTGATGGCCGTCTCGGTGCCGCTGTCGGCCGACGCCCGTCTGGTCGTCTGGGCGGTCTTCGTCGTCGCGTGGTGTGCCGTGGAGTGTGTGATCCTCATTTCCTGGCGTAGGGCGCCGAGCTACGCCGTGGTGACGGAACCGCTGGTCGAGCGGTTCGGTCTGTTCATCATCATCGTGCTCGGCGAGGTGGTCATCGGTGTCGTGAACGGGCTGACGGACACCGAACGAGGTGCCCTGGTGACGACGACGGGCCTGCTGGGGCTCGCCGTGGGCTTCGGCTTCTGGTGGAACTACGCCGACCTGGTGGCCCGGCGCATGCCCCGCGAGACCGGTCACTCCCTGGCCACGTGGATCTTCGTCCATCTGCCGTTGTCGATGGCTGTGGCGGCCGCCGGGGCCGGCATGGTCGGCCTGGTGGAGCACGCCGCGGACGAGCGGACTCCCGTCGCCGTGAGCTGGCTGATGGGTGGATCGGTGGCCGTCATGCTCGTCACGATCGTGGTGCTGCTGCCCACCCTCTCGGACTACGACCGCCGTCCGTCCCTCCGAACGTCGGTGCAGACGGCACTCACCACGGCGGCCGCCGGCGCCCTCGTCGTCGGATGGGCCCGCCCCGTCCCGTGGCTCCTCGCCCTGGCCCTGCTCCTCCTGCTCTTCGCCTCCTGGGTATTCGCCTTCGTTCGCTGGCTGAGCGAGGGCTCCCTGATCAACGAGCGGCCTGCCGGCTGAAGGGCATGCGCCGAGTGGTGTGCCATCGCCAGGCGGACCGTCGGTCGGTCGCGGAGCAGGTGCAGCACCTACCGCACGAACACCTCTTGGTGCTGGAGGATGCCACCGTGCCGGAGCGTGGCTGAAGGGTGTCCCGCGACTGCCAGGCCGCGGCTGAGACGATCTTGCGGTGCCTGCTGTGATCACGGCGTCGGCAGTCGACTTGGGCAGCGCCGTTCACCGGGCTGAGCCCGCGCGTGTTCGCCAAGTTGACGCCTCACCCTGCGACGCCAGGACGAGGAGAGGAGGCCTTCGCGAAGGTAGGCATGGGGAGACTACGCAGAGCCGTGGGGCCTGGTGTCCGAGGCGCCGTGGCCGTCCGGCGTGCCGTATCGCGCGAGCATGGTCAGCACCGCTTGGTCGACCGCGTTGGCGACGGCGGTGTCGTCGGGTTCCCAGTGTGCGAGCAGCATCCGGGGCCAGAATACATAGTTGGAGATCATGCCGAGGAATTGGGTCGCCGCCGTCTCCGCATCGTCGAGCCGGGCTGTTCCGGCGGCGTCCTCCGCTGCCAGGTAGCGGCGGACCGTTTCGAAGTAGGGCATCTTGCCGAGCTTGAACTGGGTCTCGCCGAGCTCGGGGAATCGCGGTACCTCGGCGATGACGATACGGAAGAGGGCGGCCATGCCGGGCTGAGTGAGCAGGGCCACGTATCGGCGTCCGATGGTCTCAAGCCCGGCGCGGAGGTTCCCGGGCTCGGGGAGGGGCGCCTCCCCGTCGTCGACTTTCCAGTATTCGGTGACGATCGCCTCGAACAGGGCCGCCTTGGTGGCGAACTGCTTGAACAGGGTCGCCCTCGACACTCCGGCCGCCTCCGCGATGCGGGCCAGCGAGGTGCCGTCGTAGCCGGAGTCGAGGAACAGCTTCGTCGCCGCCTCGATGATGGACGTCCGCTTCTGCGCTGCCACGCGCCGGTGGTACTCCGAAGGCTGTGCCGTCATGCCCCCAGTATGCCCCTCGCTCCGAGGTGAGTCACTTGACTCTCCTCTAATTCTGCTCCTACCGTGAGTGGGGAGGTGAGTCACTCGGCTCACCATTGTGTGAGCCTGGAGGAGGAAGCAGCATGGAGCGCTTCGAAGGCCAGACCGTCGTCGTCACCGGCGGCAGCGGGGGTATGGGCAGCAGTCATGTGCGGGGCTACCACGCCGAAGGGGCGAACGTCGTCATCGCCGGCCGTGACGACGACGCCGGCCGCGATCTCGCTGCTCGTCTCGGTCAGCGAGCCCTGTCCGTCCACCTGGATGTCACCAGCGAGGACGACTGGGCGGCACTGGTACGAGAGGTCGAGAACCACTTCGGGCCGATCACCATCCTGGTGAACAACGCGGGCATCCAGAACCCGGCGGCCCCTGTCGAACACACCGAACTCCGGGCCTGGGAGCACACCATCGGTGTGAACGTCACCGGTCAGTTCCTCGGTATCAGGGCCGTGGCTCCGTCGATGCGCAGGGGCGGTGGCGGAAGCATCGTCAACGTAGCCTCGACCATGGCCCACGTCGGCACGGCCTTCTACGCCCCCTACACCGCAAGCAAGTGGGCCGTACGCGGGCTGACCAAGACGGCCGCGCTGGAACTGGGGCGGGACAACATCCGGGTCAACTCCATCCACCCCGGCGTCGTCTCCACACCGCTGATCCACGAACCCACCGTCGCAGGCCAGCCGGCCATCGCCGACCTCTACTCGCCCGATCCCTTCGCCATTCCCCGGCTCGCCGAACCGTCCGAGGTCACCCGCCTGTTGCTCTTCATCACGTCCCAGGACGCATCCTTCGCCACGGGCTCGGAATTCGTCCTGGACGGGGGTCTGCTGCTCGGCCCCGCACTCCGACCCGAAACCGGCATCGCAGCTTGAGCCGGCAGTGCAGGACGGACGTGCAGTCGGGGACGCCCATCAGGCCAGGACAGGACCATCTCCGGCAAGAACAAGCGGATCGCCGACAAGTGCACGGCAGACGTGAACACCGAGCCTGCCGGAATCCTGGCCCCCTCACTGCCTGCCGTGCCGACTGGACCCTGAACGGTCAGTTCGAGATCTCCCACCATGGGCTCCGGCGTTCGTGTGCATCTGTGATCCGGATCGGTTCGTGCGGGGTGCTGTGCTGGTACCGCGAACGCTCATCGTCGGTCACGAACCATGGGGCCGCGGGCAGGTCGGCTTCGGGGAAGGACTCCTGCACACAGAGGTACGTGAAGCTGATGGCGGCCCGCTGGCTGTCCGTGAGCGAGCGCACTGCACTGTCCGGGGCCCCGTCGAGGAGGCCGCGAGTTCCGGCTGGGGGAGCTGCGGCGTCTTCGATCGGCAGGGGGTGGTCGATGAGCCGCCGGTAGACGCTGACGACCTCCTCCATTCTGTAGCGTGGCCAGGTCGAGGACACGGGAGGGAGGAGGCTGGACAGTTCGCGTACGGTGAACGAGCCCCGGGCCCGGGTCCGCGCAGTCTGCCGGACGGCGTCCAGCCGGGACAGCCCGATCAGCCACTTGCTTCCGGCCCACCAGTTGATCAATGTCAACACGATCGCGAGAGCCACCAGCCAGCCATTGCCGCCCCAGTGAAGACGCGATGTGCCCCACCACCACGGTGGGACGGCCAAGAGGAGAAGGACGCCGGCACCCCGGGCCACCCAGGCGGACGGATCGCGATGCGACATCCGATAGCCGAACAGGGGTCGGCGTCGAGGAATGGCGCGCGAGACCAAACCGTGGACGAAAGCGTTGGCGCCGGTGGTGATCTCGTCGAACACCCAGCCCGCACGCTCAGCCGACGGCATGGCGGTCAGGTACTCCTCGATCTGGAGGGCGAGGAACCTCGCCGTGAACACGTGGGCGGCCGTCAACGCGGTGAAGACGAGCCACATCCGATCGATCGGCACAGAGACCGCGGCCACTTGAAGGGACTGACCGCCCGCCAGAAGGCGGGTGAGGACGACGGCGACGGCGAGCAGACCGCCGATGGCCAGGATCCGTTCCGCATTACGGGCTCCGGCCACGAGTCGCCGTTGCGCAGGACTGGGATCACTCACCGGCACACGATCGCCCATCTGCGGTGGTATTGCCAAGCTTCCACCCGCGCAGCGACGCCTGGTGGCCCGGGCATTCGGTCGTATGAGCGACGACGCCCGTCGTTGACGTCCGGGTCCCCGATATCCTGGCCCGATGGCGGACAGAACCGGCGGCGAGCCGCCCATCGACGGGCGCTCCACCCGGTGGGACGAGCACAAGGCGCAGCGTCAGCTCGAGCTGGTGGACGCGGCGGTCGCCCTCATCGAGGAGGAGGGCGCGCGGTTCCGGGTGCAGCGGCTCGCGGAGCGGGTGGGTCTGCCCCGGTCGGTCCTCTACCGGCACTTCAAGGACCGCGCCACGTTGGACGAGTTGATCCGCCGCCGGGTGGTGGAGTCGTTCATGCGGCGCATGGAGCCCACGCTCACCTTCGACGGCACGATCGAGGAAGCGATCCAACGGGTGGTCGGTGCGCACCTGGACTGGGTGGCCCAGCATCCGCGCCTTTACGCGTTCATGGGCGTCGGGGAGCACGCGATGGGCGACGGGTCGCTGGTCGCGGATACGAAGACGGCCATCGCGATGATGCTCGGTGACCGGTTCGCCGACGTGCTCAAGGCACTCGGGGTGAGTGAGGCGCCGATCCGTTCGGTGGCCATCGGGATCGTCGGGTTCGTCGACGCCTCGGTCAACCAGTGGGTGCGCGACGAGCGGCGCGAGCAGTCCGAGGAGGAGCTGCGGGCGATGCTCTGCCGTTCGGTGTGGGCGGTCCTGGACGCGACGCTGCGGGATCTGGGCGTGAAGCTGTCGCCGGATCAGCGCGTGGCGGACCTGGAGCGGTCCTGACCCCGCTCCACGTCCTCATGACAGCTGTCAGGCGCGTGCCGCCGGGTTCGCCTCCGCCGCCCGACGCAGGGCCTCTGTGTCCGTGAACTTGACGCGCGGGCGGCCCTGCGCCTTGCCCGCCTCCCGCTCGGCCCGGTCGATCGCCCGCCAGGCGTCCAGGTCGAGCGCCTGCGTCGTCGTACGGACGGTCCGCTCGGCCCCGCTGAGGCGGCCTGCCGCGAAGTCGTCCAGGAGTGACTCGACCGTTTCCTGCGCGCAGGACTTGTTCGTCCCGATGAAGCCGGTCGGGCCGCGCTTGATCCAGCCCGCGACATAGACGCCGGGCTCGACCCGGCCGGCTTCGTGCGGCACGGTCGCGCTCGCCTCGTCGAAGGGCAGCCCCGGCACGGGCCGTGCGCGATAGCCGACGGAGCGCAGGACGAGGCCGGTCTCGAGGACCTGTGTGCCGCCGGCGGGGCGGGCGCGGACGGTGCCGTCGTCATCGGTGTACAGCTCCGTGGGGGTGATCTCCAGGGCGCGTACGGACGTGTCACCGGTGATCCGCAGCGGGCTGGTCAGGAAGCGCAGGACGATGCGGCGGCGGCCCTCGGCCGGTGTCCGGGCGGCCAGATCCGCGAGCAACCGGGTCTTGTCGCTGGTGTCCGGGTCCAGGCCTTCGGGCCAGCCTTCGACCAGCACGTCCACGTCCTTGAGCGCGGAGAGCGCGAGGAGTTCGGGGACGGTGAACGCGGACTGGGCGGGTCCGCGGCGGGCCAGGAGCACGACCTCGCGGACGTCGCTGGTGCGCAACGCGGCGAGCGCGCGGTCGGAGATGTCGGTGCGGGCGAGCGCGTCGGGGTCCGCGGTGAGGATGCGGGCGATGTCCAGGGCCACGTTGCCGTTGCCGACGACGACGGCGCGTTCGGTGTCCAGGGGATGGTCGTCGTGGGCGCGGTCGGGATGACCGTTGTACCAGCCGACGAAGTCGGTCGCGGAGACGCTGCCGCGAAGGTCCTCTCCCTCGATACCGAGGCGTCTGCCGGCCGAGGCGCCGACGGCGTAGATCACCGCGTGGTGCTCGCGCAGGAGGTCGGTGTGGGTGAGGTCGGTGCCGAGTTCGACGCCGAGCCGGTAGCGGAAGCCGGTCTGCGACTCGATCGTCCGGAAGAGCTGGGTGACCTGCTTGGTGTCCTGGTGGTCCGGGGCGACACCGGCCCGCGCGAGCCCGTACGGCGTCGGCAGCCGGTCGTGGACGGTGACGCGCACTCCGGGGTGGCGGAGCAGTTCGTCGGCGGCGAACATCCCGGCGGGGCCCGCGCCGACGACCGCCACGGACAACTCGGCGGTGGGCAGTTCGCGTCGGCGCGGCACGACGTACATGGGGCTTCGGTCGGTATGCGGGTTCCGCTTGTAGTAGTCGGCGTTCAGCTGGAGGAACGGCAGTTCGCCCTCGCCGAGCTTGGTGTGAGGCTTGAGCGCGTCGACGGGGCAGGCCGTCGTGCAGGCACCGCAGTCCACACAGGTGCGGGGGTCGACGTAGAGCATCTCGGCCGTGCCGAAGCCGGGCTCGCCGGGCGCGGGGTGGATGCAGTTGACCGGGCATGCCAGCACGCAGGAGGCGTCGGCGCAGCAGGATCGGGTGACGACGTACGGCACGGCGGCCTGTCTCCGTTCGGTGGTGGAGCGGTCGGTCTGTCAGTCGGCGTGCAGGGCGGGCTCGCCGCGGAAGCGGGCGGGGCGGCCGTCGATACGCAGCGCCTTCCAGACCGGCCGTGACACCTTGTTCATCAGGCCGATGTCCTCGGCGAGCATCCGTACGTCGGAGAAGAGGTCGTGCAGCATTCTGCGGCCGGCCTCGGACTTCCAGAAGACGTCCTTGATCACCCAGCCCGGGATGCCGACCTGCGCGGCGGACTTGCGGTCCGGGATCATGATGACGTCGCACAGGACCCGCATGATCACCGGGAAGAGGACGGAAAGTGCGCCGCGGCGGGCCTTGCGCATGTGGGGGACACGCAGGCGCAGGAACTCGTGCGCGAAGGAGATGTGCCGCGCCTCCTCGGCTATGTGGATCTGCATGATCCGCTGCGGCAGGGGGTGGACGGGTTCGCCGCTGCGCAGGGCCGACTTCTGAAGGTGGTCGATGGGCTCCTCACCGGCGAGGATGCCGGTGAAGAACGCCTCCGGGTAGAGCGATCCGGCCAGCGGCAGGAAGCGGCTGACCTTGCGGAACCAGCGCTTGCCGCCGGCGGTGTCCACGCCGGTCCGGTTGACCAGCTCCTGGAACATCTGGGTGTGGTGGGTCTCCTCGGTGATCTCGTGGGTGAGGTAGCGGAACTCCTCGTCGCGGTTGCCGAGTTCGTAGAGGTAGTCGAGGGCGCCGCGCATGAGGATGTTCTCGAACTGCATGCCCACCTTGGCGATGACCGCCCAGCGCCAGATGCCGATCCGGATCTGCGTCTCCAGTGGCTGTTCCCGGTACCAGGGATGCGCGCCGAGGGCGTCCGCGCTGGTGAGCACCCAGCGCGGGTCGCTCGTGTCGACGGCGAACTCGGGGTCGTCCCACTGGATGTCTTTGAAGGCGTTGAAGTTGACGTTCACGGACCCCTCGGACAGGGTCCGCAGGCGCTCGTCGTACAGCTTCCTGGTCAGGTTCGCGGTCATCGTCGTCCTCGGTTCCTGTTGTACGGCCGTACGGTCAGGCGGCGCGGGTCGGGGCGTCCTGGGCCACGCCCGCCTTCTCGAAGCGCAGTGCGCTGTCGTTGATCGGGGCGTCCCGGAGCAGGGCACGGTCGCGGTAGTAGTTGTTCCACAGCCGCCAGGGGTCGCGGGTGCCCTGCCGTGGCATGACCTCGTTGGCTCGGGCGATGTAGCCGGAGGTCAGCGCCTCGCCCATGACGGAGAACTCCGAGCGGTCGGAGTCGGAGGCGACCGGGGTGGCGATGGCGTGGCCATGGCGCCGCATATGGGCGATCAGGCGGGCCGTGTAGGCACCCGCGAGGTCCGCCTTGAGGGTCCAGGAGGCGTTGGTGTAGCCGATGACGAGCGACATGTTGGGCACGCCCTCGAGGAGGACGGCCTTGTAGAGGACACGGTCCTTGACGTCCACCGGCTGACCGTCGACCGACAAAGTCATGCCACCCATGAGGCGGACGGTCAGGCCGGTGGCGGTGACGACGATGTCGGCCTTAATCTCCTGGCCGGACTTCAGCCGGATGCCGTCGGCGGTGAACGTGTCGATCTGACCGGTGGCGATCGACGCCTCGCCGCGCTTGAGCACCTTGAACAGGTCGCCGCCGGGGACGACGCACAGGCGCTGGTCCCAGGGCTTGTAGTCCGGGCTGAAATGGCGCAGGTCGACGCTTCTGCCGGCCTGGGCGCGAACCAGACCCAGGAGCACCTTGCGGGCGAGTCGCGGATACTTGCGGCAGAAGGCGTAACTACCGCGCTGGAGCGCGATGTTGCGGGCGCGGACCACCTTGTGTGTCAGGCGGGCGGGGGCACGCAGCTTCTGCAGGACGGAGGTGAGCGGGTCGACCTCGGGCAGCGTGAGGACGTAGGTGGGGGAGCGCTGCACCATGGTGACGTGCGCGGCGGTGCCGGCCAGCGCGGGCAGCAGGGTGATGGCGGTGGCGCCGGAGCCGATGACGGCGACGCGCTTGCCGGTGTGGTCGAGGTCCTCGGGCCAGTGCTGCGGGTGGACGAGCGTGCCCTCGAAGGCCGCCTCGCCGGGAAACCGCGGCCGGTAGGGGGTGTCGTAGTCGTAGTAGCCGGTCGCGCCGACGAGGTAGCCCGCGCTGTAGGACTCGCGCGCACCGGTGGACTCGTCCTCGACCTCGACGGTCCACCGGCCGGTGGCGTGCGAGAAGTCGGCGCTGATCGCGCGGCGCCCGAAGCGGACGCGGTCCAGGATGCCGCCGTCGGCCGCGGCGTCCTCCACGTACTGCCGGATCTTCGCACCGTCGGCGAGGATGCGCTTGTCGCGCCAGGGGCGGAAGCCGAAGCCGAAGGTGGGCATGTCGGAGTCGGAGCGGATGCCGGGATACCGGAAGAGGTCCCAGGTGCCGCCGACCCGGGCGCGGCGCTCGAGGAGTACGAGCGAACTTGCCGGGTTGTCGCGCAGGACATGGCGGGCGGCGCTGATGCCGGATATGCCTGCGCCGATGACCAGGACGTCGGTGTGGATCTGCTCCATCGTGGGGGGTCCTTCGCTCACGGGCCTCACGGAGAGGGAGGGGCGGAGATGCGCCCCGCCGCCGGGGGCACAGCAGTTGGTCGGACACGTGGTTCCACTTCTGCGTGTGATGGCAATTTACCTGCGACACGCTGTTGCAGCTACCCCCGGTAACGTGCCCTAGGTCACATTCTTGATGAGGGCTCGCCGCTTCTCGGGCCGCAGAATCCGAGTCCCGGGCACCGGACGCGACCGGTCCGTGCGAGGACGCCGAGGTGCTCCCGGACTCCGCGGACCGACGCCTGCCGAGGGGGCCTGTTTCCCCTGACGACCGAAACGTCCGCACCGATGACGCCGCCTACGCGCAGACCGAGGTATGACGGGGGCAGCCGACGGCCGCGAGCGGGTCCTGACCGCCCGGGCACGGTGCCCCCGTGCGGCGATCGTCTGCCGGACAGGCGCGCGACGACGGCGGGAGGGCGACCGGTCGGCAGACACAGCATTCATCCCGCTTCGCCGGTGGGTTCCCTCGGCTTGCTCCGCGCGCCGGCGATGCGCGGCTTCGGGTGATCGATCATGGCCCGGACGGCTTGGTGATCTGCGCGTGCGGAACATTAAGGTGGGAGGCGAGGCGAGGGAGGAAGCGGTGAGAGCGACACGCGCGGTGGAGACGCTGGATGAGGTCGATGTCGGTGACCATGTGTGTCAGCTTCTGGATGTGACGGACGATCTGATGGTCCGAAGCCGGGCCTTTGTCGCGGACGGAGCTCTGTTCGGCGACAAGGTGCTGATCGTCTCGCCCTCCGCGCAGGTCACGACTGATGCCGTCGCTCTCGTACTCGATCCGACGCGGCTCGAGGAATCCCTTCTCGCGGTGGTGCGCCGGGAGGCGGCCAGCGCCGAGAGCGAGGGGTACCGGACTCTACGGGTGCTGAACCATGTGACAGGTGAAGCCGCCGGCGGTGACGAGGAGCGGCTGCTGCGCAGTGAGCTGGAACTGGAAGAGTTCGCGGCTGACAGCGGCGCGTCTGTGGTCTGCGCCTATCAGAGAGGCCACTGGGATGCTGCCCTTCTCGACAAGCTCAGATGTGTGCACCCCCATCACCTGGGCAGCCGACCGAAGTCGCCCTCGTTTCAGCTCTACCGGGCGGGGAAGGGCGGCTGGACTGTGAAGGGGATCGTCGACACCGACGGTGCCGTGGCTTTCGGTGCGATCCTGCTCACGCTACTGCGGCAGACGACCACGGTGCGGCTGCGGTGCCAGAGTCTGGACTTCTTCGACGCAGCCGGCATGAGCGCCCTTGCCGATGCCGCTCGAGCGCTGCCCGATCGCAAGATCGTGCTGGAGGGAACCAATGAGACCGTACGCCTGGCTTGGAAGCTGTCCGGCTTCGCAGACCCTTCCATCCCCGTGGTGATGACGCCATGACCTCCTCCGAAACCCACACCACACCGTCACCGTCCGGGGAGGGATACAGGCACGAGCTGTACCCCTACGAGGGCAGCGAGGAATACCTCCAGGGCACCCTGGGCTTCATCCGGGAGGCCCGGGACGGTGGAGAGGCTGTCGTCGTCGCCGTTCCCGAGGAGAAGGCCGCCCTCTTGCGTGCCGAGATGCCCGGGGACGACAAGGTTCGCTACGTCGAGACCAGCGCGGTGGCTCACCACCCGGGCCGACTCATCGAGGCGTGGCAGGAATGGATCAAGGCGCACACCGCCGTAGGCCGGCCTGTGCGCGGGATCGGCGAATCCCCCTGGGGCGAGGTGCGCAGTCCTGCGGAGGCGGAAGAACTGCGCTACCACGAGTGGCTGCTGAACAAGGCGTTCTCCGTCGGCCCCGCGTGGTGGCTGCTGTGCCCGTACGACATCGCGGGCGAAGGGGCTGCGCTGGAGCGAATGTCCCGCTGCCATCCCACCATCCGTACTGACGGCCGCAGCGAAACGAGCGAGACCTACGACCCGCAGGCACCCTTCGACTTCAGCCCGCTCAGTCTCCCCTGTTCCCCCTACGAGGAGTTCGCCTACAGCCGAGGTGATCTTCCCGCGCTCAGGGAGAAGATCGCCTCCTGCGCCGAACAGCTCGGGCTGGAAGGGGCCCGCCTGCGCGAGCTGCATCTGGCGGCGACCGAGATTGCCGCCAACAGCATCCGACACGGCGGGGGCCAGGGCGTGTTGCGGATGTGGAGCCAGGAGCAGCGCCTGGTGTGCGAATTCCGCGACGCCGGCTTTATCGACGATCCGCTCGTGGGCCGTTCACGGCCCACCCGCACCCAGGTGGGCGGTCGGGGCCTCTGGCTCGCGCACCAGCTGTGCGACCTGGTCGAGATCCGTTCGACCCCTGACGAAGGAACCACGATTCGTCTGCACACCGGAGTGACGTACTGAGACTGCAAGGGTGGCGCCGCCGGTGCCTGCGACCGTGATGGTGGCGCCGGCGCCGTGGTCTTCGGCTAGGCGGCCAGGAGTTCGGCCAGACCTTCCACTGGCACCTGCTGGACAAGGGCATCGGACACGTCCGCATCAAGGCCCCGCACACCGCGGCTGAACGGCAAGGTCGAGCGATCCCTCCGCATCGACTCGGAGGAGTTCTACCGGCTGCTGGAGAGCCAGGTCGTCGACGACGTCAACTACCATCGCCCACACGGCGTCCTCGCTGGCCGGACCCCATGCGAACGCCTACGACAGAAAGCCCAAGACCCACTGTCATAGGCGTCCGTCAGCTACACAGCCCTTAGCTGGTGCTGCAGGTGACTGTGGGCCAGGTCCAGTTTCCGTTGGTCTGGATGGTGGCGCCCCAGGTGTTGCCGTTGCCGTTGGGCTTGGCCACGAGGGTTTGTGCGTCGGGGTAGCTTGCGCTGATGTTCCAGGTGGCCAGCACCTTTTCGGGTGAGGGCACCTTCATCGTGACGGTCCAGTTGTTGGATCCGTTGACGGAGACGTTCAGGTTGTAGCGGTCGTTGTACTTGGTGCCGGCCGACAGCGTTGCCGTGCAGCCACCGCCACCGCCACCACCGTCGCCGGGGCCGCCATCGGGTGCGACAGCGCGGCCGGTGCTCGGGGAGATCATGCCGGTGCAGAGGTTGCGGCTGGCCAGGGACTGCGCGATGCGAGGGATGGCGGCGAGTGTGTTGGAGGGCCACTCGTGCATCAAGATGACCTGGCCGTTGGTGAGGCGGCCGACAGCTTGCACGATGGCGTCGGTGCTGGCGTTGTTCCAGTCCTGGGAGTCGACATCCCAGAGGACTTCGGTGAGGCCGTAACGGGATTCCACCGACCTCACCGTCGAGTTCGTCTCGCCGTACGGAGGGCGGAACAGTTTCGGTGTGCCGCCGCCTGCTGAGGCGATGGCCGCTTGGGTCCGGGAGATCTCGGAGTCGATCTGGGATTCGCTCTGCTGGGTCAGGTGGGGGTGCGTGTAGCTGTGATTTCCGACCCACATTCCAGCGTTGACCTGTGCCTGGACTTGAGCGGGGTAGGCAGCCGCGTATTGGCCCTCATTGAACATGGTGGCCCGGAGTCCATTTTGTTTGAGGGCGTTGAGCAGGGCGGGGGTGTGGTCGTTGGACGGTCCGTCGTCGAACGTGAGGGCGACGTAGCCGTTGCAACTGGCAGCCTGGGCCGGTGCGGCACTTCCTGCGACGAGGGAGCCGGCCATGAGCATCCCGGCCACAAGCGCGTAACCGGTGGCGATGGCTGCTAATGGCTTCCGGGGTGTGCGAGGCATGAGGTGTTTTCCTCCTGGGAGGTACGGGCAGGCGGGGGTGGCCTGCCCGTTGTCATGTGAGGAGTTGCGGCTAGCTGGTGCTGCAGGTGACCGTGGGCCGTACGTGCCCCCGTCACTGGTGACGGCCCCCATGGACACCGAGCCGCCGCCGTCGCTCCAGCGCGCGTAGGGGTAGCCGCTATTGGTGCCGGCCTGGTTGGTGGCGTCGGCGCTGGCGGTGGCCGGCAACGCCACCGCTGCGTTGACGACCGCGAGTGCACAAAGCCGGCTGAAGAGGGAGAGCAGACGCACTCGAGGCCGGTCAGGAGGCTCCCGACAGTCTGAGCGGATGAGTGGTGCATGCCTTCCTTCCTGGGTTGGGACTTACAGGAGGGAGATCACGGATGCTGCCCGGAAGACCACGCCCGCGCCGAGGGGCACGTTCGTTGGGTGCGGTCCAGGGGCCATGGCGGACGGGCTGGGAGGTTCGGATCGATGTCGGCACCGTTCATGAGGAACCTGGGGCGTCTGCAGCGGCCGAAGGTGAAGCAATCGACCTACAGGCACCAGGAGTCCCCTCGTCGTTACGGAGGAGGGTTCGAACGCTGGAGAGTATGGGCGGGGTTCAAGTACACAGTCAATGACAAAGTTTCCGAAAGTTTCTCGAAACATGAGTAGGCTGACCGGGGAGCTGTTGACGAATGTTTCGGACTCTCGGAAAGGGGTGGCGAACGCCCATGTGGACCCAGGTTGGGTGTCGTGGGGCGACGCCGGTCCGATGTAGGGCGCGGTGGATCAGTGACCGAAAGAGTCGCAGTGCCGTGAACGCACGTGTCGGCGGTGTCGGCGGTGCGTGGTAGGAGTGTGTCGGCCAGGCGGGTCCGCAGAAGCCTCGGCATTCCGTCGGCGTCCTGGGGTGGCCCCGCCAGGTGAGCCAGCGCCGCTCGAAGACTGCAGCAGTGATGCCGGGCTCCGGGAGCGTTGGAGCTGAGCACGTCGGGACTCGACAGAGGAGCGCACCGTTGATGGAAGCGACACCTGCCCTGCTTGAACGCCTCCAAGTGGCCGGTCTGAGCGACGTCGTTGCAATCGAGCCAGTTGCCGGAGGCTTCGCGGCGACCTCGGGACTTGTGCACTGTGGTGACGGCACGTCAGTGTTTGTCAAGGCGTTCGGTGAGCCACCGTCGGACGGCGCGTTCGCCGCCGAGGCGGAAGGGCTCACCGTGCTGTGTGAGGCCGGCGGTGTGACCACGCCCGAGATCATCCTTGTGGACCGCGACTTGCTCGTGCTGTCCATGCTGCAGCCGCAGCCCGGGACCGAGACCTTCTGGGAGCGGCTCGCGCATGTGCTTGCGCACCTGCACACCAGCACTCGGTACCCCCGATTCGGGTGGCACCGGGACAACTGGCTGGGGCGCCGTCGGCAGATCAATACCTGGGAGGATGACGGCTTCGAGTTCTTCGCCCAGAATCGGTTGTTGCGCTGGCTGGACGAGCGTCGCGTTCAAGAGGCGTTGGATGCCGCCGACCGGATGGCGCTGGAGCGTCTGTGCGAGCGATTGCCTGAGCTGCTGCCGATCAAACCCGCCTGTTTGACGCACGGAGATCTGTGGGCCATGAACGTCATGGCGACTGCTGACGGCCGGCCTGCACTCATCGACCCGGCCGTGTCGTACACGTGGGCCGAGGTCGACCTGGCCCACCTGTGGACGACGGCGCCGCCGCCTGAGGCGCACGTGTTCTTCACGCTGTACGCCGAGCTCACCGGCCTCGACCGCGGCTGGCGCGAACGCATGCCGATTCTCCAGCTGCGCCAGCATCTGGCTGTGATCGCCCAGTTCGAGCCCGACTGGGGGGCCGTCGACATCGTGCGCGCCACGCTCGCCCCGTTCCGGCGACGGCTGTGAAGTGATCTGAACACACCGCAGACGCGATCCTGGTTCTACGGCCGAGGTCAGTGTGACCGGTGTTTCGCGTCGCCGGAACCGACGGGCCGGCGTTATCGACGCAGACCTGTCGTGGCATGACACCCACCTCCAGCGACAGGGGCTGCTTCCACCTCCCTCGATCGAACATGATTCGAACGCTGTGGAGCGAACCGATCTTCAGGTATATCGCGGACCGTTCGCCTCGCCTGCCGCTTACCTCCGTGGTGCGATGGAACGGGGGAGAGGAGGAGAGAACGGTGGTCCCACCAGCAGCGGAGCGCAAGAGTGGAGCGGTCCCTGCATCAGTCCGCCCGCTGGGTGAGATGGACCTGGATCGGGCCGATGAGATCTGCAGGGTCGCCTTCGGGACCTTCCTGGGGGCACCTGATCCGTTCGGGACCGTGGACTACGTCCGTACGCGCTGGGCGGCCGATCCACAGGCGGCGTTCGCGGCGACGGTCGAGGGTGAAGTAGTGGGATCGAACTTCGCCACCAACTGGGGCAGCGTCGGGTTCTTCGGTCCGCTGACTGTACGTCCGGATCTGTGGGACCAAGGCATCGGCAGGCGCCTGATGGAGCCGGTCATGGACTGCTTCGACGCCTGGGGGAACAGCCACCTCGGCCTGTTCACCTTCTCGCACAGCCCCAAGCACCTTGAGCTCTACCGCCGGTACGGATTCTGGCCCCGATTCCTCACGGCCATCATGAAGAAGCAGGTCGCAGAAGCTGCCGCAGTGCCCGGCCGGGTGCTGTATGGCGAACTGCCCGCTGCCGAGCAGCCCGATGCGCTGAGTCTCTGTCGAGCACTGACCGGAGCCGTCTACGAGGGCTTGAGCCTGGAACGAGAGATCGTGGCCGTGCACACGCAGGGACTCGGTGACACCATCCTGCTGCACGGCGCCGGCTCCGAGCTCGACGGCCTGGCCGTCTGCCACTGCGGAGCCGGGTCGGAGGCCGGCACGGACGTGTGCTTCGTCAAATTCGGTGCCGTACGTCCGGGTCCGGGGGCTGCTGACCGGTTCGAGCGATTGCTCGACGCGTGCGAGCGGCTGGCTGCTGAGCGCGGGCTGGACCAACTGGACGCCGGCATGAACCTGGGCCGCCCCGATGCCTACCGGCGCATGATCGACCGTGGGTTCCGCACCTGGTTGCAGGGTGTGACCATGCACAGGCCCAACCAACCCGGGTACAGCTACCCCGCCGCCTATGTGATCGACGACTGGCGCTGAGACCACCGCCGCGCTCGATCCGCCAGGAAGGCCCGGTGCTATCGGAACCCGTGAACATTCCGAGCCAGTGCCGAGGGCAAGACACCTCGCCGACCGCTGGCGCATCGCGTACTCGTCACGCCGACCACCCGCGGGACCTGTGGCTGGGGTTTTGGGGCGACCTGCTCAACGGACGTTCGCCGTATGCAGGAGACGTCTTCGCACGTGAAGCGCCGTACACGAAGTCGCAGGACCACCCGCCGCCCTATCACGGGAAGATCGGCGGGGAATCACAGGTAGGAGCCGTGCAACCCAACGCTTCCTTCTGAGTCCGGGAGCTGTCGGGGTGGACGGTGACAGTTCCTGGCGTTCTGAGGCCCGGCGGCTGCTCGCCGGTGGGCGGCGATCAGTGGACGTGCGGGCCCCCGGTGGACCGGGGCTTGCCGCGAGGCACGAGCCCCAGGGCGACGACGGCGCCGGCCCCGGCGGCCACCGCGCACACCGTGAACGCGTCACGGAATCCGGCTGCCGAACCACGCGCGAAGCCGGAGGCGGCGACGGTGGAGACGACGGCGACGCCGATCGAGCCTCCCACCTCGTGGAAGGTGTTGACGACGCCGGAGGCGAGGCCCGACTCGGCGGGCTCCACCATGGTCAGGGCGGTCGTCATGGCCGTGACGAGGACCGCGCCGATACCGAGGGCGGCGATCACGAAGCCCGGCAGCAGCCCGGCGTACACGTTGCCGGTCTGGGACAGCCGGGTCAGCGGGATGGTCCCGGTGGCGGCGAGGGCCATGCCGGCGGCGGCCGTCGGACGGCTGCCGATCGTGCCGACGAGCCGGGAGGCGAGGTGTGCGCCGATGCCGGTGGCCACGGCGACGGGCAGGAACACCAACCCGGTGCGCAGCGGGCTGAGGCCGCGGATGTGCTGGAGGTAGACGGATCCGAGGAAGAAGTACGAGATCAGCAGCGCGGTGGCGATCAGCATCAGGAACGCGCCCGCGAGCACCGGCCGCCGGGTGAACATCCGCAGGTCCATCAGCGGTGCCCGACTGGCGCGCTCGACCGCTGCGAAAACCGTGTACGCGGCCGCCGCACCGGCCAGCGCCAGCAGGGTCGAGGGGTCCGTCCAGCCACTGTCCCCCGCTTCGACCAGACCGTAGATCAGGGAAGCCGTGCCCGCGGTGACGAGGAGCGCTCCGGGTACGTCGAGTCGTACGGGCTGCGGGGCACGGATAGGAATGACGGCAGGCAGGACGACCAGCAGGAGTAGTCCGACCGGCACGTTGATGAAGAACACCCAGGGCCAGCCGGGCCCGTCGGTCAGGGCCCCGCCGAGGAGTACGCCGGCCGCGGAGCCGGTGCCGCCGATCGCGGCCCAGACACCGAGAGCCTTGTTGCGTTCGGCGCCGTGGAAGGTGGAAGAGACCAGGGAGAGCGCGGCCGGGGACAGCAGGGCCGCACCGACGCCCTGGCCGATCCGGCCGCCGAGCAGCATCGGGGCGCTCTGGGCCAGTCCGGTGAGCAGCGAGGCCGCGGTGAACAGTGCGAGTCCGGTGAACAGGATGCGGCGGGCGCCCAGAGCGTCGGCGAGTCGGCCGCCGAGCAGCATCAGCCCGCCGAAGCACAGGGTGTAGGCGGTGACGACCCAGGTCAGCGTGGACCGGCCGAGATCGAGATCGGCAGCCATGTCGGGCAGGGCGACATTCACGACGGTGACGTCGAGGACCAGCATGAACTGGGCCGCGCAGATGAGAACGAGCGCGGTCCAGCGGCGGGGGTCGGCGGGCGGATGGTCCTGCTGGACCGAGTGATGAGTACTGGCCGGGGAGTGGGTCATGGCGGGTCCTTCGGACGTTTGTCGGCGGTCGGATCTGGTGCAACGGTCAATGGAGAAGCAGGGCTGCGGCCGCACTCGACTCTGAACTGAACCATACTGTTCAGTTCACATGAACTCAACAGTTCAGGTGAACTGCTAGGGTCGCGGTATGAGCGTGAAAGGTGTCAGACAGCCCCCCAGCGGCCCCCGTGCGGAGGTGAAACGGCAGGCCATCGTCCGGGCCGCTCGCGCGTTGTTCCTGCGGGACGGCTTCAGCGTGGGGATGGACACCATCGCCGCCGAAGCCGGCGTGTCGAAGGTGACTGTCTACAACCACTTCGGCAGCAAGGAAGCCCTGTTCATCGCGGTGATCACGGACGCTCTGGATGAGCCGCTCGCCGGGGAGTCGTCGGCCGCGCTGGAGGGGCTGGCGGCTGCCGAGGACCTGCGGACCGCCCTCGTCGATGCCGCCCGGACCTGGATCCGCGCCGTGCGCACGAACGACGAGGTCTCAGCGTTGAGGAACCTCGTCGCCGCAGAGGTCCACCGTTTCCCTGAACTGGGCAGGGCTTGGCGGCACCGCGGCACGGAGAGCCACCATCCCGCCGTCGCGGGAGCTCTGCAGGCCCTGGCCGAGCAGGGGCGGCTGGAGATCTCCGACCTGGAGGTGGCGATCATCCAGTTCTACGGCTTGCTGGTCTTTCCGCACATGGTCTTCAGCTCCTACGGCACGGACATCGATGAGGACCTGACAGACCGTCTCATCATCGGGGGAGTGGCCATGTTCCTCGACCACTACAGCCCTGCAGGCGCCTGAACGCCTCTTGAACTCGCCTCGACGGAACTCGGTTGCCGTTCAGACTTGCTGCTCGAACTCCAAGGCGTTGTACCGGCGCGCGGCGATGTCCTCGCGGGTGCCGACAATCAGAGTCTGGGTGTAGACGTGGCGGTCGATCGACTGTCCGTGTATTTGGGCAAGGAGGACGCGGTCACCTTCGTCCGGTGGTGACTGCCAAGGGCTGGAGTGGCCGCCGAGTTGGACTGCGACTCCGTGTGAGGCGCCGCCGGCTGCCTCTTTGCGCACGGCGTCCTCGAAGTCGTCCAGGGTGTCGTCGCGGTCGCCGTCAAGGTCCAGGTACGCGCTGGTCGCCGGGCTGTCGCGCCAGTCGGGTGAGACGGTCAGCCCCGGAACCGCATACAGAACGTCCGGCTGGTAGACCTTGACCTGCTCTGGTTCCCCGTAGAACTCGTAGGTCGCCGAGTGTTGTGTGGTTCGCACGCCGGCGGGAACGTGCAGCACCGCCGACGACTCCGGCTCGTACTCGATCGTGATGAAGAACAACAGGTAGCCGTCCTGCGGAAGTTCGATGTCCAGGGCTTCGCGGGGGAGAGCTGCGCAATCGACGGTCAGTATCAGCGGGTCGCGCCCATCGGGCCAGTCGACGCCGTCCGGCAGGCAGGGAAGGCCTCCCGTGCGCGCGGCGGGACGGGCCGCCCGCTGCTTGTCGGGCGTCAGGTCCTGGATGGGGACCAGGTGGAGGCACGGCCGGGATTCGGCCAGCAGCTCCTGCCCTACGGGGCCGGGAACGCCATGCCTTTGGGCCGCCCTCAGGACGAGCTCTTCCACGGTCGGAGTGGTCATGACCGCGATCATGCCAGGACCGACTGACATCGACAGGCCTCAACTCCCGTCGGCAGGTGGCAGGTTCCTGCCCTGGGGCCGTCACCCGGAGCCCGTGCCGGATCGACTTGTTCGGCGGCAGCCAGGAACGCCTGCCGGCCCGGAGTCACGCCCTGGCTGACAAGACGCCGCACATGTACGCCGCACCGCGTCCCCGTCCCCCCGATGGCGGCTAGTTTCAAGCTCGTCGGTGGTGGGGCCGCCGGGGTCGGCCGTGCCCCACCACCTTCGAGGTGGAACCGTCAGGTCAGCCGGTCAGTCGGAAGGACTGGGCCGTCGAGCCGGAGCAGCTCTGCTGGGACAGCTTCGCACCGTTGGCGGTGGAAGATCCGTCCACAGTCAGGCACTTGTCGCTGTGCCGGGCCACGAAGCGGTACTGCCCCGAGGTGAGGGGCTCGGCACGCCACTGCTGGTTGGTGCCGCCGACGTAGTCCCACAGGTGCACCTTGGTCCCGTCCGCGGTCGCGCCGGCGCCGCCGTCCACATCCCAGGACTTGTTGTTGTGCTGGTTGACCACCTGGTAGTAGCCGTCACCGACGGAGCGGAACTGCCACTTCTCGTTGGCCCCGTCGCCGCACGACCACTGCTGGAGCGGGGTGCCATTCGTGGTGCCCCAGTCAGTGGCGTCCAGGCAAGCGCCGCTGTTGGTGTTCGCCACCCGGTACCAGGCGCTGGTGTCGATCGGGCCAGTCGGGTCACCGCCGCCGGACGGGTTCCACACGAAGGTGGCGACCGCGCCACTCGGCAGGGTGTAGGTGAGGGAGCGACCGTTGTCAGTGATGGAGAAGCGCTGCGTCCCGCCGGTGTTCACCACGTAGGCGACGCGTGTGCCGTCCGGGTTCTGGAAGGCGACGTTCTGGATCCCCCCGCCACCCTGGCTGGTGGAACCGATCCGGGTGGCGCCGACCTTGACGAACTTGCTGATGTGGCCGAGCGAGTAGTACTCCGCACCCCGGTTGACATTGCCGTTCGCGATCTCGACCACGCCGTTGCAGCGGTTGGCGCAGTGCCCCTGGTGCGGGCCGCCGTTCTGGTCGAGGGCGAGGTTCCAGGTCACCACGGTCTCGCCGCCGTTGCGCATGTTCTGCACGACGAGGTTCTCCGCCTGCCAGCGCAGGCTGTCTGCGAACGTGGTAGCCGGATTGGAGCTGTCGGTCCCGGAGCACTCGGTGAAGAAGACGCGCTTGCCCGCGTTGACGACCTGTTGCTGGGCGGAGGGCTGTCCACCGTAGCAGTGGAAGGCTGCGCCGATGATGCGGTTGATCCCGGATGTTCGGGAGAACACCTCGAGGGGGTAGTTGGGGTGGTCCCAGTTGTGGTCGAAGGCGAGGAGGTTCGTCGGCAGTGAGGCGGCGGTGAGCTTGGGGTCGAGGACTCTGAGGAAGTCAGCCTGCTGCGTCGAGGTCATGGACATGGAGGGATAGCTGGTGGCGAACTCGGGTTCGTTCTGGACGCTCAGGTCGGTGAGTGTGATGCCCTCCTGCCGGTAGGCCTGGATGGTCTTGACCAGGTAGTCGGCGTAGGAGCCGTAGTTCTCGGGTTTGAGGCTGCCGCCGTTGAGCGAGTTGCTGGTCTTCATCCACCCCGGAGGTGACCAGGGGGTTCCCATGAAGCGGATGGACGGGTTGACGCCGAGCGCCTGCTTGATCACTGGAATGATCTCTGCCCGGTCCCGGTCGATGGAGAACTGACCGGGCGTGTCCTCGTACGAATGCGGGTTGTTCGTGGCGTCGAAGTCGCTGCTGCCCAGCGGCTGGCGCAGGTAGGAAAGGCCGATCCCGTCACCCGAGGTCGAGAACAGCGACCGCATGAGGTCGTTGCGCCTGTCCTGCGGCAGTTGCTGTATGAGGTGGGCCGACGCGCCGGTGACCGAGGCGCCCGCACCCGTGTACCTCTGCCCCCGAGCGTTCGCGTCGATGCGGATGTCGACGGACTGCGGGGAGCCGGTGAAAGGTGCGCTGCCGTCCGAGCTGAGCTTGCGGGCGCCGTCCGGGGTCGTGATCCACACCTGGGCGACGGGATCAGCGGCCTGTGCGGTTCCACCACTCGTGAGGCCAAGACCGGTGACGGCCAGAGCCAGGACGAGCGCAGCCGCCCGAGCTCTGGGCGGGCGGGTCCTGAGGTGGTTTGACACGGTGCGGGTCTCCTTCGGTCGGTGACGCGTGGGGGGGTATACCGATCGGCTCGCCGGAGCGGGGAGGAGGACGAGCCGACCGGGCTCGAAGGGTGGTGCACTCGGGGTCGCGCGGGCAGGCATGGAGGCCGGACGCGGGAGAGGGGAGGCATTTCTGCCTTCCGGCCCGTCGCATTGGTACGCGTCCACCGCCGGCGAATCGCCGCCCGACTGGGTGACGGCCCCGTCCTGTGCGCTCCGCACCCAGCCGACGGGCGGCACAAAACAGCCCAACTCCGATGATTTGAAGTCCTGTTGCCGAGGGAGAAGGCATGAGGCTCCTCATGGGCGCAACAACGAGTGGGCGACATGAAAACACACTTACTAAGTACTTAGTAAGTGGTCTGCACCAATCAGTTGTCCCGGAGATGCAAAGATCATTACCGGTGGTGAGGGCTCGGCGTAGGCTGTCGCGGGTGAGTGATCAGCCGGTAGACGGACCTGCCCGCAGTGCCAGGGCTACGCCACGCGCGCCGCGCAGCGTCGAAGCTCGGAGGCGGCAACAGGAGATCCTGCATATCGCCACGGATACGTTCGCCGCCCGCGGCTACAACAACGCATCCCTGGCGGAGATCGCCGACCGCGTGGGATTGACCCAGGCCGGCGTACTGCACTACTTCCGGTCGAAGGCCTTGCTGCTCACCAGTGTCCTGGAACTCCGCGACGAGGCAGACATCGAGCAGCTTGGCACCGAGCGCCCGCAAGGCCTTGAGTTCCTCCGTCATCTCGTCGCCACCGCCCGCCGGAACGCCGAGCGCGAGGGCATCGTCAGGCTCTACACCGTGCTCTCCGCCGAGTCCGTCACCGACGCCCACCCGGCCCAGGCGTACTTTCGAGACCGTTACGCCGGTCTGCGCGCCTTCGTCACCGACGCCGTGATCGAGGCCTGCGGAGCCGACGAGGAGACCAGGCCGGCCGCGCAGAACGCGGCGAACGCCATCATCGCCGTCATGGATGGTCTCCAGGTCCAATGGCTGCTTGCCCCGGACAACGTCGACATGGTGGCCTCCACGGACCTGGTCATCACGTCGTTGCTCGCACACCTTGCTCCTGAGCGCTTCTCCGCGACCACTTGAGCCGGCTGCGGACGGCTCGCGGACCGGCGTCCACCCCAGCTGGAGCGTCTCGGCGTGGCGGCCAAGGCCGCCGTCGACCGGGGCCACGCGGAGGCGGTCACCGGCTTTCGAACCGAAGCGATCGACCGGGTGGACGACGGCCGTCTGGTCCTGGTCGACGAGGACGGCCGCCGCCTGGAGCCCGTGGACGAGGTGATCGTGCTGCTCGCGCCGCCCTGCTCGTCCTGCGGCGCGCAGATCCTGAGTGGGACGGCTGCTCCGGTCCCAGAGGAGGACGCGTGGGCCCGCCACCGCCCCACCTTCCGCGACGCTCTCACCCGTGGGACCGCTGCCCCATGCACCCTGCCCGACGCGCCTGACCAGGCTCCGGTCGCCGGGATTCGATGCGCGGCACGGCTGGAGGGGGACCGGGGCGCGGGGGGGGGCCTCGCCCTGGTGGACTGCTGTGATGTCCCACCTGGCGAAGCCCGACCCCAAGGTCCCGATCGTCACTCCGTGCGGGCGGCGAGCGCCGCGCGCCAGCCGCCGTGCGCGGTGATCTCCCGCGCGCCGTCGAGGGCCTCGGGCTCGCAGAGGAAGCCCGGCACGCGGGTGCCGTCCGCGAGTTCCACGCTGCCGAGGGCCATCGGGCGGGGGAGGGCGGCCACCAGCGCGCCCAGCCCCTCGGCGGGCAGCCGCCACACCTCGGCCTCGATCGCCGCTCCGCCGTCGCGCACCCGGACCAGACCGGGTTTCGCGGGCGTCGTGTCCAGGGCGTACAGCCGGTACGCGGGCGCCGTCGCGGTCGTGCGGACGAACCGGCCGCCGAGGGCGAGCAACTGCCCGTTGAGCGGCTGCCCGGACAGGTGCGCGCCGATCACCGCCAGGTCCAGGGGCGGAGCCATGAGCAGGCGGGCGATCCGGGCGAGGCGTTCGTCGGTGTGGGCCGGCCCGATCAGCATGACGCCGAACGGCCGTCCCGCCACCTCGCCCGCCGGGACGGCGACCGCCGCGAGGCCGAACAGGTTGGTGGAGTTGGTGAACCGGCCGAGCCGGGCGTTCGCGTCGAGGGGTGCGGCCGCGACGTCGGCGAGAGTCGGGTGCCCGGGCGTGGTCGGCAGGAGCAGCGCGTCCGCGTCGCCGAGGGAGGCCAGGGCCTGGGCGCGGAGGCCGGCCAGTCTCTCGCGGTCCGCGTACAGGCGGTGAGCCGGCACGTCGCGCGCCCCGGAGATGATCCCGGCCACCGTCGGATCGAGGCCCGGATCGCCCGCGTGCTCGTCGACGAAGGCGCCGACGGCCGTGTAGCGCTCGGCGACGAACGCACCCTCGTACAGCATGGCCGCTGCCTCGAGGAAGGGCGCAAGGTCCACGGGCAGGAGTTCGGCCCCCGCCTCCGCCAGCCGGGTCGCCGTCGTGACGAACGCCCCCGCCCAGCCCTCGTCCAGCTCACCGAGCTGCGGGGCCCGAGGCACCGCGACGCGCCACGGCCCTGGGCGGCGCGGCGGCACGGCGGCGAGGTCCACCGGTGCCGCCATGAAGGACAGGGCCTGCTCGGCCTCGGCGAGGGTGCGGGCGAACACCGTGACGCAGTCGAGCGACGCGCAGGCCGGGACGACGCCCTCGGCAGGGACGAGCCCGGGGGTCGGCTTGAGGCCGACGACACCGTTGAAGGCGGCCGGCACCCGGCCGGAACCCGCCGTGTCCGTGCCGAGGGCGAGGTCCACGAGACCGAGGGCGACCGCGACCGCCGAACCGGACGAGGACCCGCCGGACACGTACGCCGGGTCGACGGCGTTGCGGACCGCGCCGTACGGGCTGCGCGTACCCACCAGACCGGTCGCGAACTGGTCCAGATTGGTGGTGCCGAGGACCACCGTCCCGGCCGCCCGCAGCCGCGCCACCGCCGGTGCGTCGGCTGCGGGCCGGTACGCGTACGAAGGGCAGCCCGCGGTGGTCGGGAGCCCCGCGACATCGATGTTGCCCTTCACGGCGAGAACCGTTCCGGCCAGGGGCAGGCGCTCCCCGGCGGCGGTCCGCGCGTCGATGGCGGCGGCCTCCGCCTCGGCGTCCTCCTGGGGGCGGAGGTCGATCCACACCTCGGGCCGGTCCGCCCGGGCGATGCGGGCGTACGCGGCCCGCACCCGTTCCAGCGCACCCCTCATACGGCCACCTCCGCGGTCTCGACGGGGGCCAGGACGACGAGGGCGGTACCCGCCTCGACCTGGGTTCCCGGCCTGATCAGGACCTCAGCGACGACGCCTGCGGCGGGAGCCGTCACAGGGGACTCCATCTTCATCGCCTCCAGGGCGACGAGCTGCTGACCCGCCGACACCCGGTCGCCGACCTCGACGTTGACCTGCCAGACGCAGGCGGTGAGGTCGGCCTCGACCAGCCGGCCGCCCTCGGGCACCTCGACATCGGCGGTGGGCTGCACGACCTCGGTGGCCGCCTCGGCGCGGGCGAACTCGCCGGCGGTCTCCCAGGCGTCGCGTTCGGCGCCGAAGGCGGCGCTCTGCCGGGCCCGGAAGGCGGCGATCGACGCGGCGTTCGCGTCGAGGAAGTCCTGGTGGGCGGCGAGCGAGAAGGTGCCCTCCTCGGTCTTCGGCACGAACCGGCCGGAGACGATGTCCGCGCGCAGTTCCAGGAGTTCGTCGGCCCCGACCGGGTACCACTTGATCCGGTCGAAGAAGCGCATCAGCCAGGGCCTGCCGGGTGCGAAGGCGCCGCGCTGTTGCCAGGGCGACCACACCTGGGTCGTACGGCCGACGAACTGGTAGCCGCCGGGGCCCTCCATGCCGTAGATGCACAGGTAGGCGCCGCCGATGCCGACCGAGTTCTCCGCCGTCCAGGTGCGGGCCGGGTTGTACTTGGTGGTGACCAGCCGGTGCCGGGGGTCCAGCGGGGTGGCGACGGGGGCGCCGAGGTACACGTCGCCCAGGCCGAGCACCAGGTACTCGGCGTCGAAGACGGTGCGGTACACGTCGTCCGCCGTGTCCAGGCCGTTGACACGGCGGATGAACTCGATGTTCGACGGGCACCAGGGGGCGTCGTCGCGCACGCCGGCGATGTAGCGCGCGATGGCCTCACGGGTCGCCGGGTCGTCCCAGGACAGCGGCAGGTGCACGGTCCGGCTGGGTACCACCAGTTCGTCCGTGGCGGGGAGCTCCTCCTCCACGCGCAGCACCACGTCGAGCAGGTCGTGTTGCGGCAGCACGTCCGGATCGGTCTGGATCTGGAGCGAGCGGATGCCCGGCGTGAGGTCGACGACTCCGGGGAGCCCGCGTGCGGCCAGCGCCTCCGCGAGGGCGTGGACTCGCATGCGCAGCGCCAGGTCGAGCTGCATGGGCCCGTACTCGACGAGGAGGTTGTCGTCGCCGCTGCGCCGGTAGGTGACCGACGGGCGGGCGTCGTTCTCGGGCAGGCGGGCGAGGACGCCCCCGTCGACGATCACCTCGCGGTCGGCGCGCGGCACCGTGGCCGGGGCACGGCGCAGCCCGGCGGCGGCCTGCGCGGTGACCGGGACGAACCGGACGGTGTCGCCGGGGCGGAGTTGGCCGAGCTTCCAGCGCTGCCCGGTGACGACTGTCGCCGGGCAGACGAAACCGCCGAGCGACGGCCCGTCGGGGCCCAGGAGGACTGGCATGTCGCCGGTGTAGTCGACGGCGCCCACCGAATACGGCGTGTCGTGGATGTTGGAGGGGTGCAGCCCGGCCTCGCCGCCGTCCGAGCGCGCCCAGCGCGGCTTGGGGCCGACCAGCCGGACGCCGGTGCGCGCCGAGTTGAAGTGCACCTTCCAGTCCGCCGCGTAGAAGTCGCGGACGTCGTCCTCGGTGAAGAACTCCGGGGCGGCGTGCGGACCTTCGACCGCGCCGACATGCCAGACGGTGCCGAAGTCCGGCCGTTCGGCGACGGGGACGACGGAGGTCTGCGTGCGTGCCGCGCCGCCGTGCAGGACGTCGCCCGGGCGGAGGGCCCGTCCGCCGTGCCCGCCGAACCGGCCCAGGGTGAACGTGGCCGCGCTGCCCAGGAACTCCGGTACGTCGAGGCCGCCCGCGAACAGGACGTAGGTGCGCAGACCGTGGGCGGTGGGTGCGTCGACGGCGAGGGTCTGTCCGGCGTCGACGGTCACCGGTTCCCACTGCGGCACGGCGGCACCGTCGACCGTCACCCGTGCCGGGGCACCGGTGACGCAGACGGTGGTCGGGTGGGTGAACCGCAGGGAGGGGCCCTGGAGGGTGCATTCCAGTCCGGGGGCGCCTTCGTCGTTGCCGAGGGCGGTGTTGCCGAGCCGGAAGGACAGGTCGTCCATCGGCCCGCCCGGGGGGACACCGACCTGCCAGTAGCCGGTACGCCCCGGCCAGTCCTGCACGGTGGTCAGGGTGCCCGCGGCGACGACCTCGACGCGCGGGGTCGGGTCGGTGACGCCGGCGAGCGTGGCCGTGGAGTGGGCGGTCGCGCGGACGTCGGCGTTCCGCAGGGCCGCGCGGACCAGGCCGAGGTTGGTCTCGATGCCGTCGACGCGGGTCGCGGCGAGGGCCGCGTCGAGCCGGTGGAGTGCGTCGGTACGGTCGGTGCCGTGCGCGATCACCTTGGCGAGCATGGGGTCGTACGAGGTGGTGACCTCGGTGCCCGTCTCTACCCAGGCGTCCACGCGGACGTCGTCGGGGAAGGCGACCCGCGTCAGCAGGCCCGCGCTGGGGCGGTGGTCGCGGGAGGGGTCCTCCGCGTAGACGCGCGCCTCGACGGCGTGGCCCGTGGGGGCCGGGGGAGCGGTGACGACGTCGGTGTCGCCCTGGGCGAGGCGCAGCATCCAGGCGACGAGGTCGACGCCGTAGATCGCCTCGGTGACCGGGTGCTCGACCTGGAGGCGGGTGTTGACCTCCAGGAAGTACGCCTCCTCGCGGGCGGCGTCGTACACGAACTCGACCGTGCCGGCGGATCGGTAGTCGACCGACGCGCACAGGTCGCGGGCGGCGGTCGCGAGCCGGTGGCGGACGTGGTCCGGCAGGCCGGGGGCCGGTGCCTCCTCCAGGACCTTCTGGTTGCGGCGCTGGAGGGAGCAGTCGCGGTCGCCGAGGGTGACGACCCTGCCCCTGCCGTCCCCGAAGACCTGCACCTCGACGTGGCGGGCCCGCTCGACGAGTCGTTCCAGGAAGACCCCGGCGGAGGAGAAGGAGGCGGCGGCCACCCGCTGCACCCGCTCCCAGGCGTCGCCGAGTTGGGCCGCGTCGTGACAGGCCTGCATGCCGATGCCGCCGCCGCCCCCTGTCGCCTTGAGCATCACCGGGTAGCCGATCTCGTCGGCGGCGGCGAGGGCCGCGGTCACGTCGGGGAGGAGGCCGGTGCCGGGGGCGAGCGGGACGCCCGCCGCCTCGGCGGCGGCGCGCGCGGTGTGTTTGGCCCCGAAGAGCTCCAGTTGTTCCGGGGTGGGGCCGACGAAGACGATGCCGGCGTCCGCGCAGCGGCGCGCGAAGGCGGCGTCCTCGGACAGGAAGCCGTAGCCCGGGTGGATCGCGCCCGCTCCCGTGTCCTTGGCGGCCTTGAGGACCAGGTCGGCGTCGAGGTAGGACTCCTTGGCCGGGGCGGGGCCGAGCCGTACGGCCTCGTCGGCGATCCGGACGTGCTCGGTGGCGCGGTCGGCGTCGGAGTACACGGCGACGGTCCGCAGCCCGAGCGTCCGGGCGGTGCGGATGACGCGCGCCGCGATCTCGCCGCGGTTGGCGACCAGCAGGGTGTCGAAGGTCATCGTGCGCTGTCCTCGTCGTTCTCGCCGGGCTCGGTGATGGTCATCCGGACGGCCGTCGGGTCGAACCCGTTGCAGGGGTTGTTGATCTGGGGGCAGTTGGACAGCAGGACGAGGACGTCGGTGTCGGCGCGGAGCACGACCTTCAGGCCCGGGGCCGAGATGCCGTCGACGATGCCGAGTGTGCCGTCCTTCTCGACGGGCACGTTCATGAACCAGTTGATGTTGGAGACCAGGTCGCGTTTGCCGAGGCCGTGTTTGGCGCCCTCGCCGAGGAAGTTCTCCACGCAGGCGTGCTGCGACCAGGTGTGGTGGCCGTAGCGGAGGGTGTTGGACTCCTTGGAGCAGGCGCCGCCGAGGGTGTCGTGCCGTCCGCAGGTGTCCTCGACGACGGTCATCAGCGGCGTGTGCTCGTTGGAGAGCAGGACCGAGCCGGTGGTCAGGAAGACGTTGCCCTGGGCCTGGATCGTGTCGGGGGCGCTGTAGCGCACGGAGGTGTCGTGCGCGTCGTACACCAGGAAGTCCGCGGCCTGGTTGCCGTGCAGGTCGGTGAGGGTCAGCAACTGCCCCTTGCGGACGACCGCGGACCAGCCGGCGCGGGCGGGAACGGTGTCGTCGCGGACGACGAGTCCGGGAAGGGCGGTGACGGTCATGCGAGCCCCCGGGCGGTGAGGTGATCGGCGGTGTTCAGGAAGGCGCGGCGGCCCTCCGGGGCGGCGTCCCAGAGGGCGTCTCCGGGAGCGGTCGGACGGGACCGGTACGCCACTACCTGGAGGTCTCCGCAGACGTACCGCGGACGCGGGTCCAACGGGTGCGGCACGTTGGCGAGGAGGACGGTGACGTCCTGCTCGGCGCGCAGGGTGACGGACGCGCCGGGACCCGCCGAGCCGGTGAACACGGTGGTGCCGTCCTCGGCGATCCGTACGCCCTGGAAGAAGGAGACGGACGGCGGGAGGTCGCGCGGGGTGAGGCCGTTCTTCAGTGCGGCGAGCTTGAACAGCTCGCGTCCCGCCGGCGAGGCGGACTGCGGGGTCCCGTCCCCGTACCGGGCGGCGTTGCGCGCGAGGGTGGAGGTGCCGGTGAGGGCGTCGTGCCGGCCGGAGGTGTCCTGGACGACGGAGGCGAGCACGCGGCCCTGGTCGGAGAGGAGCAGGTGTCCCTCGCCGAGGTAGGCGTTCCAGAGCACCTTGACGGTGTCGGCCGTGTTCATCCGCTCCCAGGGCCGGTCGGCGCAGTGCAGGAGGAGGTGGGCGCAGGCGTCGCCGGTGAGGTCGGTCAGCCGCAGCTCGGTGCCGCGGGCGAGCACCTTGTGGGTGTAGTTGCCACCCGCCACGGTCTCGGCCCAGACGAGGTCGCCCGCCGCGACGCCCGGGGGAGGTTCCGGCCACTCGCTCGCGGGGACGACCGGCATGGCATCCGCCGGGGTCCCCTCCTGGGCGCGGGCATGTGCGCGGGCGCCGTACGCCGACGCGGTGACTGACGGTGGCGCTGAGGGTGTCCCCATGGCTCGACCTCCGGTGCGGGCTCGTCTCCGGCCTAATTTCTGTCGCTCGACAGAAATTAGGCAGCGGCCGCTTCACCGCCATTGCCCGCGCGTTTCCGGTCGGTTACCGAGGGCTCACCCCACGGCCCGCGCCCAGGAAGCGGATGACCCTGTGCGAGGATCACGCAGTGAGCACGCCGAACACGCCCGCCGGCAGGAGAGTCGGCCGCCCGAGAGCCCAAGAACGACCCGCCGACGGCCCCGAGCCGCGCGAAGAACTCCTCGCCGTGGCAGCGGAGTTGTTCACCACCCGGGGCTACACGGCCACCTCCACCCGCTCCATCGCCGAGCGCGCCGGGCTACGACAAGCGTCCCTGTACCACTACTTCGACGGCAAAGAGGCGATCCTCGCCGATCTGCTGGAGGGAACCGTACGACCCTCGCTGGAGTTGGCAGCCGGACTCGTCTCCCGTACCGAGGCGTCCCCCGAGGCACGCCTGTGGGCGCTGTGCCATTCCGACGCCACCCTGCTGTGCGCGGGGCCGCACAACCTCGGCGCGCTCTACCTGCTGCCCGAGGTCGGGACGGAGCGCTTCGCCGACTTCCACCGCCTCAGGGCCGAACTCAAGTCCGCCTACACGGGGCTGCTGGCCACCACCGAGCCCGGTGCGCACCTCACCCCCGAGGAACTGGCACTCCGCGCCGATCTCCTCTTCGGCCTCACCGAGAGCGTGATCCTCATCCGCCGCGCCGGCCCCGGCCACGACCCCGACGCCCTCGCGGGGGCGACCGCCGACGCCGCGCTCCGAGTGGCCGGCGTACCGCAGCGCGCCCTGGCACGACTGCGCCGCGAGGGCCTTGGGCTCCTCGCGGCACGGGTCTGATCCCCGGATCCCGGACGCGGACCTGTCTCAGGCGCCTGCGGTCGCGGCCTCCGGACCCGGTTGCACGGGAATCCCGTGCTCCGGGACGCCCCGACGCCGGCGGTACCAGCGGTAGGCCGCCCCCGTCGCGACCGTCGCCGCCAGGACCAGGACGGTGAACCAGCGGAAGTACCAGTGGCCGCCCTCAGGGTCGTACACCTCCGCACGCGGCCAGGCGAGGTTGACCGTCATGAAGACTCCGTAGGCGGCCGCGAGCACGTTGACGGGAAGTCCCCACCGCCCGAGGGAGAACAGGGGACGCCCGAGCTCGTCTCGCTCGGCGTCGGCCGGAGGCCGCCACTCTCCCCGCAGCCGCCGCACGAGCATCGGCCCGGTCACCATGGCGTACGCCAAGTACACCATCGCGATGCACGTCGTGCCGATGGCGAGGAACGCCTGCGGGGAGGCCAGGTTGAGCAGGAGCAGCAGTGCCGCACCGACGCCGACCACCACCGCGGCCGTGCCGGGCATCCCGGTCCGTCGCGGCACCCGCGCCAGGGCCGCCGACCGGGGAAGGACGCCGTCCCGGGCCATGGAGAAGAGCATCCGGGTCGCCGAGGTCTGGATGGCGAGGGTCGCCGCGCAGACGGCGACGGCCACGTCGGCGAGCAGAACCCGGCCGAGGCCGTCACCGAGGGTACTGGTGAGCACGTAGCCGAGCCCCTCCGTCGCCAGCCGCCCGTCGGTGAGGCTGGGCGCGGCGAGCAGACCGCCGAGCAGCAGCAACCCACCGCAGACACCCGAAGTGGTCAGCGCGGTGAGCGTGGTGCGAGGCGCGGTGCGCCGGGGGTTGACGGTCTCCTCGCTCATCTCGCTCGCGCTCTCGAAGCCGATCAGCACGTACGCGGCGGTGAACGAGCCCACCAGGAGCGCCGTGATGAGGCCGCCCTCGCCGCCGGTGTGCAGGGTGATACCGGGGTCGCGTTCCGCGTGGGTGGCCAGGAGGACGACGATCAGGGCGACGCCGGCGATCTCGGCGGTGACCCCGACCGTGTTGACGGCCGACAGCGCCCGGTTGTCCAGGACGTTGAGCAAGGTGGTGAGTGCCAACAGCACGAGGCCGAGGAGGACGGCGTTGGCGGCACCGCTGGCCGTCGTGGGCGACGGGTCGCCGCCGACGATCTGGAAACCGGACCAGACGGCCGGCAGGACGACCTGCAGGGCGAGCGCGGCGGCCGCCACCACCACGATCCGCCCGATCACCATGATCCAGCCCGCGTACCACCCGAAGGCGGGGGAGCCGAGCCGGCTCGCCCACTGGTAGATCGCTCCGGCGATGGGCAGGCGGGCGGCGAGTTCGGCGAAGCAGGCGGCGACGAGGAGCTGCCCGATGAGGACGGCCGGCCAGGTCCAGAAGAAGAGAGGCCCCCCGAAGGAGTAGCCGAGGGAGAAGAACTGGAAGACCGTGGTCAGCACGGAGATGAAGGAGAACCCGGCGGCGAAGGAGGCGTACCGCCCCATCCGCCGCCGCAGCTCCTGGGGGTAGCCGAACGGGGCGAGTGCGCCGCCGTCACCCGGCGATGGAGATGCGGGTGGCGTGGCATCGGTGGTCACGGTCATGGCGGTCCCCTGTCGCGGAGGTGAGTCGTCCCTGCGAATTCCTGTCGAGTGACAGAAATTAGGGACGACCCGTTTCCGCCGCGTGTCGCGGCCGTATCCCGCCCGTTAGTGACTGCTCTCCCGGGAGCCCGGCTCGGCCCGAGCGGTGGGGGCCGAACATTCCACCTACGCGGGTTGTCCCGTAAAAGATCTACGGAACGCCGATCGAGGATCGGTGTTGTGCGTCATCCGGTGAGAGTGTCGGCGACCGGCGGGCGGGCTCGGTGGCCGAGGGCGCGGGTGGGTGTTCCGTGGCCGGGATGCGGGCACCTCTCCGCGAGGCGGCCCGGTGACGTCCGCTCCGGCCGGTGGCTACGTCCGGCCGGGCCGGACGGCGGCCGGGATGCGTTCCAGGACTCCGCCGGCGAAGACGTCGTACAGGGGCAGCGTCTCCAGATGGACGTAGCCGATGTGGCAGTCGCAGACCGTCAGCGGGCACGGCCGTGGGCGCAGCGCGGCCCGGTAGCTGCCGTCGTACAGGTTGCCGAGCTCGGCGCGGACGAAGTGGCAGCGGCGCACGGTGCCCTCCCCGTCGACCGAGATCACGGACTCGCCGGTGCGGCAGGGCAGTCCAGCGCTGGCGTGCGGGGTGCGGCTGTAGGGGAACAGCGCGTCCAGCACCGTCCAGTCCTCCGCTTCGGCGTCGTCGTATGTGTGTCCCTCGGCCGCGTTGACCCACAGGTACACGTGGTCCGGCAGGTCGGCGCGCAACCGGCGGGCGGCCGACAGGTGTTCGGGCAGACCGACCACGCCGACGCTGTAGCGCACACCGCGCCGGGCGAGGTCGTGGCACTTGGTGAGGAAGCGGTCGTAGGGCGTCTGACCCGGGTGATAGGTGCACCACAGGGCGAGGGTGTCGCGGTCAGCGGTGTCCAGCCAGTCGGTGCGGCAGCTGAGGTTGGTCTGGATGGCGACGCGGCGGATGTGCGGCAGGTGGGACAGCTCCGCGAGGGTGCGCCGGTACCAGGAGCGCACGAGTCCCTCGCCCCACGGGGTGAACAGCAGGGAGAGCCGGTCGCCGGTCTGCGCGGCGGCCCAGGCGGCGAAGCGGTCCAGGGCGGCCCGGTCGGCGCGGAGCTGGGTGGGGGAGTCGCGCCGCTTCGCGAACGGGCAGTAGGGACAGTCGTAGTCGCAGGAGGCGAGGGGGCCGCGGTAGAGGACGGTGAGGTCCATGGCCGGATGTCACTTCCTCTCGTAGGCGGCCATGGCGGCGCGCACGGCGGGGGAGAACAGACGCGGACCGATGGCGTCGGAGTGTGCGAGGCCCTCGGGTGTCAGCCGCAGGCGGGCGGCGGTGGGGTCGGCCAGCCAGCCCTGGTGCGCGAGAACGTCGAGTTCGGCGCCGAAGTCGTCGGTGGGCAGGGAGCCGAAGCGGGCGCGGTAGTCGGCGGTGTCCAGGCCGTCGGCCTGCAGGAGCGACTGCAGCAGGTGGCGGCGGCGTGCCTCGCGGGGGTCGATGCGGTAGCCGACCGCCGCGCGCGAGAAGTCGGTGGTGGCGACGTAGTCGTCGATGATCCCGCGGATCTCGTGCATGCCGACGGCGTAGTCGAACGAGTAGTGCAGTGCGGAGGTGTAGGAGCGGGCTCCGCAGCCGAGGCCGATCATGCCGTCGGTCTGGCAGGCGTAGTCGTCGGCGCCCTGTGGCGGGGCGTCGGCCCGGCGGAACATCCGCATCGACTGCTGGACGTACCCCTGGGCCAGCAGGTGGTCGCGGCCCGAGCGGTATAGCCGCAGCCGCTGCTCGTCCCACGCCGGGTCGCGGCCGGAGTCCGGGCGGTGGCGGTTCAGGCCGGTCAGGGGGCGGACGTAGAGCGGGTACAGGTAGAGCTCCTCCGGCCGCCAGGCGAGCGCCGCGTCCAGCGAGCGCAGCCAGGTCTCCTCGGTCTGGCCGTCGATGCCGTAGATGAGGTCGATGTTCAGCACCGGTATGGCCGCGTCGCGGATGCGGCCGAGGGCTGCCTCCACGTCGGCGCGGCGCTGCGGACGGACGGCGGCGCGGGCCTCGGAGTCGACGAAGCTCTGCACGCCGAGGCTCAGCCGGGTGGTGCCGCGTTCGGCCAGCACGGCCAGGCGGTCGGTGGTGGCCGTGGCGGGCGAGGCCTCGACCGACAGCGGTACCGCGCGCAGGTCGGCGCCCATGCGCTGCTCGGCAATGTCGCAGAGCCGGTCCAGTTCCCGGGCGGTGAGGAACGTGGGGGTGCCGCCGCCGAAGGCGGCGGTGGCGAAACGCGTGCCGTCGTCGTCGCCGAGCGCGTCGCGCACGGCCGTCGCCTGCCGCTCCAGGGCGTCCAGGTAGGCACCGGTCAGTCCGTCGGGGGCGCCGATGCGGGTGAAGAGGTTGCAGAACCCGCAGCGCACCTCGCAGAACGGGATGTGCAGGTAGAGCGAGAGGGCGCTCTTGTCCTCCCTCTCCCACAGGGACGTCAGCGACGGCCGGTCGGGCAGGGGCCGGTAGGCGGTCTTGTGGGGATAGGCGTAGACGTAGTGCTGGTAGGGGCCGGTCGGCGGGGCGGTGGTCATCGGGCGGCCTCGGCGGGGTCGAGGAGGAACTGGGCGTACGGCACGGTCCAAACGCACTCGTGGCCGAGGCGGTGCCCGGTGTAGCCGTCGTCGCCGTAGGCGGTGCCGTGGTCGGAGCAGACGATCGCGAAACAGCGGCGCCGCGAGCTCGCGGCCGCGAACAGCCGTCCGATGTGCCGGTCGACGTACTCAAGGGCGGCGGCGTGGGTGGCACGCGTGTCACCGGCCTCCCGGGTGGCGCCGGGCAGGTGGAACCAGTTCGGCTGGTGCAGCGCCGAGACGTTGACGAAGAGGAACAGGCGCCGGTCCGCGGGGAGCCGGGCGACGACCTGCTCGGCCCGCTCGACCTGGTTCTCGAAGGAGCGGGGTGAGGTGACGCCGAACTCCGGCTCCCAGTGCGATTCCTGGAACAGGCCCGGCAGCACCGAGCCGAGCGGGCCCTGCTTGTTGAAGAAGCCCACTCCTCCGATGCACACCGTGTGGTAGCCGGCCTTCGCCAGCCCGCCGACGAGGTCGGGGGTGTCGTAGACGAAGGTGCCTTCGGCGGTGGTCTCGCTGCCGGCGAAGCTCGCCGCGAAGAGCCGTGGATGCGGCCCGGGCGCGGCCGGGGTGGGCAGGAAGCCGGCGAAGATCGCCTGGTGCGAGGCGTAGGTGAAGCTGCCCGGCGCGTGCCGCTTCTCCCAGCGGCCACCCGGCAGATGACGCGCGAGGTGGGGGATGCGGCCCGCTGCCGCCAGTTCCTCGGCCACGTCGTGGCGCAGGGTGTCGAGGGTGACGAGGAGGATGTCGTGCTCGCCGACGACGTCGTTCATGTCGGGCTGGGTCATGCGGTGTTCCTGTTCTGTACGGGTGCGGCGGCCGGCGGGGCCGGGCGGTGTCACACGGCCCGGGCGGGCGTGCGCGGGGCACCGGGCTGCGTGCCGGCCGGGTGATCGGGCAGGGAGGAGGGCGCCTGCGCCGTCGACCATGGGACGTCGGGGCGGGCGGGTCCGCGCAGCACCGCCGCGACCTGCGCGCCGTAGGTGTCCAGGCCCTCCGCGCCGCTGCCGGGCAGGCCGGTGAGACCGGGCAGCAGATCACCGAAGGCGTTGACCTCGCCGACGACCGTCCGGCGCCAGCCGACGGCCGGCAGCAGGTCGACGCCGACACACAGGGTGCGCGGAAAACACGCGGCCGCCCGCTCGCACACCTCCAGCACGTCGCTCCAGCGGCCGCCCGCCGCCACGACGGCCGCACGGGCCGCGTCGAGGTCGCCGCGGCGTCCGCCCAGATGGAGGTTGGTCAGGGGCGAACGGCTGGTGCGCACCACGGCGTGCGTGGCCCGGCCGGCCACCACGACCACCCGGAAGTCGGTCGCGCGGCCCTGCTGGGACGCCTTGGGCACCCACCGCTCCAGGTGCAGGCCGTCCGGGGCGAGTGCATCCACGATGGCGGCGACATCCCGCTCGTCCTCGTAGCGGCGCAGCTTGAGGGAGTTGTACAGCCGGCCGTCCGCGGTCACCTCCACGGACGTGGTCGCCCTGATCCGGCCGCCGCCCGACTCCACGGCGAGGACTCCGGACGCCGACGACCCGTGGGCGGGTTTCACGAACAGTCGCGCCATCCGGTGGGTGCGCATCAGCGCCCGCACGTCGTCCCAGCCGCGCACCGGGGCGCCGCCCGGCCCGGAGGTGGGGGAGAAAGGCACCGGCACGCCCGCCGCGTCCAGAACGGCGTGGCAGCGGCGCTTGTCGAATAGCACGGACACCTCGTCCGGGTCGTCCAGCCGGACGCCGCCGCCCAAACCGCGCAGCGCGGCCGTGAACCCGGCGTACCAGCGCGCCGATCCCTCCACCCGGGTGGGTTCCGCGGCGCCCCGCAGCATGCGGTCCACCTCAGGGTCCTCGCCGGGAGAGTCGACGCGGACGATCTCGCCCGGGGCGAAGCGGGCGCCTCCCCGGCGCAGGACGTCCGTCCACGGCACCACGCGCGGGCCGGGCAGGCCCGCCGCGCGCACCGCGTCGGCGAACAGCGTCACGCGGCGGTTGCCGGGATTGCCGACCACCGCGAAGCGCACACCGGCCGCCACCCCCGACGTACCGGCCGTCCCCCGCTGCCCCGGGACCGGGTTGTCCGTGCTCACTCGCCGACGGAGACGTAGCGCCAGACCGTGCCGTCCTCCTCGGTCTCCTCCTCGGCGTCGTCGCGGTCGAGGTCGACCTCCACACCGGCCGGCTCCAGCGCCTGACGCACCTGCTCCTCCAAGGCCTTGCTCAGGTAGTGGTGGTGCAGGTCGAGCTTCTTCAGGTGGGTCAGCGGCTGACCGTTCAGCAGGGCCCCCGCGCCCTCGTCGGTCAGCACGCCCATGGACAGGTCCAGGACCTCCAGGCGGGCCACGACGGGGGCGGCGGCGACGGCCGCGGCCACCGCGTCCTGTATCTCGCTGTTGCGCAGGGCCAGATGGCGCAGGCGCGGCAGCCGGGCGCCGGACAGGATCGGCTCCAGGTCGGCGGCTTCGCTGTCGCCGCCGTAGTCGGGCGTGCCCAGCCACAGGTCGAGGTGCTCCAGCGCGGGCAGGTCGCTGGCGCCGATACCGCGCACCACCGACGCGGGCAGGCCGCCGGTCTCCACGACGAGACGGCGCAGCGCGGCATGCTGCACGGCGGTGAAGCCGAGGCCCGACCCGCCGCGCACGCCGAACTCCTCCAGGGCGGGGAAGCCGGCCAGCAGCGGTGCGACATCGGTCTGGTTGATCCAGGAGATCTCGCACTCCTCCATCACCATGTCGCCCAGGAAGAGCGCGCGCAGCGCGGGCAGCCGGTCGCGGGCGGCCAGCAGGGCCTCGACGACGTCGGAGGGGTCCGAGTCGTAGGCCTCCTCCCAGGCACCGACGATCAGGGCGCGCACCTGGGTGGTGTCGACGGTCTCGCAGAAGCGGGTGAACGCCGCGGTCCAGCTCTCGTCGGAGTCGTACACGTCCGCGGAGATGCGCCAGGCGACGGAGTCCGGCTCGGGCAGGCGGCCGGCCGGGGTGCCGGGGCCGGGGAAGGCGTGAGCGGGCAGCCGGTACAGCTCGTGCAGGTGGTCACCGATGGTCATGCGGCTGCTCCTGGAAGAAGGGGTGTGCGATCCGTGATGCCGCAGTTCTACCAACCGCCACTGACAACACAGGATGGTGGGGCGGCTTTCGGGGCAGCGGGCGCCCCCTACGGTCGTGGTCACGCGGCCGGTGCGCGGCGCACCCGGCGGGGAGGGCAGGGCTGTGTACCAGCAGGGAGACGTCCTGATCGTGCCCGTGGCGCAGGAGGCGGTGCGGAGCACGTGGCGTACACGCACGAGGAAACGCCGGGACGGACGCGCCCGTCTGACGCTGGCGCTCGGCGAGTTGACCGGGAACGCCCACGCGGTGGTGAGGCCGGGGGAGTTGGTGCGCGAGCCCGGGCCGCTCCATCCGCTGCCGCGGCACCTGCCGAAGGGCGGTCGGGTCGTCCACGGGCGGATGCTGCCGCAGTGACGCCGAAGCCCCACTGGAGCGAGCTGACCACCACCGAACCTCGAGGAACCCGCGCCTGCCGTGCGGTGGCCTGGGCGATTGAGCTCGGGCTGCCCCCTGTTGCGTCTGCGGTGGTGCCGAAGGGGAGCGGATGCTGAGCCGCGCCGGCTATCTGCCCCCGTGACATGTCGATCACCTTTGTGGGTGCACGGCCTGTGGGATGAGGCAGTCGGGCGACGACCGGCATGTTGCGGACGGCCGAACAGGTGACATTCGGTTGAGGTGGCTGCGATGCTTTGCGCCATGATCATGATCGCTGGCCCTTCGGCCGCAGACACATCCGACCCGATAGGGGTCCTGATCCTCCTCGCAGTCCTGGGCGCCGCGGCTGTCTGCCTCGGAGGGAGGTGGGCGTTCAACCTGCGCGGTGCTGTTGATTCGACGCTGGCGCGAAGACGGGCCGCCCTGGAGTTGAGAGGCCAGCGCACGGGGGATCTGAGCCTCGCGGACACCAGAAGCCTCAGCCCCGTCTTCTTCAGGTATGTCGGCAGCGTCATTGCCGTGGCGGGACTTGCCATGCTGGGCCTGAGCCTGATCCTCGCGACCGGCTGAGTCACCGATGGACGCGCCGCCCACCGCGACGATCGGGCTGGACCGCAGCCGCACCGGCCCTGCCGCCAGATCAGCCACCACCGGCGCCGCGAAGCCGGCCGGCACGCTGCTCAGCGCTCCCAACGCCACACGGGGCCGTGGGGGTCGTATCCGCCGGGGTCAGCTATGGATGACCCGAGACGTCAGGCGAGGACTGAGCGGCCTGTGGGCCTCAGCCGGAGTTACCGAGGAGCTGCCGTCTGCCCTCGCATCATCGCCGTACGTTCCTGGTGGCGACGATGAACCAGACCTTGCCCGGCTGGATCGCATGCGGAGCAGAATGGCGGCCATCCCTGCAATGGGGGTGGAGGTTTCGCCTGCGTCCGCCGCTCGGCACCGGCTCTTCATCGGCTCGGTGTCACGGAGCCGCGGGGCCGCTGGTCACGCTGGTCCACCGCCCGGATTCGACCGAGATCACCGTCAGGCGCCGGTTACGGGTGTCGCCGTAGCCGTCGAAGGCGACCCGGCCCGTGACTCCGTCGAAGGTGAGCCGGGACACGGCCTCGGGCATCCTCGCCCGCGCGTCCCCGGGCAACGCGCCGTCGTTGGCCTTCACCAGGGCCTTGACGGCCTCGATGATGCTCCACGTGGCGTCGTAGGCGTACGGCCCGTACCAGCCGGCTGCCTCGGTATACCCCGCCTTGCGGTACCGGGCGAGGAAGTCCGCCCCCTTCGCCTGCTGTTCGGCGGGTACGCCGATGTGCACGGCGAGGTCCCCGTCGACCTCCGGTCCGGAGGTGAGGTACTGCTGGTCGTAGATGCCGTCGCCGCCCATCAGGGGGACGTCGACCCCGGCTTGACCGAGCTGCCGGGAGAGCGCCCCGGCGGTGTCGTAGTAGCCGCCGAAGAAGACCGCGTCGGCGCCCGAGGCCCGGAGCTTCGCCACCAGGCCGGAGAACCCTCTCTGGTCGGTGTCGACGTGCTCCTGGCCCACCACGCTCCCGCCGAGCTTCTCGAACTCGGCCGTGAAACCGGAGACGAGTGCGGTGCCGTAGGCGGTTCGGTCGTCGACGACGTACAGCTTGCCCTTCCCCGCGTCGTTCCGCAGGTACCGCGCGGCGAACGGCCCCTGGTCCGCGTCGTTCGCCAGGGTGCGGAAGTAGGTGTCGTGCGGACGGGACTTGGTACCGGATGCCCAGTCGGGGCCCAGCGTCAGGACGGGGCTGGTGTTGGCCGGTGAGACGTTGACCAGATCGGCGTCGGCCAGGGGCGGCACCATCGACTCCGCCACGCTGGAACTCACGGGGCCGACCACGCCGAGCACCTTCGGGTCGGACACGAAGCCCGCGGCGTTCGTCGCGCCCTTGGCGGGGTCGCCCGCGTCGTCCACAGCCTTGATCTCGAAGCGCACACCGGGGACGGCCTTCTTCTCGTTCGCCGTCCGGACGGCGAGGTCGGCGGAGTTGCGCACACCGAGGCCCAGCTCCGCCAGCGCGCCGGTGAGCGGTGCGTCCACGCCGATCGCGACGGTGACGGCGGGACCCTCGGCACCGTTTCCGGCCACACCGCCGCCGTGCGGCTTGTCGTTGTCGCCGGACAAGGTCCAGGTCAGTGCGGAACCGGCCGCGAGCGTGGCCAGAGCCGCGCCCACGATCACGGAACGCCGGGTGAGGACACGTGCCCGTCCGGCCTTCCGGTCGCCCGCTTCCGCCTTGACGGTCGCCTTCAGCGACACCAGATCCTCCGTGGGCGGAGGAGGAACGGGTCCCGGCACGGGCGGAGGACTGGTCGGGCGGCTCGGGACCAGCGGAGGACCCGTCGGGCGGTCCGGGCTCGGACGCCGGGGATCGACCGGTGTCGACCCGGAGTCCGGGACCGTGGGAACCCGGGGGGCCGCAGTGGCGGATGGTGGGGAGGGTTCGGTGCGGAGTGCCGGATCCGCCACGGCATCCTGTTCCGCTTCGGATGCGTGACCACGCTCGTCCGCCTCCTCGGCGGCCGGGAGGGAGCGGAGCACCGACGCCAGCATCCGGCCGGCCTCGGCGGCACCCACCCGCTGCTCGGGATCCTTGACGAGCAGCGCGTCCAGCAGCGGCGCGAGCGGTCCAGCGTGCACCGGTGGTCGGTGCGGGCGGGTGAACACGGCCACCGCCAGGGCGTGCAACCCGTCCGCGTCGAACGGAGGCTGCCCCTCGACGGCGTGATACAGCGTGGCGCCCAGCGCCCACAGGTCGTTGGCGGGAGTCGGCCGTTTGCCCTCGAGCTGCTCCGGGGGCATGTACTGCGGTGTGCCGATGACCATTCCGCTGCGGCTGAGCTTCGTCGTGGCGTCGGCGAGGTGCGCGATGCCGAAGTCGGTGAGGACGACCCGGTCCTTGGTCAGGAGCACGTTGTCCGGCTTGATGTCACGGTGGACGATCCGCGACCTGTGTGCCTCGGTGAGGGCGTCGAGGACGATCGCGCCGATCTCGGCCACCCGCCGTACGGGCAGCCGGCCCTGTGTGCGGACGGCGGCGGCCAGCGACGCACCGCGGACGAACTCCATGACGATGACGGGGGCACCGTGGTGCTCCACCACGTCATGGATCGTGATGATCCCCGGGTGGCTGAGAACGACCGCGGCACGGGCCTCACCGGTGAAGCGTCCGACGAGCGTGGCCCGCTCGTCGTCGTCCATCCCCGGGGGGAAGAGGATCTCCTTGACGGCGACCTCGCGTCCGAAGAGCTGCCGGTCCTGTGCACGCCAGACGCGGCCCATGCCGCCCTGGCCGATGCGCTCGACCAGTTCGTACCGGCCTGCGATGAGTTCGGGGTTCTGCTCGGTCACGCGCACACTTTAGATCTCGTCGGGCCGTTCGGGTGAGGGTGAGGATGGCTCGTTCACGACGTGGTGGCTCTCATCCCGTCGAACCGTCGGCGTGGGTGATCAAGGTGACGGGATCCATGAGCCGACTCCCTCCCCTCGGTGAAGTCGGCGCGCGGCATGACGTCACGTGCCGAACGCCCACGGTAGGGAGCGCGGTTCGCTGTGTATGGGGTTTGCCGGCTCTACCGCCATGAACAACTGCATTGTGCTATGCGAGTGTTGAGCCCTTCTGTCCAGCGCCGGCCCCCGGCACCCCCTGGTACCGCATCCCACCGACTACTTGGTGACGAGGCCGTGAGGGTTGTGCGAGGCAGCTCACAAGGACCGCCGTGCCGTCCCTCAGCGGAGCCGCAACCGGCGCGGGGAAGCCGAGGCACGGGAATTGCTCGTACCGGCCCTGCCGTTGGGTCTGGTCCAGGGGTCATGCGTGCCCTTGCCCGTGGAGCCACGAACCACGGGCCGACGAACCGAGGCGGTTTGGGTCTGGCTGTCGCTGTGGTCGTGGGCTTGTGCCGCGGTCGGTCCCTCCACCTTCGCCGCCCCCCCCGGGGGGCATAGAGGATCTTGAGTCCGATCAATGCCAGGGTGCTGGGCGCAGGCAACAACTACCCGTGCTCACCGCCGTGATCCAGGGTGGTCGATGTCACTCCGCTCAACGGGGGTCAACTGCCGCATTATGGCGGGAAATTGTCCGATCAGGTGTGCATGGCCACTGCAGGGAGGGGCATCCGTCGCAGGTGTCCCACTCCTGCTCGCCTGCCTCTCCAGGCACCCCGACCGATGAGGACGACGATCCGATGAGAAGACCCGGCCTTCGCGGCGCATTCGGTGTACTGATCCTGCTGTTGTTGCCCCTGTTCGGTACGAGCACTGCCGCGGCGGCCGAGCCGCAGACCGAGCCGACCTCCACGGCACTTCCGGTCTCGTATCACGCGGACATGGCCGTGGACGACGTGCACCGCAGGCTGTACATCGCCGACATCGTCACGAGTTCCGTGCTCGTCACGGACTTCGACGGCAGGCTCCTGCGAACCCTCAAGAACAAGCCGGGCGCGGCGGACCTGGTGCTGTCCCCTGATTCACGCACGCTGTACGTGGCGCTCAGCGGCGGCGACGCGATCGCCGCCGTCGACACCGGCACCTACCGTGAGAAGGCCCGCTACTCCACCGGGGACGGAACCGCGCCGCTGCGGCTGGCTCTCGCGGGCAACACCCTGTGGTTCAGCTACGGATCGGACTGGGACAGCAACATCGGCGCGCTCGATCTCAGCGGCACCCGTCCCACCGTCCGCCTCGGTCTGGTGCCCTGGGGCACCTGGGCCGGGCCGCCGATGCTGCTGTCCTCACCGGCGGCACCGGGTGTGGTCATCGCCGGCGAGCAGTACCTGTCCTCGTCGAACGTGACGGTCTACGACGTCAGTACGGGCAACCCTGTCGTCCGCACGACCCAGGACAACCCCGGTGGTGTGGGCACCATCAACGACCTCGTTCTGTCCCCCGACGCCGCCACCCTCTTCATCGTCGGCGGCTACCCGTACCACCACCTGGCCTTCCGGCTGAGCGACCTGTCCGTCGTGCACACGTATCCCACCACCTCCTATCCGAATGCGGCCGCGGTGTCCGCGAAGGGTGAGGTCGCGGCGGGCATCGACAACTCGTACGGGCAGGACATCTACCTCTTCCAGACCGGTGCCGACACCCCGTCCCGGATCATCGACCTGGAAACGGGCACCGGCCGGTCACTGCGGCCACACGGCCTGGTCTGGTCGCCGGACGGCACCCGGCTGTTCGCGCTGACCGGCGAGTACGGCGCGAACCTGACCCTGCACGTGATCCCCGCGTAGCATCCCGTTCCCCTGGAGCGCCGACGCGGAACGAGGGACCGCCGCCGCCCATGCGGTGGCGGTCCTGTCACTCCCGACGCAGGAGGGCGACGGGGGCGCCGGCCAGGGCCCTGGCGATCCAGCTGCGCTTGGTGCCGGCGCTCGGTCGCCCTCAACGGGGCCCGGGTCTGCCGGTGGTGCCGGCTGCAACGGGCCCGCCATCACCGCACTCCTCGTCTCCCATGCCCCCCTGCACGGCCGTTTTCCGCGCCCTCAGCCTCACCGACCTGCACGACCTCGACCACGGACGCCCTCCGTCTGTTCATACCGTTGACAGTCCGTCACATGTCCCCTAACTTCGCGTCATCTTTTTCGAACGCGGGACGAAATATCGAACATCTGAGAGGCGAGTGCCCTGTGTCTTTCCGGAACTTGCGCCAGGTGCGTCGAGGTGCACACGGGCATCGGCTCACGAGAGTCAGGGAGTCTCGGCTGATGAGGCCCAGCGACGCAGCCGTCGCCGATGCGCAGGGCCTCGAGATGCCTTGGGGACGAGCCAGGTAAGAGACCGAGTCGACCTGACCCGGAGTGGTCGGCGAGATCCGCCGCTTATGCGTTTATCGCGGTCCGATCACTCTTGGGCCCCAGCGATGCATCTGCACGGCCCCGTCCCCCGTGACCTGGCCCGGGACACTGTCTGGTCGGCTTGTACAGACCGCTCCACCTCTCCCCGCTGCTCCGCATGCGTCTCTGTGCCCTCATCTCCTCAACGACGAGAAGAACAAGGAACGATCACCATGCTCAATCGAAGAGCCGTCCTCGCCGGAACCATGTCTCTCGCCTTCCTGGCAGCGTGCAGCCAGAACGGTGAGGACGGCTCCGGGGGTGCTTCCGAGGGTGGCACCGTCGGCATCGCCATGCCGACACGGGCCTCCGACCGGTGGCTCACCGACGGCAGGAGCGTCGTTCAGAGTCTGAAGGCCAGGGGTTACAAGACCAAGCTGGTCTACGGCGACGACGACCCGAAGGCCCAGGTCTCGCAGATCAAGGGACTGATCGAGCAGGGCGTCGACGCTCTGATCGTCGCGGCGATCGACAACAGGTCGCTGGACGGGGTGCTGCAGCGGGCCGCCGATGCGGACATCGTGGTGATCTCCTACGACCGGCTCATCCTCGGCACCCGGAACGTCGACTACTACGTCTCCTTCGACAATGAGATGGTCGGCCGAATGCAGGCCCACCACATCATCGAAAAGCTCGGCCTGGAAGACGGCAAGGGCCCGTTCAACATCGAGTTGTTCGCCGGCTCGCCCGACGACAACAACACCAAATACTTCTTCGACGGTTCGATGGCGCTTCTGCAACCGTACCTGGACGACGGCAAGTTGGTCGTCCCGTCCGGTCAGACCAAGCTCGACCGGATCACCACACTGCGCTGGGACGGGCCCACAGCGCAACGGCGCATGAGCGGCATCCTCGCCAAGTCGTACGGCGGCAGGAAGGTCGACGCGGTCCTGTCGCCGTACGACGGCATATCCAGGGGCGTCCTGTCCGCACTGAAGTCGGCCGGCTACGGCTCCGGCGGCAGACCGCTTCCGGTCATCACCGGACAGGACGCCGAATTGGATTCGGTGAAGTCCATCATCGCGGGCCAGCAGTCACAGACCGTCTACAAGGACGTCCGCCAACTCGCCCAGGCCGCGGCGACCATGGTCGACGACATCCTCAACGAGAGGGAGCCGGAGGTGGACACCAGCGTGGACTACGACAACGGTGTCAAGCCGGTCCCCGCCGTCCTGCTACAGCCCCTGAGCGTCGACAAGACCAACTACGACGTTCTGGTCCAGTCCGAATACTTCACAGCCGACCAGCTCAAGTAGCAGCACTGCCTCCGTGCAGTGGACCGGCACGAACGTACGGGAGTGAAAATGGAACTACCCATCCGACGACCATGGGTAAGGCATGAAGCAAGCGCTCAACGTCGTGGAGTTGGGAATCGTGGAGTCTGACGGAGGGCGCCCGGTCGGCGCAGCCCGCCCCGTGCCCGATGAGCAGCTGGTCGCGATGTTTTGGAGCGGGGCTGGTCCGAGGGGCTGCACCTGACCGGGCAGGGCGAGCTGCTGCAGCTGACGAAGCCGGTCTCGGGAATCGGCCCTCCTAGGTGAGATCACCGATCACCTCGGCGATGAGCAACACGATGCGGCCAGCCGGGGCTGCGGCAACTCCCGCAGTGGAGGCCAGGTCAAAACCGTCCTCTTTCTACGGCGCCTGCAGCCTCCATCGGTGTCTAACGATCTTGGGAGCGATTGAGCTGAGGGCTCATGGACACCTTGGCTTGCGTGAGATCATTCGCCAATGAGCACACCGCCTGATGGATTGCCTGTCTACCGGGTTTTGACCGGGCCGGACGATGCCGCGTTCTGCCACCGCGTGAGCGAGGCGATCCGCCTTGGCTACGTGTTGCACGAAGGCCCTGCTGTCACTTTTAGCGGGGAGAGCGTCATCGTCGCCCAGGCGCTGGTCTGGCCGAGCGGTGGTGGGGACCTTGAGAGCCACGGTGATCATGGTCGGCCTGTGACGCGGGAAGCGCCGCACGGGTTGGGCGAGCGTGACGCTTAGCTGGCGCGCGCCGTCTGCTCCCATCCTGCCCTGTCCAGGGTCTCCCGCGCACACTTCCTCCAGTTACTCGAACAACTCGCCCCGTGAGCGCGTCGTAGTGGTCGCAAAGAGGAGACGACGCAGCGGGTGAGTCGCTTCACGCTGGCTACTTCTCCCATTAGTTCCCGCAGCCTCCGGCTCGCGTATGCGTCTTCGTGCTTGCAGGACGGCGGGGAGGCCTGCGTGGGCGGGCACGTCGTCGCGATCGCGTTCACCAGCGAGTTGTTCGACGGCTGGCATCAGCAGCGCCAGGTGATCGCATCGCTTTCCTCTGGTCACGAACGCCCGGGACGACCTGGTCGCGGCCCGTGTCATCTGGACCACCAGCCCGCGGGCGCTGGGCGGGCTGATGTCGGTAATGGGGGAGGGCGAGAGCAGATCAGGGATTTGACGGCCATCTGCGCCTACGACCCCCTGAACACGATCGACCAGACCCAGAACACCGGGTACGCGATGCCGCCGTTCGAGCTGGCACTCATGGAGGCGGCGCAGCGGATCGCCGGCCTGGGCGACAAGACGTGGGCGATCGTCAATGACATTGACGAGTGCCAGCTGCCAGGACGTGAGTAGTCCGCCCTCACTCCTCACTGAAGCCGCAGGACGCCAGAAGCCCGGTCTTCGAAGATCTCAAGCAGCCAGTCGAAGGCAATCTTCCGCATCGCCTGAGCAACGGACAGGTCCGCGACGAATCCGTTGGTCACGGTCGACCAGGGCGACGTCCGCGCCGCAGCCGTGCGCGGCCGGGAAACGGGCAAAGTGGTGGCCGGGCGTGACGAACCAGACCTCGGCGGGGGCCAGCGTCTGCATCATCGGCCACCTCCCTGTACCGCCAGGTTGCGTGCCGCGTCCGGGATCAGGTCCTCCTGCCCGGCGATGACCCGGCGTTGACCGAGCTCGACGAAGAGGTCCCAGGGGTGCACTCCCTGGCTCTCAGCGGCAGCCAGAACGGGCCTTTTGATCCCGGAGAACACCCCGGTCAGCCCGGATACGAGGCTGGTGGAGTCGATCGTCGGCGGTGAGGGCATCAGCGTCCGCTCGGCGAGATCGGCGGCGTCGGCCAGGCGCCGCAGGTCGATTCCGGTCCGGTAGCCGTAGCGCTCCAGCACGGCCACGAGAACTTCCAGCTGGGTGTTGCCCACGCCCGCGCCGCATCCCCGCGCGCACGCGTCGATCGTGTGAGCGCCGGCCTCGACGGCCGCCACCGAGTTCGCCACGGCCATCCCGAGGTTGTTGTGCCCGTGGAACGCGACCGGCACGTCCACCGGCGCGGTGAAGGCGGTGAGGTCGCCGGGCAGGTAGTGACCGGCACTGTCGAAGATGCACACCGCCAGCGCGCCGTAGCCGACCATCAGGGCGGACTCCTCGGCGAGTTCGCCGGGGCTGGCCATGTGGCTCATCAGCAGCACGCCCTGCGCTTCGGCGCCGAGCTCGCGAATGACGCCCAGGTGGCGTTCGGTGACGCTGGCCTCGGTGCAGTGTGCGGCCACGCGCACCACGTCCACACCGTGGCGGACCGCATTGCGCAGGTCAGCGGTCGTGGCCCAGCCGGGCAGCATGAGGGTGGCCAGCCTGCTGTGGGTGAGGGCTTCGCGGGCGGTGGCGAGCATCTCGTCGTCGCTGAGCCTGCTGCGGCCGACCTGCAGGGATGAGGCGCCGAGCCTGTTGCCGTGGCCGACCTCGACCACGGGGACACCGGCCGCGTCGACCGCCGCGGCGTAGGTGTGGATCTGCCCGGCATCCAGCTGGTGCCGCACCGCGTGCTGGCCGTCGCGCAGAGTGGGGTCGTGCACGGTCACGGTGGTCTGGGCGATCATCGGGCGAGCTCCTTCAGCGCGGGGGCCTTGACGAGGGCGTGCTGCTCGGCCGCGTAGATGGCGGCGGCGCTGATCACTTCGAGGTTCCCTGCGTGCACCGGCATCCGGTTGCGGGTGGCGGTCACCTCCGCGATCACACGGGCCGTGTCGCCGGCGACGTATCGGGAAACAGGCCGTGTGCCGGACTCCGACGCCGTGGGCGAGGAGCCGGCGGTGCCCGGCCGGGACCCCCGTGACGCGCAGGGTGTACTGCTGGCCGCGCCGCACGACCACCCCCCGGCCGAGCGCGGCGCGCTCGGCCGGGCTCCAGCTCGGTGGTGCGGAGGTAGTCGGCGACCCTGCCCGGCATGTCGAGCGTGACCGGCAGCTCCAGGGCTCGCTGGCGGTGTGGTCGGTGACGCGCCACGCCCCGGCTTGATCAATGCCACCCGATGCTGTGAAGGAGCCTCCAAGCGAAGAAATTTTTTCCGGTGGTCACCGCCCGCTCACAGCCCTTATGACGCGCCCTGGGCGACCCCCCTGGACGGGCACCGTGACCGCTACTATCTACGGAACGTAACTACCCGGATACGGAAAGTGGTGAGTGAGAGCGTGGACCGCGAGGACATCACCCAGGAGAAGATGCAGGCCGTCTTCCAGAAGATCGACACCAACGGCGACGGGGTCATCACCCCAGCCGAGTACTACCGCTTCCTGATGCAGCACGGCGATTTCCACATGGAAGCGAATCAGGGTCAGGACTTCCTCGGCGCGGACTACAACGGGTTGAACGAGATCGACTTCCCGGAATTCGAGCGCGCAGTGAGCCGGTGGTACCGGAACAAGGACAGCAACGATCCCGACGTGCGGCTGGTGGAGTCGATCTTCCGGCGGTTCTGAGCGGGCCGACCGTGTCGGGATCGGCGACGGGGTCGCGTCACTCAACGCGGGTGGCGCGACCCCTCGCCGTATCCGGCCGCGGGGCAATCGCCACAGTCGTTGGCGCTGGGAACGATTATGGGCCGGTCGGTGCGGCCGCCACGAACCAACACTGGCCGATCCCCAGCAATGTCTCCAGCCCGAACCACGCCAGAGCCTGCAGCCGTATGCGTTGCGCAAGCTCCACTGGCCCCGCCGCAAACAGCCGAAGGGAACCACCAAGCTGAGCAACAGCAGCGCCAGGCGGCAGAGCCTGCACGATCGGAGTGAACCGTCCCAGCACCGTCGTCAACTCCGGTAGCCCGCCGCGCTGCCGCAGCCGGACATGAACGAACGTCGCGACCTCGGACACTGCTTGATCACCTCCCCCAGCCACTCGGCGAACCCGGCGGCCGGTCGCCTCATCCGGCGGGACCAGCCGGTGTGTTCACGGCCTGAGGCATGCGGGAATCTGCGAACCAGTCGGATTCGGCTGGACCCTGCGCCGATCGTCGTGGCCACGCCGGTCCAGGCGAGCGTGCGCAGCCGGATCAGCTGGGCGAGGCCCTCGGGGCCGCGCTCGAAATACCGCTCGGCGCCGGTGAGGTCGGCGACGGCGGCGTCGGGTGGGAGGGCCTAGGCGCGGGCGGTGATGGTGGCGAGCACGTCCAGCACCTGCGGGTATTGCGAGTCGCCGGGCGTCAGGCCGTGGTAGTGGACCCGCACGAGGTGCCGGACGGCGGGCTGTGTCGATTTCACGGTGTTCACCCCGCGCTTCCCTGGCTGCGGTGGCCGAGCCGGGTCAGGTCGGCCGAGCGGGTGCCGGCGGGCTCGAGGTCGGCGTAGGGGTGGAGACGGGCCCCGGCGGTGCCATCGGTGAGGGTCCGCCGCTGCCCGGTGGGCTGGGCCGGGGTGCGGGCAGGCGCGGCGCGGCCCAGCAAGTCGAGAGCGGCCTGCGGGCCGTGGTCACGGCGGACCGCGGCGATCTCGTCCAGGTCCCAGGCCATCGCGCCGACGACGGTGCGCCGCGGGCCGCGGGCCGCGGGCCTCGACGGTGCCGCGCACGAGCAGCACTCCCGCATGGAACACGGTATGCGCGACCTGCTCGTGTGAGTCCTCGAAGAACGCGATGTCAACCAGGCCGGAGCCGTCCTCCAGCGTGCAGAAGATGACACGTTTCCCGGACAGGATCGGCGGTGTCTGAGTGGAGGCCCGCACGCCGGCGACGAGGACCTTCTGTCCGGGGACCATGCCGCGCAGGTGGGCGGCGTCGATCGCGCCGAGCTCGTCGACGGCGTTCGCGAAGGGAATGTGTCACCGGGCTACGCGTCGGGCGAGTGTCTCACGCACGGCACGCGCGGAGTCGATGTCCAGCCCTTTGAGGTGGGGCAGGTCCCAGTCGACGTACCGACGGCCGGAGATCACGGGGCAGGCGTGGCTGTAGCCCAGGGTGATCACGATGTCTGCGGCACGGACGACTTCCCGGGTCAGGAGCTTGGGGAACTCCTAGTCCGTTGAATCGCCCAGCTCGTCGTGCAGTCGCAAAGCCACGGGATCGATCCGGTCGCGGGGCAGTGTGTCGGCGCTGTGGACGCGCACGGCACCGGCCGATACCTGGTGCAAGAGGGCGGAGACGAGCTGCGATCGGCCGGAGTTCTCGGTGCAGACGAACAGGACCTCCGGCAGGCTCTTGGACAGCAGGCCCTGGGTGCGGGCCAGTGCGTCCAGGCGCTCGGTGGCGAAGCGTGCAGCGATCACGGGCAGTTGCCGCCGCAGGTGGGGACTGTGCCGCCCGCGTTTCCGCGACCTGCAAGGCAATTGCAGCGAAACTCCACAGCCCAGGCGAGCGGAGGCTCTTGGAACGGCTGGGAAACGTCCGATCTGGATGGGGACGGTGACGAGGGGGAACGGCGACAGCCGGGACCCCGGCCGCGACCTACGTGCATGTGTAGCCGAGGTCGAAGCCCGCCGACGCAAGGTGATTTGGCGGGAGGGGTCCTTCATCTTCCTGACGCCGTCAGGTAATCGGTGCGACCACTTGGCGAGGGAAGGCGCCAGTTTCCTGAGTGCACACAATTACACCATCACAACCGAGAAGAGACCGGCGTGTCACACGACCACCCCCACAGACGTCCGCACTCCCACAGCCACACCCACGGAGTCGACGAAGCTACCCGAGCTGCGGCAGACACCTCCGTCTCCGACTCCGATCTCACTCCCAGGGAGCTCTCCCGGCGGCGCCTGCTGAAGGCCGCCGGTGTCACCGGCGCTCTCACCGTCGGCATGTCCGGCATGCTCGGTGTCACCCCGGCCATGGCGGAAGGAGCCCGCCGCGGCAAGGACGACAAGGCCACGGGCGGTAAGAAAGTCCGCCACTGGCTGGCGGGCGACCACCACATCCACACCCAGCACTCCTCCGACGGCCAGTACACCGTCCTCGACCAGGCGCAGCACGGCGCGGCGTTCGGCCTCGACTGGATGGTCATCACCGACCACGGCGGCGCGACCCACGCCCGCCTCGGCGTCGACCTGGTCAACCCGGACATCAGGGCGGCCCGCGCCGAGCTGAAGGACACCCTGATCTTCCAGGGCCTCGAGTGGAACATCCCGGCCGCCGAACACGGCACCGTCTTCGTAGCCCCCGGGAAGAACGAGGTCGCGGTCCTCAAGCAGTTCGAGAACGACTACGACGGCAGCGTCAAGGGCGCCTCCGACAACACCCCGGCGAACGAGGCCCTCGCCGTGGCCGGCATCCAGTGGCTGGGCAGGCAGAAGGACCGGCGCGTCGTCGATGACGCCCTCTTCATCGCCAACCACCCGGCGCGCAACGGGATCGACAGCCCGCACGAGGTTCGGGCCTGGCGCGACGCCGACCCGCGGATCGCGGTCGGCTGGGAGGGCGCCCCCGGCCACCAGGCGGGCGGCCTGCCCAAGGGGTACGGCACGGGCGGGGCGCGCGGCCTGTACGGCAACGCGGCGGGCGCCAACTCGTTCCCCGGCTACCCGCGGGAGAGCTACCGCTCCTGGGGCGGCTTCGACTTCTACACTGCCACCGTGGGCGGCCTGTGGGACTCGCTGCTCGCCGAGGGTAAGCCGTGGTCGATCTCGGCCAACTCCGACTCCCACGTCAACTGGGGCGACACCTCCCGCCGCCCCGACGGCTCGGACTCCGCGCAGTTCGACCGGAACGGCCGCTACGGCGACCCGGTGTACGCCGGCCAGGTCAACAACGGCGCCAGTGACTTCTGGCCCGGCATGTACAGCCGTACTCACGTCGGCGCCGCGGACCGCAGCTACACCGCGGTCATGCGGGGCATCCGGGACGGGCGGGTGTGGGTGGACCACGGCCGGTTGCTGAAGAACCTCGACGTGCGGGTGGTCGCCTCGGGCCGCGGCCGCGGCGAGGAGACCCTCGGTGGCACCCTGACCGCCCGCCGGGGCAGCCGCCTCGAACTCGTCGTCACCGTGACCGCCCAGGACGTGCCCAACTGGGGCATGTTCCTGCCCCGGCTGAACCGGGTCGACCTGATCCGCGGCGCGGTGGACGTCTCCCACGCGACGTCTGATCGCGACAAGCTGACGGCGCCGGCCACCAAGGTAGTCAAGCAGACCGACACGTCGGGTCGCACCGGCACGTACACCCTGCGGTACGACCTGGGCACGCTGGACGAGCCGTTCTACGTCCGCCTGCGCGGCACCGACGGCAACCGGCAGCAGCCCGGCTACTACGGTGCGGCGATCGACCCGGCCGGTCCGGCGATCGACGTGGCCGGTGACGCCGACCCGTGGCGGGACCTGTGGTTCTACACGAACCCGATCTGGGTGCTACCGAGCCGATGACCGCGGAACCGACACCCGCCGCGTCCACGACCGCCCACGCGGTGGCCGTGGACACGGCAGCCCCGGGGCTCGCCGCCATCGAGCACCTGGTGCACCGAATCGACGAGGCGCTGACGGGTCTGCTCACGGAGGACGGCGCCGAGGGCTACGTCCTCAGCACCCATGTCGCCCGGGACCCGGCCGCCCGCTTCGCGGCCGTCGTGAGCTGGCGCGGCGGCCCGGAGCCGGAGCAGGTCACGGCCCGGCTCCTCACCGCCCTCCCAGAGCTGATCACAGTGGATGGGGCGCTGGTCACCGAGGCGGCGCTGGCATCCGGCGCACATGCCGCGGCCGAGGAGGCCCTGCGGCGGTCGGCGGGCAGGCTGGCCCGCTACCCCGGCCGGACCGCGGTCGAGCGGCGCACAACGCCCGCCGCCGCGGTAGCCGCGAGCTGCCTCGACGCCGTCAAGGGCCTGGCCGGAGTCCCGCTCACCCCGGACGCCGTCCTGGACGCGACCGGCTTCGCCCGCCCCACCTGGGGGGACGGCCGCTGCACGCTGCTGGTGCAGCAGGGCACGGGCGGCGTTCTGGTGCCGTTCGAGGTCCGCGACCAGATCGCGTGCTGCTCGTCCCACTGAGGCGACTGCCCGGCACTGGATCCGGCTGGAAGGAGGCGCGTGCCCTCCTTCCGGCCGGTCTCCACCGTCGTCCGGACGAAGTCCCGTCCGGCGAGCAGCAGCAGATCATGGGATCCGACAGGCACGGTCCAGCCGGCCAGAGCTGAGCCAGTGGCTTGGCTCGGATGGTTGACCCGGTAATTGATCGGCTGTCGGTCTGCGGGCAGGCTGCTCCAGGGCTTGATCTTGGAGGTGGTTGTGGGGGCGTCGTCCGGAAGTGTTCGTCCGGGGACTTGCGGCACCAGGGTGGAAGGATCGCGGAGGAGAACCGAGCATGAGGCGCGTCACACGGCACGGCCGAGCCCCCCCCGGCCCACGGCCGGGGGCCCGCGGGTAGGTGCGGCGTTACGAGGTGGTGCGGTAGGCCCGGTGGATCGTCTGCTTCAGCGTGTTCCCGTCCGCGTCCGTGAGCGCGACGCGCAGCGAGACGGTACCGGGGCCGGCGGGGTGGCGCAGTTCGAGCCGCTTGCGGTCGGTGTTCGCCATGTTCGAGATCTCGGGTTTCCTGCCCCTGGAATCGATCGACCCGATCCGTATCCGCGAGGGGTACTACCTCGCTCCCGACGGGCAGGTGGCCTCGAAACCGTACAAGCTGCTGGTCGAAGCCCTGGGCAGGTCATCGAAGGTGGCGGTCGCGCGCTATGCCTGGTCGGGCCGCGAGCGTCTCGGCCTCGTACGGGTGCGCGGCGACGTCCTGGTCCCGCATGCCGTGCGCTGGCCCGACGAAATCCGCTCACCGCAAGAGCTGCTGCCCCCGCCCGTCGAGGTCACCGACGAGGAGATCGAGGGCGCGGTCGCGCTGATGGAGTCGATGAGCCGGGACGACCTCGAAGGCGCCGAGTTCCGCGACACCTGCACGGACGCCCTCGCCGAGGACGTGCCGGTCGGCGAGAAGGTCATCCCGGCCGGCGACGAGCTGATCGTGTCGTACGGCGCCCTCGGTCGCGACGAGGAGGCGCACGGGCCGAGCGCCGGGGAGTTCGACATCACGCGGGAGACCAAAAACCGTCACATCTGCTTCGGTCACGGCCCGCACGTCTGCCCCGGCGCGGCACTGTCCCGGCTGGAGGCGGGGGTGGCGCTGCCCGCGCTGTACGCCCGTTTCCCGCACCTGGACCTGGCGGTCCCGGCGGCCGAGCTGCGCCACAAGCCGGTGGTCACCCAGAACGACCTGTTCGAGCTTCCGGTCCGCCTGAACGGGTGACTTGACTTCGAGCGCGCTTCAGCTCGTAGCGTCGCAGGCGCTTCGATGCCCGGTGTCCCTCACGGGATGCCGGGCGGCCAGATCCGTCGCTAGATGGATGAAGGGGCCCGAAGTCGTCCGACGTGACGATCGAGTGCGAGCGAAAGGCTGGAACAGCACATGCGACAGCGCAGTCTGCGGGACCTGCAAGTGTCGGCGATCGGCCTGGGTTGTATGGGCATGTCGGCTTTCTACGGGACGGCGGACCAGGACGAGGGCGTGGAGACCATCCGGCGCGCCCGCGAGCTGGGCATCAACTTCCTCGACACGGCCCAGATGTACGGGCCGCTCACCAACGAGTCCCTGGTCGGCGAGGCGATCCGGGGCCACCGTGACGAGTACGTGCTGGCCACCAAGTTCAACTACCGGATGGACGACGCGGTACCGGGCGACATGTCCAGCGTGGGCCCTCAGGACGGCTCCGCCGAGCATGTCCGGGCCTCGGTGGAGGGCTCGCTCCAGCGGCTCGGCACCGACCACATCGACCTGTACTACCAGCACCGGGTCGACCCGGACGTGCCGATCGAGGAGACGGTGGGCGCGATGGCCGAGCTGGTCGCCGAGGGCAAGATCGGGCACATCGGGCTGAGCGAGGCGAGCGCGGAGACGCTGCGCCGGGGCAACGCGGTCCACCCGATCACGGCCGTGCAGAGCGAGTACTCGCTGTGGTCGCGGGACGTGGAGGCGGAGGTGCTGCCGACCTGCCGTGAGCTGGGCATCGGCTTCGTCGCCTACTCGCCGCTGGGCCGGGGCTTCCTCGCCGGCCGCTTCTCCTCCCCCGACGAGCTGGACGAGAACGACTACCGCCGCAACAGCCCTCGCTTCACCGACGAGCACCTGAAGGCCAACCTGCGCCTGGCGGCCAAGGTCAAGGAGATCGCCGAGAGGAAGGGCGTCACCCCCGCCCAGCTCGCGCTCGCCTGGGTCCTCGCCCAGGGCGACCACATCGTCCCCATCCCCGGCACCAAGCGCCGCTCCTACCTCGAACAGAACGCCGCCGCGGTGGACATCGTCCTCACCCCTGAGGAACTCTCCCAGATCGACGCGGAACTGCCCGAGGTCTCGGGCGAACGCTACGACGAGGCGGGCATGCGAGCCGTGAACCGCTGACCCGACTGCCCCGGTCGGGGTCCGCGCCGCATGCCGGGTCCCGGCCGGACGACGTCAGGGCGCGCCGTCCGGCGAGGGTGAGGTCGGCATGGGCGCGGTGCATGAACTCGGCCACGGGCCGTTCGCGGTTCCAGGGAGTCAGGGCAACGGTGACGTCTACGACAGGGAGCCCGGGTCACCATGGTGTCGCCGCGGTCCCCGAAGCGACAGGAGCCGCATCGTGCACAAGAATCAAGACCCGGACATCTCGCTCGCCGACCCGCGCAGCGCGTTCGTCACCGAGGTCATCGCCCTTGCCAGGAAGCACAGGAACGCCGTCCGGGCCCAGGCCGTCACGAAGAGCGGCCACACCGTGCTGCTCACCGGCATGTGGGGGAAAGCGTCGGCGCGATCGACATCACCGCCCCGGACGGCTTCGAGGTCCGCCGCGCCGACGACTGGAAGATCAGCAAGACCGCGGAGGTTGCCGCGTTCCTGTGGGACGTGATGGAGCAGGATAGGTCCAGGGCAGCCGAGCGCGCACACCTGCCGGGACCCGGCCCGGAGAACAGCAACGGCCGGTACATGCCATTGACCCCGCGGATGGCAGCACAGACGCAGCAGGCACTTCAGGCAGCCAGCGACTGGCGGCTGGAGCACGACGCCGACATCGCTCTGTGGCCCACCAACAGAGAGCGGATGCGCCCTCCGGGATCTTCCGGCGGATGTCACTCAGGGCCCCCTTCGTGTCGCAGAGGGGCGACGCTTCTAAGGGTGGCCCAGGAGGCCTGGTGGCGGGCATTTGGCCTGTATGGGTGGGGTGTTGAGGGCCGAGCCGGTGTGGGTGGAGACGTTCACCGGGTTGCACATGGGGCGGTTCGAGAAGCTGCTGCGCGTGGTGCGCGAGCGGGGCGGAAAGGGCCCCGGTGGTGGCCGGCCGTGGTGCCTTCCGCTGGCCGAGCGGGTGCTGACGGTGGCCGTGTACTACCGGACGAACCTCACCATGCGGCAGCTCGCTCCGCTCTTCGGTTGCTCACCTGCCACCGTCTGCCGGGTCATCCAGCGCCTGGGTCCGCTGCTTGCACTGGAGTCGGCGCCCAGCTCGGTCCCGGGCGCCGACCGGCTATGGATCGTGGACGGCACCCTGATCCCGGTCCGTGACCGCAAGGTCGCGGCCTCTTCACGCAACTACCGATTCTCGGCGAACGTGCAGGTCATCATCGATGCCGACACCCGCCTGGTGGTGGCATCCGCCCGGCCGACACCCGGCAACAAGGCAGACGCACACGTCTGGCGCGAATCGGACCTGCCGACCCTGACCGCCGGAACGACGGTGATCGCGGACGGCGCCTACCTGGGCACCGGCCTGATCGTCCCGCACCGCAGACGAGCCGGACGGCCCCTCCTGCGCGGTCAGGAGGAAGACAACGCCCAACACCGGCGCGTCCGTGCCCGCGTCGAGCACACCTTCGCCCGGATGAAGAACTGGAAGATCCTGCGCGACTGCCGCCAGAGGGGCGACGGCCTCCACCACGCCGTCCAAGCGGTGGCCACCATGCACAACCTCGCCATGGCCAGGTGAAACAGCAGGTCAGCGATCACCCAGACACGCCGCCACCAGGCCTTCTGCAACACCCTTTAGACGCCGTTTCAGTTGGTGAGTCGGCGGTAGCTGATGAGGGCTGCGGCGATGCCGACAAAGGCCAGGAAGTGCTCGGCCTTTCGCTCATAGCGGCGGTACAGACGGCGGCACCCGGCCAGCCAGGAGACCGTTCTCTCGACGACCCAGCGGTGGCGGCCCAGCCGCGTGGAGGACTCGATACCTTTGCGGGCGATGCGGTGGCGGATGCGACGCTCGCGAAGCCATTTCCGCAGGTGGTCGTAGTCGTAGCCCTTGTCGGCGTGGAGCTTGGCCGGGCGCCGGCGGCGCGGTCCGCGGCGGGAGCGGATGGGCGGGATCCCGCGCACGAGCGGCTGCAGGCCGAGGCTGTCGTGCGTGTTGGCGCCGGAGATGCCCAGCGACAGGGGCAGTCCGTTGCGGTCGGTGATCAGGTGGATTTTCGATCCCGGCTTGCCGCGGTCGGTCGGATTCGGTCCGGTGAGTGGCCCCCTTTTGCCGCCCGGACGCTGACGGAGTCGATGGCGCATCGCGACCAGTCCAGCTCGCCCCGAGCGCTGAGTTCGTCGAGGAGCACCCGGTGCAGCCTGGCCCACACCCGCTCTCGGCTCCACTGGGCGAAGCGTCGGTAGACGGTGGGCCAGGCTGGTCCGAACACCGGCGGCAACTGCCGCCAGGTGCAGCCCGATGTGGCCACGAAGATGATCGCCGCCAAACATTCGCGGTCCCCGGCTCGTCGGCGGCCGCCGCCCTGCGGGCGTATGACCTCCGTCGGCGGGACCACCCGCCGGAACAGCGTCCACAACTCGTCCGGCACCAACCGCTCGATCAGATCCGTCATGTGCGGCTCAACGAGCGATCCCACCATCAGAAACGACGTCTTAGACGCCGGCCGCTCGACCCTCGGTGCGGTGCTCCAGCTTCCCGTCGCATGATCGCCCGGACCTGGCCTAGTGCTGTGACCAGATTGGTTCGCCGGGTTGGCGGTATTGTCCGCACATGGATCAGCTCCCGTGCACTTTGGAAGCCCTTGTTGTGCGCACTGATTTCTCAGCAGGCGGTGCCTGGGACGCTCTGCGGGCGGCGCTGTGTTCGCCCAGCAGGGACGGCTTCTTGGCCAACGTCGCACTTGTCGATGACCGGAGATACAAGGGCTTAACGCCCGAGTCGGCCCTCGACCTTATCCCTGCGGAGTATCAGCATCCACTTCTTGTCCTTGCAGACCTGTAGCTGTCGCCTCGACTGACCTGCCGCTTCTCGTAGTGGACCTGCGTCGTGAGCGTGGGCGGTGTGTCCGCGTTGTGGCATCCGAGCTGTGGAGCATCGAGAACAACCTCTTGGAGGCGAACATGGACTTCGAGGAGTTCACCGCCGCCGTCGACGACGGCGGCGTATTTCGAGGCTTCTGAGTCCTGACCGCCAGGCGGTGTTCACGCTGCGGTGTTGAGGGGGCGTCCGCCCCAGCGGATGCCCTTTTCGCTGCGGATGCGGCCACGTTCCTTGCGTTGGGCGGCGAGTACATCCGGGTGGCGGGCGTTGGTCTCTGCGTACACGGACAGGCTCAGGCACCGCGCCTCCAGCGGTCGAATGGACGTCACCGCACATCCAACCGTCACGACCACCCACCCGGCGAACCTTGCCGGTCACAGCACTAGCACTGGCCTGACAGTGCACGTCGTCCATTGCGACCTCGAACGGAAGGCGTCCACCGATGCATCCCGGCGAACGCTATCTAGAAGTGGTCGGGCAACCAGGGTTCGTACTCTGTGGTGCACATCAGTCTCTTGAGCGCAGCCTCGGACCTGGCGTCCACTCCGGCCAGGCGCGCTGCGGTCGCAGTCCGGTAGCCTCCGGCGTACCAGACGGTTAGTTGCCGGCGGGTGAGCCGGACTTCACCTGCGGTGTGCGCCTTGGCGATCTGCGCGGCGCCGCCTTTCACTTCGAGCAGGTACTGGTCCCAGGTCTCACCGTTCTCGCTTTCGATGTCAACGGGAATAGCGATGTCAACGTGATCCGGCCAGCCCCGCGGCCGCACCGCTTCCTGCAGGTCGAGGATGCGGAACATCCACGGGTGCCACGCCTCCGCCGTCAGCCGGTACCAATCTGACCAGTGACGTATGGTGCGGGTCGGAGATCGCTTCCCGAATGGTGAGTGATCGTTTCCCGGAAACCGAGTCGTCAAGTCAGCCCTTGATCAGCAAGTCGTAAGGCTCATTCGCAGGTGTGAAGATCAGGACGAACTCTTTGCCCTCCTCGGTGGCGACCTTGCGTAGGCGGGCAAGGACCTCGGCCTCAGTGGGAAGGGCGAGGCTGAGAGCGGCTGCCGCGCGGTCCCGCCGAACCGCCAGGTCGGGCATGTCCTCCAGATACTCGGCAGTCAACTCGGCGCTCTCCTCAGCAGTGAACGCGCGGCAGTCGCGCCACCAGGGCGCGACCAGTAGGAGCCGAAGGAGTTCCGGCATGCCGATGGCGACGAGAGCGGCACCGCCTTCGGAGTCTGCGTACAGGACCGGGCGTTCCTCGCCGCCGTTTCCGCAGAAGAAGTAGGTGCCCCCGGCGCCGTCGCCTGCGAAGCCTTCCAACGCCGCACCGGATGCCAGGTGGACTTCCTCGACGTGGTCGCTTTGGTCCAGGTCGAAGTCACCCGGCCATGCCAGGAAGCCGGCAGCGTCGTCGTTTTCGCGGATGGTGGTGATCAGCGGTCGCAGCATGCATCGCACCGTAGTGGCAAGGGCCGACACTGCTCGCGGGTCCGGCTCCGGATAGCGGATGGTGAAGGCGTCGTTGGGGAGCTCCTCGCCGGTGGCTTCCTGGTGGGCGGTCCAGGCGATACTCAGGGCGTCTTCGCACTCGATGTCGATCCCGTCTGCGGCGAAGGCGCGGACTGCGGGGAGATCGGCGAGCATGTCGGGATCGGCGATGACGCGCTCGAACGTCTCGCGGCCCTGGGTGATCAGCCAGCCGCGAAAGTAGTCGAATCCGTCGTCGGAGCATCCCCCGTTGATCATGTAGGCGGCGCCCCAGACTGGAGCTCGATAGAGTCGGCCATCAAGCCACAGAGGGCCTGCTGGGCGGCGACGATCTCCTGGACCGGGCGACGGGCGAGTAGTGTGGCCGCCCGCTCGGCGACGGCGTCACCGTTGTCCGGGGGCCGGCACCTGCGAGCGGGCTTCCTCGATCAGCTTCCAGAACTGCTTGGTGTTCGTGCGTGGCCGCTGAGAATGCCACCGCGCTCTGACAGAGCGGTCCAGATTTTGGAGGCGCCGCCGCTGATGTCAGTGGCAGGCAGTTGAATGAGGGATCATGACTGTCCACGCGCTGGTGGCCTCGCTGCCCGACCCCGATGTTCTGCTCGCCCGCTGTCGGGCTCTGGCACTGCTCGACGCCATCCTCGACGCGGACGCTCCCACCCACTCGTTCGTCTCCGACTGGCGCGAAGGCGTCGGCCTGGCATTCATGGACAACGGCTCCGGTGACCAGTACGCCGTCGTGTTCGATGCGTCCGGGGTGTTCCTCTACGGTTTCGATCACGAGAGTGATGCCACTCCATGGCGAGAGTTCCCCCGCGCGCATTGGCCTGGCCTCCTCGATGGTCTGCCCCTGTCGCTCGCGCACTATCCGGCGGCACCCGAGTTCCAGTTCGACGGGTTCTTCGACGCGACGGTGTGCGTGTGGCGCGAGAAGGATGCTGAGGCGTGGCAGTGCGGTCAGGTCGAGTTCGGCGACGACGAGTCAGACGGGAGTGATTGGTTGTTCGATCTTCTCACCGACGGCAGCACGGAAGCGTACGTCAGCTTTGCCGAGGACTACTTTGAACGGACCATCGACCGTGACGCCGTCGCGGCGATCCTGGCTCGGGAGCCGCTGAGCCAAGGGACGGTGACTTCGCTGTCCTCCACGGCCGACTTCGAAGCAGTGGCTGTGCAGGCCCGCACGCTGGGCTATGCCGTCCAGGATCAGCCTGCAGTCTGACCCCATGGAGATTGCCCCCTGTCCGACGTGCGACGGCTGGCGTCCGACCATTCGTCGCTGTTCCACATGACGGGCATGGCACCGACGGGCTCGAACCGAATCTGCGGGTCGTTACTCTGGACCAGGCAGATCAGGCGGCGGCGAAGTACGGCCGCTTGGCGGGCCTGGTCGGCGATGATGTCCAGGACGACCTGGGCCGCTCTGGGGCAGATCGTCGTGAACCGGTCGTAGTCGGTGAAGACGAGGACCAGCCCGGCGCCTTCGGGAGCGTCGTGGTAGCCGCCGTAGCAGGCCACGTCGCCGAGGCAGTCGTTGAGCGCGTCCAGGTTGTGGCCGTAGTAGTCGGGGAAGTCCAGGGCCGCGGCCATGGCGCGGTGCATGTCTCGCTCCGTGTCCCATTGGCCGGCTTCCAGGCGGATGACGCGGAAGCCGCGGTCTTCGAGACGTTCGGTCGCCTGTGTGAGGAGACGCTTACGCCAGAAGAGGGTGACGAACGTGTTGATCATGTACTCGATGCCGGGAAGCCGAGTGGTCGTGTCGATTGGCTCCGGATTCTGCGCCGCGTATCTCCGGTAGGCATCGAGGAGACGGAAGAACTCTTCGACGGGGGTTGAGCCGTCGGGGGTGCTGCGTTCGATCTCGGCCGCCCAGGTGAGAGAGCTGTCGATGCCGCGATTTTCATGGAGCCAGCGGCTGAAGTCCTCTTCGGGCCAGATAGCCCAGGGTTCGTCGACGCCGTGCAGGCCGAGTGCGACCCGGTAGCCGGTGAGCATGGACTGCAGATGCTGGAGTGAGCCGCCGGGCAACCACATGCCGGGCCGAAGACGGATCTGGTCCAGGAAGCTGTACACGTCCGTGCAGTCCTGCCAGTGCTTGGCGGTGGGCCCCGGCATGTCTTCGGTCGGCATGTTCCGACCCTACGGTGCGAACGGGTGCTGTCGTCGCGCCGGGACTGGCGCGAGGGCGGCGAGGCGGGAGTCCTGTCGAAGGGGTCGCCGGCAGACCTCGACTCAGTGAAGCCCAGATCGCCAGGCTGGAGCAGGAGTTGTGCGTGGTCCACTGGCTCACGGCTGGGCGGACCAGCGATGGACCCTGGCACGGATCAAGACGCTGATCGGCCGGCTCTTCCACGTCTCCTACACGGTTGAGGGCACCTGGCGGCTGCTGAAGCGCCACGGCTGGAGCTGGCAGAAACCCACTCGACGGGCGATCGAGCGCGATGACGACGCGGTCGAGGTGTGGAAGAAGGCGACCTGGCCGCGGGTAAGAGCACCGCGGCGGAGCGCAACGCCTGGATCGTCTTTGAGGACGAAGCCGGACAGTCGATGACTCCGCCTCGCGCCAGGACCTGGGGCCGGATCGGCCAGACCCCGGTCGTGAGAGTGAGGGGCCGGGGCTCGGGGCGGGTATCGATGGCGAGGATGGCCTGCTACAAACCGGGCCAGCGGCCCCGGCTGATCTGGGACAAAGTCCGCCTGCACCTGGCGGCCGGCATGCGCGACTTCATCGACGCGAACGCCGAGTGGCTCACCGTGTTCCAGCTGCCCACCTATGCCCCGGACCTCAACCCGACCGAGGGCGTCTGGTCGGTGGCCAAGGGGGACATCGGCAACCTCGCCGCGACCGACCTCGGCCAGATCACCCGCGCCGTGAAGCGCAAACTGAAGATGCTGCAGTACCGACCTGAGGCCATCGACGGCTGCCTCGCCGGCACCGAACTGGCCCTGGACCTGTGAGCGTGGGGTCGACCGACCCGAAATTGTTCGAAGCCCAAAGCTGCTGGTCAGCTACGGTGGCGGCATGACTGACAGCCTGCCCGAGGACGTAGCCGACGTGCTTGACCTCGTCCTGAATCCGGACGAGCCCGTTCACGTCGCCCTCCGACGGCAGGTGCCTCAACTCAGAGTGCAATTCCGCTGTAAGTGCGGTTGCGGCACTGCCTACTTCGGCCTTGACGCCGACGCGGTGGAGCCCGCGCCAACGGGCCCCGGCACCGTCGTGGCTGCCGACGTGCAGCTGTTCACCGAAACCGGCGAGTGCCCTGGCGAGGTCCTGGTCTTCGCGCAAGGCGGCTACCTCTCATGGCTGGAGGTCTGCTCTTGGAGCGATGACGTCGAGGTGAATCTCGCCGCGGCGCGGCGCTGGCTACAGCCACCGTCCTGAGCCCGAGCCGGTAACAGCAGGCGCTCTCGGACCTGACGCCGTCACCACGAGTCGACCGACATCACGAGTTCAAGTTCAGTTGTGTCCCGCCGAGGAACCAGGAGTCACAGGGGAAGCGTCTGCTCGTGCATCCCGAGTTGAGAGGTCACATGCCCAGTTCGCGTCCGCGCTTACGTATAAGGCAGTTGCCATCCCGCCCACCGATCCGCCAACGATCTACAACACCCCAGGCAGAGCCCGCGTCCTGGATACGTAGAGCACTGCACACCTTCCGTGCTTGGTATCAGAGGGTGGACTGGGCCAAACACACGACGGTCTTCGCGGCGCTGGTGGCTGCTGCAGGACTCGGTGTAACCGCGTGGGGAACGGTGAAGTCCGCGGAGGTGGCCAACGATCAACTGGCCCAGTCCCGGAACAATCAAGACAGGACGGAGAAGGCCCAGGCTCAGGCCGTGACCATGTGGCTTGACTGGAACAAGGACCAGGTCGGAACGGTGACAGTGTCGAATCGCTCGCTTGCTCCGATATCTGTAGCGCTCTGGGGGGCCGATGGACTCAAGGGGTGGAAGGGGTATGAGAATAGTCCTGTCTACTCCTATCTCGGGGTTCTCCCCCCGTGCACTCGAGCCACCTTCACACGCAGTCAGATCAACCAAGCCACGATGCCTAAGACCGTCGATCTATGGATCGCTGGGCTTCTGTACAGGGACTCAGCCGGCGTGAAGTGGCAACGATCGTCGAGTGGCCACCTCGCCAGGACGGAAAAATCTCCGCCCTTTCTCGACCTGGTGGAAGCCGGGCCTTTCGCTAGACCTGCGATGCGAGAAGCCGTGCGCGCCCCGGAGGAAGAATGCGGAACTAGCTAGCAAGATCATTCTTTAAAATCGACTCTTTTGCGGGTACTCCCGACCGTCGTGTGACAGGTACTCGCGCGGCACCGCGAGGAGGGATGCCCATCTTCTCCGGCCACGGTCGTTATGGGCCGGTCGGCGACAAGGCGATGGTCTCGCCCTGGTGGAGGTCGCGAGGGGCCGCTGCCTGGTACTCCCTGATCGCCCGGTGGTGCCCGCCCAGTGATCTGGACGGTGTAGGTCGCACCGTCGTCGAACGCGCCGTGACGGTGAACACCGCACACGGAATCGTCCTGGCTGGTCATAGACCGTCGGCTCCTCGGCGGTTGCGCGGAACCAGCTCACCGCGACAGGACTCAGATGCATCATGCTTCCCAGGGATCAATGAGCACACCCGTCATTCCGCTCGGAGCGCGAACTGAGCCGTCTGGGGTTGGTGGGGGAGTGGGGCTGGTCAGTGGGTGGCGCGGATCATCACGGTGAGTATGGGTGAGGCTGGTGATGGTTGGCTCTGTCCGATGTCTTGGTACCCCCACGACTTGTAGAGCGCGTGGACCTTTCCGTCGCCGGCGGCGGGGTTGACCATGAGGGTGACGTACGGCTCGTCGCGCATGGTGAGGAGGGCGTCGTGCATACGGCGGGCGGTGCCGGTCTTCCGCCAGGCCGGCCGGACGCCGATCTCTTTCAGGGCCACGGCAGGACGCTCGGTGTACTTCCTCGCGAGCGTAGGGCTGGTGCGCTGCCAGTAGCGGTCACCGTGTTCGATGGCGTTGCCGTAGGCGTAGCCGACCGCGTGCTCGTCCGCGTAGGCGATAACGGCCGTGAATCCCGGTTCGGTGCAGTGGCGGTCGAGGCGTTCGCCGAATGCGGTGACCGCGTAGTTCGGCAGGTGGAGGAGGGGGGCGCGCACGTCGGCGTACACATCGAGGAGGTCGCCGCGGACGGTGTCGAGGGTGGTGTAGGTGCGTAGTTCGATAGCGGGCGCCGTGGTCATGCGGCCATCCTCCAGCGGGCGGTGTGCTCGGTCCACCTCTGCGCGCTGGAGCTGGCCGGCGCGGTGGCGCGCAGTGCTGCGCCGAACTCCTGGAGCATGCGTGTGACCCGGGCGTGTTGGGTGGCGGCTTCGGCGGGGACCTTCATGGCGGTGGCTGTGGCGGCGTCGGGGGCGCCCTGGGCGAGCTGGGCGTGGGCGAGCCGCGTGGTGGTGATGGCCCGGGAGCGGAGCATGTGGGGCCGCAGGACGGCCAGGCAGCGGTGGGCGTGGTATTCGGCAGTGGAGTAGTCGCCGAGGGCCAAGTGCGCGGAGAGGGCCAGGGAATCCAGTTCGGCCTGGTCGTAGAAGGCGAGCATCCATACTGGCCGGTAGTCGGCGGGGTCGGCGCGCAGCATGGCGTCCTGCGCCTGTTCGAAGGCCCGGAGGGTGGCGGTGCGGTCCTGTGCCGCGCCGTGGATGGCGCCCTGGCGGGCCAGGCCGAGGGAGGCGAACAGGGGGTCGCGGCGGGTGAGGTGCAGGTTGCGGGCGACGTCGTTGGCGGCGAACGCGTCGGCGGGGCGGCCCATGTGGCGGTACATGGCGCCCGCGTGGGGTCGTCCTGCTCCCCGCACCCGCGGGGATGGTCCCCACGGCCGCGGTCGCGAAACTGATCGCGGAAACCCTGGAGAAGCCCAGGACGCCGACATCGACACCGTCTCCGGCGCCACCATCACCAGCGACGGCTACAAGGAGTCGCTCCAGGCCGCGATCGACGCGAAGGGCTGACCATGCACAGAGTCGAACACGTCATGGGCTTCCCGGTCTCGCTGCGGGTCGACGACGAGCACGTCGGCGAGGAGACGGCCGACGCCGTGTTCGCGTGGCTGCGCGAGGTCGACGCCCGGTTCAGCCCGTTCAGGGCGGACAGCGAAGTCTGCCGGCTCGACCGGGGCGAGATCGCGCGCCGCGATGTCAGCGTCGGTCTGGACGAGGTGCTGCCGCTGTGCGAGGAGTACCGGCTCGCCACCGGCGGCGCCTTCGACGTACGGCTGCCCGGACGTGGCCTCGACCTGTGCGCGGTGGTGAAGGGCTGGTCCGTGCAGCGGGCGGCGGAGCTGCTGAGGGCGGCCGATGCGCGGCGTTTCGTCCTCAACGCCGGTGGTGACGTGGTCGCCTCCGGCGGGCCCTGGCGGGTGGGGTACGGGAGCTGTGCACCGTGCTGGAACTGACGGAGGGCGCGGTCGCCACGTCCGCCCGGTACGAGCGCGGCGACCACATAGTCGACGGCCGCACCGGGCGTCCGGCGACGGGTCTGCTGTCCCTGTCCGTCGTGGCGTCCTCCCTGACGCTGGCGGACCGGGAGGGCTGCGAGGTGTTCGCCGTGGACGCCGGGCGGAATGTCATGCGTACGGAAGGCTTTCCGACGGTGCCGGCGGAGGCCCAGGCGGCGTGACGGATCGGACGCGGGGCAGCGGACGGCACAGACAAATCAGATGCGGGGCAGCTGACGGCTCAAAAGGTCGCGCAGCCGCTCCGCGTCCTGCTCGGTCTGCAGCCCTCGCTTGGGCAGGAATTCCACGAGCAGGATGTTCGGGTCCCGGCTGAGCAGGACCACGTGGTCGCGGGCCTCGCGGTAGCCGCGGAAAATGGACCAGCGCTGGACGAGGGTCGTGTGCACGGTCTCGGTCGCGATCCCCGTCTCGCTCACGGTCGTCCGGTACTCGCCCTGCCAGGAGACGGTGCGCAGGACGTGGTGGGCCTGGAGGCGCGGGATCGACCAGATCATGGCGGCGCAGAAGAGGGCGAGCACCCCTGACACTGCGGAGCCGTTCGATGCGGTCATCGCCAGTACGGCGGCGGCCCCGAACAGCCCGGTGAGTCCCCAGCGGACCAGAAACAGACCCCGACGGCGCTCACGCACCAGAATGCCCGCGAGAATGTCGGCGCGTGTCGGCCGGTAGACCAGTTCGACCGCTTCGACCGTGTCCATCACTTCAACGCCTCCGGCAGTGAGACGGTCCCGTTGTACGTCCCCGAGGTCCGCTCCGTCACATCCTGCTCGTACCGGATGCGCTGTCCGTCGTAGGGGATCAGGAAGGTGCACTTGAAGGTGTGCCCGGTGATCCGGTACGTGGCGGCGTCGAGGACGAGCGTCTCCTCGACGCCGCCGACGCTGATCTCGCTCTCGGGCGCGGCGACCCCGGCAGCGCGCAACTGGTTTAGGGTCGGGGCGAGTTCGCGAAGGGCCTTTCGTACGACGCCCCGGTCCCGAACTCCGGTCAGGGGGGCGGAAGTCGTGCGGGCGCGCAGTTCGACGCGGCCGTCCGGTGTGGCGAGGGTGACCTCGTCGCCGTACCGCCGGAACGCGTCGAGTGCGGCGAGGGGGTCCTCCACCCGGTCCGCGAACTCCGGGTCGGTGACGGGCCCTTCTTCCCATTCCTCGGTGCCCGTCTTGACGTAAGCGGTCCCGTCGGCGACATAGATCTCCTCGGGCTTGCTAACGCCCTTGCTCGAGGTGGCGCCGGTGGAGTGCAGGGCCCAGCGGTCGCCCGTGGTCCGGCGCACGGTGGCCGTGTAGGTCGCGGCGCTCTCCTGCCCCGGCAGGACCAGCCCCTCGCGGCCCCGCACCGCGAACGTCCACCCCTGGTGCCCGCCCATCGCCTCCTCGGCGCGGGCGAGGAACTCGGCGGCGGTGCGCGGCGGTTCGGCCTCGGCGGGGGCGGCCTGGGTGCGTTGGGCGGTGGGCTGTGCGGACCCCGCGGGCTTCCCCTCGTCTGCAGGGTCCGCACAGCCGGTCAGCACGGCGGCGAGCAGCACCGCCGGCAGGACGGAGGTCCGCCTCACGCGACGACCCTCCTGGCCCGACCGTGCAGCGTCAGATAGAAGGTCTGGAGGGATTCTCCGGGTCCACCGAGCTCGAAGCGGTTGCGGACCTTTCCGAGCGGGTTCCACACCCGGCCGTCCGGCATCCGTACGCCGACCGTCTGCCCGAAGTAGGCGCGCTGGTCGGCGTCGAAGTCCACCCACACCGCGCCCGCGCGACGCACGAGCACCTCACCGACGTAGGCACCGAGCCCGAACAGCGTGTCCCGCACCTGCTCGCGTCCGGTACCGCCCTTGCGCAGCCCGTCGATCAGGAAGTCCACGACGCGAAGGCTGGCCACGGAGTAGTCCAGCGGCAACCGGTTGCGGGCGGTGACGCGGGCGACGAACTCCGCCGCACACGACCGCATGTTCCTGGTGCCCGTGCCACGCCCGTCCTGCGGACTCATGGGACCCCCACCCCTCTGCTCGATCAGTCGGGAGACCTGCTTCCGGTACTCCCGATCGATCAAGCGGATGCCGCCTCACGAACATCACGGGTCACGGGCGTGACGATGCGCACACAAGTAAGTCACAGCAGATGTAGAACCTTTGGGGCGTTGGTTCGTCAGCGGCGACGGGACCGTTGGTTCGCGTGCCAGGGTTGCGGTGACAGGATGTCCGATCATGGACTAGCACCCGGGAGATCCCATGAACGATCAAGGCACCCCTGGCTCCGCGGAAGGCTTCAGCGCCTTCGCCGTCGACGCCAACTGGCCGGAGTCGCGGCAGGTCATGGGACACGGCTACGACGAGGCCACCGGCGAGATCTATGTGCGCCTGTGGTTCGGCTCCCAGTACTACGACCCGCAGGTCGAGCACGTCACGGTCTTCAGCGCCTCCGCCGGCAGCGCAGAGGCCGTCGATACCTTGGAGCGGGCTCTGGACATGTACCACCACCCCGGCCACGAAAACCCGGCCAGCCTCCCGACCTCCGAACCCGTCACCATCACCACAGACGGGAAACCCATGCCGTTCGAACTCTGGCGCAACAGCAACAACCGTTACTGGGTCGCACGGGGATGTGTCGAGCGCACTGAACTGGTCCTGAACGGCTACGAGATCGAACCCAGCGAGCTCAGCCTGGTCCGGGTGAGCGACCTGACCTCGTTCTGGAACCCGTCCGGGCCCCTTGGGTAACGGCACTGCACGGCGGGCCCAGGGCTCATGGCCGGTTACTCGGTCTCGTCGGGCCAGGGGTCCTGGCTCGACGCCTTGATACGCCGTTCCTCAGCTTCCGTCAGGAAACGCGGGCCGGCCGCACCCCACTCCATCACCCCGGACAGCGAATCGTCCTCGTCCTCGGTGTTGAGGGTCCGGTACAGAAACTCGACCACTCCACAGTCGGCGACGATCCAGGCGTCGTCGCCCCGGTTGTACAAGGCAACCGGCCAGTCGGCCGGTGAGTCATCGCTCGTCAGCCAGCACAGGAGATCCGCCGTGCCGTCGCAGCCCCAGGCCAGCACCTGCTCGGCCGGGACCTCGAGCCCGTCCGGTCTAGGCGGTTTCGTTTGGATCACCGGCGGACCAGAGGAAGATGCCAGCGATGTGGAGTCCGGCCAGGTAGGTGGTGGCTGTCTTCTCGTAGCGGGTGGCGATGCCTCACCACTGTTTGAGGCGGTTGATGCACCGCTCGACGGTGTTGCGCTGCTTGTAGGTCTCGCGGTCGAAGGCCGACGGTCTGCCGCCCCGGCGGCCGCGTCGCAGTCGGTGGCCACGCTGATCCGCCGGGACAGGGATCACGGCACGGATGCCGCGTCGGCGCAGGTGGTCGCAGATCGCACGGGATGAATAGGCTTTGTCCGCCAGGACCACGTCCGGTCTGGTGCGCGGCCGGCCACGTTGCCGGGGCACACGCAGGCGGGCCATGACGTCGGCGAAGGCCGGTGCATCGCCGGCCTGTCCGGCGGTGAGAACGAAAGCGAGGCCGGCAGCGGGCATCGGCAGCCAGGTGGATCTTGGTTGTCAGCCCACCGCGGGACCGTCCGATGGCATGGTCGTCGGGTTCGCTGGCCGGGGCCCCTTTTTGCGGGCCCCGGCCGCATGCTGGTGGGCTCGCACGATGGTGGAGTAGACCGAGACCGCCCAGCCGAGGTCCTCATCGGCGTCGGCCTGGGCCATCAGAGCGGTGAACACCCGCTCCCAGGTGCCATCAACGGCCCACACGACCGGCGACACCACAGCGCACCGCAGTCCGCACGATGCGCCCTCGGTCTCGGGCCAACCGCGAGAACGACGGAGCCCTTCCTTGGCCTCCGCCGCAAAGAAAAGTGCCCCCGGTTCCGTGACGATCCGATCCAGGATCGGACCATCGCAGGCCAGGGGTCACCTTCTAGTGCCTCAAGGCTGGTTGATCACCGTGTGGCAGAAGTAATACAGCGAATCCTCTGCCCCGTTCACATAGCGCGCGAAGGCTTTGCCCAACGGATTCCAGAGTTGCCCGGTCGATGTCGCCACGCCAAAGGCGTGCCCGAACAACTGACGCGCGGAATCGTCGAAATCCACCCACTGGGCGTCTGTGTGACGAACCAGCACTTCACCGACGTACGCCCCGAAGCCGAACAGTGTTTCCGCCACTGCGTCGACCGGTGGGCCGTCGCCACGTATGCCTTCGATCACCTCGTCCACCTGGGCCAGGCTGGCCACCGAGTAGTCAAGGTCGACCTGTGACACCTCCCGCGCGGCCACCACGATGTCGGCCGCGAACTTCGGGCCGCTCGCGGCGGCCGGCGGGTACTTCAGCGACAGCCTCATGTTCACCACCTGGAGCGATTCATGGGGACCGGAAGCTTGTCGAGGGCTCCCGCCCGCCGCAGCCGCGCATCCAGGGACACGACATCTTCCACCGTGACGAATCCACCACCGACAGCAGGCAGAACGATCACCAAGCCGTCGTCTCGCGTGGGAGTTCTGTCCCCGGGGAAATCGGCCGGAACCAGTGCGCGCCGACCCGACGAGAGATAAACCGCGTAGCCGCAGCGTGGATCCGAGCGTCGAATGCCGTTCGAAGTCTGCACTGCCTTGCGGGTCACCTCGTCCGAGACATCACCCCAGTCCGGCTCCCACTCTTCGGCTAGAGCCACAAGAGCGCTCCACGCCATCCCGGCCAGGCCTGCCGGGGACGCGTCCCCGGCAGGCTGTACGGTGACGACGATCCGGTTTCCGGTGTACTCGGCGGTACCACCCACAGTGGTCGACACTTCCACCCTCATGACGCCTGCTTGCTGCGCCCACAGGGAGGTCGTGTAGCCCATGTGCTCGGCATCACTCTCCGGATTGGCGGCGACGATGTAATCGGCGAGGACCTCCGAGTCCAGCGCGATATCACCATCCTCGGCCGTGTGCCAATCGATGAGTGTCCCTCCGGAGATTTCCTGCAGCCTGCGCAGAAAGCCCTCCAGACGTCCGGCCAAGCCGAGCGGGGCCTCTTTCCTGGGCCCCCAGAACCCTCGCACCGTCAGGTCCATGAAGACCTCATTCCCATACCTGCTTCTCCACGCGCACGACGACGTCCAGGCCCTCCTTGTCGAAGACCTTCTCCGCGGCGTCGGCAACGTCCTGCCGTGAGAAGACCCACTCTACCGTTTTGCCACCCGCCGCTTCGATCTGCCGTGTGGCCTGCCTGATCCACTTGTTGGCCTGCACGGACAGCAGATCTCCTGCGTCGTCAAGCATCTTCCCGTAGCCCAGTTTGGCCTCGAGGAAGGTGCTACGCGCGGCGTCGTATCCGTCGTATTCGACCGCTTTTTCACCAGTGGTCGGGTGATCCACGATGTATTCGTTTCCACGCTTTACTCCGGTTACCTGCTCCTGGTACCGCTGCCAGGCTTCAGCATTCTTTCCGACGGGATTACGCGGCTTCGGCTGCCACGAGCCCGGACCGTTCTCACTCCCGGACGGCGTTTTCAGCTTGTCGCGCCAGGAGCTCGACCCACCGGCCCCGTTGTCGGAGTTACGGAAAGTGACGTCGGACAGCCGGTCCGCACCATGCTGGCTGATCATGAGGCCGGCACCCAACGCGCCCGCGCCGGCGGCGGCGATGGCCAGTCCGGCTCCGCAGGATGTGCCGAACGACGGAATGGCGAGCGCAACACAGGCGGCTCCGCCACCGACGATCATGACTCCACCCAGGCCGCCCAGCATGGCGCCGCCGAGCATCTCCGCGGTGGCGGATGCGGCGTCGACCAAGGAGTCGGCGTTGTCGCCGACCCAGTCCGCGGCGTCGTCCAGCCAGTTGTGGCCGTCGAACTCGACGCGGTTGATGGGGTTGCCCCCGGTGAAGGCGTACCGGTTGCCGGTGTACGGGTCGGCGCCGAGGCTCATGTCGGCGAGGGCGCCGTTGTACATGTCCCGGGTCGTGAAGCGGTTCAGGCCCGGGTTGTAGTCGCGGAAGCCCATGTCGTACGTGCCGGACTGGGCGTCCCACCGCTTGGCGTTGTAGCGGTAGGCGTTGTAGGCCTCCTGGCTCGGGTCGGAGGCATCGGGCTTGTCGATGCCGGTGAACTCGGACTCGTCGTCCGAGCCGTAGGCCGTGTAGCCGTAGGTGGCCTTGGTGTCGCCGTTCGAGTCCGTGAGGGTTTCGACGTCGGTGTGGCCGTTGTAGCCGTAATAGCCGGCCTCGGTCGTGCCGTCGCTGTTGTGCTTGATCTGCGACAGGCGCTCACCCCACGGGCTGTACTGATACGACTTGGTCAGCTGGCCGGCGACCTCCTCGTTCAGGACCTCGCCGGACATGCCGAGGTAGTTGAAGGTGGTGGTCTTCCCGTCCGCGGACTTGGTGGCGGTGCGGTCCAGCGGGTCGAAGGTGTACTTCGTCGACTTCAGCGTTCCCGAGTCGTCCAGCGTCTGGGACTCGACGACGTGGTCGAAGCCGTCGTACACGCTCCGCTCGATGACCTGGCCACCCGAGGTGACCGACTCCTGGCGGCCGAACGGGTCGTAGTTGTAGTTGGCCGTGATCCCCGACGCCGTCATGGTCAGCAGGCGGTTGCGGTCGTAGGCGAACGTGCTGGTCTTGCCCTTGACCGTCTGGCTGATGACGTTTGAGTTGTCGTCGTGGACGTAGGTTTCCGTACCGGCGCCGTTGCCTGTCTTCACCGACTTCGCCAGCCGGTCGGCCGGGTCGTAGGTGTAGTCCGTGGTTGATTCGAGGTACGCCGTGTGGTTGTCGGCGTTCATCTTCTTCGCGACGTCCTGCGCCCTGTTGCCGTTCGGGTCGTAGACGTAGGTGTGCGAGCCGACGAGGGTGCCGCTGCCCTTCTTCTCCACCGAGGTCTTCAACGCGCGGTCGAGGTAGTAGGTGTAGTCGACTGTGTTGCCGTTGCCCTTGGTTTCCTGAAGCTTCTGGCCGCGGGCGGTGTAGGTGTACGACGTCACCTTCGGCGAGGGGTCCGTGGACGACTTGCCGACCGAAACCTTCTTGACCAGTTCGCGCAGGTCGTACGTGTACGCGGAGTACTGGTCGGGGTGGGTGACGGTCTCCGGCTGGCCATTGGCGTCGTACGTGAACGACGTGGCCTTCTTCTCCTGGCCGGCCAACGCCTCGGTGACGGAATTGACCTGGTTGAGTCCGGTGTAGGCGACCGTGTATGCGTCGATCCGGGCGCCCGAGGAGGTGTCGTCGATCGACGTCAGGTTGCCGTTGGCGTCGTAGCTGTAAGCGAAGGTCCGCTTCTCGTTGTCGGTCTCACCGATAGTGTCGCGGACCAGCTTGACCGCGTCGGCGACCGCTACGCCACCACTGTTCTGGTCCAGCTTCAGCTGGGCTGCCTCGCCCTGCTTGAGACTGTAGGTCCCCAGCTGCACCCAGGTGCCGGTATTGGCGGTCTGGTTCTTGGTGACCGAGGGCTCCGTCGTCGTCCCGTGCGTGAGGGTGTACTTCGCCGTTGTCGCGGCGCCCGTCACCTGCGGGTACTTCACGTACGCGGTGTACGTGCCGTCCTTGGGCATGTGGAGCGTCCAGGTGAAGGCGTCCGTACCTGTGCCCGCCGCGTGTGTGACGTGGTTGTAGCCCTGCTGGCCTGCGATGTCTCCCTTCGTCCAGGTACCGGTGGAGGATGTGTTCTGGGTGTCGGAGTTGTCGACGAGCACCACGCTCTTGCCAGCCGGGACACCGTCGTCCGACTTCGTCCTGAGCGCTCCGTCGGCGTAGTACGACCAGGTCATGGTGCGGTCGGCGTCACCGCCGGCGGACGTCAGCGTGCGCTTGGTCTGCTGACCCACGTCGTTGTAGTCGTAGGTCGTGGCGACGTCCCACGGGTCCGTCGCCTTGCGCACCCAGCCGTTGTCGAAATACTCGTAGGTGGTGTCATTGCGGGCGGTCTGCCCGTTCGACGGCGGCAGCGAGGTCCTCGCCACCCTGCCCACCTTGTCGTAGATGGTCTCCGTGTAGACGTTGGGGTTGTTGTAGCGGCTGTCCGCAGGGTCGTAGGGCAGGTACCGCTTGGCCGGGCGGTTCAGCGCGTCGTACTCCGTGCGCTGCGTGAACGCCGTGGTCGTCCCGGCAGCGACGGCCCGCGGGCTGATCACCTTGGTGGTGTTGCCGACCTGGTCGTACTCGTACTTCACCGTGCGATACGTGAGGGTCGACGTGCCGTCGTGCGGAACCTTGACCTCGGTCTGCTTGCCGCGCTCGTCGTAGGTGATGAGCGTGGTGTTGTCCTCCGCGTCCGTGGTCGAGACGACCAGCGAGTCCTTGTCGTAGCCCCGCCTGGTGGTCTTGCCTGCCGCGTCCGTGGCGGCCGTGACCCGGTGGATCAGGTCGTAGTCGGTCTTGGTCGTGTAGTCGGTCGCGTCGGCCGTCGCGTTCTTCTTCGGGTCGATGACCTTGGTGACGTTCCCGACGTTGTCGTACTCGTACGAGACCTTCTCGCCCTTCGCGTTGACCACGGAGGTGAGCTGGTAGATCTCGTCGTAGTGGTTCGTCGTGACGTAGTCGGACGGATCCGTCGTCGTCGCCGTGCCCTTGGGCTCCGTCGTCGTCTTGACGTTGCCGGCCTTGTCGTAGGTGTACGTCGTGGTGCGCGCAGCGGTCTGGTTGTTCGTCGGCGCCGTCGCCGACGTGAGCTGGTCCGCGTTGTCGTACACCGCTGTGGAGACGGCACCGTTGGGCGCCGTCGACTTCGTGATGTTGTCGTTGGCGTCGTACTCCGGCGCTACCGTAGTGATCAGGGCGCCTGCCGCCTGGTCCTTCGGCACCGTGTTGACCAGGGGACGACCGAACGTGTCGTACGTCTGCGTCGTGACCTTCTGGTCGGCGTCGGTGACCTTGGTGACCTTGCCTCGCTCGTCGTACTCGTACTTCGCCGAGAAGGTCTTGGCGTCCGTGATCGTCGTCGGGTAGCCGGTCGGGCCGAAGCCACCGAACGTCGTCGGATTGCCGTTGGCGTCGGTCGCCTTGGTCTGCTGCCCGTAGGCGTCGTACTCGTACTTCGTCGTGTAGTCATCCGGCACGGACGTCGTCGCGACGCCCTTGGGGTCGACGACCGTCTTCAGATTGCCGAACGAGTCATACCCGAACTGCCACTTGCGGCCCTCGGGCGACGTCTTGCGGAAGAGGTCCGCCGAGTAGCCGTCTGCCCGCGTCTGGTACTCGTACTTCGCCGCGCCAGCCGGCCACTTGGACGTGTCCGTCACGCACGTGGTCGTCTGGTCCGGGACACCGGTCTTGTTGTTCTCCGCGTCGCGCTGCCATAGCGGGTAACCGGTCTTCTGGTCGTAGCAGTACGCGGTCTTGGCGCCGTTGTCCTCCTCCAGGTAGGTGACGTTGTTGTCCGCATCCCAGCTCATCTTGGTGGTCTGGGACTTGGCGTTGGTGCTCTGTACCGGGCGGCCGAAGTCGTCCGTCACGTACTTCGTGGCGTGCGAGTCCGCGTCCGTGACCGTGGTGTCGGTGAACTTCGTGTTCGTGGCGTTCGCCGCGTACCCGAAGCCTGTGTCGTAGCCCAGCCGATCCTCGATCGTCTTGGTCCACCAGTGGTACTTCGGGTCGTCACCCGCCTGCGGCGCGTAGTACGCGAGCTGGGTGCCTTTCCCCCGCGGGTCGGTGGCCTTGACCAGCTTGACGTTCTTGTTGCCCTGGGTTGCGTCGTAGGTGAACTTGAAGACCTTCGGCTGGCTGGAGCCGTCGCCGTCGGTGAACTGACCGAGCAGGCCCTTCGTCGTGTAGAAGAAGGAGATCTTCCGGACCGGCAGGCCGGAGACGGACCCGGAGATGTCCGTGATCGACTTGACGTGGTCGTAGATCTTCGAGTTCGTCAGGTTCGAACCCGAGACCTTGGCGCCCGTGTCGTCGATGTATTCGTACGACGCGTCGCCCTTCTTGTAGTACTCGACCCGCAGGGACTGCCGGCCCGCCGGGTCGGTGATGTACGTGAGGAACTTGGTCGGCTTGTTGTTGGACTTGCGTTCCTCGTACGTGTACGTCTGCGTGTTGCCATTCTTGTCCACGACGGACGTCAGGTAGCCGTCGCAGCCGAAGAGGAACCGCGTGCCGTCCGGGCGCATCAGCGTCCAGGCGTCCGGGATCGGGTCCTTGTTCGGGGTGCAGTCCAAGCCCGCCTTCATGGTGATGCGGTAATGGACGCCCGCCGGGGCCTTCCACGTGCCGTCCGCCTGCTTGCGGAAGACATGCGTGGTGCCGTCACCGTCCGGGAGGCGGATCTCGGTCGCGTTGGAGTTGGGCTTGGGATGGAAGTCGAGCGGCGCGCCGAGGCGGATCGGCCCGGCCAGCTGCGCCGACCAGCCCGCACCGGTCACCGTGTCGGAGGTGTCCAGCGAGTTGTACGCGAACCGCGCGAACGTCGTAAGGCCACGTCCCGGGTTGGTGAACGCGTTGTAGGACCACACGCTGTTGCCCGAGGACAGGTTGTTCATCACCGTCGACCCGGCACCGGTGTTCTTGCCGGTGTAGGAGTAGAACTTCTCCAGCCCGAGGGCGTTGGACGTCGGGTCCTCCACCGCCACGTTCTGCTTCAGCGACGGGATCCCGCCGGTGCCGGCGGACAGCCAGCTGCCGTCGGAGATCTTCTTGATGTCCCAGCCGAGCACGTACTCGGTGCGCTTGCTGCCCGAGTCCGAGTTGATCGGCGTCTTGACCTGCGCCTGGACGGTCGCGGACTGGCCGGGGCTCAGGGGCGGAATCGCCGTGGAGAGCTGGTTGCCGCCGGTCGTCACGTCCGTGCCGTCGGGGAGCTTCCAGGTGTACGACAGCTGCCGCTCACCGCTCGCCCAGGCGGAGCTCGTGGTGTTCGTAACCGTGAAGTCCACCGTGTAGGTGGAGTTCGGGGTCATCCGGGCCGGGGTCTGCGGCGCGTAGTAGGTGTCCTCGGTGGTGGAGTCGACGTAGATCACCCGCATCAGCGGCCCGAGCTGGTGGTCGAATGCCTCCGAGGCCAGGAACAGGGTGCGTTCCTGCGGGCCGGTGGCGGATTCGTCTTTCAGCCTGACCATCGCGCCCTTGTTGCTGGTCGGCGTCTTGATCCAGCCCTGGGTGAGTGAGGTGGCGTCCCACCAGTGGCGTCCCACCTCCGAGACCTGCGCGACGGTGTCCGACACGGTCGCCGAGTAGTCACCGCCCGGCGTCGTCCACGCGGTGGTGGAGTTGGCGTTGTTCCAGGTGGCGGAGGTTTCGGCGAAGTCCCGGTTCAGGCCGTGCAGTTCGTAGATCGCACCGTTCGTGCCGGTGGTGGTCTCCGCACCCCACATGAACAGCCGCGACTCCAGCACCGTGGCCGTGGTCGGGATGTCGGAGGTGGTGAACTTCATCGCCGCCCGGGTCTTGCCGTACGTGGCGGAGTTGTTGCCCACGCTCAGCCACTTCTGCCCGACACCGAAGGACTGGATGGCGTCCTGGTTGGTGCTCGGCTGCGCGGACGACAGGGTCGTGTCCGTCACCCCGGACGTGCCCTGGATCAGCCGCATGGTGCGGCCCGCCTTCGGCACGCCCACGATGCGGGTGGGTGAGCCGAGCAGCTCGCCGCCCTTCGTCTTCACCGCCAGCTGGTAGTAGTACGAGCGGTCGATCTCGTTCGCCGAGGAGTCCGGAGTCGGCGTCGTGGTGGTGTCCGTGTAGCTGGTGGCCGTCTTGTCGACCGGTGCGACGAGCGTCGCGGCCGAGGGTGTGAACGCCTGCTGCGTGGAGCGGTGCAGCTGGTACTCGGCGATGTCCAGACTGCTGTGGCCAGTGGTGTTGGAGTACGCCTTCCACGACAGCTCCGGACCGGTGCCGTGGATCACCGACGGCGAGTCCAGGGTCGTCCCGACCTTGCCGTACGTCACGGTCAGCCGCGGAATCGTGGAGGTCTCGCCGCCGTAGTCGCCGTCACCGGACTCATAGCGCGGGCCGCCCGTCGGGGCGGTGGCCTCGTTGGTCGCCTTCAGCACGAAGCCGTGGTTGGTGGCGGTGCCGTCCAGCCACTGCTGGACCGTGTCGGTGACCGGGAACTTGTGCCACTGGTTGTACTCGCCGGTGTTCTTCACGATCGACGCCGGGTTCACCCAGCGCACCGCGTCCGCGATCACCGCCGTCGAGGCGTCCGTGTCGCCGAGGACGACCTTTCCGGCCGTGCCCTTGGCGAAGTCGATCTGCGAGCCGCCGTTGAGCGAAGCCCACACGCCGCCCGAGCCGGCCGTCTGGTCCACGGTGTAGGCGGCCGTGCCGTCCTGGCCGGTCACAGTGTACGGGGCGGTCGTGGAGCGGTCCGTGGCGGTCACATAGTGCGCGTCCACCCGGTACGAGGCCGTCTCCGGGATCTTCGGCTGCCAGGTGTAGGTGTCGGTGGTGATCGAGTCCTTGTTGTACAGGTAGTCGCCGTCGATCCCGGACGTCTGCGAGCCCGGCTTCCACGCGCCGACCGCCGCCGTCGTCCCGGAGTCCCCGTCGTCCACCTGCACACTCGTGCCGGACAGCTCGCCCACCAGCGCACTGGTCTTGTCCCAGGTCGCCGACAGCTCGTCCCAGGTGTTGGTGGCCCGGTACGCCCCGATGGTGACGTCGTTGGCGTTGGTGGTGTGCGCCTGGTCGAAGTACATCTCCAGCCGCGCGGTGTCGATCTTCGTGCCCGACGGGATCTCACTGAGCGGGAACTTGATCAGGGAGCGGGCGGTACCTGTGTCGGTCTTGCCCGCCGACAGCTTCCAGGTGGTGTTGAAGTTGGTGGTCGGCTGGTCCGACAGAACCATCGTGTCCTGGGAGTCGGTCGGCGACGGCGCGATGGTGATCGTCGGGTCGATGACCACCGGGTACTGCCGCTCCTTGGCCGCCAGCCACTTCGCGTCCGGCGCGACTGTCAGCTTCCAGGAGTCACCGTCCTTGGTGAGCTTCTGGGTGACCTTGGTGCTGTAGGTCCGGCCGAAGACTGACTTCTCCGCCTTCTTCGCGTCCGTCATGTACGGCGCCGGGATCACCAGCTCCGGTGTGTGCGGCAACTCGCCGTACAACGCGATCGAGCCGTCCTTGCGCGCCTTCGGTATCAGCCCGTCGGTGTCAAGGGTGAAGGTGAACTTCAGCGGACCTTCGGGCCGTTCGGCCAGGGTGATGTTCTCCTTCACCCGGCCCGGACCGACGACGTACTGAAGGTCCGCTCCCTGTGTCGCGTCCTTGTACGTGACCGTGGAGCCCTTCGCCGTCGGCCTGAGGTCCTCGTCCTTCACGCCGTCGAGGCCGAGGGTCACCGAACGACCGCTCGGCGACTGGAAACGCACGAGGCGGTCGGCGTCCTCACCGAACCAGCTGCGCCCGTTGTTCGTGGTGTTGGCGAACTCGAAGCCCTTGGTCTTCGTGCCCCGCACCGTGGTGTCGACGGACTTCCAGGCCACCTTCTTGCCGGTGCCGGAACGGTACGACGTCGGCACCGCCGACAGTTCCGCCTCCACCCGGCCATCGGAAAGCTGCCAGAAGCGGGCGTTTGCCGTGCGCTGCTTCGTCAGCTCCTTGACCCGCTTGGCTTTCGGGGCGTTCTTGCCCTTCGGCAGCTTCTGCCGGTCCGCCACATCCAATTCGTCATGCGACGGAGGCGCCGCCAATTTCCCGCTGTCGTCATCCGCGAACCAGCCCTTGACGGTGTCGACAATACCCTTGTCGTCACCGTCATCAGCGGGCGCCGCATACGCGACCTGGGGCAACGCGGTGCTTGTCACCGCGCCTACCACCAGGCACGCTATCAGCCTGCCCAGTCTGGGTTTCACGCCAAACCTTTCCTCGTGCGTCAAGGCATAAACATGCCGCCAGAATTACTCCCCCGACCACGGGAAACGACTCCATAGACAGGGGCGCCGGGTTTCTATTCATTCCGATGACGCGCTGTCAAGCGCCCGGACATTGCGGACTATTGACGCTGAATAGGTCGCCGAGTGTCCGATATTTCCCCTCACTGGCAATCGATGGATCTCGTCGTGTATAACCCCGCTCGGTTCAATCCCGACCAGTCGACATTACGAAGGGGGAGCCTTCATGGGCGCCACAACACCCGAATCCGAAAAGCCAGGGCCGGAGCCCGAAGAGTCGGACACCCCGACCAGCGAGGAACCGGTGGCGGCCGCGTCATCGTTCTTCCGGCGCGCGGACCGCTCGGGCCTGATCGCGGCCGGCGCGGCGCTGGCCGTCTGCGGCGGACTCGTTCTCTACGGGATCCTCGACCCGGGTCAGAGCGACAAGAAGCCGGAACACCGCACTCCCACCGCCTCAGTCACCTACGAGGTGACCGGCCAGGGCGCCGCCGACATCACCTTCCAGGACCGCAGCGAGGCGGGAAAAGCCACCGTCGTCAAAGCCGCCGCCCTGCCCTGGCGCAAGATGGTCGACGTCCCCCTCGGCAGGGACCCGATCGTCAGCATCACCCTCGGCGAGAAGGGCGGGCAGGCCCGCTGCACCCTCGCGATCCGCGGCCGGCACGTCCAGAGCGCCACCGCCACCGGCACGTTCGGACGGGCCACCTGCACCGGTGCCCTGCCCGCCGAGCCCGCGACCGCGAGCTGAACCCACCCGCCTTAGCGCCCCAGCAAGGAGTTCCCCGTGCAAGCCCTTCCCCGGCAGGTTCTGATCACCGCCGCAGCCTTCAGCGCCCTGGCGATGACCTCCGCCTGCGCCGGGCAGGACGACCAGCAGACCCCGGCCGCCGGCTCGGTCGAGGTGTCACGGTCACCCGAGGAGGCCCCCACCCGCACCGCGTCGCCCAGCGCTTCCGGCTCCTCCTCCACCGGCCCCTCCGCATCGGCCTCCGGCCGCGTATCCGCCTCGCCCTCGGCGTCCGCCTCCGCATCTGACAGCGCCACCGGCGAGACCGCCGGTGGGGCCAGTGGCTCCCCTGCCACGGCGGCCGCACCGGCCCCTGCCGCACCCGACTTCCCGGTGCCGGTCGAGACCGGCGACGCCACCCAGCTCATCACGGTCGAGGCCGGCGGCTCCTACGCCACCGTCACCGCCTGGGCCAAGAGATCCTCGGGCTGGAAGGCACAGTTCAGCACCAGTGCCGCCCGTGTCGGGTCCAACGGCGTGACCGACGGGGCCACCCGCCGACAGGGCACGTACACCACGCCCACCGGCACCTACACCATCACCGAAGGCTTCGGCAACGAGGCGGGCGGCACCGCCATGCCGTACCACCGGGTCACGAACGACGACTGGTGGGTGGAGGACCCGGAGTCGAAGTTCTACAACTCCATGCACGGCGAAGCCGGCGCGGACTTCCCGCTCACCGAGTCCGGCGACCTCGGCAGCGAGCACCTGGTCAACTACCCGGTCCAGTACGCCAAGGCCCTCGTCATCAACTTCAACCGGTGGCCCGCCACGCCCGGCCGCGGCGCCGGCATATTCCTCCACGTCAACGGCAGCGGCGCCACCGCCGGCTGCGTCTCCGTGCCCCGGGCCACCATGGACCGCATCATGAGCTGGATGACGCCCGCGGCCCACCCCCGGATCGCCATCGGCTGACCGCGAGCAGCGCCGCCGAGCCGCCGAAAAGCACCGCCGTGATCAGCAGCCAGCGGGGCAGGAAGACGTCCGTGGACATGCCCGTGCCGCGGGCGTAGCGGTCCGCCACCCGGCCGGGAGGGTCACGAGGCCACCGGCGCGCAGTACATCGGCCGCCTTCTCGATGTCACTGGTTCCTGCCATCACCCTCGCCATCCTAGTACTCCAGCCGTAGATCGTGATCTTCATGTCTGGGATGCGGCTTGTCGCCGGTAATGGCTGATGCGGGACCGGGCTTGATGGCGGCGTCGCCAGTCGGACCAGCCGAGCCAGTGGGTTGCGTCGTGGACCGGCCGGACGATGAGCGTGATGAACAGGCGCTGGATCTCGTTGCAGGACAGCGGGACCATGTCGGCCGGTGCGGGGCGGTGTGTGTGTTCGTCGGCGCGGACGACGGCGAGGAAGGTGTGCGCGAGCATGCCGAGAGTGACCCAGCGGGCCCAGGAAGAGTAGCGGCGGACCTGGTGCTCGTCGAGTCCGGCCAGTCCCTTCTCGGCCTGGAAGGTCTCCTCCACCCGCCATCTCGATCCGGCGACCCGGACCAGCTCGGTGAGCGGCACCGGCAGGGGTGAGAAGCAGCGGTAGTAGGCGAGTTCGCCCGTGGTGCGGTTGCGGCGGAGCAGCAGCTGATGGTGGCTCGGACCGGGGTCGGCCAGGTCGATGACCGCCCAGTCGTAGAAACGGTGCCCCTTGGCTCCTCTCCCGGCGGACACCTTCTGCCAGGCCCGCTTCGGCAGCCGCTTGACCAGGCGGTCTGCCCGGAACTTGCCACCTTTGGTGGGGACTTCGGCCGAGCAGGCCACGGCGAGGACGTAGCCAATGCCGCGCTCCTCCAGAGCCGCCCGCAGTGTCGGGTTGCCGCCGTAGACCTCGTCACCGGTGACCCAGCCCATGCGGGCCAGGTCCGGCTTGGTCGCGAAGGGGGTGTCCTCGCCGAGCCCCGCTGCCCGGCAGCGGTCCGGGTCGCCCGTCCAGGAGCGCGGGATGAACAGCTCCCGGTCCACCGCCGCGTGTCCCCGCTCGCCCGCGTAGACGAGGTAGACGGCGACCTGGGCGTTCTCGATCCGGCCCGCGGTACCGGTGTACTGGCGCTGGACGGCGACGGTGTGGATGCCCTTCTTCACGTCGCCGGTCTCGTCGACGACCAGCACCGCGGCCTCGTCATGGAGGTGCTCGACGACGTATTCGCGCACGTCATCACGGACGGCGTCGGCGTCCCAGACGGCCCGGGACAACAGATGCTGCATGCCGTGCGGGCCGGCCTCCCCGGCCCACTCGGCGATCGTCCAGCAGTTCTTGCGCCTCAGGTCCGACAGCAGACCCAGCACCAAGTCCCTCACCCGGCGCCGGGGCTCAACCCGTGCGAACCGGCCCGCGATCCGGCCCATGGCCACCTCGAACGCTTCCCGCCACCGGACGGGATCTATGCTGTGACCTGCGGCCACCACATGATCGTTTGACTTCACACGCCGATGATCAACGGTGGCCGCACTTTTATCTCAGCCGCCCGGCAGATCTGGTCGTTGATGACGGTTCGAATGTCTCCTCGCTGCACCGCTCGTGCCTGCGGTGTGCCGTCGCCACGGCGTTAGCGTCGATGGCACCAGGTAGCTTGCCGGGCGTGAGTATGTGGATCTACTTTCAAGGATTCGAACCCTCCGGGCTGCCCGGGGACGTGGCGGGCTTTGAGGCCCTATTCGATGTGGAGTTCGACGAGCTGCGCCGACGGGTCCGGGCAGGAGACTCAGTATGGCTGGAGAGCGGCTTCTTCCAGCTGAACGAGCTTTACTGGCCCCGGTCGGAGCCGGGTGGCGACCGGGAGCTCCCTGTCTTCGGTGGCCGGCACATACCGGACCCCGGCGGCGGCCCGGGCCATGCGGTGCTCGGGCCACCGGAGGTGGCGCGAGCGGCGGCGTACCTGGAGGGGGTCTCGTTCCCGGACCGGTGGCAGGAGTGGCGGCAGCTGCCCTCGTCCCAGTCGGATGAGGAGATGCGGGAGCGCCTGGCTCAGTACCACGAGGACCTACGAGCCTTCTACGGCAGGTCGGCGGAGCAGGGCTGGGCGGTGGTCAAGCACTTCTCGTTCTGACCCGCCCGGGATTCCAGGTCAGTGGCCGCTCATCTGGCCAACTGAAGCACCCAATCTCCCCCATCACCAGCAAGATCACGATCTACGGCTGTAGTACTAGATGGTCGGCGACCAGCGACCGTCCTGATCGTTTTCGGCGCCGACCACGGTTCCGGTGATCCCCGGAGCTGGTCACGATCGACTGGTGGTGCTGTCGGCCGTGCCACAGATCCCTATAGGGACTGTCTCTTTGAACTGTCCGCGAGATTGCCGTGCTCGTGATCGAGTCCTGGGTGATCAATGACGACAGTCCTGTGAGTGTCTCGTCCGAGATGGTGCTGGGGGCACTTCGGTCGAGGATCGATCGACAGCAGGCAGGCGTGAGACATGGCTGACCAGTTCGTCTGGACGATCGCTGGCTTTCGTGACGAATGCCGAGCGCGCGATGGTGGTGCTGCTCGAAGAGGAAGGCGATCCCGGCGAGCACGCCGTGGACCCCGGCGCTGAGGGCTCGAGCGACGGGTATCGTCCTCTGCAACGGGCAGGACGACGTGCCCACCTTGAACGGGCTGCCCTCCACGGCCCTGACCACGACGCTCCGTTCGCCGAGAGAGCGCAGCGTCTTAAAGAGCGTTTTGTCCTGGCCAGGGCGTTTGATAACTGGCGCGATGTTGGCCGCTTTGGTCGGCCCGTGCCGGCGTGTGAGGATCCGCCCGTGGAGTGTGATGTGTGCGGGCGGTCGATGTGGCGGTGGCCGGTGCCACCGACGGTCTGGGAAGTGGAGATCTGGTCCTGTTCCTAGTGCCATGCGGCCACCCATGTGGGCGGCGAGTGGTTCGAGATTTCGCGACCGCCGTATCTGCCTCTGGGGATGCGCTGGGAGAAGGCCGTCGCGGATGGCCTTGCCTCTGGTGTCTGCCACGCGTTCGGCATTTTCGACACGACGCTGTGCGGCATTCAGGAAGCCGGCATGTCACCGTCCGACTACTTGTGGCTGCCGGAACGGGAAGATGCGTGCGGCGCCTGTCGGAAAGCGGCGAGTCTCATCGATAGCCGCTGGCCGCGGTCGATGAGGAGTGAGGATGCGCGGGTCAGCGTGGCCCGGCGGCTATGAGTCCTTCCAGTTCGGAGTCGACTCTCGGGTGAGCCTGCGGCTCATCAGATCGATCATCGCGAGGTGGACCATCGCTTCGGAGCGATGGGGGTGGGTTTCGTAGTCGTGGGCGAGGCGACGGTGGTGCATGAGCCATCCGAAGGTCCGCTCGACGACCCAACGTCGCGGAATCACCTTGAAGCCCTTGTGAGCGGGGTCGCGGCGGGTGATTTCGACGTCGATGCCGAGGCGGGCGCCGTGGTCGATGACCTTGGTGCGGTAGCCCGTGTCGGCCCACGCCTTCGTGGCACGCGGATGGTCTGCGGCGATGCTCGAGAGAACCTGAATGCCGCCGACGTTGTCGGAGACGTTGGCGGCTGTGACCAGCACGGCCAGGAGGAGGCCGAGCGTGTCAACGCCGATGTGCCGTTTGCGGCCCGCGATCTTCTTGCCCGCGTCGATGCCCTGGCCGGCCGCGGGCACATTGGCCGAGGTCTTGATGCTCTGGGCGTCCAGGACGCAGGCGCTCGGCTCGGCGTCGCGGCCTTCGGCCTCTCGGACCAGTCGCCGCAGGAGACCGTTGAGCTGGTCGAAGACCTCGTCCTTCTGCCAGGCGGCGAAGTAGCCGTAAACCGTCTCCCATGGGGCGAAGTCGTGCGGTAGGTACCGCCAGGGGATCCCGGTCCGGTCGACGTAGAGGATGGCGTCCATGATCCGGCGCAGGTTGTGTTCGGGCGGTCGGCCGATGTCCAGGCCCTTCCCTCTTCGATTGGCCCGCCATGCTGTCAGAGTTGGTTCCAGCAGTTCCCAACGGGCATCGGACAGGTCACTCGGGTACGGCCGCTGTCGGCGAGGCATGTTTCGGTAGTACCGATGCCAGCCGTCCCGCCACAGGGCGCAAACAGGCGTGACCGGGGGCGTGTTGGGATCAGACAGGAGCGAAGGGACCGAAACGGCCCCTCGAAGGCCGTCACCCGTCCCATCTGCCACAACAAGCGTCTACCGCCTCAGCCGGCCCGAAGCGGTCCGTCACCTGAACTGCAATGAAGCACCCCCGTCGGGACAAAACGCTCTTTTAGGCGGTGTTTTAGAACTTGCTGATCCGCCTGGTTGGCCGTCCGGGGAAGTCGTGGGCGGCCATCCAGATGGTGAGGTCGCGGGCGATGTCGTTGATGCTGGTCACCGTGGTGACCTCGTGCTCGTTACAGGTGGTGTGGCGGCGGATGATCTCGTAGCCGCCTTCGTCCAAGACGGCCACTGAAGCGAATCAGACGGGGTCGTCCTCGTCGGGCTGGACGACGACGACCGACCGCTGGCTGTACCTGGCCGACGCCCCGTCCGTCTCGCCGACGCCGACGCCGACGCCGTGCCCACCGAACGCGCCCCGTCAGCCGGCCCGGCGTGCTGTTGTGCCGTACCAATGTCGGCGTCATGGTCCAACTACTGTCCGGCGGACACCGGGTCGCGCTGGCCGGGGGAGAAGACAGCCTGCCCGCTCTGGCGCTGGCAGCCCGCGACCTCAAAGAAGGAAGCTGCACCACCCACCCCGACTTGGTGCTGTCACCACCTGGGACGATCTGCAGGACGACCCTGCCGACCGCGATCTGCAAGCCCTGGTCGACGTGGTCGACACTTACGGCGCGGATGCCATCCTGGCCGCCGTGGCGCATCTCGCGCCCGAAGACCAGTGCGAGGTAACCGTCTCCACCGCGCACCAGGCCAAAGGCCGGGAATGGGCACAGATGAAGATCGCCGACGACTTGACCCCACCCTCCGACGGGCCGCCGGACGGTACGGGGCAGGCAACCGTCCGCCGGATCGACGACAAGGAGGCCTGCTTGGCCTACGTAGCCGTCACCCGTACCCGGCACCGCCTCGACATCGGCGGCCTGTCCTGGGGTCAAGGAGCATCCGGAAGGAGCATCGGCCGGTTCTCAGCCTCCGCGGTGATGCCCGGGGCGGGTTCCTGGCTTCGGAGGCTCCGCGTGGAAGATGCACGGGGAGCAGCGGTACGGAATCGCAAGGGACGGGCGGCTGCCGCTGTCGGTGACGGCGCATGCGAGAAGCCCTCAATGGCAGCCCGCTGTCCACAGGAGGCCCCCAGCAGGCTTCTTGAGCTATGGACATCAGCTCGCCGGGTCCGGCTGGGGTTGCGCTGCAGGTGGCTGTCAGGTGCGGGCGCTCACGAGGAGAGTGCCGATGTAACCGTTCTTCGGGGCGTCCACGATCACGGCTGTGGCCGTGGTGAATCCGGCGCGGAGCAGGTGCCGCTCCCATACGGCGGGTTTGTAGCTGTAGCGGTAGGTGAACATCGCTCTACCTGCGAGCCCGCCCTTGTACATGCCTTGAGGGCCGTAGGCGCCCGGAATGGCCGGCGGCTGAGAGAACACGAACTGCCCGCCAGGGCTGAGGCGTTCACGGACCAGCGGGAAGAGACGGGACGGGTCGGTGAACCAGGCCGCGCCGAAAATGGAGTACACGGCGTCGTAGTGCGCCTGGGCGGCGGCGAGCCAGTCGAGGACTTCGGCCTGTTCGATGCGGACGCCGAGCGGTGCCCACCGCTGGCCGGCCAGCTCCACCATGCGGGGCGAGAGGTCCACTCCGGTGGCCTTCACCCCCTGCTGGGCGAGGTGGGCCAGGGCCCGGCCGGTGCCGCAGCCGATCTCCAGCACCGAACCGGGTGCGCCCAGGAGTTCAGGGCCTGGGCCGTGGCCGGCGTACTGCGTCCAGCTAAACGACGGTTCGGCCGCGGCGTCGAACACGCTGGCGGCGTAGGTGTCCCACAGCTCGGTCTCGGCGGGGATGTCGTGGGGTACGGGCACGGCTGGTCCTCTGGCCGCGGGTACGAGGGAGCCCCTGCCCAAGGGATGAGAGGGCAGGGGCAGACAGTAGCGGGGTCAGTGACTGTCGGGGACCTTGTTGTCGCACGGCGAGCAGTTCGCACCGCCGATCGCCCACAGTTCCTCATCGATGTCCCAGCCCTGGGAAGTGAGGAAGTCGCTGGTGCGCAGGCACAGGCCGTCGTTGCGACGCTCGATGAACAGGGCGTGGTGCTTGTAGCGGCCGCCGTTGCACAGGTGGCACAGACCCCACCAGACGGGTGTGTCGAGGATGAGCTAGTGGACGCCGATGTCGACGAGCTTGCCGACGCCGAGGTGGACGTCGGGGTTCTCGATGGAGCCCATGACATACATGACAGCGTTGCCGAGGATACGTTCGGCCATGTCGCGGACCATGGTGTTCTCGCGCAGGAACGCCTTGGTGGTTGCCGCGCTCTTGGGCACTGGAGTGCGTACGGTGCGCCGCCACGGGTGGCTGCCATCGCCCGGGCTCGCCATTGCCGTGGGTGGCGGCCACGGCCCGGCTCCGGCTGCGCCGCCGTGTCGTGGATCTCGTGTGCCTGTCGTGTCTGTCCGGTCGTGCGGTGGAACAGGCGCGTCGGGTGAATGGGGAAGCCCGGCGTGCGGCCCGACGGCTTCCCCATGATTCCGGCGGCATGGATCGCTGACACCGCGCCCCCGAGAACCTTCAGTTCCCGCCGAACACTGAAAGCTTTTCTACATTTTTGATAGTGAAAAGCTGACGTGGATGCGGAAGTTGCATGGATATCAGGTAGGATGGTGGCATGGGATTGCGCTTGGAGGAGTCGCTGCGGCTGACGGTGGCCGCGTTGATGCAGGTAACGGGTGAATCGCAGCGGTCGGTGGCGGGGGTGCTGGGGCTGACGCAGACACAGGTGTCGCGCCGTCAGTCGGGTGCCGTCTCCTGGAGCTTGCGCGACGTCGATGTCCTGGCCGAGCACTACGGCATCGGTGCGCTGGATCTTCTGGCGGGCCCGACCAGAGCGTGCGAGGCGCTGCCCGCAGCCAGGCGCCGTACGGTGCGCGCCGAAGCAAGGGGGACGGACCGGTGAGCGACTTCGACGCGATCGATTCGCTCCTTGACGCCGTTGGCCCGCAGGCCGAACTCCCGCCCTGCAACGTGCGCCGCGAGCTACGCGAGCGCGCCCGGCTGTCCAAGGCACAGGTGGCACGCGCGCTCGGCGTGAGCCCCTCAACCCTCAGCGGTTGGGAAAGCGGCCGGGACCCAGCCGGCGAGATCCGCACCAAGTACGCCTACCTGCTGGACGGTCTGAACGCCAAGCTCGCCACCGAGACCGCCACCGAGACCGCCACCGAGTCGGTCACCGAGACCGAGTCGGCGCCGGCTGCGGAGCAGCCCGACACGTCAGGCACGGCCGCGACCGTCACCCCCTTGTCCTCGCCCGACCTCGGCCAGGACGAGGACAAGGACGGGGACGGGGAGGACGTGGAGCTGCTCGTCGCCCCCGAGCCCTGTGTGCTGTGCGGCCGTCCGGCCGGACAACGCGTGGCGGGGTTCGCTCAGCACCTGACCCCAGCCGACTGCCGGCCCACCGCCACCGGGGCCCCGGCTGCCCCGCCGGCCGGACAGCCCACCGCGCACACCTCGAAGGCGCCACCGCGCACGACACGTCCGGCGCGTGCGACCAAAGGTTCCACGCGTGCGACCAAGGGTTCCAAGGGCCCGGCCCGCCACGCGTTCCAGGAGCCGTCCGGCCCGGTCGACCTGATCCGCGATGCCGTGCAGGGTGCGCTTGCCGAGCACCGGGGCGATGTCGACGCAGCCACAGCGGTGCTGGTGAAGCGGGCCATCCCCGACGCGATGCGATGCGACTTCTCATCTCGACGTCACCGATAGTTCGCATCTCGATGTCATGCATCTTTGCTGGTCAGGGCACAGAAAAGTAGGGACATCAAGTGAGAAGCCTTGGTGACATCATGTGAGAAGCTCCAGCGCACTTAAATGAGAAGGCCACAAGGAATGGAGCTCTGACCTGCAGCTCTGCTGTTTGATCTTAGGGTGAGCGCTTTGGGCGGTGCATGAGGCGCGCCTCGGTGCGAGTGATCGGACACAAAACCCGCCTCATTGACCGACCCCCACGCAGGTAGGGGAGTGTGATGCGGCTGGACGACGAGGAGGTGTCACCGCGGACCGAACGTGCGTCCGGAATGGTTTACTCATTGGCGTATTTAGAGATCAGCAGGTCATTCTTGGCTCGCTTCATGTGAGTTGTCCGTGCTAGTGAGAGCCGATAGGGGCGACTGAAGGCCGACGGCTTGCGGTTCCGAGCTGTCGGATGCAACGTCTGAGCACGGTTCGAGCGCCTTTGTCGGCTGTCTAGTCGGTGGGTACCTCCTTGATCTTCTGACGTCGGCTGAACAGGCCGCGGCTTTCCACGTCGTAGCCGAGTCGACGCATGGTGCGGTTGGCTGGGCCTTCCAGCTTGGTCCAGCGCTGTGACGCAGCTACCACGGCATCCCGCAGAGCCTTGCGCGTCCCGGTGGGGACAGGGTCGGCAAGCTTCCCCATGGACTGAAGTGCAGATTGGGCTGCGGTCTGGCCTGTCGCCAGTAGCGGCAGCATCACTCTCTCCACGAGGCGTCGACGGCAAGGGCTGCTGCTGATATGAGCCTCCTCCCACAGCAACAGCACGGCGTCGCGTGCGCCTTGATTGGTGGATCCTTCAAACCGGGCGATCAGCACGTCGGCTGCCGCGGAATCCGGAAGCCGTGCCCAGCCCAGGTCGTCGAGTACGGTGCGGGAAGGGGTGCCTGGACCGGATGTTCCAAGCAGCGTCTGCCAGAAATAGGCCCTGTCACCGGCCGGCAGCTGATTGAGCTGCCCACCCGCTATGCGAACCATGGCCCGGTCGGGAGCGGGGTGCCCGCTGCGCGTCAGCGGCTTCAGGATCGTGATCAGATCTGCGGCAGACGGACGGCTCAGTTGGATCCACGCCGCCAGGGCGGGTCCCTCATGAGCGGGATGCGCGAGGGCGAAGGCGTGCATCGACTGGGCATCCGGCAGGGGACGGAGTTTTGTGCCGCTGGGCAGCTCCCGGATGCTGTGGCGGGCGGTGAGGCTGAGCAAGGTCCGGTTGGGCTCGGCAATCCAGGAGCATTCGTCGAGGGAAGTGAGAAGCGTCTGGACCTGTTCCTGAGACAACGGATGCCGACCATGACGGTCGAAGCCGTCAAGACACTCGACGATCATTGCGTTGAGGTAATGCTGCAACGGTGATCCGGAAGCCGGGCTGTCGACGTCGCCGGACCGGAGCGTGTGGACGAGAGCTGCGGCCTCGTGGCGCAACACGGCGGCGTTGTCCAGCAATCCGTTGTCGGCGAAGGGCCGAGCCGCTGACAGGATGCTGCGCCGCTCGTCGGCTTCGTCGTCGGTCTCGGCGAACCCTTCCAGGTCATGGATGACCACTTGAGTGAGGTCATAGCGGTTGTCCGCTGGCCGATCGCCAATGACCCGCAGACAGCTGGCAGCGATGGCGTCGACGTGCTCACCGGCCTGGGGCTCGCTTCCTCTGGCGTCCTGCCACAGGATCTCCAGCAGGGGAGTGAGGCCGGAAGCCAGGGCGCCCGTGGTCAGCGCAGAATCCAGCGCCCCCAGCCACCGGGGCCATGTGGAGAAGGGACGGCGGGCCGTGCGGGAGAGCATAGTCACGGCCAGGGTGTCTTCGCGGACGACTGGGAGTTCCTCCAAGACATCCTCGATGAGCTGGTCGATGCGCGTCTTGTCGAGGTGCAGCAGCAGGTCAAGCACGCCGTGGGCGGCATGGGGGGCGTGTGCTGACCACGTTTGGAGAAGAGCCCGCAATTCCAGCAGCGCATCGTCTGGCCACACTGTTTCGGGGACACTGGCAAGAGCATCGTCGCCCGTTGTCGCTACAGCCGGCATCGTCCCGCCATCGGCTTGAGCGGCCTCTTCCGCGGCGTCGATGATCGTGCGCAACTCTTTGTTCAGCGCGGGAGCCAGTGCCGCCATCAACTGCTCAGCGTCGTCGGCCTCCAGACTCGACAGAGCCGCCCTTGCCTGTGCTGCGGCGCCTGACAAAAGGTGCCCACACAGAAGGTCTGCCACCCGCTCGGTATCCGCGGCCAGCGCAGTCGGCACGTCCTGCAAAATCGTCGCCACCAGCTCCGCATCCTCGTCTAGCGCCGGGTGGCGCAGTACCCGAGCTGCCAGCTGCCCCGCCGCGGCACCGCTGCCGGCCAGAGCAAGGCGCCACGCCCCACCGAGAACCCGCGCCGGCAGCTCATGCGGAATCTGCCTGAGTACGGGCGTGACCACTCCGAGAGCGGAGTCAGCGCGCTCCTGCAAGGCGATGCCGTCGACAGCGCAGGCGAGGAGAACCGACTGCGCCACGTTCCAGGCCTCCACCCCCATTGCCGCGCGGACTTGTTGAATGAGGAGAGAGAAAGCCGCAGACCGCTCCTCGGGTGACAGATCCGCCAACAACTCGTGCAACTGCCCCAACGCGGCGTTCTGTGCATGCTGCTCCAGCGCTTCGGCCGAGGCCGACGCCAGACCGACGACGCTGCCGGTCGTCTGCATGAAGATCAAATCCCTCTGCGGTCCAGCAACAATGCTGGTCCGGCCCAGATAGTCCAGCAACTGCTGGCCCTGGGCGATGCGCACCGCCTGCGCGTCCTCGGGATTCTGCGAGCCGTCGACGAGAGATTGGTCCACCGGCGTCTGCTGCCCGGCGTAGCCCAACGCCGCCTCACGCACAGATGGGGGGACATGAGAGCCTAGATCTGCATCATGATCTTCCGCCAGTGCGAGGACGAACTGCGGCATCCTGTGATCCAGCGTCAGTTCCCGCGCGAACAGTGGGAACTCCACCCGCAGGCACACCAGTCGGGCGATCTCGTCCGCCCGGGCGGCCACATCAGTCTCCAGCAGACCGGAAGCCTGCCTCAATTGTGCGAGCCGGTAGGTCAGAGCGAAGGCGTTGAGGAGCGCCTTCACCCGCCTAGGACTACGAACATGGGACGGGACGAGGATGCTCACGATGAGATCGACATCCACCTCTCCCCACATTCCGCCCCGCTTCGACACCAGATCCGCGGCGAAACGTGTCACCTGCGGCACCAGCAGGGGAGGCATGTTCACCTGGTACTGGAACACCTTGTCCAGATACCCGCTGCCGCTGCTGTAGTAGGGGTTGACAACGTCGGCTGGCGTCGCCTGCTCCAGGGCCTCGGTCAGAGCCCGTTCCAACACCTGTTGATCGGCCGCCACCACAAAGACGCAGCGGCGCACACCCAGAAAGGTCCGCAGTGCATCGAGAGTAGCCACCACATCTTTCGGCGCGCAGCGGTCCACCTCGTCGACGAATACCACCAACCGCTCTACCCGGGAGCGACTGACGAGCTTGTCGAAGATCCGCTCGAACTCCTCATCGCTGCGTGCCGCGTCGACTTTGTGCTCCGTCGTCAACGTCCGAGACACCAGGACACCGAGGGATGTCAGCAGAGCCGCCGGAGCTAGCCCTGCCCGGATCGCCTCGCCGGCCATAGAGGTAAACCCTGGCCAGAACGGGCCTTTCCTCAACTCCGCCAACAGAGCCACAGTCACCAACGACACCCCGCACACGAGGGCGAACATCCGCAGGTACATCCACAACAACTGACGCGCATGCTTCGCTGTGAACGAGAACTCCGCCGTGACCTTCCCGCTGTATAGGTGCGCATGGAACTGCGGGTCGGAAATACCGAGTTCGGTAGCAACAGCAGTGATGAAGTTCCGCCTGAGAGGGTTCTCGGCGTACTTGAAGGCGTCAAACCGAACGAACCGGATGCGGTCGCGGCGATCGATACGCTGTTTGAGCAGATTGGCGACTCCGCTCTTACCGGACCCCCAAGGGCCCCACACAGCAACGTTCGTGGGCGTCGGGACAGACAGCACAAGGTGCTGCAGTTGCTCAGCCACATGTAGGTGCGCGAGCCGGTCGTCCGCAGGGACGCTCACCTCGCTGTCCTGGATGAGATCTGCTTGACTGAGCCAGTCACCCATCGGTGTTGCCATCGTGCCCTCGATCCTTCTCACGCAGCACAACAGCCAACAGGAAACGCCTCAGGCGCCCCAAGTGGCCTTACAGCACCATAAGGCCACCCACCGACAGTCGGTTCCCTTGCGACCGTGCCACCCCCGCCCTGCCCCCGGGATCTGCGCCCAAGGCAGATCCCGGCACATCCGGCAGCCTCGGGACAGAGTCACCCGGCCCCGAGAGTGCCGAACACGTTGCGGCAGCTCTCGGCCTTGGCCCACAGGAACGAGGACAAACCCCGATGGGCAAGCCATCCGGGGGGCGTCGCCTGTACCCGTAGCTAGACCTCGAGCGCGTGAGGAAGACCACCGGGAACTGGGCGTCGTCGAGGCGGCAGGCCGACGCCTGGAAGAGCTCCTGCTCGGACCAGCTTCCGCGCACCTGGGCGCCGGTCCTCTCGTGGTCGTACCCCCTGCCCGGCTGCACCGCGTGCCCTGGGCACTGCTGCCTTCGCTGCGGGAACGAGTGCTGAGCGTGTCACCGTCGGCGAGCAGCTGGCTGCGTGCTCGCGCGACCGAGCCCCCGCTCAACGGCCGGCACGTCTTCGTCCGCGGCCCCGGACTGGCCACTATCGGCACTGAGGTGACCGACCTGGCCGACCGCTACGGCACCACCGCCTTGGAAAACGACGCGGCACGCGTCCCACGCATCCTGGAAGAACTTGACGGAGCCACGCTGGCCCACATCGCCGCGCACGGGACGTTCCGCGCCGACAGCCCGCTGTTCTCCTCACTTAGACGGTGTCTCGATTGGTGATCGATGCGGAGTCACAGCTCCCACCACTCACCCAGCTCGCCAGGCTCCCTGGTCTGGACGAAGGTGCGAATGAGGGCCCAGGCGCGATCGACAGCGACGACGCAGTCGCCACTGAACACGGCCAGGTGGTCCATGATTGGCACTTCCACGACCGCATCCGCTGCGGCGGTGCCATCGCCGACGAGTAGGAACGACTTCTCAGCAGCGTCGAATAGGTGGATGACTGCTTGATCGTCTTGGAAGCCCAGAGTCAGCAGGGGAAACTCGTCGCCCGGCAGGCGGACTTCTAGATATCCCTGGCCATGCGAGCGCAGCGCGGTGAAGCGATCGGTCAGATCCGCAATGTCGGAGCTTCGCTCAGTCGGGGAGAACTGTCGCGATTTGGGGTCCGTTGCTGTCCACGAGACGTCCACCCCTGCAACCTCCTGTTGCCTAGCATCCTGCTGGGCACTCTACGAATGTGCTGATCGGCGAAGGCGCCGGTAGCAGATCAGGGCACTGGCGATGCCAACGAAGGCGAGGAAGTGGCCGGCCTTGCGCTCGTAGCGGCGGTGCAGTCGACGGCATCCGTTCAGCCAGGACATCGTCCGCTCGACCACCCAGCGGTGCGGGCCCAGGCGGTTGGAGTTCTCCACCCCGCGGCGGGCGATGCGCGGCACGATCTGCCGACGGCGCAACCAACCTCGCAAGTGGTCGAAGTCGTAGCCCTTGTCCGCATGCAGCCTGGCTGGGCGCCGGCGCCGGGGGCCAAAACGGGAGCGGACTGGCGGGATGCCGCGCATCAACGGGATCAGTGCCTGGCTGTCGTGGAGGTTGGCACCGGAGACGCCGACCGAGAGTGGTAGCCCGTTGCGGTCGCAGATCAGGTGAATCTTCGACCCGAGCTTGCCGCGATCGGTCGGATTCGGTCCGGTCAGAGGCCCCCTTTGACCGCCCGGACACTGACCGAATCGATTGCGCAGCGCGACCAGTCCAGCTCGCCGTTCATGCCAAGTCGGTCGAGGACCACACGGTGCAGCTTGGCCCACACCCGCGCCGTGGACCAGTCCGTGAATCGCCGGTGCACCGTCTGCCAAGAAGCGCCGAAGACCGGCGGCAGCTACCGCCAAGCGCAGCCTGAGGTGGCGACGAAGATGATCGCGGCCAAGACCGCGCGGTCATCGCACCGCCGCCGGCCTCCACCTTGGACGCGTACCGGTGGCTCCGGCGCCACGTCCTGGAAGATCTCCCACAGCCCGTCCGGCACCAGTCGCTCAACTATGTCCATGCCCGGAGCAACGAGCTATCGCCAATCAAGACACCGTCTTAGAATGGCGGACGGCCCGCTCATCGCCCACGACTTCGACCGCCTGGACCGCAGCCCATATCGGATCGTCCTCTCCAGCTGCGACGCCGCACGCTTCGCGCCGGTCGGTGCGGACGAACTCCTCGGCCTGGTCACCGCGCTGCTGCCGCTCGGCACGGCGGGCATAGTGGCCAGCAGCGCACCGGTCAACGACAACGCCGCGGTTGATCTAATGCTGGCCCTGCACAAGGGTCTTGCCACAGGCCTGCCCCTGGCCCAAGCACTGCGTGACGCCCGCTTTGCCCTGCCGCAAGGCGCCACCCACCAAGCCGCCGGCTGGGCCTTCACAGCGTTCGGTGCGACGTGACGACAGCCGGGTAGGACGCCCCGGCTGAAGGCTGGTGCCAGAGCTGGGTGATCCAGACACCGCCACGGGGACGCAGCCGACGGCCTATCCAGTGAGGACGAGGGCTTCCAGGCCGCACAGTGGCCACCCCGGTCAGGAAGCGAAGCGGGCGGGTACCTCGCGTCCCGCCAGGAGCCGAAGGCTTCGGTCGACTGGGGTGGGTCGGGTTGCGGTCGTTGAGGCAGGGATGATGGGGGCGAGTGTGTTGTAGGGGAGGGGGTTTCGTTGTATCTGAGTCGTGTGAAGGTGTCCGGTCTGAGAGCCAGCGCCGAGGGGGAGATCGACTGCAAGATACCCGGCCGCTTCAGTGTCCTCATCGGAGCCAACGGGGCAGGCAAGACCACGGTCACCGACGCTCTCTACCTGGCCCACACCAGTCGCTTCCCGCTACTGCCGCGAATGAGTGCCGCCGTATTGCCCAGCGGCGGAACGCCCGGCATCGACGTGCAGTACAACCTCGAGGCGTCAGCCGATCGTGAGGGCCCCCTCGGCCAGTCCCTGTATCACCCGGGCCGCAGCAGCGCTGACGGCTCCGTCCAGCGGTGGTTTGCGGGCCTGCAGCGCCACCTCGGCACGGTCCGTGCCCGGGTCGAGTACAGCCAGATCCAAAACCCGGGACTGGGCACGGAGCCGTTCAAGTTCATCTACTTGCCGGCCTGGCGGCACCCCCTGGACGAGCTGGCCCGCCGCGAAACCCGCATTCTGATCGAGCTGCTGCGTGCTCAGCAGGAACGGCTGGACGGCAGCCGCAACTTGGTGTCCCTACGGGTGAAGGCGTCCCGTCTGCTGGAGGACCTGGCCAAGCACAGTCTCATCGAGACGGTCGAGGAACGCATCAGCAGCCACCTCGCCGCGCTCACCTCCGGCGTGCAACAGCAGTGGCCCTACGTGCGCGGTCAGGTCATCGACGACGCCTACCTCGCCCGTGTGCTGGAGCTGATGCTGGCCGTTATCGAAGGCCGCAGTGCCGCCCGCCCTCTGGAAGTCTCCGGCCTGGGCTATGTCAACCTGCTGCACATGGCCGTGACGTTGGCCGCGATACCCGACTCCACCCGGCGCGGCACACCGTCCACGCCTGCCTCTCCGGCCGAGACCGACGCCGAGGATGGCGATCTGACGGAAGCGGATGAGGAGCGGCTGGCACGTGAACACCAGGCACAGGCCGTCGCTGAGGCCGAGTCCGAGGCGGACTCATTTTTCCCCAGCACCCCCTTCCACGCCACTGTCGTCATCGAGGAACCCGAAGCCCACCTCCACCCCCAGCTGCAGCACGCCCTCGTGCGCTACCTGCGCAGGACCGTCCGGGAACGCCCGGAGCTGCAGATCGTGCTGTCCAGCCACGCCACCGACATCATCACCTCTTGCAATCCCGAAGACCTCGTCGTACTGCGGCGCACGGCAGACGGCCGTCGCGTGTGCCGGCAGATCGCCGCCATCCCGATGGTCGACCGTAAGCGGACCCTGCGCATGGCCCGCCTCCACATGGACGCCAGCCGCTCCGCAGCCCTGTTCGCCGAGCACCTGGTCGTCGTCGAAGGCGTCACCGAAGCGGCCATCCTGCGCGACTTCGGCCGTGCCTGGGCCGTCGGCGACCCCGCCAAGCAGTCCTTCATCGAGGCGTTGAGCATCATGTATGTAGGGACGAAGGTCGGAGCGTGGACATCCCGGTTCCTGGCCACCCGCAGGCATGAGATCTGCGCCCGGCTGGCGGTGCTGCGCGACAGCGACAAGCCGTTCGATCAGGACTACTCCCTGCCAGACTGGCTGAACCAGCACGACCCCGAGGTCGTGCAGGTCTTCATCAGCCACCCCACGCTGGAGCCGTCCATCACGGAAGGCAACGAGGAGCTCATCGCGGCCGCCCTGGCCGACATCGACGCCGATCCACTGCCCGACCCGCTCACCCCTGAAGCCGTGCACGAATTGTTCAAGAGCGCCCGCAAAGCCAAGGGGGAGATACCGGCCGTCCAGGCAGGACCGCACGCCGGCGACAAGGCGGCCTTCGCCGACGCTCTCGCCGTACACATCGCAGACGCCATCGAGGAAGGGCGACCCGTCCACGTCCCCGACCATCTGAGGCGTCTGTTCGACTTCCTCTATCCGCAGCCGCCCACCACCCCGGAGGAAGCGGCCGCGTCCGGCCAGGAGCCGGAAGCCACCCACGACAAGGCCGAGCCGGCCGATCTCCACGAAGACACCACGCCACCCCAGACGCCCGTACACGACGACCCGGCCCCGTCCGCCACCCCCCTGACCGACGGCGCTCAGCCCGCTCACCCGCCGGTCGCCCCAGGGCCCCGGCCGTGACCGCCACCGACAACACCACGGGAGGCCTCACCCGCGAACAGCTGATCGCCGCCGGAACACCGCTGCGGCGTCTCTACATCGAAGCTGCGCCCGGCTCCGGCAAAACCACCGTGGCCGCCCAGCGCTTCGGCATCCAGCGCTTCCGCAGCCCCAATGACCCGCGCGCCGTCATCGCCGTCAGCTTCACCCGCTCCGCGACCGCCGAACTCCGTGACCGCGTCCTCAGCCATTGGGGCCCCGCCGCCCTGGCATGGCCCCATCGCATCGTCACCCTCGACACCATCGTCTGCGACCTACTGACCCACCTGCTCCACACCGGTCACGTGCAATGGCCAGCAGGCCACCGCCAGCTCACCGTCATCGACCACTGGCGTGTACTCCTGGACACCTCGTGGACCCGGCGCGAACCCCTCGTCGTCCTGGACGGCCGGCAGGTCGTCACCCGCACCGTCACGCGAGTCCGCAACGAAAACCGTCCCGCCACCGCTGCGGTGAACCAGGCCCTCACCGAAGGCCTGTGCACCCACCAGGACGCCCGCCATCTGCTGGAAACAGCTCTCGACGACTCCGACATCCACGACGTGCTGCGCTCCCACCTCGCCGACACCGCACGCACACTCATCGTCGATGAAATCTTCGACGCCAACGCCCTGGACCTCGCCCTGGTCCGGCTCGCCGCCTCCGCCGGACTGGACGTCACCGTGGTCGGTGACCCTTGGCAGGCCCTGTACGGCTTCCGCGGCGCACAGCCCGACCAGGTCCCCTCCCTCATCACGCAAGCCGGCTTCATGCAGCGTGACCTGCGCACCTCATTCCGCTGGAAGAGTACCCAACAACAGCTCCTGGCAGATCAGCTCAGACAAGGGCACGGCGTCACCCTCAACCAGGGACATGCTGCGGATATTGACGTCCTGCTCGCCCTGCAATGGAGCCATCTGTGGGACGCTGGCCCTCTTGTACTGCCCCTGGCCTTCAGCTCAAACACCGGCCAGGCCCAGGAAGCAGCCTGCACACTCCTGCTCAGCGAACTCACCCAACGCACCTTCGGCGACCACGCAACATTTCACAATGACGCCCTGACCACCCTCGGCATCGACCAACAGGTGCTGGAGCGCATGCGACCACGCCTGAACGGCCTGCTCGATGACCTCTCCGGCACCCGAGAGCTCAACGCGCTGCTGACCGAGCTCACCGCGACCATCAAAGAAGAGACAGGCCGCCAACTGCCCCGACGCCATCCCACCCACATCGCTCGCCTGCAACACCTGCGCACCCGGCTCCAAACACCCAGCAGCCGTCTCGTGCCCGGACTCACAGCTCACCAGGCCAAGGGCCGCGAATGGGACCATGTCGGCGTACGCCTCACCCCCGCTGAGCAAGGAACCCTGCGCCAAGGACTCGACTCGCACAACGAGGACCACCGCAAGCTCTACGTGGCCCTCACCCGGGCCAAACGTACGACGGTATTGCTGCAGCCCGGCCCATCCTGACCCACCGCTCACGGAGCGGCAGACCGCGCCATATCGGCCCGGCCAGCACCTTTCCGCGGCAGCCGCACCCACCCCCTTGGGCGTCCTGCTCACGACGTCCTGGAGCAAGAACACCGCGTAGGCCTGCCGTTGCGGCGCCCAGATTCCCGTCCCGCCACCCCTAACAGCGTCATCGGGTCACCGGGACGCCCCGGTGGTGGAGGCCGGTCGAGGAACAAGGCGTCGCGGTGGACCTCTTCCCACGGCTACGTCACCTCGGACCGCCGGATGCCGGCACCTTGCCTACCGGCTGGACGGACCCTCACGTGTGTGGGGAAGGCTGCTCATGCACCTCGGGTCGAGGTACTCCCGCGGCTAGACCTCCATGCGTGTGGGGAAGACAGGCAAGCCATAGGGCTCCTGCGGCGGATGGCGGACAGACCCCCATGCGTGTGGGGAGGACCCTTAGCGACCTGCGTTTTTGATGATGGTCAGGCTGTACTTTACCCACCTTGGCTGAGCTGTAGTTCATCCTCGTTTGTGGAGTTGCCCGATGCGTGGGGGTGTGGCCGGACTCGGACGGCCTTCCGGCGCTCGGCCCACTCCGGTCAGGAATCCATGCGGAACTCGAGGCGCTGGGTGTAAGCGCGGGCAGGATGGACGCGGCGTTCATCCAGCCACCATGCGCAGGCCACCACCGGATCTTCCTCGGCAGGCGTCGCTTCGGAGGGAACGTAGGAGACAGCGAGCCGGCTTCGGCCGCGTGCAGCCTGCAGCGGGACCGGCACCCGCGGCCAGGTCGCTCGCCAGCCGTTCGCACCGCTGGGCACCCACACTCACCTGCTGCTCCAGCCATGTCCACAATGCCTCGTGAAGCGGATCGTCGGCATCCAGGCACTCCTGCAGCTCTTCCGCACGCACCAGGGCAGCCTGGCGGTGTGCCCGCTCCGCGTCCATCTCCGCTCGCGGCAGCAGCTTGTGCGCACGCATCAGATGCGCCAGCCAACCCCCATGGCCTGCGCCCAGGAACGGGAAGAGCCCGGCCGTAGGCGTGGCCTGCTGGTGTGTTGCTCCACCCGGTCAGCAATCTTCTCCAGGCGATCGGCTCCGGCCGTCAGCCGACGGGCAGACGGATCCGTCCCGCCGACACCGGCGATCACGCCGGGCAGTCCACCACGCAGCTCAGGCGGGCCTGCATCATCAGTCGTGCTGGGAGCAGAAGCCGTCCAGCCCGTCGGGCTGGTGCACGGCCACCGGCCAGGCGGGCGCGGGCTCGGGCCACGGCGAGGTGTCGATCTGCGCACCGGTGGGTTCTAGCATGGGCTGCAGCACTTCTCGGTAGTCGTCGTAGGCGGGCACCGGCAGCAGCTGGTCGTGTATTTGCCGGGCCAGGGTGTGTCTCCGACAAGCGTTTGCCTGGTGGGACCCCCACGTCGGTGGGGAGAACAGATGGGTCTTGAGGGCGGAGAGATAGGCGCCTGGCAGACCCCCACGGCACGTGGGGAAGCCTCATCCGCTTGCGGCTGGTAGTCGATCACGCCGGAAAGACCCCCACGCGTGTGGGGAGGGCATCGCTGGTATCCCGTCTTTCCCCGCATGCTGGACAGACCCCCACGAGTGTGGGGAAGGCTGGCCGGATTCGACGATGGTGGCGGGGATCCGCGGCAGATCCCCACACGTGTGGGGAGGGCGTTGGCCTCGTCGTCATCATGATCCAGAAGGGCACACCCTTATACGCCTTGTAGGGAAGGCCGCGTATCGCCCAGCTGGCCGCCCTGCTGCACGACTGATCCCCACGCGTGTGGGGAAAAAGACAGGCCCCTGAGTGACTCACGATGACCAGCAGGGGCGCACCCTCACGGGATGAGGAAACCGGCGAAACCCGGATCGTAGGCTACACCCTGCCTCGCCAACAACGTGTGTCATGGGGGCTCTGCATGCGGCAGGATGTGCAGCAACCTTCCTGATCCCAGGGGTGGTTGGCGCATGGCGGGAGGGTTCGGTGGGGGTGCGGGAGGATGCCCGGCGCGGCGGGATCGATGTGTCGCCGTGGGGGAAGTTCGACCGCGGGGCGTGGGCGGTGTATCCACTGCTGTTTCATCTGCTGGATGTCGCGGCGCTCGCGGGCGTGGTCTGGGACCGGTACCTGACGCGTGGTCAGCGTCGGATGATCGCCGCCGGGCTGGGGCTCACGGTGGCCGAGGCGCGCTGCCTGGTGATGCTCATCGCCGGCCTGCACGATCTCGGCAAGTTGTCGGCGTTCCAGGAGCAGGAGGCGTATCCCTGGGCCCGGGTCAGCGACACTCTGCGCGCGGACACTTGTGACTGGCAGCGTATGCCGCATGAGCGGGCGTCCATGCACAGTGTGCTGCAGCTGCTGGCCGAGGCCGGCTATCCGGCAGACACCTCCGACAGCCCCGGAGTGCTCGTCGCCCAAATTCTGGGCGGCCACCACGGCCGGTTCCTGCAGGTCGACATCGACGGCGCGGCCAAAGCCTCCCGGGTCAACCTCGCCCTGGGCGGGCCGGCCTGGCAGGATCTGCGCCGCCGCTACTTCGCCCTGCTGCGCCACCTGACCGGCGCCACTACGGTGCCTGCGGACGTGTCGGTGCCGGCGGCCGTGCTGATCACCGGAATCGGCATCATCGCGGACCGGCTGGCCAGCCAGCGCCACTACTGGCTGCCCAAGGCCCAGGCGCCCGCCTTCGGCGCCGGCGAGCACTACGCCCAGGCCGTCCGGGACGCCCCCGCCGTGGTCGAGGAGTCTGGGCTGTCCCGGATCACCCTGCCGCAGGTGCCGTTCACCCAGGCCCACAACGGCCTGGAGCGGCCGAACGCCCTGCAGGCCTCGGTGATCGAGCAACTCGCTACGGTGGTGGGGGAGAAGGGGCCCGGCATCCTGGTGGTCACCGACGCCACCGGAGGCGGAAAGAGCATCACCGCGCTGGAAGCAGCACGCATCTTCAACGCCTCCGGGGACACGGCCGGCATCCTGTGGCTGCTGCCGACCATGGCCACCACTGACGCCGCCTACGACCTCCTCGAGGCCTACGTCGCGGCCCACCGTCCCGAGCACGCCCCGGTCTCCCTGGTCCACAGCCACAGCTACGACAACACCGCCTACACCGACCACCGCCTGGCCGCCCACGAACCCTCCACCAATGACGGCTACTGGCCCGACAGCGACGATGACGGGGGCGGGCCGGCTGCAGGGGAGCGGCCCGAGGAGCGCGTGACGGTGCCCGACGGCTGGCTGCGCGGCTGGGACAGGGCCCTGCTGGCCCAGTTCACCGTCGCCACCCATGACCAGGCCCTCATGGCCGCCCTGCCGGTCCGCTTCAGCGCCCTGCGCATGTTGGCCCTGTGCGGGCGGACCGTCATCGTCGACGAAGTCCACGCCCTGCCCCCGTTCATGCGGCAGACACTGTCTCGGCTGCTGCACTGGCTCGGCGCCCTGGGCTGCCCCGTTGTGCTGCTGTCCGCGACCCTGCCCGGCCACATCAGCAGCCAGCTCGTCCGCAGCTATCTCGACGGCGCCGGCCACCCGCCCCCCGCAACAGCCCACCTGGACTGCCGGCCCACCTATCCGGGCTGGCTCTACGCCGCCGCCTCGGACGCCTCCCTCACCCGCATCGACCCGGCCGCGGCCGGCGCCCACGCCGACCGCCACCGCCGCCGCGCCACCCTCCGTCTCCACCCGGTGCGCCACCCTTCCTGCACCGACCCCGAAGACACGCCCGCCCGGGAGAGCCGCTTGGAGCGGATCACTCAGGAGATCGCCCCTGTCGCCCGCTCGGGCGGCTGCGCGTCGGTGTACTGCGCCACCGTGGCCGACGCCCAGACCACCTACACGCATCTGCGTACCGCTCTCGACTGGCCGGACGGCGGCTCTGACGGTCAGCTGCTCCTGCTGCACGCACGCCTGCCCGGCCACCAACGCGAGGCCCTCACCCGCCGAATCCGCACCGCCCTCGCCTCGGCCGGCGAGCGCCCCGGGCGGCTGGTGGTCGTCACCACCACCCTGCTGGACATGAGCCTCGACATCGACGTCGACGTCATGGTCAGCGACCTGGCGCCCCTGCACACCCTCCTGCAACGCCTGGGCCGCCTGTGGCGCTTCGACCACATCAAGCGCCCCGACTGGCTGTCCGGCGACCACCCCCGCCTGATCGTCCTCGAACCCACCGACCACCGCGGCCGCACCCTCCTGCCACCCGCCTGGCGCCCGTTGGACTCCCCGTTCCTGCCGCTCGCCACCGCCGCCTACCTCGCCCGACGCCCCGAGCAGCCGCTCACCCTGCCCGACGACGTGCAACAGCTCGTGGAAGCCGTGCACGGAGACGCCGACGCCCTGGCCCGCACCGACGCCGCCCTGCGCCGCAGCCACACCCTGCACCAGACCCGCACCCGCACCGAGGAACACCACAGCGCCCTGCACCTGGTCCCTGCCTGGCACGACACCCTCTCGCTGTCCGACCTGCACCGCCAGAACCTGCACCCCCGTGAGGCCGCCACCCGCCTGGGCGCCATGCCCCGCCGCCTCCTGCCCGTCTACCGCATGCCCGACGGCCGCCTCACCTTGGACGCGGCCGGCACCCAGCCTCTGCCCGAGCACCGCAAACCGACCACCACCCAAATCCGTACGATCCTCCAGCACACCCTGCCCGTCCCCGCCGCCTGGGTCGCCGGCCGCACAAGAGACCACCACATCCCCGCCTCCTGGCGCAGCCACGCCCTCCTCGCCGATCTCGTCCTGCTCCCGCAGGACACCGGCGATCCCTCCCGGCCGGTGCGCTTCGGCCGGCACCGTCTGCACCTCGACGACACCCTGGGACTGGTCCACGCCGAGGACTGAGCCCGCTTCCCCACCCCGAGCCGCCCGCCTGAACTCCCTTCGCTGGCAGCGCCGTTGGAAGGAGGGCCGGATCTTCCTGCCCGAGGCACGCAGCGGCGCGGGGCCAGAAGGCGGAAGACCGCGACCTCTCATTCCAGGACCAGGGCTTCTCATCCGATGACACCTGCCGCGGGCTGGGACAGGAATGCCTGACATCCGAGCGAAAACCGACAGTGACATCGAATGAGAAGTGACCGTCGCCGAACCGTCGGCACGGATTAAGGAGTGCAGTCCGGAAATGACTTCAAAAAAGGGGCACCGACCGGTAATTTCCGGCTGAACTATGTGGTTCGGAAGCTGCTTGTCTATAGATAATATGGAGACGCGGAGCCGGACTCGTAATCGCGTCCGGTCTCGCGCGCCCTGCCTGCTGCGCTGTGTGCACCGCACCCTTGGTGTCCTTGTGCAGTGGGGGTGGCACGTCGGCGTGGCCTGACCCGGGCCGCGCGCCCTGACCGCCCGCCCCCTTCCTCTTCCTTCCTGCCGCCCTAGTGCGCTCCTTGCGTCATGGCCTGCGCAGAAATCCCGCTCCGGCGCGCGAATCTTCCCCGAAATCCATCTCTTGTTCGCACCCGGTAATGGATCCTGTGTGTCTTCCCCGCATTTTGAGACCGACAAAGAACCGTGCATTCCCGTCCTCTTCCCGGACGGACACCAGGAGGAGCTGGGGTGGCGGGACGTGCTGCTGCGCGCCCACCTCATCAAGGACCTGGCGCTTCCCCTCCCGCCGGCGGCATCAGCCGTCCTGCGTCTGCTCGTTGTGATGGCCGCACGGGTCAGCGGCCTGGACGCACGAGGACAGCCGCGCATGACGGCACGTCAGTGGGCCGCACGACGAAGGGAGTTACTGGCGCATCCCGCCGGGTTCGGCCCCGACGCCGTTCACGCCTACTTCGACGCCTACATCTGGGACCTGTTCCACCCGGTGCGGCCGTTCCTGCAAGACCCGAGACTGGCCGTCCAGTGCCCGCAACGCGCAGGCGTCAACAAGCTGGTCTTCGGCCGCCCCGAGGGCAACAACCTTTCCTGGCTCAGCCCGCACTCCGACACCGACCCGCAGCCGGTGCCCAGCGCCCAGGCGCTGTGGCACATGCTCATCCACCACTACTACGGCGCGGCCGGGCAGTGGTCCGTGCGCACGGTCGAGGGACGCTCCCTCAACCGGGCGAAAGCCGGCCCACTGCGCTCGAGCCTGTCCTTCCACCCCCTGGGCCGGACCCTGTACGAGACCCTCCTGGCCGGCATCCCCAAGCCCGACCCGTCCTGGCCGGACCAAGTGGACCACTGCCCGTGGGAGGAACCGCTGCCCCACCCGGACCCTGACGACGACCTTGACCCCGCAGAGGATCCCGACCCCGATGCCGCCCCACCGCCGGTGTCCTCACCAGGCCGTCTGCTGACCGGCCGCTCGCGTCACGCCGTCCTGCTCATTCCGGCGCCGGACGGGCGCCACGTGGTCGACGCCTACCTGACCTGGGCCACCCAGAAGAAGCTCCCCGCTCTCGACCCGTACCTCATCCATCACATCCATGCGGACGAGCCCGTCACCCGACGCCACCGACCACGCCGGGCGGACGCCGACCGGGCCGTGTGGCGGGACCTGGACGCGCTGCTGCTGGCGGGTGACGAGGACGACCGCAAAGGCACCCAGGCCAAGAACGGAAAGGGCCGCTACACCGTCCAGCGGCCCGACGCCTTCACGACCCTCAACGACCTGCCTCCTGACCTGCGCGCTGCCCTGCGGGTGCGGGTCTACGGATTCGACCAGGACGGCAAGACCAACAACCGCACCTGGTACACGGCTCTGACCCCGCCGATCTGGCCCTGGATGCAGGAGTGCGACCCGGCCGCGGCCGAGCGGGTCGCCCAATGCCGCAAGGCCGCCGAGGAGATCGGCGCCCACCTCGACCGCCTCTCCCAGGACGCCTGGAAGCAGACCACCAACTCCGCCAGCCCCCGGCACCTGCCATCCTGGACCCGCAGCGCCCGCACCCTGTACTGGCCCCGGGCCGAAGCCACCTTCTTCAACCTGCTGAAGGAACCCGACCGCAGCGCCCGTGCCGCGTTCGCCGCGGACGCCATCGGCGCCCTGCGCACCGCCACCCGCCCGGCGATCGCCCAGCACTTCCGCGCGGCCGAAGCCGTTGCCACCGCCCTGGCCCAGCTACGCCTGTGCAGCCGCTGATCCTGCCTCACCACATCCCTCTCTGCCCACTCGTTCTCGCCGCCCTGTCGGAGGCTGCCGCCCTATGCCCGTCACCACCGTGCAACGCCGCGCCCACTACGACGACTTCGTCCACCAGGTCATCACCCTGTGCGCGGTCAACGGCATCCGAGCCGACCTCAAGTCGGGCTTCGGACGGCCCGTCGCAGAGTGCCCCCGGATGCCAGAGCACCTCACCCGGCACATCGCCGGTTTCGGAGCACGCCGCGCCCACTACACCGTGGCCTCACTCATCGCCCTGCACCGCGACCTGCCCCACCAGCAAGGCCCCTACACGCCGGAGCAGCCCGCCGCCGGAAGGGACCAGGACGCCACCGCACCGACTGCGAACACAGCCCCGCAATCCGGCCCGCCGGGTTCGCCGACGGTGGCGAGCACGGCTGAGCGGCCCTGGCGCCGCCGCCCCGATCTCGGCACCCACCTCGCCATCGCCGTGGCCCGCTACGGCTTCAAGGAAGCCACCATGACCAGCCGCGTCAAAACTCTCACCCGACTCGACACCTCGCTGCTGCACCCCAGGCTGTGGACCCTGACCGGTCACCTCAACAGCCGCGGCGCCGCCCGCCTCGACTTCGCCGTCCTGCTGGAGGACCTGGCCTGGTGGGACGACGACCAGCCCGAGATCGCGGCCCGCTGGCGCGAGAACTACTTCCTCACCCTGAACACCGCGACCTCCAAGGAGCAGTGACATGGCCGCCTACGCCCCCGCCCGCTACGCCGACTTCCACATCCTGCACCCGCTGCCCGCATCCCTCCTCAACCGGGGAGAGGACGACCTGCCCAAGACATTGCTGCTGGGCGGCATGGTCCGCGCCCTGGTGTCCTCCCAGTCCTGGAAGCGGGCCGTGCGCCTGCGCCTGGAGGACGTCCTGGACGAGCATGCCGCCCGCACCCGCATGCTGCCCCTGCGGGTAGCCGACGCCCTGTGCGGGGCCGGCTGGCCCACCGACCTGGCCGCCTTCGCCGGAACCCAGATCGTGCGCTCGGCCACCACGGAGGGCCTCAAGACCGAGGAAAACCAGCGTGGCATCACCTCGGCGACCCTCTACCTGCCGCGCGACGTCCTCGACGACCTCACCGACCTGTGCAGCGAGCACCGCCCGCACCTCGAGGAAGCCCTCGCCAAGGAAACCGCCGCACACGCCACCCCGGCCAAGGGCGCCCGCAAGAAGCCCAAGGCGGAGGCCGTTCTGCCCACGCCCAGGGTGGCTTCCGTGATCCGCCGGCGCACCGCGACCATCAATCTCTTCGGACGCATGCTCGCCGAGGTCCCCGACGCCCACGTCGACGGCGCCGTGCAGATGGCACCCGCCTTCACCGTCCATGCCAGTTCACCCCAGCCCGACTATTTCACCGCCGTCGAGGACTGGGCCGCCCCGAACGAGAGCGGCAGTGCCCATCTGCAGACCGCGTTCTTCACCACCGGCCTGCTCTACCGCTACGCCACGGTCAACCTCACCGAACTGACCCGCAACCTGAACGGCGACCACGACCAGGCCCTGCACCTGCTGCGGCTGTTCGCCGACGCCTTCATCGACGTCATGCCGGGCGCGAAGAAGACCTCCACCGCCCCGCACACCTACCCCCACCTGGTCCACTACGCGATCCGTGACCGCCGCCCCGTCTCCTACGCCGGCGCTTTCGAACAGCCCGTCAAGCACGCCCCCGGAGGCGGCTACACCACTCCCGCCATCGCAGCCCTGTCCCAGCATGCCGCCGGGCTGAACCGGCTGCTGGGCACCCGCCGCCTCCTCGGCTGCGGCTACGCCACCCTGCACCCCGACCCCGTCGACCACCTCGGCACCGCCCACGCCGGCCTCGACGATCTCATCGACGCCCTCACCGAAACCGCGGCCGCGCCCACCGGGGCCCTCGTATGAACGGCATCCTGCTGCGCCTGGCCGCACCGCTGATGTCGTTCGGGGAACACGCCGCCTTCCACTACCGCGACACCCTCCCCTTCCCCTCCCGCTCGGCCCTCATCGGCCTGTTCGCCGCCGCCGACGCACGCCCCCGCAGCGAAGCCCTCGCCCCCGACCCGGCCACCGGCCATAACCCCTACACGGACCTGACGTTCACCGTCCGCATAGACCGGCCCGGCACCCGGCACACCGACTACCACACCGTGGGCGGCGGCCGCCCGCACCGTCAAGGCCTGCGCACCAGCAGAGGCGCCTACCGCCCCCGCGAGAAGTCCACCCTCATCACCGAACGGGTCTACCTCGCCGACGCCGTCTTCACCCTCGCCGTCCAAGGACCCGACCCATTCCTGGAACACCTCCTGAAGCGGCTCGAACAACCCGCCTTCGGCCCCTACCTCGGCCGCCGCGCCTGCCTGCCCAACGAACCCCTCGTCCTCGGCGCCCTACACCCCGACCCCATCGGTGAACTCCTCCACCACGTCCCCCTCAGCCTCACCACACCACCGCGCACCGGCCAGGCCACCGTGCCCGTCGCCTTCGTCTGGGAACACCCGCCCTCCCACGTGCCCGCCGCGCACAGCGAACGCGAAGTCGCCGACGACCCCCACGACTTCACCCCCACACGCCGCTCCCACAAGATCCGCCGTACCTGGCACACCACCGAAAACCTGCCCGCCGCCCTGTACGCCCCACCGCCCGCACTCACCGAACTGACCGCCTACATCCACCAGGACGCCACCCCGTGACCACCGCCCCAACCGCCGCCCTCGCCACCACAGCGACCCTGACCCGCATCCGCCTCAACCGCCGCAGCCCAGCCGCCCGCCGTGACCTGGCCGACGCCGTCAGCCTGCACAAGAGCGTGATGCTCCTGGCCCCCGACGACCTCGGCGACAACCCCCGGCAGCAGGCCGGCCTGCTCTTCCGCCTGGAAGACGCCACCGACGACACCCCACCCACCCTGCTCGTCCAGTCCCACCAGCCGCCCGACCTCACCCGCCTGCCCCACCGCTACGGCACCGCCGAAACCCGCCCCCTACACCCCATGTTCCAGGCCCTGATCCCCGGCCGAGCGGTGCGCTACCGCATCACCGCCAACGCCAGCGCCGCCCGCCGCGTCCTGGACGACCACCACCCCGTCGACAACAAGCACGGCCGGAAAATCGTCGCGCTCTACGGCGACGACGCCCTCGCCTGGTGGCAGCGCCGCGCCCACCAAGCCGGCCTCACCCTTGCCACCACCGACATCACCCCCGCCCGCTTCCCCCGCCGACGCCGCCGCGCCGACGAGCCGGGCGAACAAGCCCACTCTCCCGGCCCCATGCACGCACTGACCCGCTTCGACGGCCTGGCCACCATCACCGACCCCCACCAACTCCGCCACGCCCTGCTCACCGGCATCGGCCGCGGAAAGCCCTACGGCGCCGGCCTGCTCACCCTCGCCCCCGCCTGACCCACTGCCCCTACGTCCACACCTCCAAGGAAGCCGCCCGAACACCCGTGCCCGCCACACCACCACCCAACAGCCCCTACGACCTCACCTCCCTGCGCGCCGCCGCCGTACGCCGACTACTGCGCCTGCGCGCCGCGGACCGCCTCACCCACCACGACGTGCGTACCGTCGCCGCCGGGTTCGACGTCCACTGGCGCACCGTGCGCCGCTGGATGGACAACGCCGACGCCCATCACGGCACCTACACACCCCAAGGCCGCCGCCACTTCACCCTCACCCCGGCCATGCACGAAACCCTGGCCCGATGGAACGGCAACGCGGCAGCCACCTACCGCGAACTCGTCGACGACAACATCTTCGGCAGCCCACCCCGCGTATCGCAGGCAACCTTCTACCGCGCCGTAGACCGAGAACTCACCCCCGGCCAGCGCGCCGCCCTCAAAGGGGGCGAAGCCGCCCGCCGCCGACACGACGTCCACGCCCTGCGCCCACACGGCAACCGCAACGACGTCTGGGAGACCGACCACGTCGAAGCCAGCGTCTTCGTCAACGTCGACGGACGCCGCTGCAAACCCTGGATCACCTGGTTCATCGACCACGCCACCGCCGTCATCTGCGGGCTGGCCATCACCCCCCACCAGCCCAGCCAGGACGCCATCCTGGCCGCCGCTCGCGACGCCATCCTCTGCACGGATCACCACCGGCCCTTCGGCGGCATCCCCAGCAAGATCCGCACCGACCGCGGCCGTGATTTCCTGGGCAAGTGCGTGGACGAGGCGTTCAAAAAGTTCGGCACCGAACTCATCGCCTTGCCCCCCTACAGCCCCCACCTCAAAGGCACCGTCGAAGCCGTCAACGGCGCCGCCAAGCACATGCTCTTCAAAGGTCTGCCCGGCTACGCCCACACCCCACGAAGCCGACGCGACCGCCGCGGCCAGCCCCTGTGGGCCCTTAACGAACTCCTCGACTACGAAACCTTCATTACCGTCGTCCTTGACTGGGTGGACTGGTGGAACAAAGACCACACCATCGCCCGCCTCCACCGGCGCACCCCAGCCCAGGCCTGGCACGCCGACCTCACCCCCATCGACACCCTCGATCCCGTAGATCTGCACACCTACACCCTCACCGACAGCGGCCCACCCCGGAAAATCACCAGCAAAGGCGTCCGCTGGAAGAGCGCCTACTACGTCGGTGACTGGATGCACGGTCACGGCAGCGCAGGCGAGATGGTCCGCCTGCGCCACGAACCCCACCACTACCACCGTGTCGAGCTCTACGACGCCGACACCCTCACCTACCGCGGACCCGCCTTCCGCAGCGATGAAATGAGCCCCCGACAATCCCGCGAACTGCACAACGCCCGCCGACGCGAGGCCGACCGCTACGCCGCCAAAGCCCGACGCGCACGCAAGAACGCCAACCCCCGCTACGCCGCCACCAGCGTCGCAGCCGCCCCCGAGCCCCTCAACCGGCTCACCGCCAGCCAAGCGGCCGCCCAGCTACGCGAACTGCAGACACCGGAAGGTCACCTGCACGCCGAGGCCCGACCCGACCTCCTCAACCGGCCCAAACCCGACTCCACCCGCTGGACCAAACCCCTGACCGACCCCACATCCCAGGACACCGCATGACTCACCCGACCACCACCTCCGATAATCAGCCGACCGCCGGCCCCAACTACCACTACATGGGCTTGCCCGGCGCCCACGCCATGCTGACCAACGCCAGCGCAGAGACCTACGCCAATCTCCACACCACCCTCAACGCCGACGCCGGCAAGGGCGCCATCATGTGCGTTCACGGCGGCGTCGGCCTGGGCAAGACCTTCGCCGTCAACAGCCACCTCGACGACCTCGCCCCCCGCACCGCCCTGCGCATCAAAGTAGGCTCCGCCAAAATCCAGGCCCTGCGCGCCGCGCTATACAAAAAACTCGACCTGCCCGGCGACGCCCCCCTCAACAGCACCCGCTGCGAAGCCATGCTCAAAGAAGCACTGTCCCAGACGCCGCGTGTCCTGGTCGTCGACGAAGCGCAGTGGCTTGACACCCGGGCCTTCGAGTTCATCCGCGAACTCTGGGACGACGAGGACACTCGCCTCGCCGTCGTCCTGGTCGGAGCCGAAACCTGCTACCAGAAAATCAAGAACCGGCCGGCCCTCGACTCCCGCATCCTCATCTGGCAGCGCTACACGCCCCTCACCCCCGCAGAAGTCCTCACCGTCATTCCCCAGTACCACCCGCTCTGGACGGACGTACCCACCGACGAACTGCTGTGGATCGACGACGTCGCCTGCCACGGCAACTTCCGCCAGTGGGCCAAAATCACCTACCTGCTCTGGGTAGAGCGCGGCGGCCCCGACATGATGGGGCCCGGTGCCGCAGGTCCACCACACCAGCCCACGCCACACGGCGCGACCGCATCGCTCCCTGCCTACAGCCGGGACTTGGTGCGTGCCGTTCTCAGCCGCCTCGACCCCACCCAACGCCACACCGACTGAACGGGTCCAAGACTGGCGGCGCCGGAAATTTAGCTGCACCAGGCCGGGACGACTACGGCAGCTCATCGCTGCCGTCGCCGAACAGCCCCGGCTGCCTGGACAGGATGGCGGCGTCAAGCTCCCGGCGGATACGTGCCACGCGGGGCTGTGGAAACTCGGCAAGCCGCAGCCACCGGCCCGCCTGCGGATCCTGGCCCGGCATCAGCCAGACCGGCACTGCGCTCAGCAGGCCCCGCACACACATGTCGGATGTCCCGCCCGCTGCCGGGTCGAGCCGCTCGTGAAACGCGATGATCAGCTGCGGGCGCTCTTTGACCAGCATGCGCGTGTTGCGCTCCGGCCCGGCCTGGCGCCACTGATGGGGTCTGGTACGCCGCTCCGCCTCCCAGTCCACCGGATAGCACCGGTGACGATCAGCCCCCAGGCCGTGTGCGCCGCACCAGAGGTGTGCAGCCCAGTCCGCACCCGCGGCGGCGCCCTCGATCACTACCAGCCGGTCGTTATGCCGTGCTGCCAGACGATCCAGCACGCCCTCAACCGTCGCTGGCCACGGCCAGCGCCGACTGCCGCATATCAACACCCGCAGGTCGGTCAACTCCAACATCGCCCACCGCCTTTGACCAGGGGGTCACCCCTTCTCCAGCGGCGGGGTGGGCGGTGATCCAGGAAAGCCCACCGAGGTCGAGGTGGTGACGGGCGCGGGTGACAGCGACGTAGGCGAGGCGGGCGTCGGTATCGCTGACAGGTTCCGGGATGGGACGTCCTTGCTCGTCGTGCTGGTCGGTGTCCTTGGGAGGTGGGAAGTCGTCGCCGATCTGGACGGTGGGCCATTCGCGGCCTTTCGCGGAGTGGGCGGTCGAGACGACGACGCAGGCATGGTCTTCGTCGGTGAGTTCGCCGACAGCAGCGAGGATGGCGTCGGGTCCATGAGTGTCGATGAGGTCGACGAAGGGTTGCAGATCACGTCCGGCAGGGTCGTAGGCGGCGTAGTCCTGCAGTTCGCCCCAAGAGCTGAAGAGTACGAGCTCGGGATGGGAGGTGCGGCGGCCGTCCTTGAGGTCCCGGGCCGCGAGGGCCAGGGCGGCCAACTGCTGGCCGCCACGGGCGAGAGCAACACGGTGGCCGGCGGCGAGCAGGCGCAGGACTTCGGCCATCGCGCCGATGTTGGTGCGGCACAACACCGCGTCCGGCCGGTCAAGGCTGCCGACCTCGGCCGCGATCGTATCGGTGCCGGTCAGGCGGATGGGGGCGTCGGCGAGTGCGAGCCACCGGTTGGCTTCTTCGGCGATCAGAGGGCCGAAGCGGAACGAACGGGTCAGAGTGAGGGGAGTGGCTTGGAAGCCGGTCATCACGTCCCGGGCACCGCGCCAGCCGTAGATGGCCTGGGCGGAGTCGCCGACCATGACGAGTTGGGCATGGTCGCGCTGGGCTGCGAAGACCTTCTCGAGGACTGGGTTGGTGTCTTGGGCCTCGTCGAGGAAGAGGAAGTCGGCCTCGATGATGGGCTCGGTGAGGGCCCACATTTTGAGGTAGTGGTCGTGTTCGAAGCGGGCCACGCCCTGCTCGGGGTTGTGCAGGTCAGCCCAGGCTTTGAGGGCGAACGGCAGGACTTCGTGGGCGAGTTGGGCGTGCCCGACGGGTGTGTCCAGGCCACGCAAGCGCGGCACGTGGTGGCGGGCCAGGGTGCGGTCGGCGGAGTGGCAGTAGCGGGTCACGGTGCGCAGGACAGCGTGAGAGAGCGTTCGGGGGCTGATCTCGTGATCACCGATGCGGACCGGGCGGGTGATGCCGAGGGCCTGGCCAGTCTTCCAGGCCGGCTGGCGGGGGCTGTTGAGTCGATTGGCGTAGCGGTGGCCGAGGGCGGCGTAGGCCGTGGCATGGGCGGTCTTGCACAGCACCGTGTGCGAGAAGCGGGTGGCGGCATCCCGGGCGATGTCCTTGTTGAAGGCGAGGTAGCGGCCGCGGCGGCGGGTGCTGGCAGCAAGCAGACCGAGCGTGCTGGTCTTCCCCGTTCCGGCGCCGGCCTGCAGGACGAGATGGTGGCCGGCTCGGAAGGCGTCGACAGTGTGTGCCTGTTCGTCGGTGGGCGTGTGCAACAAGGGCTCCGCGAAGATGAAAAGGAATCGAGGTCAGGGAGGAGGGGCCTGTCACTGCCGTGCCAGGGGTGTTGGGAGGAGGAGTTACGACCTGTGCGGGGGAGTGGTGCTGACGGCTGTCCAGGAAGCTCATCAACGCGGGTCAGTAATTCAATCGAGAGTGTGGTGGGCGAGCAGACTCTCGAGCCGGTCTCCACGCGCTGACTGTGGTCCTGGTGGTTACGGGCGAGGACCGCGGTCACGCATCGGCTCCAGTACGTCCTGGGGCCGCTGTCCCTCGGCAACCGAGACGCGGCGCCAGGGCCCTGTCGACGGAGCGTGGCTGAGGGCGCCCGTTGAACAGGACCTGATCATGCCGGACGGGGTAGCGAGGTGGCAGCGCTCGGGGAGCGTCATCAGCCGGGCGTGGTCCGCGTTCGCGGCAGGGGTATACCGCAGCGTGCATGCCGGACCTCACCGGAGCGGCGGCCCTGAGGAGGGGGATCTTGACGGCGGTGTGACGTCACGGCTGGGCCCCCTGCCGGGCGCGGCCTGCCGCGCCGGGGCGGCGGCCCGCGCCCGGCAGGCGGGTGTGAATGTGTTGGTGGTGGCGCAGTGGGTCGAAGGGCTCCCACTCGGCCACCGCCAGGTCGGCAGCCGTGGACGAGGCGGCATGCTGTCGGCATCGCTGGGCGCGCCAGCGCAGCTGCTCGGCGTAGGGGAGTCGGCTGAGGTTGTAAACCGCCATGACGTCAGTCGGCAGGGCCAGTTGACCGCTTTCCGCGGTGGGCATGAGCATCCAGGTGCCGCCCGGGATACCGGAGGTGAGCAGCGGGCTGGTGCAGCGGTGGCGGTGCCGGGTCTGGGCGACGCACTGGATCTCGTCCACCGGCCGAGCAGAGAGGTAGCGGACGTACAGCATCTGCACGATGGGCCGGGCCGGGCGGCAGACCACCGGTTCAGGCGCTCGCCTGGGCGGTGAGGCCGGGGGAGGGGTGAAGACGCCGGCGTCGATCAGGCGGCGGGAGTGCACGCCCAGCGACCGTCGCAGGCCAGCCAGCTGGGAGGGTGGGGGTGTGTCGCGGGCGGGGCAGAGGACGGCGTGCGCCAGACGGCACCAGCTACTGCCGTCCCCGGCTGGGTGGGCCACACCCGAGCTGACGTGCCAGCGGCAGGCATCGGGTACCTGGACGGCTGGCAGTTCGTGCGGGTGCAGACGGACTAGCCGCTGGTCGCTGCGGTGGTACCACTCGATCGGGTTGCCGCAGTCGCGGCACCGGCCGCTTTGGCCGCAGCGCAGCAACCGGCTGACGCTGCCGGGAGTGACCTGCAAAGAGCGGCGCGTGCGCCGAGCGGGGGTCGGGGTGCCATCCCGGTGACGAGGGGCGGGAGATGTCGAGTGCATGCGCGCGAACCTGCCAGCCGACACGCCGAACCTGTGGCAGCGCTGCCGCCGGATCGCCCACTCGGCCTCACATAATGGATCAAAAGTGCGAGTAGGTGACCGCTTGTTCGGGGTGGTCTCGCCGGTTTGAGTGATCTGCGGCAGCCGCCCGGGCGGCTGTCAGCCCCCGCTCGGCCCCGGCAGGTCATGCCCGCGGCACAACGTCGCGAAGAGCTCGTCGAACGGGGTGCCCAGAGCGTGGGCGAGAGCGTGCCAGGTCTTCAAGGTGCCGATGGTGCGGCCCTGCTCGATCTCGATGACGGTGCGTCTGGCCAGGCCGCTACGGGCAGCGAGCTCGTCGTAGCTCCACCCATGCGCGGCCCGCAGACGCGCGAGCTCCAACCGCAGCGCGTCAAGGTCCGGATCGGGCGGCAAGATCGTCACCCGTCCATCCGACGGTGCAGACCCCTGCCCTGTCAGTGCAGACCTCTGCCCTATTTTTCCAGGTGGTAGCGGCTAAGTAGGGCAGAGGTCTGCACTACGGTGGGCGGCTGCCCCCGCACCCCCCGGGGGCGGGACCAGCGCGCAAGCAACTGGAGGAACACGCGTCCGTGAGGATGCGCACAGCATGTCCGGCGACGCCACGCGCCTGGACCGTGGAGCTGCGCTCACACGCCGACGGGCTCGCTCTCGTCTGCCGGCACTGCCCACACGGCGGCATCACACCGACTACCGCGGTCTCCGCTCGATCGGCTGCCCTGGCCCACCTCGCACGCCACGTGCGCGGTGACCTGCGCCCCTCGCACCTGCGGATCTGCCAGTGCCACGAACGCGGCTGCCGCTGGCACCCCCGCCACCGCGGTTGCGCCGGCCCTATCCACCTCCTCCTCGCCTGCGAACGCGGCGGACGGCTATGGCGCCTCGCCGACGCCTGCAGTGCCTGCGCCGCAGCGACAGCACAGGCCGCCGTCGTACCGGACACCCTCCTCGCTCCCGCGCCGCTGCAGCCGTCGACCACTCGGCGGCACAGGCACCCCAAGGGACCGGGTGAGCGGATCCGGGTCCGCGAAATGCTCAGCTACCTCGCCGCCGCGCTCCCAGCCGACACCTCGGCCGCCGCGCGCCTGCTAGCACTGCAGTGCGCACTGCGGATGAACACCCAAATGCAAGTCCGGCTGCCCAAGGGAGTGATGCGCAGCCTCCGCCTCAGTACCACCAAGGGGCCGTGGGCCGAGTTGGAGCACGCGCGATGGCTGCGCACGGCCCCCCAGAATGCAGCCAACGAGATCTCTGCCGAACTGCTTGACGCCACGCTGCTCGGCCAAGCTCCAGCCCGCCCCGACCGACGTCAGGCCGCGGACTGGGCCCTGCGTGCCGGCTCCTCCCCTGCAGCACGGGTTAGCGGGCCGCTGCCACGGCTGGCGAGCGTGTACCTCGCGGCGCACACGGATCCGGGTTCCGGTACTGGCTTGGGTGAGTTCGAGCAGATGGGTCGTGCCTGCGGTCTCCAGCCTCCGCAACTGCCCAGCGTGCTTGATCAACTGATGGCAACAGGGCTGCTGAAGGCGTGGCGGGTCTGTCCGGACTCTGGAGACTTGCAGTGGACTGTCACAAGCAACGCGGGAGTCCGTGTTGGCGACCGCGGACGAGAAGCGGCCGGAGAAGACTCGCGTGGGCCGGGTGGCTGTGAATGTGCCACGGCCGGCGCGGTGGGCCAGGCCCTGTGAAGCGCGACTGCGCCGCGTACCACGCCGGGGTGTGGATGGGGGCGCCGGCTTCTGGACCCGCGGCTCCTAGCCACTTGCCTGTCCCGGACTGATCGGTGACGGGAGGCAGAGACGCGGAGCCTCGTCTTCCGGGCGCTCCCAGCGCGCCGTGTGTGCTTCTTTCACGCCCTTCGTGTGCTCCAACTCACCCTGCCTGAAGGTGCCTTGCGCTTCGTACGTTGACCTGTTCGCCTCACACGGGGCGGCTCCGGCGCGAGACGGGCCGGGATCGGCAGCCGGTTGGTAAGGGATGACACGTGGAAGCCATCGCGCGGCAGGCCCGTCGGGAGAAAGTGGCCGCTGAAGCACAGCAGTGGGCCGATGCTCTGGTCGACTTCGGCCCCTACAACACGTTGTTGCACTTCAAGGACACCAAAACCGCGTCGCTGGATGTGACCGACGCGAACGGGCAGGCCCTGACCTCGCTCCTGGCCGGACGCAAAACCCGCCTGGCCGCCTTGTTCCCCGCTGCCGCCGCCCACGGTCCTGCCTGCACCCGGGCACGGAGCCTGCGCCGCAGGATGGTCGAACTGGACGAGGAGCAGGGCATCGAGGCCGGGCGCCTGGCTCTTGGGCTGCTGCGCGTCGACCCGCCGCCCACACGCGGCAGCACCCCTGTGCCGGCACTGCGCGCCCCGCTGCTCCTGCAGCCTCTGACCATCCAGCCGCGCACCGCGTCCGAGAACGATTTCGTCCTCGAGACGGCCGGCGAGGCGGAGATCAACCCGGTGCTGCTGTACGCGCTCAGCCGCCAGTACGGCATGGATGGCGACACGGAAGTCCTCGCCGACAAGGTGTCCACTGCACTGGAGGAGTGCGCGGACCCGGCCGACCGCATCCCTCTCGCCTACGAGATCCTCGAGGCCGTTCTCGTCCGCAGCAACCTGACGGCCGAGCTGGAAGAACGCATCGTGGCGGGCGTCTTCAGCTTCGACCGGCTGCCCATGGTCCAGGACCTGCGTGGTGCCACCGACCTGCTGGCCGACCACCCGGTCATCGCCGCCCTGGCCGGCGACCGGGAGGCAAACCGTGCCCTGGCCGAGGACACCGGCCCGCGCGCTCCAGCCGGCGCCGACGACATCCCGCCCCGCTCGGAGTACCTCGTTCTCGACGCGGACGCCTCCCAGCAAAAAGCCATCAGCGCCGCGCTGGCCGGCTCCCACCTGGTGATCGAGGGACCGCCGGGCACGGGCAAGAGCCAGACCATCGCCAACCTGATCGCCACCTTCGCGGCCCAGGGCAAACGCGTCCTGTTCGTCGCCGAGAAACGCGCCGCGATCGAAGCCGTCACCGACAGCCTCGCCACCGTGGACCTGGACGGACTGGTCTTCGACCTGCACGGCAACAAACTCAGCCGCCGCCAGATCGCCCAGCAACTCCACGATGCCCTCGAGCGGGCAGGCCAGCAGGCTCCGCCCCGCCCGGCCGACCTGCACACCGGCCTGGCCCACTACCGCGACGAAACCCTCCGGCACATAAAGGAGTTCCACCAGCCGCTCGATCCCTGGCAGGTGAGCCCGCACCAGGCGATCACCCACCTGATGGGCTGCCCGTCATCCCACCACACCCGCCTGCGGCTGCGTGGCTCCGCACTGCGCCACCTCCACGGCGAGCACCATCGCCAGATAGAGCAGGATCTGCGGACCTTCGTCGCCAAGAAAGGACTGACCGTCCGCCGCGGCGAATCCCCCTGGTCCCACACCCAGGCCCGCACCGAGGACGAACTGCGCGCCGTGGTGGCCGGCCGCCGGCCTCGACCAGCTCACCGGCACAGCCCTGAGCGACACCCGCCGCACCCTTGCCCACCTGGTGGGCACCGCAGGTCTGCGCCCGGCAGACGACCTTGAGGGATGGCAGACTCTGCTCACCCTGCTGCAGGATGTCACCGCGACATTGGCCCGCTTCGAAGCAGCCGTCTTCGCCCCCGGCCTGGACGATCTCATCGCTGCCACCGCGAGCCGCGCATGGCGCAAGGAGCACGACCGGAACATCAGCTGGTTCAGCCGCCGGAAACTGATCAAAAAGGCACGTGGCCTGACCAAGGACGGTCTGCGCGAACGCCCCGCGCTGCACGGCGCCCTCCTTCGGGCGGCCGAGCAGCACGCCCGCTGGCAGGCGCTGTCCGTGAGCGGCAATGCGACCCCCTGGACCGTCCCCGGCCTCAACGGCGCCCTGGCCGCGTTCACGGATCTGCAGAGCCGTCTGGCCGCGATAGCCCTGTGCGTGCGCTGGGACGGCTGGCAGACCGCTCCCGCCGACGACGTAGACAAAACCATTCAGCGCCTCGACGGCGACCGCGACACCCTGCTGCGCATGCCCGAACTCAACCAGCTCACCGACCGCCTCGAAGCGGCCGGGCTTGGTGGCCTCCTCGACGAGCTGGCACACACGGACGCCGACCCCGACACGGCGGTGGCCACCTTCGATTACCTGTGGTGGTCATCGGTGCTGGAGGAGGCGCACATGCGCTCCGCCTACCTGCGCTCCTTCACCCGCCTCGAACACGACCACGTCGTCGAGCAGTTCCGCCGCAACGACCTCATCCACCGCGACAGCAACCCCGCCCGGGTCCGCTACGAGGTCGCCGTCCGGCTCCGCAAGGTCCGCGACGCCCACCCCGACCAGAACACCCTGGTGCGCACCCAAGCTCGCCGCAAGTCCCGGCACCTCCCGCTGCGCAGGCTCGTCGAGAAGGCCCCTGACGTGCTGATGGCCGCCACGCCGTGCTGGGCCATGTCGCCCCTCGTCGTGAGCCGTGTCCTGCCGGCCACACGCCTGTTCGACGTCGTCATCCTCGACGAGGCCAGCCAGGTCCTGCCGCACGACGCGATGACCTCCATCATGCGCGCCCGGCAGGTCATCGTCGCCGGAGACCCCCACCAACTCCCGCCCACCACCTTCTTCCAGCGCGTCCTCAGCGGCACGCAAGAGGACACCGACGACGACCTCGACGACGCTGCGCCCCCGGCCGCCTACGAGTCACTGCTGGACCTGCTCTGCAGCCGCCTGCCCCACGTCCACACCCTGAAATGGCACTACCGCAGCCGCGACGAACGCCTGATCGCCTTCTCCAACCACACCATCTACGACGACCGGCTCGTCACCTTCCCCGGCACCACCCTCACCAGCCCCATCTGCCTCGAGACCGTCGACGGCCACGCCCAGCCTGGCCAGAGCGGCTCCGTGCCCGAGGAAGTCGAACGCGTCGTCGAACTCGCCCTCGACCACGCCACCCACACCCCCCATCTCAGCCTCGGCGTCATCACCATGGGCCAGCGCCACGCCGACCGCATCACCCTCGCGCTGCGCCACGCCCTCCAAGACCACCCCGAACTCCAGGAGTTCTTCAGCCCCGAGGCCGGAGCCCGGCGCCGCTTCTTCACCAAGAACCTCGAACAGGTCCAGGGCGACGAACGCGACGCCATCATCCTCAGCATCGGCTACGGCAAAGCGGCAAGCGGCCGGCTCTCCATGTCCTTCGGCCCGCTCAACAACGACGGCGGAGAGCGCCGCCTGAACGTCGCCATCACCCGCGCCCGCCAGTCGATGACGGTCGTCAGCTCCTTCACCCACCACGACTTCGACCCCGGCAAACTCAAGAACACCCGCAACCGCGGCCCCGAACTGCTGCGCGCCTTCCTCGAGTACTGCTCCCACGGAGGAGACCTCCAGCGCACAGGAACCGCACGCACCGACTGGAACCTCAACGGCTTCGAACAGCAAGTCCTCGCCACCCTCGAAGCCGCCAACGTCCCGGTCACACCGCAGTGGGGCGTGTCCGGCTACCGCATCGACTTCGCCCTCGGCCACCCCGAACGCCCCGGCCAGATGCTCCTCGCCGTCGAAACCGACGGCGAGCGCTACCACAGCGCTCCCAGCGCCCGCGACCGCGACCGCCTGCGCCAGGCACACCTGGAACGACTCGGCTGGCGCTTCCACCGCATCTGGGCCGCCGACTGGTTCACCAACCCGAACACCGAAATCGACCGCCTCCTTGCTGTCTGGCGTGACGCCGTACGACAGGCCGACGAAACGCCCGCCGATCCCGCCCCCACGCCCGCCCCGGCAGCACTCCCGCCTCCAGCAGCGGCCACACGCCGCCCCCGCCCCGCCCTACCCGCCGCGGACCGCATCGGCGACTACTCCGACGCCGACCTGCTGGCCCTGGCGTCCTGGCTGCTGAGCGACGGATTCCAACTCGACCGCGACACCCGCATCAACCAGGCCATCACCGAACTGGGCTTCAAAAAACGCGGCCGCGTCATCGTCGAACGCCTCACCCGCGCCTTCGAACAGGCCCAGCACACGGCAGACAGGGAGACCCCACAGTGAAACCCCTCGACCCCCTCACCCTCGAACGCGTCGCCCGCCTCATCGTCGACATCGACGGCCCCTTCGAACGCCGGGGCTATCAGCTCACCCAGCTCCTCCAACGCGCCGGATGGCCCCAGCCCGCCGAGTACGACGGCTCACCCCGCATCCCCTGGCTCACCGACATCCTCACCAGCACCGACGATGTGGCCGCCGTCAGCCGGCTGCTGTGCCGCATCTGTGACCCGCTCGAATACGACGACGGCCTCGCCTCGGCCGACCTCGTCCGCCAGACACTCAACACTCACCTCGCCGCCGAACAGCTCACCGTCACCTACGTCTCCGGACGCCCCGTCCTGGGCCAGCCCGGAACCGACGGCCACACCACCGTCTTCACCGTCCCCGACGACCTCGAAGCCCGCATACGGCCCCTCGTCAGCAGCGAAGCCTTCCTCCAGCAGCTCATGGAACGCGTCACCGAAACCCAGATCTGCGAACAGCACGGCGCCTACGGCCTCACCCTCATCGGCATCGGCAGCTTCGCCGAAGCGCTGCTCCTGGACGTCCTCACCCACCGCGACCCCACCCTGCTGCAGGGCTTCGTCCTGCCCAACGGCAAGCTCGTGCCTCCCGAACGGACCAGCTTCTCCCTGTTGCTCGACACCGCTCGCTCCCGCGGCTGGATCCAGATGGACGCCCACGACTTCATGAAGATCGTCCGCGACTACCGAAACTTCGTCCACCTGCGCCAACAACAAGAACGAGGCGTCACACCCGACCGCGACACCGTCGGCATGTGCTGGGGCCCGGTCCTCGCCGTCCTCAACGACCTCGAGACCAGTCGCTAGCGCTTCGGCTGCGTCGTGTGCACCGCTATGCGTCGAGCGATCAGGCGAATGCGGCGGCCTGGCGAGCCCGCTCAGGGATTGCTGGCCTCCTGCTTGCGGCGCCGGCGCAGTTCGCGCTGGGCCTGGGCGCGGGCGCATTCGCGGGAGCAGTACTTCACTCCGGTGGTGCGGTGCTGGCGGTATGCGGCGCGGCCGCGCTGACGGACGAAGGCGCGGCCACATCTTTCGTTGGCGCAGTGGTGGACGGTGGCGCCTTCGACGAGGTGGTTGTACAGCTGCAGGAACGCCACCGAGTAGACAGTGGGGTAACGGTCGGAGAGATCACCGATGCCGATGCTGAAACGCCCCAGAGCCCGGTTCAACACCTCCTCCAGCGAGGTGAGTTTGGCGTCGATGAGGATCTCCTGCAGCTCCTCGAGCGACTGCGGCCAGGGCTGTTCGCGGTGCCGGGTCTGTGATCGCAGGTCCGTCAGCGTCTCCTCGGTGACGTGCGGTCGGACGAGTTCTTCGAGGCCACCCTCGCGCTGGCAGGCCAGCCATGTCGTGATCGCGTCCTGCGCGGTCCGCACGTAGATGGCCACAAGATCGCGGTGCACACCGAATGGGTAGGGCTGCTGCTCGCTGTCGGCTTCGGGGATGTCCTGCACCTTGTAGTAGACCTCCTCGTTATCGAAGGACAGATCGTCCCGGTCGGCGCCGAAGAGGGGTCCGTAGACCGCCATCATCCGGGCTGCCCCCTCGAGGTCGTCGTCCCGCAGCTCCATCAGCTCGCGCAGGTAGAAGTCCTCGGGCAGCTCCACGGCCGGGCGGTCCTCGAAGGGGACCGGGGTCCACAGGATCCAGTCGCCCTTGACACGCACGTTCTTGATGCGCCGCGTCAGGGGCGGGGCCGGAATAGTGGATCCGGGCCACAGCGTGGGACGAAAACGTGGGTCAACGTACTCCGTCATGGCGGCATCATAGCCGCTACGGTGGTAATACAAAAGAGTGGCACTTCGTACTACGCGAAGAGGCCGCGGACGAGGAGGCACAGCAGTGACCGACTGGCTGGCACGAAAGACCATCGGAGACCAGCACGAACACACCGTCAAAAACGCACTCGAAGCATGCGGCTGGACCGTCCACCCCTGCGGACAGGGCACCTACCCGGCACCCATCCAGCAAGCCCTGCGCCACACACCTTCGGCACTGCGCTACTTCCCCGACCTCATCGCAGCCCGCGGCAGCGAACTCGTCACCATAGACGCCAAATCGCGCATGCCCAGCACCACCTCCCGCAACTACGCCATCTCCCACAAGTGCGCCTTGGCAGGCCTGCAATTCATGGGCGTCCACGCGCCCGTGCCGCTGTACTACGTCCTGGGCGACCTCCATGTCCTGACACCCGCAGAGGTCCTCTACAACAGCTTCCACACCCTCCACCCCACCAACGGCGCCTACCATCTGGTCAGTAGCCAGCGGGCCTTACCCTTCGACGACGTCTTCGGGACCGGCACCACCTACGAGCGCGCTGCCTGACCCCGACAGGCCCCACAGAGCGCCCTTCCTGGAATCGAGCATCCCGAAAGTCCGCGTCGGTATCAGAGACCCTTGGCCAACGGGCGACAACACCGTTCGACTTGGCTCTTCTTCCACCGCTACGGGGGCGCAGGTCTGATGGAGCTCACCCTCATGCCGTGTGATCAGGAGCAGAATGGCGGCTAGGCGTTCGCCATGAGAGGAGGGCCTGTGGACGTGGGGGAGCGGTGGGCGTACCGGGTGGCGCCACACCACGGACCCGTCGCAGAAGTCGAGGTCCTGAAGATGGGTACGCAACGCCCGGTGCGGGTCAAAGTCCGCTTCGTCGCGGAGGAAGCGGAAGGCCGACAGGAGTGGGTGCCGCCAGCCCGGCTGCGTGTCGCCTGGCAGGACAAGGACGCGTGGCTGGCCCGCGAGCAGCAGTGGAGCGAACTGACGAAAGACAGCCCGGACGACGAGGACCCTGCCTTTCGGGCGGTCGTCATCCTCTTCGACGAGCACCTGTGGGAGGGGCTGGTGTCCTTTGGTGTCAACTACCGTGACCGAGGCCTGCTGTACGTCGACGATGTCCCCGCGCTGGCTGCGCTCCTCGACGTGCCCGAAAGCTTCTTCTGCAGCGACCCACGTGCCTTCACCGACACCGACGGCGCGCTGACCGCGCCCTGGCCCACCACCGTTGACGCCGCACGACTCCTGGCCCGCAGCCGGGCCGACCACCTGATGGCCGTCGTGGACAAACACGAATGCCAGGCACGCCAAGACGCGATCTACGGCCGCTACTACCCCGGCCGCGGCAAGAATCCCGGCACCCACATCAGCCCCGAGATCTGCGCAGAAGTCGACCGCAGCAACCAACCCGCCTACAACCTGCTGCGCCAATGGTGCGGCGCGGACGTGGTCGAAAACTTCGAAGAACTCAAGGCCCTGCGCGACGAAGTCCTTCGCATCGGCCAGCTCATGGAACAGGCCATCGGCAGCCTCCGCCAAGCCGGACAGGCCAAGACAGCCGACCGCTTCGAACGGGAACTCGGCATCCCCCTCGAGACGTTGCGCCAGGCCGAGCGCGACGACTGACACCCCCGACCGACCGGGCACCAACGACAGGAAGATCCGTGGCCCGCACCAAGCTCAACGAGCGCCAACTCGAAGTCCTGCGCCGCATTTGCCATAGCCAGACGCCCATCACCTCCGATGACTCCGACCTCACCGCGACCGTCTATGCCCTGCGCAATCGTGGCCTGGTCACCACAACCCGGGCCGACGGCCGCTGGAGCGCAGCCGCCACCGAAGCCGGCCACCGGAACCTCGCCCAAACCGACGCCACGCTCGCCCCACGCCCGAGCACCTCTGCTGCGCCGACGGCACCCGAGGCGGCGGAACTGATCAGCAGACTCCAGCAATCCGGCGGCACCCTGCACATCGCCAACCCCACATCGAACGAGCGGGCCCACTGGCGCCGCGCCCTGCATGCCGCACGCGCAGACCACCTGGTCCCCGACGGCCACCATCTCCAGCACACCGGACGCGACAAAGGCGACCTGATCATCACCCTGCGCCCCGGGCCACCGCCGCGACGCTCCACGCCCCCAGACGAGACCGTCCCCGTCCCCGACGACCTGCCAGCAGAACGCCTGCACCCCGCAGCCGCCACAGCACACATCCCGGCCTGTCCCGACTGCCAGCCCCGCGCCCGCCGCCTCCTCCACGCCCTCTGCCACACAGCCGAAGCCAAGAACTACACCGTCAGCAACCCCGAGACCGGTTCAGCAGCCAGCCTGGTGATCACCATCGGCGACAGTTCCTTCCCGCTCTCCTTCCACGAAGGCTCCTACGAGGTACCCGACCCCAGCGGCGCGAAGTACGCCTGGCAACGCGTGACCGCGCGCACCACACGCGCATCCCACGAACTCGAACTCAGCCTCGAGCACACCTACGCCCATCGAGGCCGACGCTCTCACTGGGGAGACAGGCAACGCTGGCGCCTGGAAGACAAACTCCCCACCCTGTTCCGAGAGATCGCCCACCGCGCACACGCCGAGTACGAACGACGGCAGGCCCAGCAGCGCAAGGAAGAAGAGACACGCCAACGCTGGCTGACTGCGATGCAGCAGGCTCGCACTGCGCTTCTGGAAGACCACCGGCTGAAGGCCCTGCGCACGCAGGTACAGGCCTGGCAGGAAGCCACTGCCATCCGCGCCTACTGCGACGCGCTCGAAGACCACCACGCCGCCACCGACGTGGCCGAAGCAACCACTGCCTGGATCACCTGGGCCCGGGCCTATGCGGACCGCATCGACCCTGTACCTCAGAACCCAGGACTACCGGACCCTCCGACGATCACACCAGAGGACCTGCGCCCGTATCTGCGTGGTTGGAGCCCGTACGAGCCCAAACGGGCATGAAAGAGGCTGCGTTTGAAGGATCGTATATGTTCGTGACGTGACAGGTTGGTCGGGGGCTTGTCGATCAGGTCGCGCTCGTGTGGTTGCTGACGTGGCGGACGGTATCGGCGGGTGCGCCGTTGGCTGTCCCACACCGCCTGCACCACACCCGAGCACCTCATCCAGACCATCTGGCACGGCATCGTCCCCACCTCATCGACGGATGCCGCACCGGGACCGGACTGTCCCTCACCCCAACGACTTCATGAGTCAAGCTCAGTAGGTGGAAGCGGGTGGGAGGAGGCGGTCCAGAACGGCGTCGTGTTCTTGGAACACCACCCGCCCCACGTTGCGCAGTTCGCGGGTGAGCTGCAGGTCGATGTCTTCGGTGGGGAGCGGGCCCAGTACCACTGCGGATGGGTGGGTTCCGGCGTCGTGGAGTGTGGCCAGGTCCATGGCGATGAGTCTGGCGCCGTACAGGCGGGCGATGGTGTGCGCGATGCCGAGTCCTGGCCCGTCCAGGTCGCCTGCGTACCGCAGCGCTACGCCCTGGTCGGCGGCCAGTTGCAGCAGGGCGTGGTCGACGGCGCGCAGCTGTCCGCTGGTGCATGCCAGCGGCTCGGTGTGGCCGCGGGCGAGGGCGGCTTCGAGGACGGAGGGGTTCTCCACCACGGTGAGTTCCTGGGTCGGGTCCAGGCTTGGGGGAGTGCGGGTCAGGTCGAACAGGTGCAGCGCGATGGGGGCGACGGCCTCGCGCAGGCGCCGGTCGACCGGTCCGTCGCCGACGGCCTGGACGTGGTGGAGCAGCACGGTGGCGGTGAGCCGGTCAGGTACCACTCCGGCCTGCTCGAGCAGGGCACGGATCCGGTCCGGCCGTGTCGGCTCCACCTGTCCGGTCAGTTCGGCGACCAGGGTGACGAGCCGGCTGCCGGCGAGGGTGTCGAGGTCGAAGAAATGGGGGTCACCGGCGGTGTCGTGGGCGAGCTTGGGCAGTGACACCGGCGGGTCGGCCGGCAGCCGTGCCGCCACGGCGGCGAGGGCCTCGACCAGCGTGCGCACCCCTGCGCCGTCGTCGACGCCGATCCCGGCGGCGCGCATCCGCGCGACCAGCCCCGGACACGCCGGCAGCTGCGCGGCCGCGTACTGCCACACATCCTGGCGCAGCGCCGCGTCACTCAGGCGCTGCCGTGCGCGGTCGACCACTGGCCGTCCCACAGCCTGCTCCACCAGCGCCACCAGGTCCTGCGGTTCCAGCCGCAGCACCTGGCGCAGCGCTCGCACCGGCACGCGCGCCCCGCGGGCGTCCACGACCACTGCGGAGGCGCCGCGCCGTAGACGGCCCGGGTCGTCCAGCCACGCCCGCAGCGCCGCTATCCCCGCAGGCGGCAGCCCGCTCACCCGCACACTCGCCATTGCTGCCGGATCCGTCCCGGCGCACAGCCGGTCGTGCACGGCGGCCCACAGCGGGGCCAGTGCCTCATCGCCCGCGACCCATTCCCATGTCGTGCCCATCAGCCGGCTATCCCATCGTCGAAGTCCAGGCCGAGGTCCAGCGTCAGCGGCTGCGCTTCCCCGTGGCCCTGCCACAGCCACGGCACCGTCACGCGGTGCTTCCCGCTGGTGATGACCTGGTGGATGACGACCTGCCCGGCCTCTTTCTTGATCACGGGGGTGATCGAGGGTGCGGTCGCCAGCACGTCGAACTCCCACCGGCGCAGCAGTCCCAGCATCTGCCGAAGGTTCGCGTCGTCGAACGCCGCGTCCAGCTCGTCGATCGACAGCAGCCGCGGCCCGCGGTACTCCCCGCTGTACATCGACCACGCGGCCGCCAGGAGGGGCAGCATCGTGGCCAGGCGCCGTTCCCCGGTCGACAAGGTTTCCAGCGGGTTCATACCGCGTGGCTTGACCTCCTTGAACCGGTCGCTGCCTCCGTCGCTGAACGAGGAGTGTGTCACCGAGATCGTCCACTCGTGCCAGGCCCGGTAGTCGAAGGTGTGCGCGACCCGATCCGCCCACGTGTCCCCGACGGACTCGTCCATCCGCTGCCGCAGCACGTCATACATCCGCTCGAACATCTCGTCCGAGGGGGGACTTTTCACCAGTTCCACCATGGCCTTCGCGTCCGCGTCCTTGCGTACCTCCCACTCGACCTTCACGCCCACCCGGGCCACCCCGGTCCGCACGTCCTGCAAGGTCTGGCCGATCTGCCGTACCAGTTGCTGCGCGAGATCCTGGCGGACCTGAACGTCGCGCTGCAGCTGGGCGAACATGCTGGTCTTGATGGCCTTCTTGATGTCGGCGCGCAGGTCTTGCTCCAGCTGAGCGACTGCCCCGCGCAGTGCCTCCACCGCTGCGCGCAGGTCCTGGCCTCGGGCAGCGGCCGGGTCGGCGACCTCGGCACGCTGCCAGGCGGTGCCCGATACGTTGGTGAGGATGATCTGGCGGTTGAACCGGGCCAGTGCGCTGTTGGCGGTGCGGGCGGTGCCCTCGAGGGTCTTCAGCGCACTGTCCCGGGTCCGCGTCGCTGTGGCGAGCCGGTCCGCCCCCACTCCCGCGCCTGGCCCGGTGCGCTCGGCCAGCAGGTGCCTGGCCCAGGCCAGTCCTGCGGTCAGGTTCGCGGGCCGGCCCTCCGGCCCGGTGGAGATGTCCTCGCCGACCAGGGCCAGGCCCTCGTCGACGAGCCGGCCCAACTGCGTAAGGCAGGCATCGCGGTGCTCCTCGGCCGCCTGGCGCAGCGGCGCGACCTCATCCAGCCGCGCCCGGGCCGACGCCGCGTCGGCAGCAGCCGTCTCTTTGGCGCGTTGCAGCTCCTCCACCCGCGCCCGGGCGCGGTCGAGCGCACTGGTGACCTCCTGCAGCGAGGCGCGCAGCTCCTCGTACTCGGCGCCGTGCAGGCGCCGCATCTCCTCGACCGCTGCCTTCTCACGCCCCGCATCCACGGCAGCCTGCTCTGCCTCCCGGGCGGCGTCGGCCGCCAGGGTCCGCAAGCGCCCGGCGGTTGCCGCGTCCTGACGTGCCCGTACCGCGAGGTCGATCACCCGCCGTGCGGCGCCCCGCCAGGCCTCCACCTGCCGGAACATCAAGGTGGCGTCCTCGCGGTGGGCGTCGGCCGCTTTCGGATCCGTGGGCAGCACGGTGCCGCCGCCCGCGTCGGCTGCCCGGTTCAACGCTCGCAGCGCCTGACGCACGGCTTCGCCGGCCCGGCGGTGCCGTTCGCGCGCGTCGGCCGTGCGCCTGATGGAGTGCTGCAGCTGCTCGGTCGCGTCGTCCTCCTGCTGCTGGGCCGAAGAGACCGGCTCCAGCAGCGGGAAACCGGCCTGCTCGGCATCGGCCTGCAACTGGGCTTCCTTCGCCTGCTCCCACTCGGCGTGGCTGGCGGCCGCGGTTCCGGCTGACTCCCGCGCCGCGCCTTCAGCCGTCCGGGCTGCAGCCAGTGCCGTGGCCGCCACCTGTTCGGTGTGCCGTGCCTCCTGGGCCAGCAGCTCCAGCGCGGTGCGGCGCCGCGCGGCAGCCGCGTCCAAGGCGTGCAGTGCCTGTGCCAGCTCGCGTTCGGCCAGGCGGATGTCCTGAGCGGACTGGTTGCGGGTCTCCTGCAGCGTCTGGAGAAGGCCCTGCCACCTCTCGCGGGCCTGCTCCCACCCGGCGGGGGAGGGGAACCGGTCGCGCTCCACCGCGGCAGTGTCGACCCGGGCGCGAGCGCGCGCAGTCTCCTCGCGTGCCCGGTGCAATGCCCTCTGAGCCTGGTCGAGTTGCTGTTCCAGGCTGGCCACGTGCTGGAGTCGGGCGCGTTCGCGGGCACTTCGCCCGATGAATCGCGCCTGATAGCCGGCTGGTGCGACCGCGGTCGCCACCGCGATCGTGACCTGATCGCCCGCCGACGGGTCCAGGGGAATCGACCGCAGCAGTTGCCGGACCCGCTCAGGGGCGATCCGGCCCTGCACGTCGGGCCGAAGCACGTCCGCCAGACTCGCCCCCGACGTCACCGCAGCTCCTGGGCGCAGGGTCACATCCCCTGCCACCGCCTGCCCGTCGGCGCGGACCAGTGCGTCCAGCAGGCCACTGACCAGCAGAGCACCCTCGAGGCGATCTCTGGCCCCGTCCGTCAGGTGTTCGGCGAAGTCCACCAGCGCCCACAACGGGGTGCCGTCCACGGGCTGCCGGCTGCGCCACAGCGGTGCGGGTGGCACCGGCGCCGCCTGCCGGGCCTGTTCCAGCTGCTGCTCCAGGTCACGGACCGCCTCCTGCGCCAGTCCCGCCGCTTGGCCGGCGGCATCCACCACACGCTGCAGCCGTCCGGCGGCCGCTGCGTGCGCCCGCTCCAGGGCCACCTGGATCTGCGCGACTGTCTGCATGGCGTCGACCGTGACCCCGTCCCCGGTCGGCTCCGGCACCATGCCGACATCAATCAGGACCGCGTCATGCCGCCACACGCCGACCAGGCCCTGCCACTGCTCCCAGGCCGCCCCGGCCGCCGACTCGGCCCCGTCCGCTGCCTCCTGAGCCTGCGCGACGGCGGCGTCCGCCTGCGCGACCTGCCGCCCGTGCCTCTCCTGGTGCTGCTCCCGGGCCTCCTGCTCGGCCGCGTCCTTCTCTTGGGCCTCCTCCTGCGCCCCGCGCAACGCCTGGGAGGCATGCTCGGCCGCACCGAGTTCCTGCTCCCACAGCGTGCGTGCCTGCCCCCATGCCTCGGCCGCCTGCTCGGCCACCGCGCGGTCCGCAGCGGCCTGCCGGTGGTGCCCTGCTGCGTCGATCCTCGCCCGCGCCTCGCCCGCGACCTGAACGAGCCCTGTTGTCAGCTTTTCGACCGACAACCGCTCCCCGTCGCCGCGACCGTCCCGTACGAGCAGGTCGAGGGCGGGACCGCGCAACTCCACCGCCGCGTCCGCCCACCGCCGCATCTCCTCCAGCAGCGTGTCCTCGGCCCGCGCCCGCGTCCCGCCCGCCTGGTCGGCCGTGGCCCGGTCCGTCTCCTCGATCCCTTCGACCTCACGCAGGTCGGCCGCCGCCGCGACTTCCAATCCCTGTGCCGTCGCATGGTCCCCGAGCGCAGCTTCCACCTTCCGCAGCTGGGAGAGCCGGGTGTCCACCCATGCCAGCGGCGCCGCGCACGCTTCGTCGACCACGCCTGCGGTCACTGCCGCAGCCTCGGCCGCCACCAGCCGCTCGTCGAGGGCAAGCAGTCCCTCCAGGGCCGCATCAGCGCCCAGCCGGCCCCCCACCACCCGCAGCGGCCCGGACACCGTCGACACGGCGCTCTGCGCCGACCGGACCCCATCCGCCGAATCCAGGGCGGTGCCCTCGGCCCGAAAAGCCTCCGCGCCGACCTCATCGGACCGGTTGGCCGCCATATGGGCGGCAGCGGCCAGTTCGATCGCCCGCTGCTCACGCTGAGGAAGGACCGCGCCCGCGTGCCCGCGCAGTTCCTCCTCCGCCGCGTTCTTCCGCCCTTCCAACTCCCCGATCTCGGCCCGCGTTCCGGCCAGCAGTTCTACGGCCTCGGCTTCCCGCGCCCCGGCCTGCTGCGCCTCCTCAAGCGCCTGGCGCTCACGCCTGGTCTGAGCGTCGAACCCGGTATTCGCCGCGATCAGCGAGGCGGCCTCGACCACCGCCACCGCCTCCACATACCGGCGATACGCCCGCTCCGCGCCCTGCAGCAGCTTCTCTTCCGCCCGGGCACGCTCCAACTGATCCTCGAGCTCAGAGATCCGCTCCATCGCCTGAGCGATCACCGTCAGCCGCTCACTGTCCAGCGCAGGCAGCGCGCTGGACAGCAACCGGCCCATCTCCGCCGCAGAGATCGCCTCCGCCGTGCGCACGCTGCGCAGGCTGCGCAGCACCCCCATCAGCGCGTCGAACTGCACTTCGTCCAGCGGCGCGAACAACTCCTCGCGCACCGCCCGCCGGTAGTCGTGCTCGTCCCCGATCACCCGCAGATGCTCCGACAACCGCGCCCGGTTCGGCGCAGCAGACGAGGCGCTGGAGGTGAAGGCCCGCCCCTGGCAGGCGGCCAACTGCGCTGCGAGATCACCGATCCGCACCGGCTCCCGGTCCACCTGCAGACGCAGCTGCTCCCCGACCCGCCCCCGCGCCAGGAAGAACACCCGGTGTACCGCCTTGCCGACCGCTCTCAGCCACAACCCGGTCGTCACATACTCCACAGCCTCGCCACCGGAGCGCCGCCCGTACTCCAGCCACCACACCCCGGTGCGGTCCTGCTGCTCGTCCCGGTCGGTGTGTCGGCTCAGCAACGTCCCCGCCGCCTTCCCCGACACCGACAAGGCGGTCTGCGACACATCCGCGTCCAACAGCACCGTGACCAGCATCGATGCCGACAAGGACTTCCCCGAACCGTTCGGCCCCGCGAGTGTCAGCCACCCGTCTGCGAAGAGCAGCTCCTCCTCCGCCCAGGCCCAGGAGTTCACCACCCCAGCCCGCGTAGGCTGCCACCGGCCCTCCGCGACCGGCACCCCCAGCCCGACGGCCCCGTTTCCGGCGATCCTCACGCGTCCCCCTCACCCGGTTCGCCACCGGACGGCCCACCAGGCTCCGGCCCCGCCGTGTCGCGGGCGGCGTGCGCCACCCGCACCCGCCACAGGTGCACCCCAGGCGTCGCCCGCCACTGCTCCGCCTCGCCCTCCAGCGGCACCAGCAGCCGCGCGGCCGCCAACTCCCCGATCGCCGCCCGCGCCAGTGCGGGAAGCTGCGCCTTGTGGCCAGCCGCCCAGTTCGGCATCACGGCCCGCACTCCCTCCAGCAGATCCACCACGTCGCCCACCTGCACCACCGAACCGGCCCGGTCCCGCTCGGAGAGATGAGCCAGCAGTGCCAACGCGGCCTGCCGCTCCATCCGCCGCCCGTTGGGGAAGTCCATCGCAGTCCCGAGTCCACTTGGATCGGTGACCTCCCACCAGTCCCGGCGCACTGTCACCCCCAACCCCAAGCTGGAGATCAGTGCCAGTCCCCGCTCCCGGCCGGCCAGCGTGTGCAGGTACGCCGTCCCCGGCGTCTGCTCGTCGAAGGGATCCACGCCCGGGTCGTCCACCAGCCGCCGCAGCGCCTGCAGCCGCCGCTCCTCCACCGACGCCACCTGGTCCGGTTCCGGCGCCACCGGGTCGAGCAACGAAGCGGTCGACAACGCCGCCGCGTGCTCCTGCGGGGGCAGCACGTCCAGGCCGAGCAGTGCGGGGGACAGCGACGAGAACCGCGCCGCCAACCGGTCCCTCGAGGCCGTCACCACAAGGTCAGCGTCCTCGTCCACCACGACCCGCTCCAGGTCGGAGTCCGCCTCCAGCGAACCCTCAGCCTCCAGCACCTGCAACGCGTCCACCAGGTTCTGCCGGTGCCAGCGGGCCTCCTGCTTCGACGTCCCCTCACCGGCCACCCACTGCACCCGCGGCAGCCCACCCGAGGTGGCCTCCTCCGCGCACACCTGCGCGAGCGCCTGCATCAACTCCCGCACGCTCAACCGCGGACGCCGCCACAACTGCTCACACACCAGACACACCAGCACCAGCGCCTCCTGCGACAACAGCACCGGACGGCCCCCGCCGCGGGCCACCGAAGGACCTCGGTCACCGGGGACATCCACACGCCGCTTGTGCAGCCGGACCAGCTGCGCCACCTCCAGCACCTCGAACGTCCAGCCCAGCTCCGACCGAAACAGCCCCGCCAGCGCAGCCTGCCCCTTCACCGCCGCCCGGTACAGCTCCGGCTCAGCCTCGGCCCGAAGCCGTCCTCGATCTACCAGCACCCGGGCCGCATCCCGCAGATCGGCCTCCAACACCTCGCCGCTCATGCCGCCCCCTGCACAACCGCTTCGTCGGCCCGCTCGCTCGCATCCACACGGATACGCAGATCCGGGCCGGTCAGCACACCTTCGGCCAACTCCACCCGGACCTGCCGGTCAGCCATCCCCGGCCGTACCCGCACCACGACGTTGGCCCCCTCGGCCACCGCAGACCCGAACCCCAGCACAGGGTCGAACTCCTGCAACGCCGCCTCCACCGCCCGCAGCAAGATCACCGAAGCATCCGCCGCCAACCCCGCGAAATGCTCCAGCCCCACCTCTCCAGGCGTCACCAGCACCCGCGCAAACCGGCGGCGCAGCTGCGCCTCCTCGCGCGCCCGCGCCAGAGCGCTCTCCCGATCCACGGCGGTGTCCGCCAGCTTCCGGGGCCTGCCACCAGGCCTTCCCACCCGCTCATGCTCACGCAGCGTCACCTCTACGCGGTGCACCGTGAGCCCGGCTGCCGCCACCGTCGCATGCGCCACGTCCTCCTCAGCCGGCCCGATCTGAGCGTGCCACGCCGGCCAGTCCCCGAACGCCGCCCCGTACACCCGCCGCGCCTGCTCCTCACTGTCCTGCCGGTGCAAACTACGCGCCACAGAGCGGAAGTCAGCCCCCAGATCCGCACCCCGCCTCCGGGCCGCGTACCGCCGGTCGATAGCGATCAAGAGCGTGTGCACAGCACCAGTAGCCGACGCGATCAACCGGTAGACCGTCCCATCAGGCGTGAACCACGCCTCCAAGTCGGCCAAGCGACGCATACGCTCGTCCACCCAACGCTGCTGCTCCGCCGGATCCACCAGACCCGCGTGCACGGCCGCCATCTCCACGACCGGACCGTGGCCCACCTCCCGCAACGCCGCCAGCGCGTCCCCCACCTGCCGCAACGCCCGCCCGTACTCCCGCGGAAACTGCCGCAGCGCCTCAAGCACCCGGTCCCGGTTCCTGCCGAAAACGTCGTCGTCAGTGACATCGGACTGGACCATCTGCGCCAGCGCACCGTAGAAGTCAGCAGTCACCCGTTGGAGCTCATCGATCCGAGTCCGCACATCATCGAGATCACCCGTCAGCAACCCAGGATCACTCTTGAAATGCTCCAACATCCGGCGGACCGTCTGCTCCACACCGTCCAGCAGCCGGCTCGGCAACTGCAGTGCACGACGGGAGTCCAGCACCGCCGCCCGCACAGCGGCCACCAGCGCCCGCCCCCGCAGCGTCAACGCCCAGGCCTCCTGCCGCGAGATCACCCCGCGATAGTTGCGCACCGGCGCCGCATAATCCCTGAACGGCCTGGCGAGCTCCCACCTGGCCAGCTGCTCAAGCGACGACAGCAACTGCTCCTCGGACAGCCCATCGTGGTAACCCACGGTGCGCAGCTGTTCGAGGATCTGAGCCGGTGTCCACATCGGGCCGCGGGTGGACAATTCCTCCAGCGCAGCCAGCAGGGCCGTATAGCGTTCCCGCACTAGATCCTCGGGCAGGGCGAACACAGTCCAGTCGCTGGACAGAACGCTCCGCCACCACTGTCGCGATTGATCCATTCCGCCCCCTCGCCTCCTTGCACCCCATGTGTGCAGGGCTTCCTAGTTTGAAGGCCGCCACTGACAGATCTCCCACGAACCGGGAACATCGGCCGTTTTCCACCGAGGCACGAAACCACCAGCCATTAGCACTTCGCCGTCCCGCCTCCGGAACTGACGAACCCCGAGAAAGTGAATGGACTTGCGAATTCGGTGGGAAAGCCCGCACTCGCGTGTAGATGCTGCACGGGAGTCATGCGGCGACGCGATGCTGGGCGAGTTTGGCCAGCATGACCTGGTTGGCCTCCCAGCCGTCGGGGAATTTGGCCGGTACGGACAGATGCACCGGGTCGGTCGAGGGGTGGCTGTCGAGAAGGTCGGCGATTCCCTCGCGGGCGATGACGATGCACGCCTGCCGGTGGCGGGAGGCGAGGACACACAGCCGTCCGGCCTCCAAGTGGAAGGCTGTGGCGTCCCGGCGGCCGGACAGCGGGTGTACGACGATGACGACTTCGAACTCGCGGCCCTGCAGCCGGTTCGCGGTGTCGACGGCCACGTCCGGAGCGTGCGGGTTGCCGGTTCGGGTGAGCGCGGTGCGTACCAGGTCGGCCTGGTCGCGGTGGGCGACGCCGATGGCGATGTGACTGGCAGTCAGAGGGTGGCCGTTGGGGTTGATCTCGCAGGTGGCGACCGCTCCGCGGGTCAGAAGCCGGGCGGCGAGGTCGGCGGCGGTCTGGATGGTCTCGGTGTCGGTACGCGGGACATGCCGGCGCTTCAGCTCGTGCAGAGCCCAGCCGGTGGTGAACGCCATTGTGAGGGTCTCGTCCAGGTCGGTGTTGCCGAACCCGGCGGTGTCGAACTGCAGGGCGCGTGTGCCGTGGCTGGTTCCGGCGGTGAAGTCGGTGAACGGGTAGAAGGCTTCATTGACGGTGGGCGCCGCAGAAGCCGGGAGGCGCCAGGACACGGGCAGCCGGTGAACGGGGATGCCCGGGTTGTGCTCCAGCATCACGCTGACGCCGTTGTGTGTCGGGTCGTGCGGCAGTCCGATCCAGCGTTCGGTGCCGACGATTGTGAACGGGTCCAGCTGGCCTGGGTCGCCGACGAACAGGCCGCGGTCGAAGCGCTCGACGATCTGCAGCAGCATGTCCGAGCGCATCTGGTAGGACTCGTCCAGAATGGCCCAGCTGAACGTGCAGTCGCGGACGGTGGCCCACTTGGCAGCGGTCCCGACGATGATCTGGCAGCCGGCCAGGTCGTCCAGGGCGCGGCCGACAGTCGTGTTCGCCAGGGTGCCCAGGGCTGGCGGCGGGACGTAGTCGGTGGCGCTCAGGCGGCCGACGGGGATATCGGGGTGCTCTTTGGCAAGACGCTTGATCAGATCGTCGACCTGGTTGTTGGTCTGGGCGACGATGATCGGGCGCTCGCCGCCCGCGGTGAGTTCCTGAGCGGCGCGGACCACCAGGGTGCTTTTGCCGGCGCCGGGCGGGGAGTCGACGACGACGGCCTTGTGCCGGGTGTCGGCCAGGTCGGCCAGGATCGCCGCGGTGGCGGCGGCTGCAGACGCTGCCGGGTCGGGTGCAGTGGTGTTGTCAGTCCTCATGGCCCCACTCCTCTGCGGCGGCGTCCTCGGGTACGGCGGAGTCGGCATCCGGCCCGTCGGGGCCGGGGCTGTGTGTCCACGGGGTGTGATCGGAAGCCGGGAACACGGGTGTCGGGCGCCAGCCCGGGTCGGGAAGGTAGGCGAGGTGCTGGCCGGGCTCCGGGACGGTGCCCGGGTTCGGGACGCGGGCGCGTCCCATGCCACCGGTGACCTCCACGGTGACCAGAGTGGTGTCGCCGTCGGGGAGGACGGAGACGATGACGGCCTTGTGGCCTGCCGGCATGGACGGGCTGATCAGTTTGGTGCCGGCCGCCAGCCGCACGGGGTCGTCGGTCCGGAGGGTGACATACGGGCGTGGCACCCGCCTGTTCTTGGCCGTGGTGACCACCCGGTCCGGCTTGCTCTCCTCGACCGTTCCCGCGAACGCCTCCCCGGCGCTGCGCCGGTCGGCCAGCACGAACGGGTCGTCGAACGCCATGTCGGCTTCGAAGCCGGCCAGAGCTTGCTCCAGCCGGCTCAGGCGTTGTGCCGCGCTGATCGCGGTGTCCCGCTTACGCTGGGGGAAGCCGCCGGCATCCCGGTAGTCGGAGTATGAAGTGAAGGACACGCAGTCGCGTTCGAAGCGCTTGGCGGTCCGCGGCGCTTCGGGGACGGACCGCAGCAGCGATATGGCTGTCCACATCATGCGCCAAGTGGGCTGGACCTGTTCCGCGACCAGGTCGCGCAACTCGGCCTGGGCAGTTGCCAGCGCGTGCGGGTCGCCGAGGGTGTGGGCTGTGTCGAACCGTTTGATCGCCGGTGCCAGTTGCCGGTTGTCGAACTCCGGGGACGTCGCCGGGCCCGCCGGCGGGCAGATGTCCGGGTTCTCCGCGTCGGCCAGGGCCTGCTCGACGCTCAGCCCGTCCGGGGGAGCGATCCAGGCCATGAGCGAGGCCAGGTTCTGGTCCTCCAGAACGCTTTGACCGGTGGCCCAGTGCTCGGCGAGCATCGCGGTGAGGGGCAGCAGCATGGAGGTGCCGGCCTGTTCGGCCGTGTCGACCAGGAACGTCAGCCACATGCCGAACTCGGGGACGACGTCGGGTACGGCGTAGGGGCCGGACGTCGAGCGGAAGCGGCACATGCGTCCGAGGTCGGCCAGGGCTTTGATGCCGCCGTGGTTGGGGACGAGGATCTGCGGCGCGTCGCTGTAATGAGAGCGCTCGCCGTCGCCGCGGCGGTCCTGGCGGTAGGATTCGATGTACCTCATCACGATCCGGCCCAGATCGGCGGCGAACGCGAACCTCTGGTCCCGGTTACGGGGCTGCGGCACGACCAGCAGCGTCATGTCCCTCTTGGCGGTGCCGACCATGGCCGCCAGCGGAGCTCCGGCTTCTCCCGCCATGGTCAGCGGGATGATCACCAGCGGCCGGCCCGACAGACGCCGGTGGCGGAACTCGGTCTGACGCACCGCAGCCATGGTTTCCATCGCCTCTACGTGCGCCAACGCAGACAGCATGCTCATGCGGCACCCCCGACTTCTCCGGTCAGCTCGGCGCGCAGCCGTGCGGCGTGCCGCAGCGCGGCGGTTATGTCGCTCTGGTCCGCGGTCGGTGTCAGCTGCCCGCGGGCCAGTCCGAGGGCCATGGTCACGGTGTCGATCCCGCCCAACTGCTCGCGCACCGCCGGGCCGAGGACGTCCAGTGAGGCTTCCGCGCGGGCGCGGGCGCGGCAGTAGAACGCCATCTCGCAGTGGTTCAGGCAGTCAGGGCGGTACGTCGCGGGCACCTGTTCCAGCGCCTCGGCCAATTCTTCGGCCGGGCGGCGGGGCCGCTTGCTGTCCTTGTCGATGTCGAGGTCGAAGGTGAGTCCTTCGGGCAGCAGGTCGACAAGGTCGCTGATGCGCTCGATGCGCGCCAGCTGACGAGTCAGGGCGGATACCTGCTTGCGGGCGTCGACAAACGCCGCGGTCGGGCGGTTGGTGAAGTCCTTCGGTGCGACCAGCACGATGGTGTCGGACACGGCCTCCCGGCCGATTCCGGCCTCCTCAAGGAGGGCGCGCAGCGCGATGACGTACGCGCATGCCTGTGTGGTCGCCGACCGCACCTGCGCCGGGTCGGCCTGCCCGTCGATGATCGGAAAGCTCTTGATCTCCACGATGTAGAAGCGGCCGTCGATACGGAAAGCCACCAGATCCGGCTCCAGGAACGCCTCCTGCCCGCCGACCTCGAGGTACAGCATCGGGTGGTCGAACAGGGTGCCGTCGCCGGTGCCCTGGGCTGCCTGCAGCAGTACCCGGGCAGTGTGGTCGCGGCGGGTCTCGTTGCGGCCGTCGCCGCCGACGTCGTTCAGGTCCAGGTACGCCACCTCGGGCAGCGTCAGCTTCAGCGTCTCGCGCAGGACGCGCAGGAGTTCCGCGCAGCCGTTGTCCTTCACCATCGCCTCGAAGGTGTTGCCGCGGGCGAAGGCGAAGGCGGACTGGCCGAAGGGGGAGGGGTAGCCGGCGTGCTCGGCGATCGCGGCCTTGTCGGATCCAGAGGCGTCCAGCAGGGCGCGCAGCGTGCAGCGCGGGTTGTTCTCCAGGGCGGCCAGCGAGCGAGCGTTGTAGGGCCGGCGCTTTGCGGATCCGCGCAGCGCGGCCAGTCGGTCGTCGACGGGTGCTTTCACGGTGTCGGAGATCCTTGCAGGGGAGAGGGGACTGTTACTGAAGGAGAGGGTCAGGCCCGGGCCCGCAGGTGTGTGACGCCCTGCGAGGGCGCGCCGAACAGCTGCTGGTCGTCGCTCAGCGACTTGCGGGCCCGCCGCGAGGCCTCGGCCCGGGTGGCTCGGTCGGCGTCGGCGTGCACGTCCAGCTCGGCCCGGGCGGCCTCGATCACCTGCTCCGGATCCAGAGCACTCTCGTGACCGGAGGCGCTTTTCGGCATCGCGTCGGGGATGTTCACGGCGAAGCGCCACAGCAGCCGCAGCGCCTCCGGGCTGGGTCCGTTTGCCGCGGACTGTGCCGCGGTGTGCACCGCCTCGGCGATGCGGATCGCGCCGGTGAGGAAGTCGACGCGTGGTGAGTGCGGTCCGATGATGCGCTGTTCCAGCGTCCAGGTGCTGATGGTGACGAGCGCCCGCACCGGTGTCAGCAGGTCGTGCGCCAGTGCCGGGGGGAGGTAGTACGGCCGGGCGCCCGGGCTGGAGCGGTAGGAGCGCTCCTCGTCCCGGCGCAGGCTGGACAGCTTCGACGCGGACAGCTCGCCCGGGAAGAACGCCTCGTGCACGCCGACGATCAGTTTGGGGGCGGCCGGGGTCCCGAGCAGCATCAGGGCGCGGTGGACATGCTCACGTGCCGGGAGCTGCGCTCCCCGGGCGGCCGGAGCTGCTTCCGGCGCGGGCCGGTGCGGTGCGGGCGCCGGTTCGTCGGCGTCGAGGAGGGCGTCCCAAGCCCGCTCGGCACGGCGCAGCTGCGCCCGCAGCTCGCTGGCGCGCTCGGTGTCACCGGCGGCGGAAGCGTCGCGGATCGCACGACGCAGGGTGCTGATGCTCTTCTCCAGGGCGTCCAGCGGATCACTCATGCCCCAGACGTTACCAGACTTCCAGAGTTTTCCAGACTTCTTCCTGAGATTCGGTGTACAGTCGGCGCCACCGAACCTCCGGCCGAGCGGCGCAGCCCGCGGCCACCCGCCGACCGTCCCCCTGGAGGCGCCCCCGTGACGGCACGCGTATTCCACACCTCCGACTGGCACCTGGGCCGCCAGATCGGCCGCTACCGACGCGACGCCGAAGTCGACGCCGTCCTGGACGAAATCATCGACATCGCCGACGAGTTCGCCCCCGACCTGATCGTGCACAGCGGCGACCTGTTCGACAGCTCCCGCCCGGGTCTGGACGACATACGCCGCGCAGCACAGGCACTGCGCCGCCTCGGCGCGATCGCGCCCGTGGTCGTCGTCGCCGGCAACCACGACACCACTCACGTTCTGACATTCGTGGAGTACGTCCTCAACGACATGGGCAGCCGCGAACATGACCAGGCCCGGATCCGCTTCGCCACCGACGCCCGCCCCGACCGGCTGCTCGTCGCCGACTACCCCGCCAACGACGGGGACCTGACGCTGCGCATCGGCGCACTGCCCTACCTGCACCCCAACCGGTTCACCTACGACTTCGCCGATCCCGCCCTGACGACCGCGACCTACGCCCAGCGGATGCGCACCGTTCAGACCGATGCCTACCATCGCCTGACCGCGGGCAGCGGCGCCCGGGACGTTCTGGTCTTCGCCGCCCATCTCTTCGTCGAAGGAGCCACCCCCTCCTACTCGGAGAGGAAAATCTCCATCGCCGACGACTACGCCGCCGCAGCCACCGACATGCCCGGCATCGCCTACGGGGCCCTCGGCCACATCCACAAGCCGCAGCGCGTCGCCCGCGCCGGATTCCCGGCCTACTACGCCGGCAGCCCGCTGCAGATGGACTTCGGCGAGAGGGGCGACACCAAGAGCGTCGTGCTGGCCGAGATCGGCCCGGGCAGGGAGCCCCTCATCGAGACTGTGCCGCTGACCGCCGGCCGCCGTCTGATCCGCCTGGAAGGCACTCTGGAAGAGATCGCGCAGCGCGCCAGCCGGGTCGGAGACGCGTGGGTGAAAGCAGTGGTGAACGTCGAAGCCTTCAACCCGTCCCTGTCCAACACCCTTACTGCGATGCTGCCGCACGCGACGATCGTCGACGTCGAAGAACGCCGCGCCGATGCAGCCCACCGCGTGCTGGACCGGGAGACCTCCACCAGGGAACTGCCGGGCATCGAAGACCTGCTGCGTGACTATCTGCCCGGCCGCGGCACCACCGGGCCGGCCCTGGAGCGTGTCATGGCCGCCTTCGCCCAACTGCAGGCCGAACCCGACCCCGACGATCCCGCACCGTGCTGCGAGGAGACCCTGCTGACCGCCGCCATCGCAGGCCGCCCCCTCGACAGCATCGACCGCTCCGGCCTGCTGACCGGCACCGACACCAACACAGCGGAGGCGGCACGATGAAACCGCTGGTACTCGCTCTCACCGGATTCCGCAGCTACCCCAGCCTGGCCCGGATCGATTTCACCGGCAAAAGCCTGGTCGCAGCCCTCGGCGACACCGGCGCCGGCAAAAGCAGCCTGCTCGACGCCGTCGTCTTCGCCCTGTTCCGCAAAAGCACCTGGGATGCCAGAGAACCCCGGCATCTCATCGCCGATGGTGCACAGGCCATGAGCGTCGAGTTCACCTTCCTGCACGACGGACAACGCTGGCACGTACACCGGACCATGCACGCCACTAACCCGAACGCCGCCCGGCACCACCTGAAAAACCTGGACACCGGCGAGGAGACCGACGGCGCCACCGCCGTCGACAACCGCATCAAAACGGTGCTGCAGATGAGCTACGACACCTTCCTGCGCGTCGGACTACTCCCACAAGGAAAGTTCGACCAACTCCTCACCGCCACACCCAAGGAACGCAGCCCACGGCTGCGGGAACTGTTCGGCGCCGAGTCACTCGAACTCGTCCAGCAGATGGCCGCCCGCCACAGCCACACTCTCCAGGCACTGCTGAGCGACGCGAGAGCCAAACGCGCCCCCATGCCGCACAACCCCAAGCAGACCGCCGCAGAAGCCGGCGCAGCCGCCGACGCAGCCACCACCCACGCCGAACGGCTGAAGACCGCCATCGAGCGCATCACCGCACTGCGGAGCGAGGTCTTGGCAGCCCGGGCCACCGCGGCGTCGGCCACCAGCACCGCCGAAACGCTGTCAACGTGCGCAGTGCCCGACGCCGGAGCCGTCCTCAACGCACTCGAGCCCGTCGCCACCGACATCGCCGCACGCCACGACGCCCTGGACCAGCGCGCCGTACACGCCGCAACCCGTGAACTCGAACTGACCGCAGCGATCACCGCGGCAGACGCGGTAGGAGAAGGCCAGGACGCGCTGGCCCAAGCCGCCATGATCCTGAAGACCCTCGCGGCAGACGCCGAGGAACACCGCAGTGAGCGTGACCGGCTTGCCATTCTCGCCGAACAACTCGCCGACGAACGCGACGCCATCACCGACGCCGAGGCAGAACTGGACGAGGACGCCGAACACGCAAAACCCCTGGCCGAGCAGGCCAGTGCCGCCGCAAAGACGAGCAACCAGATCCGCACGTGCGCCACCACCGTCCGCACCGCGCTGACCACAGCCCTCACGGCGGCCCGCCGCGTCGCTGGCACTGCGAGCGCACACGCCGCCGCAGTGGACCGGCGCACATCCGCCCGTGACGATCTCGGCCCAGTGGAGGTGAAAGCAGAGGCAGCGCGCAAAGCTGTCAAGGAAGCCGACATTCATCTGGAGGCGCTGCGACAACGCAACACGGCTGCTGCGCTCGCCGCCGAACTGCGCCCCGGTGATGACTGTCTTGTATGCCACCAGCAGGTCCCGGACAACTTCGCACCCTCGACGGATACTCATACGGCCGAGCTGGCCGCGGCGACGGACCGGCTGAGCCGGGCAAAAACCGCACGTGACACGGCCGTCGAACGGCTCGCTAAAGCCCGTGCCGATATGACCGCCGCCGAAGAGGCGGTCCTTGCACGCGAGAGAGAGCACCACAGCGCACAGCAGACAGCACAGGAGACCAGTGCAGACGCGATGCGCGCCTTCGCAGACCTCGCTGCTCTGGCCGACGAAACCGACCCAGGCTTCGACGCCGAAGCAGCATCACTCGCACTGACCGCTGCCACCGCAGCCCTGGCTGCCCCGACCGCTGATGGCCCTGCACCACTCGAGCAGAACACAGCACCGATCGCCGACGCGATCGCCGCATGCGAGCGGGCAGCCGTCAGGCACACCGAGCAACTACAGGCCGATGGGCATCGCCGCATCGCCGAGGTCGAAGCTCGCCGCACTGCGCTGGCCGAGCGCACCCGAGCCCATCAACGCCACACCGACGACACCGCGAAGGCCTCCGCGCTTCACACCCGTGCCGTGGCCAGGACCACCACCCAGGTCAGCACGCTTCCCTCCCGCATCCAAGCGATGCTGCCGCACGACGCGATCGACATCCTCGCCGATGAGGCAGCCGCTGCCGCCGCCGCTGTCACCACCCGGCATGCAGAAGCCCAAGAGCTGTTCGACCAGAGGGAAAAGGCAAGGGCGGAGAAAGCCGAGGTACTTGGCGAACAGCGTGCCCTCGACAAGGACGCTCAGGTCCGGCTGGAGCACCCGCTGAACCAACTGCGCGGCCGACTGGACGTGTGGGCGCAGGCCGTCACTGAGGCCCTCACGCATCTCGATGCCTCCGACCAGCACCAGGCGCCGAAGGCCCCGGCCCAGTCAGAGATCGCCGAAGTCCGCACGTACGCCTCCGAACTGTCGACGACCACCTCAACGCTGGGCGACAAGCTCACCCGGCGTGCCATCGCCGCCGCAGACCACGCAGCCACTGCCGAGAACAGCCTCAGCGAGTGCGCCGCCGCACTTACCGATGTCGACGGATTCGATACCCACGCCGATCTGACAACACCCGAAGCGCTCCACCCCCTCGTTGCCGCAGTCGGACAGGCAACCAAAGAAGCCAAAGACCAGCGCCAGAAACAGCAGGAAGCGCAGGACCTGATCAAGCCAGCCGCTGACCTGGACTTCGCCATCACCGCTGGCAAGGCCCGCTGGGAAGCCCTGGAAGTCCTGCGCCGCGAACTGGTCGACGCCAAGTTCCTGAACCACCTCACCATGCTGCGTACCCAGGCACTGCTCGGTGTCGCCAGCGACCTGCTCGGCCAAATGTCCGACGGGCGCTTCGGCTTCGCCGACAGCTTCGACATCGTTAGCCGCAACTCCGGCGTCGCCCACCCCCCGAACCGGCTGTCCGGAGGAGAGAAGTTCCAAGCGTCACTCGCCTTGGCCCTGGCGCTCGCCGAACTGCACTCCCGCAGCGGCCCGGCCCTCGGCTCCCTGTTCCTCGACGAAGGCTTCGCCGCCCTCGACACCACCGCACTGGACTCCGCCCTTGAGGTACTGCGCTCCCAAACCAACGGGAATCGCCTGGTCGTGGTGATCAGCCACCTGCACGCTGTTGCCGAGGCCGTCGACGACGTGCTGCTGGTGGAGCGGACACCTGCTGGATCGTCCACCCGTTGGCTCACATCGGCCCAGCGCGACGAACTGGCACAGGCCGATCTAGTCAGCGGCCTACAAGCACTGGCGCGATAGCTGCGCCGGAACCTCTTCGACGAACACGTCGTCTCACACGGTCACACTGGCCCGCTGAAATGCACCTTTTCCGGGGTTTGTAATGGATGTCGTGTAGGCGGCAGAGTGCGTGCCGGCACCGCCGGCTGAACCGCGCACAGCTCGGCAAGCACACCCCCCGGTTGCGTTGAGGACGACCTTCGCATCGGCGTGCAGGCCGCCGTCGTCGTGCCGGGTGGGGAAGTCGCGGCACGTCCACTGCCGCGGCAGGCCTGCGGTCGGCAGGCCGTTGCGGGCCGCGGCCCGGTAGGTCAGCGACGCGGTCAGCTTCCCGGTCGGCGGCTCGTCCGTAACGCCCGTGCTGCCTCAGCCTCCTCCGATGCCCGTTTCTGCTTCCTGTCTGTCGTGGGCCCTGACCGGCTATAGCTCGAACTCGAGGTCGATCAGGTCGGTGAGTTCGACTTCGAGGCCGTGGGCGCGGTGGCCGTTGTCGCGGAAGTAGACCTCGCCCAGGGCCTCGGCGGCGATCTGGCGGAGCTGGTCCTCGGTGAGACCGGCCTCCTGGGCCTGGAAGAGGCGGGCGGCGTGGTGTGGGGGGAGGGCGAGGGTGAGGTGTCGGATGCGGGCGTCGTCGGTGCTGCCGGGGGCGGCGGTGTAGCCGAACCGGGCCTGGACATCGATCATGATGCCGCCGGTGGTGGCTGCGGTCTGCTTGGCCTTGGCCCTGACCTGTGGCTGCCAGCGCATGCGGACCTCGCGCTCGAGGCGGTCGGCGAGCTCCGGCCGGGGCTTTTTGATCTGGTTCTTCACATAGCGTTCGACGGTGCGCTGGCTGATGCCGAGCAGCTCGGCCACGCGCCGGGTACTGCCCTGGTGCTGGCGGACCAGGTAACGCATCTGCGGCCCCGCTGACTTCGGGATGGGGCGCGTGAACGCGCCCTGCACCGCCTTGTCGAGTCCTTCGCCGATCGTGACCACCGACCCTGCCCCCTCTACTCTCCGGTGTCCTTGGCGGTGACTTCGCCGGTCTTGATGTAGCGGGCGAGGTTGGCGACATGGCCGTCGCCGGCGAGCTTCTCGAGCACGTTCGCACCCCACAGCACGCTCTGGGTGCCCTCGTGCTTGACCATCCCGGGCGAGACCCCGAGCCGGAAGGAGCCGGGCACGGTCTTGCCGTCGTCGTAGGGCAGGACATCCAGCGGGCTGGGTCCGTCGGCGGCATACACGGCACAGTCCGAGAGGACCGCGACCGGATACTGCCCGGTGGCCGCGGCAAGGGCGACCATCTTGCGGTGCATGTTGATCCGGGCCCGGGAGATCACGGTGGCGCGGATGTCGGGCCGCCAGGTGGGCCGGGAGAGGGCGGGCCAGGCCTGTCCCGGCTTCCAGCCGCCACCGCGTGTCTTCTCCCGCAGCTTGCCGATGCCGCCCTTGACGGTCATCTTGATGGCGTCCACGACGATTCCCAGCTCCGGGTCATGGCTCTTGTAGCCGTCCATCGCCTCCAAGAACTCCTGCGGGGACAGCTTCTCGCCCACGCCGAGATCCGCCATGGTGGCGATGTAGGCGTCGCGCAGCCGCTTGTACCAGCCGTCCAGGTACCGGCCGCTCTCGGGGCGCACCCACGCCTCAGAAGGCGCGACGTCGTAACCCAGCTCGACGGCGTAGGCGACCGTCGGGGTGGCGTACCAGGCCGGACCCGTCGGGCGCCGGCCGCTCGGCGTGAACGGGCTGGGCAGCAGGCCCCCGTCGAGGTCGCGCCACTGCTTGCCCACCTTCACCCGGGACGGATCGACGTGGGAGAGGTCGACCAGCCAGGAGCCGGGCAGCGCCGCGTCGAACGCCGGGTCGGTGACGTGGACCGGCGGCGACGCGAGGCCGACGACGGCGCCGTTGGCGCCCGCGGCGAACGACAGGTTCACGTCGAGGCCGACCAGGTGGCGCATCATGCACTCGGCGTCGGTGAGATCCCGTGCCCAGTCGTAGGCCTCCTCGAACAGTTTCTCGTCGGGGCCGCGCACGTGGAAGCGGGGCAAGTGCGCGAGGACGGGGTGCCCGTCGGTCGCCTCGCACGGCGCCGGGTCGATGGGCTGCGTGCCCAGTGAGCCGGGACGGTGCTCGGAGTGGCGCCGGCCGTCGGCGTCCGGCTCACTCGCGCGAGTCGGTGGGTTGAGCGCGGTCATCAGCTGCAGTCCCGTCACCGCGGTGGAACCCACCGGTGTCGTCACCCGCTGCGCGTACACGCCCAGCACCCGGGCGAGCTGCGCCGGCTCGAGCTGAGTGGCATGACCCCACGCGCGGCCGTCGAGGGCGCGCCAGGACGGGATGCACAGCTGCACGCACTGCCGGTGGCCCCCCTGGGCGGGGCGGTAGATCCGCGCCCAGGGCCCCAGCCCCCGCTTGGTGAGCTGCCAGTCGGCGCGCTGAAGCTGCTTGATGACCTTGTGCTCCTCCGCCAGCCGCCCGGTGAGCCGTTCGGACTGCGACAGCTGGCCGGGCAGGCCGTAGCGCTCGCACGCGGCTTCGGTGAGCACCAGCAGCGCATCGGCGTCCTTGCCCGAGCCGTGCAGCCTCTCCGCCCCGAGCCGCGCCTCGGTCAGCGTCCACTCGACCAGCGCGGGGAGCGACTTGGCGGGCACGTCCATGATCAGCCCGCCGACGCCGTAGCCGGTCACCTGCCGGTCGGCGTCGGCGTCGAGGACGAGCAGCGGGCCGTGCGGGTACACACCACCGGGCGCGGGCGTGCTCACCGGGGCGGCTTTCGTCGCCCCTGGACGGCGCGAGCCCCCCGATACGCGCTCGGCACGCGGGCCCGCCGCTGGGGGAGCGGAGGGGGCATCCTCTGCCCCGGCCAGGGTTGTGGCCGTGCTGTCCGGTGCCTCGCTCGGCGGCGCCTTCGGCGGGCTCACCGTCGGCGTCGACGGCGCCGCGGCCGTGGCCTTAGCTGCGGGCTGCGGCAACGCGGTGTCCTCCTGCTCGGCGCCGGCGCCCTCCTGCTCGGCGTCGGTGCTCTCCGGGGCGGGATAGAGCGTGGCGAGTTGTTCCAGCAGGCGTGCGTACGCCTCCCGCTCCGGCGGCCTGGGCTCGGTCTTGCCCGACTCCCACGCACCGACGGTCGCCCGTCGCACCTGCAGCGCGGCGGCAACCTCGTCCAGGGTGAGCGCGTGGGCCTGGCGCAGCCGCCTGCGCTCCGCCGGCGGCGGCAGCGGAGACCGGGACGCGACCAGCGCGTCCACGGCATCGAACAACTCGGACATGAGACACCTCCGCCCCCACCCTACCGGTGAAACGTACTTTCCACGTACTAGTCACGTACTTTTCGCGTGCCGTGGGCGTGCGGGTAGAAGTGCCCGCGAAAGCCAGGGCACACCGATTCCCGACCCACCCCGCCCGTCCGGGGACGCCGCCCTCGCCCACCGCGCCGAAGAGGGGGCGACGCCGTCTCGCGCAGGAAGCCGCCGAACGCGAGGCGCAGCGCCGGTGTGGACGGACTGCGGACAGAAGTTTCACCGACGACCGGCGGAAGGCCAGCATCGCGCGACTGGGGCCGCAGGGGCAGCCACCCGCACCTGTGCGACGACTGCACGGCCCGGCAGTCGAAACGCGCCGGAACAGGCCGACGACGAGCGCCGTCCAGGACCACCTCGGCAAGCCCCCGTTGTCGGTGGCGGCTGCGAGGCTGGAGGGCATGGACAGCGACGATCAGCAGCTGCTGCGCGGCCGGATCCCTCGCCACGGAGCTCGGGCAGATCGGGCCCGACGACCCGCGCCTGGGCGACCCGGCCCGCTGGGACTGGGGCGGCGACAGCCCCTGACGGCCCTCCACTCGGTCGAGTGAAGACACCGCCGCAGCGGAACCCTCCCCGGGCGCCCGGACGTAGTGCCGTCCATGGAACGATCAACGAGGCGCACGTGAGTGAGCCGGGCCTGGTCGTCGTCGACGTCGCGGCCGCCGACGACGCCACCGCCCTGGCCTTCCAACAGCTGCTCGCCGACCGGTGGGCGACGGCCACAGCGGAGCACACGACCCGAGACGCGGGCGAGCCGGGCGTACGGCTGCGCTGCTACCTGGACATGCGCCAGCAGGTCGACTCATAAGCGGGTGGCGCTGAGGGCGACCTGCCTCGTCTACTTCTTCCGGATGCTGCCATTAGAGATCCAGTGGACCAGGATCGCGGCCGTGTGTAGGGCCGTTTCCGCGGCCTCTTGGGTCACGGGAGCGCTGGTGGGTCCTCCCTCATGGCGGTCCCGCTGGCCGTGCCAAAGCAGGCTGATCATCGCGATGACCGCGTCAATGTCTGCGGGCGCCCCTGTCTTGTCGGCGAAGACCATCTTGTTCGATCGGTCGCCGACCCTGGAGTGCCGACGAGCTATCAAATCAGTTTTCCAGAAGCGAAGTTACTGTTGTAGGGTCGCGCCAGCATTCGGCTTGTGCCGGCTCTCCATCACCCCTCGTGGCCCGTACGGGCAGAGGAAGCGCAATGGTCACCCAGCTCCACTCCCCGATTCTCTTCGTCGAGCGGGCTCGGTGGGTCGCGCACCACGCGGTCGGGAGACGGACGCGTGTGACAGTCGCTTAGATCGTCTTCGACGTGCGGTGACTGATACAGCGACTCCGGAGTTTCTCAACCGGGGTCCGGGCCCTTGCTCTGCCCGGACCGACCGGCCCGGGCCGACTCGCCCTCTCCTGGAAGTCTGATCATGACGACCATCAACATGGCGACCGTCTCCGAGGCGGAGCCTTCCACCCGGGCCAACCCGTTCCCGGGCGCCGACACGTACAGCTGGACCCGGGCCTTCTCCGAGGCGTTGGCCCTCGACACTGGCCTGCCCCCGCTGGTGACCGACGCCATCGCGGCCTATGTGATCCGCCCGAAGCGCTACCTCACCAAGGCGCGGACCGAGACGGTCCACCGCCTTCGCCCCGGGGTGATCGTGAAGGACGAGCAGACGGGCCTGCACGTCCTGTCGGTGACCACGCACGGCTTCGCCGGCACCCCGACCGAATACAACGAACGTGTGCGCAGCGCCTTCGACAGCCCGGCCCAGCCCGACGCCTCCCCTGACCGGGTGCTCCCGAGGCTGACCACCGGGTCCGGCCCGAATGGCACCGCGCTGCCCTTCGTGACGACCGCCGAGCCGGTCGAGCCCACCGTCCTCAACACCCTGTTGGGCATCATGGACGTCGCCCTCACCGAGGCCGACCGCAAGCGCGGCTACGACCTCGCCGAGGACATGACGGTCTTCGGCCAGACCAACCGCACCATGCACGTGCCGTTCGTGCGGACGATCACCGAGAACCACCAGGGTGCCCCCGTCATCCGCAAAGTCGTCGACCTGGTGGCGATCAAGGGCGGCAACCGTTCCCGGGCTCGGCTCAAGCTCCACGGGCTGACTGCTCGCAGCATCGCCTTCGGTGTCCCCATCGGCATGCTCGACCTGCCGGAGCCGAGGGCTGGCCAGCCCGCGCCGCCGGAGTACATCGCCGACCCCGTCATCTGGGTCCCCGCTTTCGCGGACACGCTGCGGGACGCATTCGCCTCCACCGGACACCGCCTGCACGGCACCGCCCAGGCTGCCGCTGAGGTCGCCGCCGTCCAGATGCAGATCATCGTCGGGACGGACAACCCCGCCGAGTTCCACAACACGGTCTTCGACCCGAACCGTGCCGACCACCGCCGCCCGCAGCTCGACTACCCGATTGCGGAGAAGTCGACCTCCGACATGCGCGCGGTCCTGCGCGAGGCGAAGGCCTCGGGCCGCATCACCGAGCCCGTTCGGGCCTGGCTCGCAGGCGAGGACAGCGAGCCGGACGCCCTCCCAGGCTCGGTCACCGACGCCCGCGACCGCCGCGACCGGGCGCTGCTCGGCATGGCCTTCCCCAAGGAGCTGGGGCACGACCGCGAGGTGGCCCGAGTCCTCGGCGAGCCCGAGCGGTACTACGACAGCCGCGAGGAGAACGTCACCCTCCGGCTGCGCATGCTCTCCGCCGCCATCGCCGAGGGTTACCGGACCCGGTGGAACCCGCGCCTGCTGGACGGCACGCTCTATTCCAGCTTCATCGCCACGCGCGGCACACTCGCGGACCGGCTGGACTGGCGGACCGCGCTGGACCAGGCCGAGACCGACAAGACCCAGTTGTCCGACTTCCTCGTGACGCGGGGCCTGCATTGGCTCGCCGAACACGGCATGGTCGACGCCGACCGCGGATCGGCCGACGGCCAGCGGGGACCGGGCCGACGCAGCGGCGTCAGCGCCCGCAACGCCCTGCTGCTGAAGCCCGTGCAAACCATCGCCCTGATGCGCGAGATCGCCCGCGCCAACGACGCCGGCACCCCGCCCCGGCAGGTCGATGAGACCGGAGCTCCGGTCGACGACACCATCGCCGACCGCATCTGGTTCAGCGTGACCTTCCCGAAGACCGGGCGCGCCAAGAAGAAGGTGGACGACCGGCCCAGCGCGTCGGACAGCGCCCCGCCCCAGCAGCCGAAAAGGAGCCCGGAGCAGGTCCTCCTCGACGCCCAGCTGCGCCTCGTCACGAGTCTGTCCAGTGAGTTGCCGCAGGCCTTCCTCGACGCGCTGGCCGTGGCTCGCGAGGCCATTGCCGCCGGCGCGGCGGTCGGCAAGCCCGCGCTGGCCGATCCGCCCTCCTACAGCGTGGAAGTGATGGAGCAGGCCCTGACCCGGCTCAAGCGGGATCTGGGTGCGATGCAGGCTGGCTTGTCCGACATGAAGGGCGAGACCGAGGTCACCATTGACTCGGCCACCGAGCAGGTCGCCAACGCCGAGGGCGAGCGGTGAGCCGCTCCGTGCTGCCGGCAGGGCCGGTGCTGACCGCACCGCTCCTGGCCGGCCTGGCGCTCGTCGGCGGCCGCTACCTGCAGGCGACCTACCTGCGGCCGCTGCCTTGGGCGGACCGCAAGCACTTCAACGACCTGGGTGTCCTCACCGGGATCTACCTGATCACCGACATCGCCGGACGGCTGCGCTGGCTCGGTCAGGCAAGCCGCCTCAACGGTCTGACCGGACGTCTCGACGGGCACGACCGCGATCCGGCCAAGAGGGCTGTCTTCGCCTGCGTGCGGGTCCTGCACCTGGACGACCTGACGCCCACCGAGGCCCTGAACGCCGTCGAAGGGCGGTGCGCGGACCTGCTCGGCGTCCGGCAGAGCATGAAGCCGCGTCGCTGGCCCCCGGCGACGAACTGGCTGTCCTTGGTCGCCTAGCGCGATGGTGGCCGACACCCACGTAGGTGCCGGCCACCACCCAGTGGTGACCCCGATCCGCCGTCAGCCTTCGGACAGGTGGTCGACGGCGATGGTGGCGAAGTCCTCGGGAGTGAGAATGCGGATGCCGACTCGAGGATGACTGACGGGGAACCGGTTCACGTACTGCGGAGCCGGGTGACCGTGACGACCGCGTGCCGGGTCGTACCCGCTACGACCTCCACCACGGTGATCCCCCCGGCGGGCGTGTAGGAGTCGCCGGCCTTCGTGAACGCCCGCCCGGCCTGGGGAACCAGCCGCGGGGCAACGACCGAGGACAGGGCCGTGGTCGGCCGTTGGGACAGCGCCCCCGTCCGTCGGGCAGCCGTACGGTGAGCGCCTTAGGGTGCCGGGCGCTGCCGGTGAACCCGACCACGGCCGCGTCGACGGTGTCGGCATGCCGGATCTTCGCCCACACCCGGCCCGTCTTGTAGGCCCCTCGCAGCGGCTTCGCCACGATCCCCTCCACGCCCGTTCCCTCGAGCGCCGCGTACCAGAGCAGGGCCTCGTCCAGGTCCGTGGTCGACCACACCGGCACGATCGACGGACCGGCGTCGGCGAGCACGTCCAGGAGAACCTGGCGGCGCTCCACGTACGGACGCGGGAGCATCCCCTGCGCGATCAGTTCCTCCCCCTCGGCATCCCGGATTGCCAGCGCACACCTGATCAGCCGCAGCACGTCTCGGGCCTGAGTAGCTCCGGACCGGAGAAAATCGGTGGGTCCGGTCCGGAGCTGCGCCGATACTGGCGACGACGGAAGTGAGGCTCCCATGCCGCAGGTTGAACCAAGTGTTCTCGGCGCCCTCATTCAAGCGGCGGAGGACGCCGTTTCCTATGAGGCCATCGCCGTCATGCTCGCGGCCGCGGACATCGATACGACCACGGCCGCCGCACAGCAGCGTGATGCACTGGTCGCCGCGCTGCGACTCCGGCTGTCCGGGACGGGGAAGGCACAGGTTTTCACCGGGACGCTCCCCGACGACTTGCTCAAGGGGCGCACTGTAAGCCTGACTGAGGTCACGACCGACACGTTGGAGATCTGGAGCGCCTACGCCGATGCGGTGAGTGCCCCGTTCGTCCGAGGCCGCCTTCATCATCTGCTGTCACACGCAGGACACGGCCGCAAGTTCGATCACGCCCGGAGCACAGCCGTCGGGTATCTGGACGCGGCACCGCTTCTGCTCGCCGCTCCGAAGCGCTTCCTCGGCCTGGCACGCGCGACCGAGTGCTTGCGCTGGGCCGGTGAGCTCGCCCGGGCCTTCAACCAGCCCGACCTGCAACAGCGCGTTACTGAGGACATGGTTGCCCTGATCGAACGAGTCCTGGCCGACCCCGAGGACGAGCCGGGGATCGTGCGTAGCCTTCTGGAAGGACTGCGCCTTCAGCGTTACGACATCACGGACTTCGCGGAGCGCGCCGCACGTCGTCATACCGACGATGTGCACGCTCATGTCGACTTCCTCAAGCTGCTGCAGGAGGTGGCGCCCGCCTCCCGCGGAGCCGACATCGACACAGCGATCGTCGATGCCCTCCTCGACGCCGCCGACGCCGACGTCAACGCCGGGTTCCGTCGGCATAACCTGCTGACCTGGGCCGCGACCGAAGCACGGGACCGGGGTCTGTCCGAACTGAGGGTGCGTGCCGAGATGGCCCTGCAACAGACCGATCCGGACTCTCTGGGATGGACCTGGATCCGCCGCGTAATCATCCCCCCGCGAGGACTGTCCGCCGGGGCGCGAGCGCATATCGACGCCGCCGCGGATCTGCGAGACGCCCTGTGGCGAACCACGCAGGACGTGCATCCGGCGATGCGCGAGCACGCCGACGATGCGGACATACTCGAAGGGCTGCTGCGGATTCCGCGCACGCGCATCAACACCGCCGGACCCGTCCAAGTCACCCCGCCCGTCGACGCCGACGACAACCACGTCGTCGCGCTGCAGGTCCTCGCGATGGACTTCCTCGGGCACCTCACCGCCGATCAGCTCGACCGCATCCAAGAGCGCTTCGTACCCGACGAGGCCGAGCTGATCACCGCCCTGGCCCACGACACTGTCTTGCCCGAGCCGCGCGCCCGGACCCTCGCCCACGCCTTCGGGTACTTCTGGCTGGAGGAGCTCGATGCGGCGGCGTGCATCGCCCTGCCCCAGGTCGAGCAGATCCTCAGACAGCTCCTGCGACCCCGGGTGCCGATCGTGTCCGCGGCCAAGGGGCGGACCCCCGGCACCGTCGACCAACTGGGCGGACTCATCCGCAGCATGCCGGCCGCCGGGTATCCCGCGGACTGGAGCAGAGCCCTGGAACTCCTCCTCGTCGACCCCGACCGCGGCATGAACCTACGCAACGACATCTGCCACGGCCTGATCGACACCCCGCCCAAGCATCGCGTCGCGCTCATCCTCCAGGCGGCGCTGTACCTGCTCAGCCACGCCCACGGACACCGAACCCCCGCGCCCCTTGCACAGCCCGCCCCTTGAACAGGTTCAGGCCGAGCTCAAAAACGACGGGGGCAGCGGGATGATGGCCTCGGCGAGTCGGCAGCCCTGTTCGGCACAAGCATCATCGGCTGTACCTTCTCCCCACACACCAGACGCTGCGGCCTTTTCCGATCGGCCGCCTGGCTTCGTTCACGTGAAGTGGTTCCGGCTCAGGTGTTGTGGAGTGGTCATGGCGAGTGAGCGAGCCCCTGCCGCATCGGATGCGTGTGGAGCTGGGGTGAGCGCCAGAGCCCGGTCCCGGGCGCAGCAGGAGGTAAGTTGGAACGACTGGCAGTCGCATGATTGCGTGCGCCCGCGAGGAGCAGAACCCAGGCGCACCCAGTAGCACAGCAGGTCAGGCTGCGTCATCCAGCGGCTGCTCGTGGACGATGGCCTCGTCGATCCACCGGAGAGCAGCATGTGCGATCAGCGCCGCGCGGATTGCATGCGCCGGGGAGTACGCATGGCCGCCGGCAGCGTGCGCGGTGCCGTTCCGGTTGAAGGATGTGCTGCCATAGCCGTCGCCCCACCTCTCGAAGATCGTTGCGATACCAGCTCCGACAAGGACCAACTCGACGTCCGGGAGTGTCGCGTCTTCCCACTCATCGAGCTTGATGGGGTGGAAGTGGCTGCGGGTCTGGTTCCTGCTCTCCCTGCCGCTGCACTCCAAGTAGCGCATCATGTGGACGTTGACGACAACGTCGACAGCCGCGGCAGCCGCCTGAGCCGGCCCGTACAGGCCGTGGCGGATCGCCGCGGTCGCCTCCAGCAGCATGGAGCGCAGGTCCCCGTGGTCGGCAACCGTGACCGTGGCTAGCGAGACGTCGATGTCGTCGGCGATCGCTGCAGCGTTCTCGACGAAGACGGCACTGCGCGCCTCGACCTCCTCGGCCTGGAGCAACTCCGCGACGATGGCGGAGCGGGGAGCCCAGGCCAGCGAGGTGCCGTCCTCGTCGTTGACCTGAAACACCTTCTGCAGGTCATCGGTGGAGAGGTCCCGGAGGTTCTCCGGGATGACCCGCTTGATCGCCTCAGCGAAGCCCCGCATGGCCTCCAGCCAGCGCGAGCGGTTGTCGGCGAGGATGCGCCCCAGATCGACGCCGAAGTCAAAGTCCGGCACCTGCACCTTGACGCGGGCGGCCTCCTGCATCTGCTTCGCGAGGCTCGCATGCCACACCGGCACATCGACCTTGATGCGGGCGATGTCCTGCATCTGCTTCAGCAGGCCCGGGTCCAACGTCGGCACGTCGATCTTGATCCGGGCGACGTCCCGCACATGCTTGAGCAGGGCAGGGTCTACCGCCGGGATCGAGAGGGGAACGCGCGCCTTCGCGAGACCTACGAACAGCTCGTCCAAGCGGTTCTTGAACGAGTTGAGGGACGTGAGTTGCCCAGTGATCTGCTCGCTCGCCCTGCGCACCGTCTCGCGGGCGCCCATCAGGTCGGTCACGTCGACCGGGTCGACACCCGGGGCCCACCGGAAGGATTCGCCCTGCGGGGCCGGGGTGCCGGAGGGGGTGCCCTCGGTGTGGTTCTCTGGTTCTTCGGGCTGCGAGTCCTCGGACTCCGCGCTGCTTGTGTCTGTCATGGGCGCGCAGTAGACCCGCCCACTGACAATCCGGCTGTCGCTTTTTGACGGGGAATCGGGGTGGGTCCAGTCCTGTGGGCGGCAACGTGGAACGTCGTAGATCACCTGCAGTGCGGCACGTCAGCGGAAGACCTGCTCGATGCCGAAGACCAGCTGATGGGCCCGGGGCCAGCCAGCGTCGACAAACACGTCGCAGATCTGCCGCACCGCGGTGAGACACTCCGGCATACGCAGCAGCTCCCGGTGATCGGCCAGGACGCGTTCCACGAGGGAGACACACAGGTCCAGCGCCAGAGAGTCGGATGCGTAGACGACGGGCGCCCCGGGCGCGGTGAGCACATCACGCACGGCCAGCAGCGCCAGCCGAGGCCTCTCGTCGAACACATGCGCGTACATCTGGATGAGATGGTGCGTGACCCCGGGCACAGAGGCGTTCTGCAGCAGGTCCACCACGGGAGCGGCCTCATCGACCAGCCGTACCTGCTCCACGGTCGCGGGTGAGCCGTCGTGGCCCGTGGCTCCGCTCCCCGCGCACAGCTGCAGGGCAATGTCGTCCAGCAGGCGGGCGCTGTCCTTGATACGGGCCTGGCCCGCGCTGTCCCACTGCTCGGAGGGTGTGGCGTAGGCCTGCTGGAGCACGGGGAGGGCAGCTTCGGCGAGCTCGGTGATCAGGGTGAGGGCACGAGCCCGGACGGCTTGATCATCATGGTTCAGCAAGCCGCTCTCCCGCAGCGTATGCAGGAGCGAGGCCCACACGGTGCGCACCTCCCAGCGCGCCCGCAGGTCAGTGAGGACGGTGGCGGCCTGGGGGACTGCCCGGTCCACCCACAGGTAGCCGGTGATCTCGGTGAGGAAGGCTGCGACGGAGCAGGGGGCATCGTCGGGCTCGACGCGTGCGGCCACCCGGGACAGCAGACTCATTCCCTTGCCGGGATCACCGAGTTGCAGGCAGGCGACCTTCAGGGCGGCATTGAGGAGCATCGGGTCGGACTCGTGCTCGGCGAAGCGGTCCAACAGGTCCCATGCCGTATCCGGGTCCGTCCGGGCCAGGTTGTAGGCGCTGCGGGCGACGCAGATTCTGACCCAGGGTTCCGGGTGCCCGGCCAGACTGAGGATCGCGTCCTTCACCTCGGGCGTGTACCAGCCGGGCAGGCGGCTCAGCTGCAGCAGGCCCGTGGCGGTCCAGCCGCAGGCATCGTCGGGGATCTGCCCGCTGAAGTGCTGGTCGGGAGCAGTGGTCTGCTGCGGTGGGGCCAACATGCTCAGCAGTACCTCGCGAGCCAGGTGCCTGGGAGCGTCGGGTGCCTGGGCAGGGCGGGTGAAGCGTTCCGCTGCCTGGGCCAGGAAAATCTCGGCGCGGTGGCGCACCGGTTCCGGCTGGGAGCGAGCGAGCGCGAAGAGCTCCCGAACGGCCGGTTCGATGGTGGCCATCGCGTCGACAGACGGTGCTGTCGCCTGGTGTACATCGACGAACTGCCGCAGCTGATCGATGAGTTGCTGGCATCTCTGCTCGTCTGCGCTGCCGGGAGGCGGGGCGGCGGCCGGAGGAGCGGCCGGTGCCAGGTCGCTGTACCCGCTGTCGGCGACAGCGGGGGACTGGTCGGCTGCGAGATCGGCGTGGACCAGGTGAGCAGGGGAGAGCGCATCAACCAGCAGCTGGTACGGATCCGCCGCCCATCCAGGCCACGCGGCGTCCTGCGCGGGGCCGGTGCCCTTCAGCACACGGACGGCGTCCTCGAGACGGCCAGCTTGGTCCGGGGCGAGAGCCGGGTGCACGACGCTGATCAACCCGGCCAGGGGCGCAAGCAGGTCGGGGAAGTTGAACGTGCGGACCAATGCGTCGGCAGGAGAAGCCAGGTGTTGTGCCAGGGCGGCGTTGTCTGTGGCGGCCTTCAGCAGACGCCGCCACACGGCTGCTGCCTGGGGGGCTGCCGCCACCGCGTCCAGCAGCCCCTCAAGCTGCGCGGGTTCGGTGGTGGTGACGGCTTGCTGGAAGGCATCGAGCAGGGCGACCAGGTCGCGCCGCTGGTAGGAGCCCAGGTCCCACAGGCGGGAGTCGTCGGCGGCCACACGGATGACGCGGCCGGCCACCTCACCGGTGTGCTCCGTAACCGTGTCGGCGCCAGCGCGGCTGAGCCGGGTCAGGATGTTCAGAGCTCGGGTGACGTCAGCGCGGTAGACCGCCGGGAAATGCTGGATCAGCTGGTAGCGGTTGGCGCTGTAGTCCTGCTGTTGGGTGGACACCAGCGTCAGCACCACACCCGAGCCCATCTGGGTGGGCTCGCTGGATGCCTCGTCGTAACTCATGACATCCACATACAGGTCTTCCACCAGCTCCGGCAGGCATTGCAGCAGGCGGGGCACGTCCTGGGTGAGGGCGAAGAGATCGTTGTGGCCGCGCTCCGCCAACTGCCCGGGCTGCAGGGCCCGGTGCAGCAGGTCGGCGGTGTCCTGCGGGGCGCTGGAGGCGGTGTGGACGACTGCCGTGATGGCCAGCCGGGTACGCAGGGCGACGGGCAGCGTCCACAGATAGGCCAGGAGGGCTCGTGCCGCCCGGCCGCACTGCGCGAACGCGGGCGCGGGCAACGACTCGGATGCCAGGTCACAGACCAAGATGAGCAGGGCACCGGGAGCTGCCACGGAGTGCTGCGAGAGCCGTTCGGTCAGCTCGCACCAGACCCCCAGCCCGTCGGCGGTACTGCTCTTGACGGCAAGGGAGACGGCAACAGCCAGCGCATGCGCAAGATGTTGCGCCCCGGGTGCGCCCGCGATCACCTGGTCGAGCAAGGGGACCAGGGCCTCTGCAGTGCGGCAGCAGCGCACCACCACGCCGGCGACCGCCGCGGCTGCCATCCGCGGCATCGGCGCTTCCGCCAGTTTCAAGGCGAGCTGCCAGAACGTCGCGGGGCCCTGCCGCCAGGCCAGTTCCAGATACATGTCCACGCTGGGATGGGCGAACAGCAGCGCATCCGGATCGGCACTCAGACGGCCGGCCAGACCGTTGTTGCCGACACCGAAATAGGCGCGGGCGAGGGCGTAGTCGAACAGGACGTGATGGGAGAACTGCACCGGCCCCAGCAGCCCGCTGTCCGCGCCGATCTCGGATGCGGCGGCCGGCATCAGCACCCGGTCAGACAGCAGGGCGTTCAGCACATCGGCCGCCGATGTATTGCCAGCCAGCAGCGGCTGGGCGGAGACGGCCAGCTGACGCGCCGCGACCGCGGCCTGACACCACTCGGTCAGGAAAGCAGACCGCTGCGGGCCGTCCGGCACCCCGCTGACACGCTGCTTCCAGTAGCGGCCCAGCAGGTCCAGGCGGCTGTCGACAGCGTGCAGGTCGGCCGGCTCCACCCCCTCAAGGAGCAGTTGGGCAGCCAGCCGCAGATTGAAGGGGTTACGCAGCAGGCGCTTGACCTGATCTTGGGAGGACGCCACCAACTCAGCCAAGGCAGGCACAGCGGTAAGGATCTTCGCGAATTCGGCGTCGTCCCAGTCGCCCACCACCAGCGCGTCACCGGGAATCAACGAGCCCAGGCTGGCTGAATGCTCAAGGTCCCAGGTTCTGACCGAGGCCACCACGCGCCAGTGGGGGAGTCGCTGGCGCACCTGCCGGATCAGTTGCCGCCACAACTGCTCCGCCGTACCAGACCGGGCGGCGTCCAAGGCGTCCAGCACCAGCAGACCCTGCGCACCGGGAGCCCATTGCCCCAGCGCCTCCAGCAGCGGATACTCAAGATGCAGTTCATCCTGCAGTTGCCCGGCGCTGAGAGATGCGAGACTGCTCACTTGCAGGAACAGCACAGGACGACCGGCCGCATGCCAGGCGCCGGCCAGGTGATGCAGGGCTGCGCTCTTGCCCGCGCCTGGCTCGCCCGTCACCAGGCACGATCCCTGCTCCGCCTGTACGGACAGAACATCGTCCACCCCGCGCTTGACCGTGACGTCTCCCTGGGGGCCGGGAATCGCGGTCAGCTCGCCGTCCATCTGCGCTAGTGTCTGCCGGGTCAGTGCGGTCAGCCGGGCCACGTCCGCCACGAAGTCCCGGATCGTCGCCAACCGGACTTTGATCTCGGTGAGTTTGGTCTGCAGCCCGGCCAGATCGATGCCCGTCTGTTTCTTGCACAGCTGGTCACACACGCGCAGCAGGGTGTCCCAGGCAGAGTCGGCCTGGTCCGTGCCAGCCACCACCGCCACCCGCAGCAGAGTCAGAGCCTCCCGCTCACCGTCCTTTCCCTCTTCAACATCCAGCACCCACACCCAGCACCGGGCAAGGAAGACCCGCAGCTGCGCATCGCTCGGCTCGACTGCAGGCTCCGTGTGCTGCTTCCACGCCCGCTTCACATGACTGACGAACGTGGTGTAGGCCCTGACCTGCCGGGCATTGCATCCGGCGGTGAGGCTGGAACCAGACGGAGCTTCGCGGATGCGGTCGAGGGCGTCGGCGAGATCCTTGGTGACGGTCGAGGGGGAATCCGAGGTGGTCACCAGCACCAGTCGGTCAGTCTCGTGCCCCGCCCACAGATGCTGCCTGACGAACTGGTCAACGGTCTTGGCCAGTTCACTGCCCGTAGTCGTTCCGAGCGTGATGGACCGCTTGGCCTGCAACGCCAGGACCGCTCCATCCGCCAACCGGACACGGCAGTCGTCGACCGGCTCCCCGGTCTCGCAGCAAACCTCCTGTATGGCGCCGCTGTACAGCCCGCGTACCCCCGCAGCCGCGGTACCCGCCAGCGCCCGGACAGCGAACCAGGCGGCCACTCGCGCCTGATAGTCGAAGCCGCCAGCACCTGCGCTGCCGCCGGCATCTGTTCTGGCGGCAGCACCTGCGCTGCCGCCGGCATCTGTTCTGGCGGCAGCATCCGCACTCATCTGCTCAACCCCCTTGTGCTGCGGTCATCATAGAGACGCGACGGGTTTCCATGAAGCAAGTCGCTTTACGCCAAGCGCGCCAGTCAGCCGGTGTCGTGGGCATGGCACAGGCGACGATTAGAGCCTGTGAAAGCTGCGGCATCGCCTGCGGCCGTAGATCACGGCCGCAGGGAGTCTCTCTGTGGCAAAATACGCAGCGACCGCCCGCTCCCAACTGCGGCAGCTGGCCCGCGTCCATATGCGTGGGGCGGGGCCTACGCTGATCTCCGAGTTGGCGCGGGCTCTGCTTGACGCCCGCGTCGCGTGCGCTTCCCGTACGGCATACGTGCGCTTCCCGTACGCATGCCGTACGGGAAGCGCACGAGCAGGGCAGCCGGTCGGCCTGCATTTCACGCCCACTCCATGCCCAGCTCCCGCAGCGCGTCCAGTTGCGCCGGGGTGAGCTTGTCCCGCCTCGCGCGGGTGTTCGATGTCCACACACCCAGCTTCACGACCACCGGCTCCGTCTCGCCGTCGACCACGATCTCTTCAGCGTGGCCGCGCGGTACAGGTCGATGGCCTTCCCGCTCGACCCACTGCGCGAGGGCCGCCAGGCCCCGCTGGAACGCCTGCTGCGCCTTGCTCGGACCCTTCGCTGCACGGCCGGCCGTCGGGGCGGGAGACGGCGCATCAGCGGGCTTGATGCCCAGCGTGGACAGTCGCTCCTGCTGTTCGGGCAGGAGCCGCGTCCAGACGGCTGGTTGCTTCTGCTGCTGGAGCCACTTGCCGATGTCGTCGCCGTCCATCAGCACGCCGGGTGCGATGTCGGGCAGGCTGCCGTCGGCGTCGACCAGGTCCGCGAGGACGCGGTAGTGCCGCTGCCAGTCCAGCGGCCACGGACAGTTCCAGTCCGGGTCGACTGCGGCCAGCTGCTTCGCGCGCTGTGCCGCCCGTTCCGGGCCCTTGCCCAGGCCGCCCTTCCGGCGCAGGTTGGCCATGTGCTGCCCGACCGGCACCATCGCCTCACCCTCGCCCCACACCGCGTCCTGACGCGGAGCGAGGTGCCCCATGGCCCGCCGGTAGGACCGTAGCGCGGCGAGCTTGTTCTCCCACGCCTCCTCGCCCGGCTCCCACACCATCCCGGCCTCCGGCGCGTCCAGCAGGGTCTTGCGCCGCTCCTCCAGTTCACCTGTCCGCAGCGCTTTCCTCTGCTGGTGGACCCAGCGCCCAAGTGGAAAATCCTTCGTGACCCCCACTTCCACCTCAACGTCGTAGGGCACGGCGTAGAGGCCGTTGATCTCGTTTTCCTTCCGCCAGCGGAGCAGGGCCTGGTAGCCCTCCAGCCACACAAGGGACTCGGGACGGTAAACCCGGGTGCGCAGGAAGGCCGCGATGGTGGCTGTGTCGCGCGGGCTGGAGAAGTGCAGCAGCGCCGCTTCAGTAGCGGCCTGCGTGTCGTCCTCCTGGTCCTCGCCGTCACCCTCGCCGCCGACCCCGACGATCTGGCCATCCTCGTCTCGCCGGACGTGGACCTTACGTTTCCCGCTGGTGAGAGCGCGGGAGGCGAGCTGCTCGACGAGTCGTTCATCATGACTGCGGAGTCCTTGGAGGACCGCTACAAGAGGGCGGAACGAGGCGCTGGCGACCATGTCCGTCGGGTCCTCGCCCGGCTCCAGGAACACCGGCACGATGATCCTGGCCACCTTAGTGCTGCCGTCCCGGTTCAGCCTGAGCGCCCGGCCGACGTTCTGCACGATCTCCACCTGCGAACCGCGGGTGTCCGCGAAGCAGACGGCCTCCACACCCCGCTCGCCGGTGATGTCCACGCCTTCCCCGAGCACGCGAACGCTGGCGAGGAAGGCGCGGTGGACCCGGCGCCCGGCCGCGTCGATGCCGCCTGCGAACTGGCGCAGGACCTCACGCCGCTCGCTGACGAGGTGGTCGCCGCACAGCCACGCCGACCACACCCGGTCCGGCGGGACGTGGCGGCCGGCCTCAAGCTCGTAGAACTCCGCGCCGATCGACGACTTCGGCAACCGGTCCGCAGCCGCCAGGTCATGGTCCGAGGCGTCGTTGGCGTACAGCTCGGCTGCGGTATCCGGCAGTTTTTCCGCGAACGCCATGGCCTCCTCCACCCTTTGGTGGAACGTCATGACCGTACGCAAGTTGTACGCCGCGGCGTGCTCCAAGAGCGCGGTCTGCAGGAGCGCCAGGCGCCGGCCGCGCTGCGCTTCCTCGGATTCCCCGAGGGCGGGGGAGGGGTCGTGGATCTCCAGTACGTCGATCTCGAATCCGGCGAGGATGCCCCGCTCGATCGCCTCGCTCAGTCCGAGCTCGGCCAGCCAGGGCCCGTAGGTCTGCGAGTCCTGGCCCATCGATGCCAGCTCCAGCTCTTGGCCCTGCGCGCCCTTCTGCGGCCGGGGTGAGGCGAGGATGCGCGGGGTGGCGGTGAGGTAGAGCCGGAAGTCGGCAGCGATTCGCGCGTTGTCGTGGATCGCTGCCCACGGCCTGCCGAGATCACCTGCGGTTGAGTGGGCCTCGTCCACGATGGCGAGGTCGAAGCCCGCCATCTGCTGCCCGTAGAGCCGTTCCCCGCCCGCCAGAGCAGCCTCGAGCGGCCCACGGACGTTCCCCTGACCGAACGGGTCCTCCGGGTCCTCGCGGTCCACGAGGGAGGCGTACGTGGCGAACACGACCACCGGGCCGGATCCCGCCCACAGGGCGAGCTGGATGGGGTTGGTGGTGGTGCGCACCCCCAGCGAGTTGAACACCGGGTCGTTCTCCAGCGAGCACACCGCCACCATGGGGGAGCGGTGCCCTACAGTCCGCCACGCCTGGGCGGTTTGCACGAGCAGGTCCAGGGTCGGCACGGTGACGAGGATCCGGCCGCTGGGGAAGCACTCCAGCGCGCACGCGGCGGCGGTGATCGTCTTACCTGATCCGGTCGCGGAGACGATCGTGCCTCTCGCGCCCTCAGCCGGCACAGCAGATCTTGCAGGGAATCCGACCCATTTCCGGAACCGTGATTTCTGTTCCACCTGGTGTTCTCGGAGCTGGATCAAAAGAGTTCTCCCGGCTCGGGAAGGATTTGCGTGGCGGAAGTAATCCGGTATCCGCCGCGTGGGTAGAGGCCGCCGTTTCTTCCGTGGATGGCCCAGGCTTTCGCGGCTGCTTCATCGGGTGACGCCGCCATCAGGTGGACGGCGGGGGCAGGCATGGCCGGGCTGGAGCCGTCGGCGGTGGGCCGGGCATCGATCCGGTAGATGCGATGACGCGAGATCTCCGGAGCCGCGCGCCCGGACCGCTCGGCCTCGGCCACATCTGTCATCAACCGCTGCAGACGCTGCTCTTCATAGCGGACAGCACGCGAGTCGTGGCAGGGCGCGTACGCGGCCATCCGCTCCCTGTCCACGAGAGCGGCGATCCGTTCCCACTGAAGGCGCCGCAACTCAGCGATGAACAGCTCGCTCAAGCGATGCGGCTCTGCAGGGCACACCCGTGCACACCCGGCGCGTTCCTGCGCCAAGCGCACTTGCGCGGCCACCTGGTGTCGATCGAGTCCGGCGGCTTTCGCGACGACCCCGAGCCCGGACGAGCTCATGCGGAAGATACTCGTAGATCAACACGCAAACCGCTCCCCACCGGATGTCCCTGAATTACGCCAATGCTACATGCTGCATCACATCGAGATGCAGACGCGCGAGACTCCCGGAAAAGCTCCTGCACAAGATTCCTTCTGCCCTGATGGTCGTGGCACATCGGGGTACACGGGCCCGCATGGCACCGAAGACCGAACGCATCCAGTTCCTGCGGGCCGTGCGGCAGCTGCACCGCGTCCGCTCCCTCTGCGCCGTGGGCGCCCTGCTGTGGGCGGCATCCGCGGCCTGGACCGGCTGGCAGTCACCGGGAAGCCGGCAGATGTGGGTGTCCGTCCTGCTCCTCACCGTCTTCACCGGTCTCCTCGTCACCGCGGGCCTGTCCCTGCGGCGTCTCGCGGTTCCCGTGACGGGCCGGCCCGCACATCACGCCGCCTCGCACAAGGCGAGTACCCGCCACGCCCACGCCTGAGGACCCTTCAGCGTGCTCGCATGACTCGCCAGGCTCCTGCCTGGCGAGTCATGCGACTTCGAACGCGCGCCACCCATGTCTGTGGGGGCGAGGGCCGGGCATACGGGCTTCACTTCCTATGAGAGGGGCTTGTCATGCTCGGCATAGTCGCGGCAGTGCTGTTCTTCATCGCGTTCCTCATCAACGCGGCCGAGATCAGCACCAATCACACGTTCTCGTCAGTCAACGTCATGCTCCTGGGGCTGACCGCGCTGGCCCTGCACGTTGCGGGAATCGGTAGTACTTGGTCCCGTAGACGCTGACCCTGCGTCAAGCCCCAATACCCGCAGGGGCCAGCCGGAGAGACAGGTGCAACCGCCCCCATGCTGCCGCTCGGGCCGCAGGCCCGTTTGCTTGCCCCGCGCAGCGGGGCCGGCCCGTGTGGCGCGAAGCGTCACGCGGTGACCGGAGCGCAGCGAAGGCACCGTGTGGGGCGCAGCCCCCACTGCTCCGGGAGCGCAGCGGACGGAGCATCACCCGACCTGCGCAGCAGGTCGGGTGTGCTGACCGCGCAGCGGTCAGCCAGCGCTCCCGCGGAGCGGGAGCGCAACACCCGCGCGCAGCGCGGGTGTTCGCTTGCACATCGCGCAGCGATGTGGTACCCGC
>NZ_JAGPYD010000005.1:245407-419021 GCF_018070255.1 Streptomyces sp. RK62 | reverse complement strand
GCGGGCGCTGGTGGCCGCTGTGCGGGCGGCGGTGCTGGACTCCCGTCGTGCACTGCAGTTGCCGAGCCGGCTGCTGGACGGTGTGGAGCAGACGGTCCGCCGGATGTTGGAGCATTTCAAGAGTGATGGCGTTCTCCTCCTTGATGTGTGGCGATTGCCGCGGTTTGTGTGTGTGCCTTGAGCGTGCCGGTCGGTGGCACGGCTGGTCGTCCGGCGGGGGCAGTCTTTTCGCGCTGCCGCCGGCAGGGCAGTCGACTGCCGCGCACATGGCAGGCGGCGGGCGGGTACCGCGGGTGCGGTAGTCGGCCGCTCGTCCGCAGGCCGGATCCGCCGGCAGCGGGGTGCAGCTAGCTGCGCGCATGGGCACAGGGCGTTTTCGTGTCCCGGCCGGTGCCATGAACTGGGGGATCGCCGTCAGTGTGGCGGTACTGCTGCTGGGCACCGGGTTGTCCGGGCAGCACCCGGGCGGGGAGCGTGGGCTGTTCGGCGCTGTGCTGCTGGCGGTGGGCGGTCTGGCGCTGGCCGCGCGTCGCAGGGCTGCGCTTGCCGTGCTGGCCGTGACCGGCGTGTGCGCGGTGGGGTACGAGGCGGCGGGTTTTGAGGTTCTCGCTGTCTCCTACCTGGTTGCGGTGTACGGCGCGGTGCGGGCCGGGCACCGTGCCGTGACGGTGGCGGCATCGGTGTCGTTGCTCGTCGTGCTGCCTGGACAGGCAGGCCGAGCACGACCGAAACCACCACACCCAGACCCGGCACAAACCCCCGACCCACCCGACCACCGAACACAACACACGCCATGGGGTGTCCGGATCGGCCAGCGACCCCAACCCGCCCAACCCGACGCAGCCTTGGAACGTGCCGTAACGATGCCTGGCCCACCGCGAGACCTGGCCGATGACCAACCGCAGATGGTGATCAACGAAAGCGAATGAAGGCCGGATGGGACCCGGCCTCGACTACTGCTCCATTGCGTGCTCTTGAGGACCACGGAGACCCATCACGGACAATCCGCTGAAGTCCTCCAAGAGGGGCGTCTCTACTGTGCCGGGCGCTGCCGGGCTGGGCGATCCGAAAGGGGTGGGTGGTCTGGTCACGCACCTTCCGGACCGCTGGATGGACCATGGCCCGGCACTCGGCAGGAGGCGTAAGCCACCAGCGAGGCCCTCAACGCCCGGGGTGCCGGGGGTGCCTGGCGCGTAACCGGCGCTGGACACCCTCCCGCGGGGTCAGGTGGCTGGGATGTCGGCGTACGCGCTTGCGTGCTCAGCCGCGTACGGGCGAACGCGTCCGGCCATGTCCCGCGCGCCGACGGCGGCGTCACCGCAGCGTGATCTCCTCGCCGATCGACCGCTCGCGGGCGGACGCGACGACCAGGGCCGTCGCCGCGGCGTCCTGCGCGGCCACGCCTACCGACTTGTAGAGGGTGATCTGGTCCGGCGCGGTGCGCCCCGGCTTGTCGCCGACGATGAGTTCGCCCAGCTCGGCGTGCACGTGCTCGGCCGTGATGAGGCCGTCACGGATCGGGGCGAGCAGGTCGTTGCTGCCCGCGGGGAGCGGGGCGAGCACGGCTCGGCGCGATTCGACACACAGCAGCGCCTCTACGACCGTGGCGTCGTCGACCTCGCGGCCGGCCGGGTTGTAGCCCACGGACGTGATGTGCACCCCGGGTGTCAACCAGGGGCGGCGGATCACGGGTTCGACAGCGTGCGTCGTGGCGGCGGCGATGTCCGCGCCGTCGAGCGCCTCGGCGTAGCCGGACACGGCCTGGACCTCGGCCTCCAGCACTCCTGAGAGTTCCTCGGCCAGGGCGGCGGCTTTTGCCGGGTCCCGGCCGGCCACGCGGATCTGCCGGATCGGCCGGACCCGGCAGATCGCGCGGGCGTGGGAACGGGCCTGCACGCCGGTGCCCAGCACCGCCAGCACCGTCGCGTCCTCACGGGCCAGCAGCCTTGCCGAGAGCGCGGAGCAGGCGCCGGTCCGCGCCGCGGTGATGGCCGTACCGTCCAGTACGGCAACGGGTTCGCCGGTGTCCGGATCGAACGCCACGATCACCGCCTGATGTGTAGGCAGTCGTGCTCCGTCGTTGTGCGGAAAGAGGGACACCAGTTTGGTCATGAGCACCCCGGCCGACGGCAGGAAGCCCGGCATGGCCGCCAGGAATCCATCGTGTGCCGGCACCTGGGCGGCGACACGGTCGGGTACCGAGGCGCGGCCCGCACTAAGGTCTACCATCGCCGCGGCCAGGGCGTCGATCAGCGCGTCCATGTCGAGCGGGGACTCGACCTGTGAGCGGCCCAGAACAAGCATGCGCTTCAGCCTCCTGACACCGGTCGCCCAACCCGCGACCGCACAGCCCAAGGGTCGATCCCGGCCTTCCGTCCCCCGCTACGACACGCAGCCCCTCCCGAGCACGATCATCCGAACGCGCCTGAACCCATCAGCACGTACGCCGACATGGGACGCTGCTCTCAGGCGCCCAGGGGCCCTTGCTCGCCCGGTGGAAGAAGACGCCACCGGCCGGGGAGTGAAGCGTGACGATGCCGGAGGGCAGTTCCAGATGGACACTGACGATGCCGGTCCGGGCACCTGCCCCGCAATAGCGCAGCCAGGCACCGGTGACCGGCTCGTCCTAGGTGAACGAGCCCTCCCACAGGCTCAGTAAGCGGCTTCGGGAGGTGTAGCGGTCCCCGACGATCAGACGCCTTTCCCGGCCCGCCGCCATGCCCCCTCCCCGGTTCGATGATCAACCGGACCGTATCGCCGGGGAGGGAGGGGACGTGCTCAGGGTGTGGGCGCGCCCCTCATACCGCCCGTCGGCATCCGTCGAGTACAGCTGCACACCAGCCAGAACCCCCAGCGGCAGACCGTCCCCGGATCCGGCGAGGGCCTGCCCGGGTCCGCCAGGGGCAAGTGCTGGGACCGCGCCGAGGCCCTGCGCGCCGACCTCGAAAGGGCAGTCGTCGCCTACGAGGCCCTGCGCACCCGCGCAATCACCACGAGCAGGCACGTCCGGCAGCACAAGCGCGCCAACTCCCCTCCCCCTGCGCGGCGGCGACACCCGGCACGCGCCCTCGACACCCTCGACGCCCAGACCGAAGACCCCGGCCCCCTCAAGCTCGCCCGGTCGCTCAGGGAGCGGTCGTGACCTCGAAGTCCCACGGCCGGGGCCCGGTACCGTCGTGCCAGGCACTCAGTTCGTCGCCGTTCACGCACAGGATTCCGCACTGTTCGGCGTATTCGAGGGCGGGGGCGGTGAAGTCGCTCGTCGTGACGACCACGGCAATGTCGGCCTCGTGGACGGTGAAGCAGGTGCCCCCGAACCGCTGGAGATCCTGGGAGCCCACCTTGTTGGTCTCGCAGTAGCGCTTGCACTGGACGATCAGGCGCCGCCCGTCCGGGGTGACGGCCGTGACGTCGGCGCCCAAGTCCCCGGCCCCTCCTACCACTTCGACGTCCCCGCAGCCATCACGCAGGCACAGGTCGGCCACGGTCCGCTCGAAGGCGTCGGGGTCGAGTTCGAAGCAGTCCACCGGCAGGTCGAGAACGGCGGTGGCCTCCTCCCCCGCTGCCGCCGCCGGGCTGGGCGCCGGCGACACCTCCGGGCGCAGAGGGTCGGCGCCGTACCCGAAGGCCCCTTCCGCCGCGCCTGCCGGGCACTCGACAGCCGGTAGCGCCACGGCCGCTGCCGCGCCCCTGACGCCTTCGGCCGCCGCCGTGCCGCGCATGCCCTCCGCCGCCGCCGTAGGGCGCATGTCGCGGAGGTTGTCGGACGCGGTCTCGGCCGCGGCCTCCAGCGCCTCAGCCGCGCGGCGCGCGCATCTCCCGGCGGACAGCCTGCGCCACCGGGACCGGGAGGCGAGCACGGACGCGACGATCAGTACGGCGAGCAGTCCGGCCCCTTCCGGACGGCGTTCCACCATGCCCATCACGATGCGGCCCACCGACGCCACGAGACACAGGACGAGCGCCAGCAGGACGAAGAACAACGTGGTGGTACGCAGGTCGAACCGCCGGTCGCCGTACAGGCGTCGGTCACGTGGTGCGGGTACAGTCATGCCGGTCTTCCCCTCCCGAGAACGAAGATCGCTATCTCCTCGTTCCCAAGATCACCGACTTCACCGGTGGGCAGAGCGAGCCGAGTTGAGGACAGCCGGCCAACGGGCGTCGGCCCCCAGGATGCGGCGGAGCGGGTTCCCGCATCTGCGCGGGAACCAGCTCCCGGCACACGCCTTTCGGGGCCGGACCGCCAAGAGGAGGTCGGATTGGTCAACCCGGACACCCCCTGCCGGGAACAGCCAGACCTGCTCGTCGACGCCAGCCGCACCACCCCGCTCAAGATGAAGACGACCGCAGCCAAGCCCCTGTGCACCCGCTGCCCCCTCAGTGACGCCTGCACCGACTACGCCATCGCCAACGAGCCTTCCAGATCGTCTTCGGGGGCCGCCTGACCCCGAGCAACAACTGACACCTCAGCAACCGCGATCAGCCCTTAAGTTGACACATCCCCTCCCGGCAAGCGGCCTGCAGGTGCTGCCGCTTTGCCCGGGATCACAGCACCAGTGGTGGGGAGGCCTGAACGGTGTGGGAGAACCCCCGGCACCGGACACCGCGCACCAATGCAACGAGAATTGGCCGACAGCACCTAGGAACCCGGGATGCCTGCCGGTATGTTGCGCCCCTGCCCGCCGCGAGGCGCGGCACGGTGAACGGCTCATCCTGGGGGTAGCGTGCGTGACTTCAGCCTTCCGGCACTGGTGGAAACCCTGTCGGCGGGAGGCCTTGCGAACTCGGTGTACGACGTGGCGGAACGCGACCCGAAGCTGGAGCAGTTGGCCCGGCGCGACCCCCTGGACGAGCAGAGGTGGTGTGCGGTCACCGCGGCCGAGTTCCGTGACGAGGTGCTGGAGCTGGCCAAGGGGCTGCTGGCCAGCGGGATCCAGTTCGGTCACCGCGTCGCCGTGATGTCCCGGACGCGTTACGAGTGGACGCTGTTCAGCTACGCGTTGTGGTCCATCGGCGCCCAGGTGGTGCCCGTCTACCCGACCTCCTCGGCGGACCAGGTCCGCTGGATCCTGTCGGACGCGCAGGTGGTGGCCGTCGTGGTGGAACACGAGGACCATGCCATGACCGTGGGGGCGGTCTGCGACCAGCTGCCGCTGTTGCGGGCGATATGGCAACTGGACGCGAACTGCGTCCAATGGCTGGCGGACGCGGGCCGGGGCATCCCCGACCACGTGGTGCACCAGCACGGCAGGGCAGTGCAGCCGAGCTCGGTCGCCACCATCGCCTACACCTCCGGCACCACCGGCCCCCACCCCAAGGGCTGCCTGATCACCCACGCCAGTCTCGCGGTCGAATGCGACACCCTGAACGCGGGCTGGCGGGAGATCCTCGCCGAGCCCGGTGAGCAGCCGGCCGTCCTCGCCTTCCTGCCCCTCTCCCACATCTACGGCCTGATGGTGCAGGTCGTCTGCATGCGCGGCGGCATCCGGCTGGGGCATCAGCCGGACCTGTCCCCCGCCGCGTTGCTGCCCGCCCTGGCGTCGTTCCGGCCGACGTACGTCTTCGCCGTGCCGTACATCTTCGAGAAGATCTTCCACTCGGCTCGGCGTTCGGCCGAAGCAGCCGGCCGTGAGGCGCTCTTCGACCGGGCCGCGGACGTCGCGGTGCGCTACGCCGAGGAACTGGAGCGCCGGGACAGTGGCAAGGGCTCGGGGCCGGGGCCGCTGCTGAAGGCCTCACACGCCGTCTTCGACCGTCTGGTGTACGGGCGGCTGCGGGCCGTCCTCGGCGGCCGGGTCCGGTATGCCACCTCCGGCGGGTCGAGTCTCGACCGGGAACTCGGCCTGTTCTTCGCCGGAGCCGGAGTCACCATCCACGACGGGTACGGACTCACCGAGACGACCGCCGCCGTGACCAGCCAGCCACCGGGCCAGCCCCGCTACGGGACCGTCGGCAGACCCCTGCCCGGCTGCTCCGTCCACGTGGCACGGGACGGGGAGATCTGGGTCCGCGGGGACGTCGTCTTCTCCGGCTATCTCGGCGATCCGGCGGCCACCGGGTCGGTGCTGCGCGACGGGTGGTTCGCGACGGGCGACGTGGGCCGGCTGGACGACGACGGCTTCCTGGTCATCACCGGGCGCAAGAAGGACATACTCATCACCAGTGGCGGCAAGAGCGTCAATCCCCGGGTGCTGGAGGAGCGGCTGCTGAGACATCCCCTGATCTCCCAGTGCCTCGTCGTCGGCGACAACCGTCCCTTCATCGCGGCGCTGATCACCCTGGATCCCGAGGCGTCCCAGCACTGGTGCCGGCTCCGCGCACAGCAGCACGCCCGGCCCCGGGAGGCGACGATCGACGAAAAACTGCGCGGGGAGATCCGGCGGGCCGTGACGATGGCGAACGCGGCGGTCTCCCAGGCCGAGGCGATCCGCGCGTTCCGGATCATCCCGCACGAGTTCAGCACGGCCAACGGCCTCATGACACCGTCGCTGAAGCTGCGCCGCGCCGCGATCGTGCAGGCGTACGCGGCCGACATCGAAGCGTTGTACGGGTCCTGAGGCCCCCCTCACCGGCGGTCGGACGGCCCCGCTGCTGCTCCTGGAATCATCCACGGTTAAGACGCCATCTCATTTGGCTGGCTCGGTAGTCTGTCGATCATGGTGGGGATCGTCGAGCGGCTCGTGCCGGAGTAGTTGTGGGAGATGTTCCAGCGGGTGGTTCCGCAGGCGCCGACGCGTCCCCAGGGCGGCGGCCGACGTCGTCACGGTGACCGGGAGGCGCTGGCTGCGATCGTGTTCGTGGCCACCTCGGGCTGCACCTGGCAGCAGGTGCCGTCGGCGTCATTCGGACCGTCAGGGGCGACGACTCACAGGCGTTTCGCCGAGTGGAGCAAGGCCAGGGTGTGGGCGAAGCTCCACCGCTTGGTCCTGGACGAGCGCGGCTACCGCGGTGAGCTGGACTGGTCCCAGTGCGCGATCGACTCGGTGAACATGCGGGCCCTGAAAAGGGGGAGCTAACAGGTCCGAATCCTGTCGACCGGGGCAAGCACGGATCGAAGATCCACTTGATCACCGAGCGGACGGGTCTGCCCCTGTCTGTCGGAATCTCGGGGGCAAACCTGCACGACAGCCACCCCCTAATCCCCCTGGTTAAGGGCGTACAACCGATCCGCTCCCATCGCGGACGACGGCGCCGCAGCCGGGACAGCTCCACGCCGACAAGGGATACGACTACGACCACCCGCGGCGATGGTTACGAGGGCGTGGCATTACCCACCGCATCGCCAGCAAGGGGATCGAGACCTCTCAGCGGCTGGGCCGCCACCGCTGGACCATCGAACGCACCATGTCCTGGCTCGCCGACTGCCGCCGACTCCACCGCCGCTACGAGCGCAAGGCTGAACATTTCCTCGCCTTCACGAGCATCGCCTGCACCCTCATCTGCTATCGGCGGCTCGTCTGTTGATGTGGGTCTGCAGCAGTTTCGCCGCCAGGTCGTGGCCGTAGTGATTGGCCCTGTCCATGGGGGTGCGACCGTCCGGGTCTGCGAGCTCCGGGTCAGCCCCAAAGGCCAGCAACGCGGCCGTGGTGTGCACAGTCAACGGTTGCCTGCTCTGCAGGAGGCCATCACCCTCGACGTCGATCGCGTGCGTCCGCAGCGTCATGTTGCTGAAGACCTCATCGGGATCGGAGCCGGCGGCCAGCAACCGGGCCAGGGCCTCTGCATCCTCCTGCTCGACCGCTTGATGCGCGGGTGTCCAGTAGTCGCTCACCAAGACATTCAACCGTCCCCACAGCACGCCTGCCAGCAACAATCTACGCCGTCAGCTACCAACTGAGATGACGTCTTAGCGCGGCGGCAGCCGGAGCGCTCGACGGCAGCACCCGCGGCGGCGGCCTCGCGTCGACGCGGTCGGCCCCGCACTCGCAGTGCGTGCGGGGCCGGGACAACTCATCACCTCGAGCGGGCGGGGCACACGGGACGAGAACGGTGGATCGCCCTGGCTGGGCTGTAGGTCAGGCGCGGGCGGCGAATGTGGGCGTCTTGCTGATGCGGCGGATGGTGGTGGTGCGGGCCGGGGCGCGGTAGAGCGTGATGCGGTCGGAGTACTCGTGCTCCGCAGCGTCGTAGTGGTCGGTGGGCCAAGTGTGTGCGGCCTGTTCCGCCGGGGGCAGGTCGCTGAATTTGCCCGCCGAGCAAAGCCCGGCCGACCGGCCCCCGGGCGCGGCAGTCCCGGCAGCGGTAGAAGCAGATCTCCGCGAATCGGTCCGGGGTGAAACCGATGGGGGTAAAGGGGTCGGCGAGCCCCAGGGCCTCGTTTGCGCTCATCAGGCCAGCGTCCGCGGCCGTCGCCGTGTTGGTGGTTGGGGTGGTCATGGGTTCAGCTCCTGCCCCGTGGGACGGCACCAGGCCGTCGGTGGGGTCGATGAGCCGTACCGTGCGGCGGCGCCCGGCAAGGCAGGCAAACGGACGCTGGCGTCGGGACGCGCATCGTCACCCGTGAGGGTGACCGCCGCTGCAAGCTCTCGCCGCACCAGCGTGCCCTGGTCGGCCTGGTGTACCTGCGCCGGCACGACACCCTGGCGCAGATCGCAGCCGGCTTCGGGATCTCGGTCGGCACCGCTCACGCCTACGTCGCCGCCGTCATCCACCACCTGTCCAAGCGGGCGCCCGGCCTGTTGCGGGTGCTGCGGGAGACCGATCCCGAGCACGTCCTCCTGGACGGCACGCTCGCCGAGTGCGACCGGGTCGGCGACAGCCGGGCCGACTACTCCCACAAGCACCGCCGTCACGGAGTGAACGTGCAGGTCGTGACCGATCCCGCGGGCAGACTGCTGTGGATCTCACCTGCGCTGCCCGGCCGCACCCACGACCTCACCGCGGCCCGCACCCACAAGATCATCCGGATCTGCGAACGCCAGGGCGTCCCCGTCCTCGCCGACCGCGCCTACATCGGAGCCGGCCCCTGGGTGACCACACCGCTCCGACGCCCGCCCCGCCGACTCAGCGCACGACGAACCGGGCCTTGTCAGCGGCACGAGCACCAGTCGAGCGGGGTGTCGCAAGGTTGAAGTTCTGGCGGATCTTCCGCAGAGCCCGCTGCAGCCCGAACCGCCTGTCGTCAATCGCCGCAGCCGTCCTCACCCTGGAGCGTCAGCGCTGAAAGAGCTCACTGTCCTGGCCGCCTCCGCCCCCACTTCGGAACAGGCCATCGCAGCCGCGTCCGCGAAGGCGTTCATCATCATCGATGGCACGCTGCTGCCGATCGACCGGATCGCCGCCGACCGCCCGTTCCACTCGGGCAAACACAAACGCCACGGCATGAACGTGCAGGTGATCACCACACCCTTCGGTCGTCCGATCTGAGCCTCGCCCGCCTTGCCCGGCGCGGTCCACGACATCACCGCTGCCCGCACCCACCAGGTCATCGATGCCCTAGGTCGTGTCTGACAAATGATCTCTGCAAAGCTTCGGTGTCGGAGGCTGAGGAGGGGTCATGGGGATCGAGCTGGAACTGCACTCGGGGCGACCCGCGCGAAAGGGGTCGTCCCGGGACACCTTGCTGCGGGGGTCGCGAGCACGGTGAAGCGTTGGCGAGAGTGCTGAACAACCTTGACCGGCATGGCTCGGGCAAGCTCGGCTGGGTGGATCCGTACGGAGACACGCTGTTCAACGAACAGGAAGCTCAAGTCGCTCGCCAGGAAGTCGCCGCCCTGGCACAGAGGTGTACTGACGACCAGCAGAAGGCGGCTCTGCTCGACCTTGACGAGCTACTCAAAGCGTGTGCGGCGACGCCGGGCAGCCACTTGTGGTTCATGGGTGACTAGCCATACCCCTGATCATTGATCTCATGGTTGGTCGAGGCGAGTTGACGGACGTGGCGTGGGAGCGGATAGGCCCGCTGTTGCCGCGGGTTGATGGTCGTGGACGACCATGGCGAGATCACCGCCAGGTGTAAACGGGGTGCTCTGGCGGTTGCGGACCGGGGCGCCCTGGCGTGACCTGCCCGAGCGTTACGGTCCTGGCAGACCGTCTACGAACGCTTCGCCCAGTGGGAGACGAACGGAACCTGGGCGAAGCTGCTGGAGCATGTCCAGATCAGAGATGACGCGGTAGGCGCGGTGGAGTGGACGGTTTCGGTGGACTCCACCATCAACCGCGCCCACCAGCACGCGGCCGGCGCCCGCAAAAAGGGGCACCGCCGCAGGACGAACTGGAAGATCCGCAACATCCGACGCCTGGCCAGGCACTCGGCCGGTCCCGCGGTGGACTGACCACCAAGGTCCACCTTGCGGCCGACGGCCGGGGTCTGCCTCTGGCCATCGTCGTCACCCCGGGCAACGTCAACGACTCCACGGTGTTCGACACCGTACTGGACGCAGTGCGGGGGCCCGCCTATCCGCGGGCCGCCCCCGTCGCAGGCCCGAGACGGTCATCGCCGACAAGGCGTATTCGTCTCGGGCCATTCGGGCCGGCTTACGACGTCGCGGCATCCGAGCGGTCATCCCGGAACGGTCCGACCAGATCGCCAACCGACAGCACCGAGGGCCAGTCGGCGGCCGGCCGCCGGCCTTCGATGCAAACCGGTACAAGGCCCGCAACGTGGTCGAACGCTGCTTCAGCAGGCTCAAGCAGTTCCGGGCCATAGCCACCCGCCTCGACAAGTTGGCCACCCGCTACCTCGCCGGCCTCCGACTCGCCTCGCTCATCCTCTGGCTCCGCGAACCGTGATCGTTTTGTCAGACACGACCTAGCCGAAGCCGGCATCAAGTGCTTTGACAGATCCTGGTAGACGACGAACAAGCTCAGGCGGTGCGGCCCGCCGTGGAGAGGACGGGGTCGGTCAGCTCGAGGGCCAGGTAACTCTCTGTCGTGGCGGCTTCGAGGAGCAGAGGCTTGTCGGGGTCGTCCACGCGTACGGGAAGAAGTCGGCCCGTGAGCGAGCTGTCCTCCGGGTGTTCCGCAGTCAGCCGGAAGGCCGTGCTGACCGCCTCACGAACGCGCGTCCGATACCGCTGCTCGTGCTCGTAGTGGGCTTGGCGAGCCCGCCGCGCGTACTGCTCGCGGGCCTCATCGTCCTCCTGGTCCTGTCCGAAGCTGGGGTCGTTCAGGCGGGGGCCGTCGGCGAAGGCCACGGTGTCGGGCATGTCGGTCTGCTCGAGGTGCAGGGCCGCACACGCTGCGTAGAGCCGGCGGGAGAGACCGAGGTGGATGCCGGTGCCGGGGATGCGGGCGGCGATGAACGCAGTGGCGTCCGTGTGCGACGCCAGGCTCCCCTCGGTATCCACCTGCTGTGCGCGCAGCCGACGGCGCAGGCCTGTGGTGGATTCGTCGTGTTCCAGCAGTGTCAGGGAACCGGTGCGGTGACGCCCGCGATCCGTACGGTCACGGCGCATCGGGACGACGCGCCGCTGCTCCACGGCCCCGAAGGCCAAGGCCTGGTACGTCAGGAGCTGCTGCCGGGTGACGGCCATCAGGGCCTCGGGGTCATCGGCGACGTAATCCTCCGCGTCGCCTTGCGGACTGCCGACCGGGGAGGCGCCGGTCTGCGGCCCGCCGTGGGGGTGGGCCGTATGCAGGGCCAGGAACAGGTGGTCCTGCTCCCACTTGCCGGGCCTATTGCCGGGCAGCGACGTGCCGCAGAGGACCTGCCGGTGTGCCATGCCGGGCATGAGGGCGCTGCCACCGTCCAGCTGGATTCTCCCGTTCTTCAGAACGCCGGCGCCGAGTGCACGGCCTGCCTTCGCCTCGATCAGCCAGGGGAGGCCAGTGGCGTGGTGGTTGCCCCACAGGTCGGGCAGCTTGGCAGCCGGATCGGTGAAGCCGGGCAGGCCGCCCGGACCTCGGGCTTCGAGATGCCAGGTGCTTCCCAGGCCAGCCATCCCGGCGCAGAGCCAGTGCGCCATCGTCATGCCCAAGTGGTAGCCGAAGGCGGAGTGGGCGCTGCGCTCACTGCCGTACTGGTACAGGGCGTTCACGAAGAGCCTGCGGCCGGCCGCGGGCGCGGGTGCGGGCACGTCCTTGAGCTGGAGGTAGGCCTGAAGGGGGGCGATACGGGAGATGAGCTCGTTGACGGCGAGCCAGGGGGTACGGCGCAGCCAGGGGGTCAGGTCGCGCCCGACGCCCTTGGCCGCGAGGAGGACCTGCCGCCAGGTCGTGGTCGCCAGGTAGGTCCCGTACGAAGGCATGTCTGCCACCCCTGGCCACGGTTGGGTGGCACCCCTCCACAGAGCTTCGGAGGGCCGCCGCAGCGAGCTGAAGTCACGTACGACGACGGGTATGTCCAGGGCGTCGGTCGGACTGAAGGCGAAGTCGGCCGCGTCGTGAGGGGGCTGCATGATCACACCGACAGCCTGTCATGGGGCACGGATATCAGTCGCAGCTTTGGCCGAGCGGTCGGTGAGGAGAGCGGGCACTGGGAGATTTTGACCCACGGAGTCACGCATGCGGTGATCGTTGGCTGTCTGTACGCCCTGACTGTTGGAGTCCGCGGAAGTGCTCAACAACCGCCTTCGCCTCCGCAATTGTGCAGGGTCTGAAAGGCTTTGGGCAGGTCACAGAGGGTGGCCCCCGCTGGCAGGACACGGTAGTGGGTGAGATCGGTGGCGTGCGCCACACGCAGGTTTCGGCCGTAAGAGGACCGTGCTGGGGCAAGCCGCTAGCCGGACAACCCCTCTGCGCCGCTTTGGGGGGCGTGGCTACGCCGTGGATGGGGGCGTGATGGGGTGGCGTTCTGCGGTCGCGAGGAGGCGCGCAGTCTCGTCGGGGTCGGCAAGGGCCGCGGGATCGAACCAGTAGTAGTGCGCGATGCCGACGGGGACTGTGTCTGGACGGTCGAGGAGGACGTCGGTCACCACCTGAAAGGCTGCAGCGCGGAAGTCGCGGGCACGGGTCCGGCGCTGGGTGGTGGCCATGTCGGCCAGGTGGGGGTGGGCGTTGGAATGGCGCTCCCAGCGTCCGTACAGACGGGCGGCCTCGGAGGCTCTGGACTCGGTCTTTTCCATCGCTCGCGGGAGCGCGGACAAGAAGCGGGCCATGTCCCGGGGGGTGCCGTGTACGTCCACGGTGCGGGCATCGCCGGGACGCCCATGCACCTGGACGCGGTAGAGGGCAGCGAAGCGACGGGCGGCTCCGGCCCGGGCGGCGCTCCTGGCCACGTCGCCGGGGAAGGTGACGGTGCCGTGTGCCCGGCCGACGTACTCGATCACGAGCCGGGAGCAGGTGGCGTAACACGCCCGCCTGCGGGCTGCTCGCTGCTCGTCCAAGTTCTTGCGTGCGTCCGCCTGGCGCTCGATCTCCTCGATGGCGCTTCCGCTGCTCGTGCCGTCGTCCGGGAGGGCGGATGACGTCGGCGTCCGGGAGCGGCGGTCGGGAGCGTAGAAGTCAGCCAGCTTGGCGAGCTGCCCACCGATGCCACGTGCCTCTGCGAGCAAGTCGGTCAGCTTCGGCCATACGGCACGACAGGCTTCGACGTACGCGCGGGGCCCAGGACGGTGACGTCGGCGTGGAGAACACCCAGGTCGGCGGCCTGCTGGCGGAGCCTATCGGCGGTGACCGAACCTTCGTCGCCCATACGGAGGTTGTAGGGCGCGACGATCTCTTCCAGAGCGACGAAACCGTGCAGGGCAGACAAGATCAGCACGCGGGCGGTACTAGCCTGATCCTCGGTTGCAAGCGCGTCGGCCGCACGGCGCAGGGCCACGTGGTAGCTGCCGCAATACATTTGGCCGGCGGGTAGCGGTTGTTCGGTCGTGCTCTAACGTCCCCCACATGACAAGGCGCGCGAGTTCCGAGAATCCTGGACGTATTTGGTGAGGAACCCACCTGTCGACGGCCGCGTTCTGCCGCGCCAACGACGAGTTCGCGCGCGGCAATTGTCAGACCCCTGATCCGCCGTGGGGCATGAGCGAACGGGGCGGTTGGGCGAGTTCACTGACGCGCTCGCCATGAAGGAGTGGTCAAGCCGTTGCTCAACGTAGTTCACCAGCGTGTCGTCCATGGCGAAGGCGGTCACCATGCCACCACCGAGGTGGTTCTGCGCGTCCGACCAGGAGCGCCAAGGTCGACGCCCTACTCTAGGAGCTGCCCGGCGGCGTTCAGGGAACTCGCGGTCAGCACCAGGTTTGCCGCCACCGTGTCCTCCTCCAGCTCCAAGAGCTCGAGGTCCTGCTTGGTGGCGATGCGCGTCGTCTCCTCGTCCACGCGCTTCACGCACTGCCGCCCCGTCGCCTGCGCGATCAGGTCCAGTGACAACCCGCCCTTGAGGCTCTTACTGCATACCAGCTCGGGCAGCACCTGAACGTCACGGGAGGACCGAGCCCGTTCCCGACGTCCTCGGGCGCGGGCACTATCCCACAGCGTGGCCGTCACGACTTCTCCCGACTCCCCGCGACGATGATCGGGCTCTGGGCGGTGCACGATCGACAGGAGCAGCGGGGCGCGCCGTGGCCTCGCGGCGGCGCGTCGGGCCTGCTCCGGCGAGGCGGCGGCTTCGCCGAGCACGTCGCCGAGACGGCCGCGTTCGTCCCCGATCACCGGGATCAGGCGCCAGGGCCGCAGCCGCCGATGGTCGGGGGGGGGTGGCCGCAGCCTGCACGAGGCGCTCTTGTTCGTCGCGGCCGGGCACCGGCTCGGACACTCGGGCGGCGCTGCGCCGAGTACGCCTCCAAAATCGAGTGCGGAGCCGGGGTCATCCGGTAACCTCTCGGGCTGTGTTGCGCTCCGGATCGTGTTGTGGGATTGGCGGGGCCATCCTCGGGTCGTCGCCCGCCACCCGCTTGAACAGCGGGGCGGTGGCCGCGGTGGTGACGACGGTCATGATCACCAGGAGGGTGAACAGTTCCTCGGTGATGACGCCGATCTGGCGGCCGATGCCGAGAACGACGAGTTCGGTCAGGCCCCGGCAGTTCATGAGCGTGCCGACCGCTGCCGACCAGCGCCAGTCGCCGCCGGCGAGCCGGGCCGCTCCGGCCGTGGCGCCCCATTTGCCGATGACGGCGACCGCCAGGAGAGCCGCCCCCCAGCCCCAGTGTCCGGCCGGGAGGTTGGAGAAGTCGGTGTGCAGGCCGGTGTCCACGAAGAACAGCGGGAGGAAAAGGGGCAGCATCACGGCGCGGATGCGGGCGGCGCTGCGCTGGACGGCCGGGAGTCGGCGCGGGGCGACGGCGCCGAACAGGAAGGCGCCGAAGGCGGGGTGCACGCCGATCTGGTCGGTGGTGTAGGCGCTGAGACACAGCCCGGCGAAGAGCAGCGCCAGGACGAGGTCGTCGGAGGTGCGGCCGGCGCGGGTCAGCAAGGCGCGCATCGCCGGACGCAGCAGGGTGAGGCCGGCCGCGAGGACGACGCTCAGGGCAAGGGTGGTCACGGCCGACAGGGCGGTGCCGGCGGTGGACAGGGCGACGACGGCGGTGAGCAGGCACCAGGCGAGGGCGTCGTCGGTGGCGGCGCAGGCCATGACCAACGTGCCCACGGGTGTGGTCTCCAGGCCGCGGTCGGCGAGGATCCGTGCGAGGACCGGGAATGCGGTGATGCTGAGGGCGACTGCGATGAACAGGGTGAACGGGAGCCGGTCGACTCCGGGTGGTGCCAGGTGCGGGTACATGGCCGAGGCCAGCGCGGCGCCGAGGGCCATGGGGAGCAGCACGCCGCTGAGGCTGACGGCGGCGACCGCGCCTCGGGTGGTGCGCAGGGTACGGAGGTCGAGTTCCAGGCCGATCAGGAAGAGGAACGACAGGAGGCCGAGGTTGCCCAGGGCGGCGGTGATGGGCAGGACCGGGGGCGGAAGGAGGTGGTGCTGGATGCCGGGGGCGAGCCAGCCGAGCAGGGAGGGGCCGAGCAGGATGCCGGCCAAGATCTCGCCGATGACCGGCGGCTGGCCGAGGAGCCGTACGGCGCGGCCGCCGGCCTGGCAGGCGAGGACCACAACCGGTACGGCAAGGAGCAGGGGCAGCAGCGGGTCGGGCACGGGAGCTCCAAGGGTCGGGGTGGACGGGCTCGGGCAGGTCACGTACTCGAAGTGACAGGCCGTCAGTCGGGAGCCACCCCGGGCGATTCGTCCGGAACTGGCTCTCGACCGTCTGCAGTTCAACGCTGCGCAGTAGCGACGTCTGCGCCATGTTCCAATGCCCGGCATCCTCGGCAACCTCCGGGCGGAACGCGATGTCACACAGCCCCTCAAGAACCTCCATCCGAACCGAGGGACCGAGCCCGCTGATGTTCTCGTAGTAGGCCGCGTCCTGCCCCAGCGAAAACCAGTACAGCCGCCGGTCCTGTCCCGTCAGCTGACGGAACTCCCCCTCTTCGAGCGGCCTCTCATTTCGCACCAGGTCGGCGTAGCCAGTCTTGACACTCCCCAGTTCCTCGACTGGTCCGCTGCCGTCGGCGAACCACAGCCGGTACAGCGTCAGATGGTCGTCATCGGACAGGGGAACCGGTTCCAGAAGGCAGGCCCGCTGACTGCTCCGGCTCCGTGGCCGTTCCTCCGCGTCCAGCACGATGAAGCGCACGCCCCCCTCCTCGGAACGGCTTACTGAACCACTCGCCCACGGCCAAAGAGCAAGCCGTGCGTCGACCGCCGCCAACGGAAGGCCCTCGCGAAGATGCCGGAGATTGCCCGGCGATACCCCCATGTTGGCTCACTGGCGCCTGACCACGGGTGCGGTATCGACCTGATAACCAGAACGACAAGAGCCTTGAAACGGGCGACTGTTGCCCACGGTTCTGTGAGAGCCGAGGGGTGGGATCCCCCTCGGCTACTCGGCGGGCATGGGTTCGCTCGGGTCGAGGGAGGCATGCGGCGTCGTGTGTCCGCTTCATGACCGAGGGGTGCGCGGTGGCGTCGGTTCTGGGAATGGAGTGCTGGAGGCTACTGCTCCTTTCGCGTTCGTGACACACGCAAAAGTTCAGCCACTGCCGACACCTTCGCGGGCGTCATTAACGCAGGGCACAGAACACGATGCTCGGATAGGTTGCCGTAAAGGCCCAGAAAAAAGTATTCAGTCGCATCAGAAAAGCTGCTGTCGCGTGAAATGACAGCATGGCTGCCAGCAGTACATAGGTGAGCGGCCGGATTCCCAGCAACGCAGAGGGGAATGCGCATTCGAGCACGATAATTGCCCACCCCAAGATCCAGGCCGTTCTCTGATGACACGCGAGGACCAGTCCGATTCTGCGGTGGCCGTAGCTGTTGGTACCGAGGATGCCTGGCAGAGCACGACCGTCTCTCCATACCGGGGACACGGACTTGGCAACGCCGGCCGTGACGTAGGCGAGGCATGCCTGTGCTGCCACGAACCACAGGAAAAGCTCACGCGCCCTCGGGGTGCCGATCGCCTCGGCGAGCGAGGCGGCAATAAAGATGATCAAGGTCATCTGGTCGGCCCCGTCCGTTCCGTAGGGCGAGCGCCGAGCCAGAAGTAATGAGGTTACCGCGACGAGGGCTGCGGAGACGCCAAGTGGTAGTGGCAGGCCGACCACTACTGCGGCTGCGCCGAGTAACCTCAGGGTGACCGTTCCAAGGAAGCTTGGGTACGCGAAGAGCGTTTCCAGCATTCTCTCGACCGTCGGCGTCACGTTCCAGGGTCGGCCAGTCCGGGCCACGGGCCAACTGGCGAGTGCATGGTTAGCCAGCAATCGTGGACGAGCCACGTACTCTAGCGACGAGATGGCCGCACCGACAGCTGCCAGGCTGACCGTGAGCCGGAAGGCAAATTCAGAATCCAAAGGTCACACTCAGCCGATCGCGTGCAATGACGAGACGAAGATGACTGTGGGGGATTTGTTCACAGCCGAGCTCTGTGACGCCACCAGAGCGAACTGCGTGAGGCAGTTCTCATCCAGCCGAGGAAGCTCTGAGACGTAGTTGAGTAGCGCCAAGTACGGCACGGATAGCTCGATTTCCCTATTGTGTCGTTCTTCGGCGACCAGCTTCATGAGCTCAATGGTGGTGTCGGTAACTGCCTTAATGTGGCGGCGGCCAGGATTCCACACCGCGCAAAGAAGCGGATGGCTGATTGACGGATGGGGGGTTTCTCGCCAGGGCGAGAGGGCGCCACTGGGCGCCCGGTCGCGGAAGACGAGCACAAAATCCTGCATCGCTGGTCGCGGTGCGAAGAAATGCCAGCGTGGAATCAAGCCGAACAGGTCAGACCGTCTTAACCGATCTTGTAGGCGCGACTGTACCTGGCACAAGCATGTCACCGCCAGCCAGGCGAAAAAGAGGAAGGCGAGCACTATTTCGGCGAGTGAGTTCATAGCGCAGCCTTCATCTGTGGGCGTGTCCGAGCAGCTCGCGTCGCCGGCTGAGTAGTTTTCGGGCGGACGCCGCGGGACCCATGCGCTCAAGCTCTTCTTCGGAGAGTGAGACCTCTTCGGTTGGGAGAGGCGCTAGAACTTGAATGGCCGTAAGGAGCTGCCAAGCGTAGTCCGTCAAGTTGTCACAGCAGTCACCACGCACGCTGAGGTTCATCTCGAGCTGATCCTCGGGAACCTGCTCGACCGCCGCTCGCTCGGCCTCAGTCAACGGCGCGGTGTGTCGCAGCGCAAGCGCAGCGAGCCTGCCCCTGCTGCCCGGCACCCGGTGCTCAACGAGGGTGAGCTCATCAGGGTCGAGGCGCCCACCGTTGTAGGGGTTCTCCAGCACCATAAATTGAGGACCCGGGGGCGGGAAGAGGTTTGTCGCAAGTGTCCGACACCCGTATCGGATGCTGGCGAAGCTCTCGGTATCCCGAAGAAGCCGGTACGCCTGGTAATAGGTCAACTGCTCCCGTCCCCGCAACCTTCCACGGATTTCCAGCGAGAGCTGGACGTCGAGATCGGACGATCCTGATGCGGCGTCACGCACTCGCTGCAGAAGGGGGTCCCCTGCGTGCGTGATGTACACCGTGATGCTTCCAGGGGGTGCTAGCACTCCCTGGGATGGATCACTCGGCAGATAATCGATGATCTCGATCCGGCTGCGGCGGAGCTCGCGCTCTTCCAACTCATCGCACGCAAGTTGCAGTGCAGTGGATCTGTCCACGACGGGTCAACCTCACTTCACCGTAGAGTGACGATGATGACAGTATGTGGATGAATGGTTCGGTTGTCGAAAGCGCAAAACCTCGTTCCTTGACTATCAGAGCGAGAACCCCCAGGTCCAAGGACCTGGAGGATTGGGAAAGCCCATGGGCAAGATCACTCGTCCGGCGTATGATTCTTGCCTTCCGTCGGGCAGGTTTCTCTTTTCGGATTCACGTTCGATCTCGGGCGTGACCTTGGGGTTACAGGCCCGAGTGGCGCACCTCCGGCGGAGTGCGTCGGCACTGGCACTCGGCGGTGCGGCTGCACCCACAATTCGGGGGCCACCTTCGAGTTGACGGTCAAGCATGCTGTCAACCTGGGGTTGCCTCATGGGGAATCCAGTTCGTATGGCGAATCCGGTCCGGCTCAACGACCTGATCAGGGTCTCGTTGGCCCGCTTGAGTTCGACGTTCTCCTTCTTCACCTTGAGTTGGGCGGACGGGAAGGTCGTGCCATGACTCGATCCTTTCATGAAATCGAGTCCCCATTCGAACCGGGGTAATACAAACTGACAAACCCGCAGATCAGACACCCCAGATGCCATCTCCACGATCGCCAGCTGCTGAAGCAACGGCACTTCCTGGCCACAGCCACCTACCAAACTGCTCAACCCAGGCGAGACCACCAACTACTGATCAGAAAGCCGCTGTTGGACAACACGGCAGCTCTCGCCACCCTGTCCATCAGCAACCACACCACGTAGGCCCACCGCCGCCAACCACTGACACCAAACCAGCGCATCCCAACAAAATGGACTTTCTTCACTATGCTGCACTTCCTGATGGGATCCGCTCTGGTCAGGAGGTGCGTGATGGCCCTGCGAAAAGGCGCACCGCCATCACGCGTACGCCGCAGAGTTCCGCTCGAATACTGGCGTGCCTGTGTACACGTGCTGAGAGGGGCGAGTCGTGCCCGATCTTGACGCGGTGGCCATCGTGGGTATGGGCTGCCGGTTTCCCAGGTCACCGTCGCCGGAGGTGTTCTGGGAGCAGTTGTGTTGCGGTGCTGATTTGGTGGGGTCACCCACAACGGGCCGGAATAGCAGTGATCGGAATCTTGGCACCAGCCGCGCGGAACTGCGCGACATGGAGGTGCCGGGCAATTACATCCCCGACGTCGATCTGTTCGAACCGGCTTTTTTCGGAATCACGCCGCGCGAGGCTTCGGCGGTCGACCCCCAGCATCGGATCCTGCTGGAGGTGGCCTGGGAATCGCTGGAGCATGCCGCGATCGATGCGAATACGCTACGCGGCCGACCCGTCGGCGTCTTCGTGGGGTTGTCCACGAATGACTACGGCCTGCTCGCGGACAAGGTATCCGACCCGGTCGGGCCGTACATGGCGATCGGCAACGCGAAGAGCCTCGCCGCCAACCGCATCTCCTATGCGCTGGACCTGCGCGGGCCGAGCATGACCATCGACGCCGCTTGCGCCTCGTCGCTCATCGCAGTCCACCAGGCCTGCCGCAGCCTGAAACTCGGCGAGGCGGACCTCTGCCTCGCCGGCGGCGTCAACCTAATCCTGAGCCCGACAGCCTCAACCAGCTTCGCGCGCGCCCGCATGCTGTCCCCGCAGAGGCGCTGCCGCAGCTTCGATCATTCGGCCGACGGATACGTGCGCGCAGAAGGCTGCGGGATGGTCGTACTCCGGCGACTGGCGGACGCGGTGCGAGACGGCGACCCGGTCTGGGCCGTCATTCTCGGAACGGCGACCAACCACGTCGGCGCCGCACCAGCCATCACGGTCCCGGTGGCCCAGGCGCAGGCAGAGGTCATTAGCACCGCGCTGGCCGACGCGCGCGTCGACCCCGGCGAGGTCGGCTACGTGGAGGCGCACGGAACGGGTACCCCATCAGGAGATCCTGTCGAGTTGGCTGCCCTTGCTCAGGTGTTCCGGTCGGCGTCCTCGACTGGCGCGCGCTGCGCGGTGGGCTCGGTCAAGTCCAACCTCGGCCATCTCGAGGCGGCGGCCGGGGTGGCCGGCCTGATCAAAGCGGTACACGTCGTGCGCACCGGGCTGGTGCCGCCCAATCTACATTTCGACCGGTTCGCCGATGACGTGCCCGACGTCACCGACCGGCTCTTCGTGCCGACCGAGTTGCAGCCCTGGGGCCGCCCGGGCCCCCGACGCGTCGCAGGTGTCAGCGCGTTCGGCTTCGGTGGGACGAATTGCCACGTGGTAGTGGCCTCCGTTGCCGACACCGGCGCAGCACGGCCGCCCGCCGCTACCAGCGGACCCTACTTGTTGGCGCTCAGCGCCCGCACCGAACAGTCGCTAGCGGCCCTAGCGCAACGACACGCGGCCCACCTAAAGACGCACCCCGATGTGGCGCTCAGCGACATCTGCCACACCATGGCCGTAGGGCGGGCCACCTTCGGTCACCGAATGGCCGTGCGCGCGCCGTCGGCCGAGGCGATGGCTGAGGCAATCGTCTCGAACACTCTAGGTAAGCACGCCGCTTGCGTCTGGCGCTCCTCGGGCGACCGTCCCCGCGTAGGACTTCTGGTAGGAAATCTGACGGGCGTCCGCGCGCCGGATTGGCTTGCCTCCGTCCCTGCTGCGGCAGCCGCCGACCAGCGGCTGGGCCCGTCGGCCACGACCGAGGCTCAGGTCGTCGCGTTTCGCACCCTCTACCGGCTCATCGCCGCCTGGCACGCCTGGGGGGTCCGTCCGGACCTGGTGGCGGGCGTGGGCACCGGGAACCTGCTCGCGATGGTGGCCGCCGACGTCCTCGCGGCGCACGACGGACTGGCGCTCACGAGGCTGCGAGCGTGCGGGGCTGGCTGGCGCGGGGCGGCGGGGCGGCTGCGTGCCCCGACGACCCCACTGTTCGTCTCCGGCTACGCCGGCTCCGGCGAGGGCCGCTCACGCGACGAGGTCGACTGGGCCGAACTGTGGCGCCCTCGGCGTGCAGACGGCGCCGCCGCCGACGCCCTCGCCTGGCTCCGGGCCCGCGGCGCCTCCGTGGTGCTGCAGTTGGGCGATGCGACGCCGGCGGGCGGGGCCGGGCCGGGGCTGCCCACCGCAGCGGGCGCGTCGGAGGGCAGCGGGCTGCTGGACGCGCTCGCGCTGCTGTTCACCGCCGGTGTGCCGCTCGAACTCGGGGCGGTGCCCGTCATGGCCGGAACCCGGCTCCCCAGCCTGCCCACCTATCCGTTCCATCGACAGCCGTTCTGGTTGGCCGACCGCTTGGACGACCGCGCCGCTGACCCGGCCACCGGCGCGCGCCGGACGGACCCGGCCTCCGCGGCTGGCCTGCTGAGACCGGTCGGGACGGAAGGCACGAGCTGGGAGCTGGTGATCGACACCCAGCGCTTGCCGTATGTGGCCGACCACCGCGTCCACGACGCCGTCGTCGTTCCAGGCGTCACGCTGCTGGAAGCGGTGTCGGCGGCCGCCCGCGACCGGCTGGGCACGGCCGGGCTGCGCTTCCACAACGTTGAGTACCGCCGGGTGCTCATCCTCGACGACGGCTCGGCCCGGGTACGGCTACGGCTCAGCGCGCAGACCGACGGCTCGCTCGCCTTTCAGATCCTTAGTGCAGGTGAGGCGACGGCCGAGCCAGCGGCGGAAGTGGTCAACGTCGAGGGCCGAGTGGCGCGGGCCAACGGGCTCGCCCACCCTGAGGGATGAAGGTTGAAGGAGCTCGCCGATGGACTTCAGCATCATGTTCTTCTCCTCCGGGGAATCCGGCGCTTCCGGAGCGGACGGCGCGGCCCGCGGGCGGTACGAACTCGTGCTGGAGGCTGCGCGGTTCGCCGACGCGAGCGGGTTCACCCGGGTCTGGTTGCCCGAGCGGCACTTCGTGCCGTTCGGTGCGCTGCATCCCAACCCCGCGGTTCTGGCCGCCGCGCTGGCCGGTCAGACCCGGCGCATCCGGCTCGCCGCTGGCAGCGTGGTAATGCCGCTGCACGACCCGTTGCGCGTGGCCGAGGAGTGGTCCGTCGTCGACAACCTCTCCGGCGGACGGGTCGACGTCTCATTCGCCTCCGGCTGGAATCCTGATGACTTCGCCCTCGCGCCAGCCGGCTACCCCGATCGGCACGCGCTGACCCGGCAGGGGTTAGCGGCCACCCGGCTGCTGTGGCGCGGGGAACGGCTGAGCCGAACCTCCGGCACCGGTCAGCCGATCCAGGTGCGAGTGTTTCCTACCCCGCTCCAGGCGGAGCTGCCCACCTGGCTGACCGCCGCCCGGAATCCGGAGACGTTCCGGCTCGCCGGCGAGCTGGGCGTCAACGTGCTCACATACCTCGTCGACCTGGGCCTGGACGGGCTCGCCGACTGTGTGCGCACCTACCGGAAGGCCCGCGCCGACGCCAGCCACGATCCCGGCACCGGCGTGGTGACGGTGATGCTGCACACGCTGCTGGACGACTCGAAGCCGCGGGCGCGCCGCCGCGCCGAGCCGCACTACCACCGGTACATGCGGGCAAACGCCGGGCTGCTGGCCGGGGCGGCCGCCGCCTTCGGCCGACAGATCGCGGTCGACCGGCTGTCCCCAGCCGAACTCGACACGCTGGTGGCCCACCAGTTCGACCGGGTCTTCGAGCACCTGTCCTTCATGGGGTCGCCGGAATCGTGCACCCGCCTGGCCCACGCGCTGGACGGGATCGGAGTGGACGAGGTGGCGTGCCTGCTCGACTTCGTCGCCGATCGCGACGAGGTGATGGCAACGCTATCCGGGCTCGACCGGGTGCGGGAGGCGCTGGGGGCGCCGCCCGCTCCGCAGGCCGCTCGGCGCCCCGGCGCCCCGACCACCGCACCTCCCGCCTCACTGGCTGCCGTGCTGTCCGGCCTTCCGCTCACGCTCGACGAGCGGGACTTCTACCGGCTGCTGCGCGAGCAGGGCGCCGACTACGGCGCGCGGTTCCGGGCGGTCGAGCGGATCTGGGTGGGGAACTGCGCGGCGGTCGCCCGCCTGCGCCCACCGCCGGGCGACAGGTGCGACGACGCGAGGTACGCCTACGGGCTGCACCCCGCGACCCTGGACAGCTGCTTGCTCGCTCTGTTGGCCATGGCGCTGGCGCCGGCGCACGCCGCGAGCGGGTACGCCCTCGGCCTGCCCCGCCGGATGGGCGAGCTGACGATTACTCCGACCGGCGCCCCCTGCATCTGGGCACACGCGGTGCTCGACCGCTCCGGTCCGGCATCTACGCGCGCTTGGCGGGGCGACGTGCGCGGCCTCGACGAGCAGGGACGGGTCGTGATCGAGGCGCGGGGAGTGGAGTTCGACCGGCCGCGGGCGGTTCTGGCGCTCGACCATGCCGGTGGCCGCACCTACGACCGGGGCTGGCAGCGGGTGCCGGAGTCGGCAAGCACGACCGGCCCGGACCCGGCCCAGTCCTGGCTACTCGTCGCCGATGACGTCAAGCTCGCCGACGGGGTGCGCCGCCACCTCACGCCGGGAGCGACCGCGACCGTGTACCCGCTGTCGTGCCTGCTGGAGGCGCTGCCGCAGGCCGCATCGACCGGCGCAGGTGTCGACCCGGACGCGATCCGCGCCGCCATCGTCGCCTGGCACGGTCCGGATCACCCCCGCGTCGACGGTCTCGCGTGCGTCCTCACCGACCAGCGGACCGGCTCGCCGCAAACCGTCCAACACCAGGCCGAGGTGGCGGCGGCGGTCGCCGTCGGCCTGGCCCGGGCCGCCGCCGACATCGCCTCGCCCGCGGCCGAGCTGCGCCTGGTCACGCGGGGCGGCCAGGTTCTGCCGGAGGACCGCAACCCGTCGCCAACGGCCACAGCCGTGCTGTGGGGGCTGGGCCGCACCCTGGACCGCGAGTGCCCAGCGCTACGGGTGACGCTGCTCGACCTGGACCCTGCGGAGCCGGTGCGCCCGGACGCCGTCGCCCGGCTGCTGAGCCACGACGAGCCCGAGCTGGCGGTGCGCCGGGGCGAGCAGTGGCGGCCCAACCTCAGCGAGGTGTCCGACCCAGCAGTCGCAGCGTTCCGGCCCGACCCCGACCGGGCGTACCTGGTCACCGGGGCCGGCGGAGGGCTGGGCGGACGGCTGGCCACCTGGCTGGCCGCCGTCGGCGCGCGTCACCTGATCCTCGTCGCCCGCTCTCCGATCGACCCCGACCTTCCCGACCACCGGGCGGCCGAGCACCTCGGCGCCCGGCTGTACCGCTGTGCTGCCGACGTCGCCGACCCGATCAGCCTACGCAAGGCCCTCGACGTCAGCCGCGACGCCGGCTGCCCTCCGCTGGCCGGCGTGTTCCACCTGGCCGGAGTGCTTGCCGACGCGACCTACGCCACCGTCGACGGGGCGGCGCTGTCGGCGGCGCTGCGGCCCAAGTGCGCCGGGTTGATGGCGTTGGCGGAGGTCACCGCGGACACGCCGCTCGACGTGTTCGTCTGCTTCACCTCCCTCGCGGCCGTCGCCGGCTCGCCAGGCCAGGTCGCCTACGCCGCCGCCAACGCGTTCGCCGACAGCTTCATGCTGGCGCACCGCGCGCGCGGCGTAATCGGGGTGGCCATCGCGTGGGGGCCGTGGGCCACCGGTGGAATGGCGGCTGGCGAGCGCATCGCGGACTGGCTGCGTGCCCAGGGGGTCACGCCGCTGTCCGAGGCCGATGGGCTTCGCCACCTGTCCGCCCTGCTCACCGCCGGGGCCCGCAGCCCGCTCGTGCTCGGCGGCAACGCCGACTGGCAGGCCGTGCGTCGGCTGGCGCTGCGCCACTGCCAGGCGTCCGACCACCTGGCCACGGCTGGCACCAATACTGCGGTGGCCCCAACCCGCATCGATCCGGCCTTGCCGGACCTGCTGCAGATCCCGACCGAGCAGCAGCAGGCCGCGGTCCTGGCCGCCCTGGCCCAGCTGATCGCCAGGATCAGCGGACTGCCCGCCGCGCAGATCGAGCCGACAACCACGCTGACCGAGTTGGGGCTGGACTCACTCATGGCTCTCGAGCTACGCAACGTGCTCGAAGCGCGCTACGGCGTGGCGGTCCCGATCCGGGACCTGCTGCTGAACGAACAGACGGTCGGCGGGGTGTCTGAGGCGCTGCTGTCCGGGCTCCTGCTCGCCGCCGCGAGCCAGCCGGCCGGGGCCGAGCGGCACGGCGCGTCCGTTGAGGTGATCGAGGTATGACGCTCGTCGAGCTGCTCGCCGCGCTGACCCGGGCGAGCGTGCGGCTGTCGAGCCGCGACGGTCGGTTGGTGGTGAGCGGGCCGCCCGGCGCCCTGGACGCCCCGCTGCGCGCCGCCCTCGCCCAGCACCGCACTGAGCTGCTGACCCGGCTCGCCGGGCAACCGCCCGCCCCGGCCCGGTCCCCGGCGACGGCACCACCCCGCCGTTACGCCCCCTCGTTCGGCCAGGAGCGGCTGCTGTTCTTCGACGCGCTGCGCCCCGGCAGCGCGGCCTACAATGTCTCGTCAGCACTGCATCTCACCGGCCCCGTCGACGTGAGCGCGCTCCAACGCTCGGCGGCCACGGTGGTCAAGCGCAATGCCGCGTTGCGCACCTGCTTCGCCCGTGAGGACGGCCGGCCGGTCGCGGTGGTGGCCGACCGGCTGCGCGCGCCGATGCCGATCGTCGACCTGAGCTGCCTCACGCCGGACGAGAGATCGGCGCGCTACGAGGCGCGCTGCGCGGCGATCGGAGGCCGGGGCTTCGATCTAGCCCACGCTCCGCTGTGGCGCTGGGAGCTGCTGCGGCTAGGCCCCCACCACATCGCGCTCGTGGCCGCGTTCCATCACAGCATCTGCGATGGATGGTCGCTGGCCGAGGCGACGCGCCAGCTCGCCGCAGACTACGCGGCCCGGCTGGCTGGCGTGCCAACCGGGTCGTCGAGCCAGCCGGCGGACGAGGTGGCCGACTACGCGGCGTACGGGCAGTGGCAGCGCGCCTACGCCGCCAGCGCCGCCCACGCGGCCGACGAACGGCACTGGCGCGACCGGGTCGGGTCGTTCCCTCGCCAGCTCGACTTGCCCGGAACCCGGCTCCGGCCGCGACAGCTGACCGATCGCGGCGGACGCCATGCGGTGCGCCTGTCCCCCGGCCTCGACGCGGCGGTGCGCCGGACCGCGCGCGCCCACGGGGTGTCGCTCGCGGTGCTCTTCACGGCCGCGTACGGGCTCTTGCTACACCGCTGGTCGGGCCGGGACCGGCTGCTGTTCGGTACCGCCGTCGCAAATCGACCGAGCAGCCAGTTCCAGCGCACCTTCGGGTTCTTCGTCAACTGGCTGCCGATCCGCTCCGAACTGCACGGTGAACCCACGTTCCACGAGCTCGTGCAGGCGATGCGAACGGTCTGCCTCGACGCCCACGAGCACCAGAACCTGCCCTTCGACCATCTCGTGCGGGTCCTCGGCGGCGCGCCCGACCTGTCCCGTCACGCGCTCTTCCAGCACATGCTGGTCTTCCATGTGCCGGCCCGCCGGGTCCACCTGGCCGATGTCGCCTGCTCTCTGGCGCCCTACCCGACCGGCACGGCCAAGGTCGACCTAACGCTGTTTGTAACCGACTGCCGCGACGCCGTCCCGCTGGCGGGTGCGGGTGGCGATCTGCTGCTCGAGTTCGAGTACAGCAGCGACCTCTACGACGCAGCGATGGTGAGGCGGCTGGCCGACGCGTTCGTCCGGCTGCTGGAGCTGGTCACGGACGCACCCCATGCTGCCGTGCGGACCCTCGACATCGACCCGGGACCTCGTACTGTCTCTGCCGCCACCGCGCAGAACGCTGCCGCCCCGCCCGACGCCGACGTCGGCCCGCGCCGTCCGCGACCGGACACGCTGCCCGCGCTGTTCGACGCCCAGGTGCGTCGGACGCCAGCCGCCCCCGCTCTGGAACACGACGGACGGACGGTCAGCTACGCCGAGCTCGCCCAGGACAGCGTGCGCATCGCGGAGGCGCTGCGGGTGCGGGGCATCGGCCGGGGTGATCGGGTCGGCGTCTGTCTGGACCGGTCGGTCGCGGCGGTGGCCGCGATCCTCGGGGTGCTGCGTGCCGGCGCGGCCTACGTTCCCCTCGATCCGAACCTGCCTGCCCGGCGGCTGCGCGGGCTCGCGCACGACGCCGCGTGCGCCCTGCTGCTGGTCGATCGCGCGGGGTGCGCCGACCCTCTGCAGCCGCACACGGCAACGGTTGAGGAACTGCTGCGCGCCCCGGTTGACGACCGAGCAGCACCCGCCGAGACCAACGGCGACGACCCCATCTACCTGATCTACACGTCGGGCAGCAGCGGCGCCCCCAAGGGGGTGGTGTGCCGCCACAGCAGTGTGGTCAACTTCGTCGCCTGGCTCAACCAGCACCTGTCGACGACCCCGGCCGACCGGGTGCTGCTGAAGACCCCACTGTCGTTCGACGCCTCAGTGCGCGAGCTGTTCGCGCCACTGACTGCCGGCGCGTGCGTCGTCCTAGCCCCGCCCGGCCCTCGCGTCGACCCCGACGAGCTGAACCGCGTGGTCCACCGCGCGGGCGTCACGATTTTCCACGCGGTGCCGTCGCTCTACGACGAGCTGCTGCGCCGACCCACGTTCCAGCCCAGCGCGCTACGGCACGTCGTGTGCGGCGGGGAGACACTCAGCCCGGCCGTCCTCGCGCGGCACCGCGAACGATGTCCCGCCACGCTGCACAACGTGTACGGGCCGACCGAGGCCACGGTCGACGTCACCGTCTGGACCGACGACGCACGCCCGCACCCGCCTTTCGTTCCCATCGGCCGCCCGATCGCCGGTCACCGGATCACGATCATCGACCCCGAGCTCACCACACCGGTGCCAGCGGGCGCCGCGGGCGAACTGGTCATCAGCGGCCCCGGAGTTGCCCTCGGCTACTGGAACCGGCCCGAGCTAACCGCCCGCAGCTTCGTGCCCGACCCGCAGGGAGAGCCGGGAGCGCGCCAGTACCGCACCGGAGACCGCGGACGGCTGCTACCCGACGGGTCGGTGGAGCTGCTGGGACGCGTCGACCGGCAGGTGAAAATCCGAGGACACCGGATCGAACCGGAGGAGGTCGAGCGGGTGCTGCTCGGGCATTCTTCTGTGGCGGCCGCGGCCGTAGTCCCCGCGACCGTAGCAGGAGACCCGGCGCTCCTGGCCTACGTGGTTTCGGAGGCCGGCCACGGAGACGACCTGACCCACCTGCCGCGCTTCCTGAGCGACCGGCTGCCCGCGGAGATGGTGCCCCGGCTGTGGGTACCGCTGGCCGAGCTGCCGCGCCAGGCCAATGGAAAGGTGAACCTGGCCGCGCTGCCCGCCCCACCCGAAGAGCAACCCGCACCACCCCCCACCCACGACCCCGCCCGGACCCACCACGCCGGGGGGCGCTCCCACGAGCGCATCGCCGCCCTTTTCGCTGCCCTTCTGGGTACCGGACCGGTCCCCGACGACGGCGACTTCTTCCGCCTCGGTGGCCACTCGCTGCTCGCCGTGCAGCTGGTGGCGCGCCTGCAGGAAATGTTCGGTGTGCCGCTCACGGTAAGCGATGTCTTCGAGCAGCCCACCGTGCAGGGCCTCGCGCAGGCCGTGACGCGCGCCAGGCAGGCCAGCGGGACCGCCCGGCCACCGCTACAGCCAGCCCAGCGGCCCACCGACCACGGAACGACGCCATGAGCCGAGCCCAGATCGAGCCCGACGCCAGCGGCGGCCTGCGCCTTCCGCTGTCGTTCCCGCAGCGCCGGCTGTGGCTGCTGCACCGCCTCGACCCCGACAGCACCAGCTACAACATGTCATCCGCGCTGCGGCTTCGCGGCCCCCTGGACGAGCGCCTGCTCCAGCGCGCGGTCGACACGATCCTGGCGCGGCACGAGATCCTGCGCACCACATTTCCGCTGCGCGACGGCGAGCCGGTGCAACTGATCCACCCCACCGTGGCCGTCGACATCCCGCGCATCGACCTCAGCGGGCTGCCCCCGGCGACGGCCGAACACGAGGCACGCCGCACCTGCGCCGAGCTGGCCCGAAGCCGCTTCGATCTGGCCAGCCCCCCGCTGCTACGGCTGCGGTTGGTGCGGCTCGGGCCCGCCGACCACGTCCTGGCGGTGTGCCTGCACCACATCGAGGCCGACGGCTGGTCGCTGGGCGTCTTCGCGGCCGAACTCTCGACGATCTACACGGCGTTCGCGCGGGGCCGTCCGGTGCCGCTGCCGCCGCTGCCAGCGCAGTACGCTGACTTCACGGTGTGGCAACGAGGATGGTTGCAGGGCCCCGCGCTGGAGAGCCAGGTCGGCTACTGGCAGTCCCAGCTGGACGACCTTCCGCCGACCCTGCGGCTACCCACCGACCGGGCGCGCCCACCGACCCGCTCCAGCCGCGGCGGCACCTACCGGTTCGCGCTAGACGCATCCACCAGCACCGCAGTCCACCGGCTGTGCACCACACATGGCGTCACGCCCTACATGGTCCTGATGGCGGCACTGCAGGCGTTGCTGTCGCGGCTCAGCGACCAGGACGACTTCGTGCTCGGCACGGTGGCGGCCAACCGCACCGACGCCACCCTGGAGCCGTTGATCGGCTTCTTCGTCAACACGCTGCCGGTGCGCGCCGACGTGCGCGGCACACCGACGTTCACCGAGCTCCTGGCCCGGGTCCGGACCCGAGCGGTGGACGCTCTGGCGCACCAGGACCTGCCCTTCGAAATCCTGGTAGACCGGCTGCACCTGGCCCGGTCCAGCGGGCACAACCCGCTGTTCGACGTGCTTTTCGTGATGGAGAACGCGCCGGCGCCGCAGTTCGCCATGGGCGAGCTGGACGTGACGGCGCTGCAGGTCGACCGTGACGACGCGAAGTTCGACCTGACCCTGTTCGCCACCCCGCAGGCTGGCGGCTTCGACTGCGCCATCGAGTACTCCCTCGATCTGTTCGACACCACCACGGCGGTGCGCCTGGCGCGGCAGTTCGAAAGGCTGCTCAGCCTGGCCTGCCAGGACCCGTCGCGCCCGGTCACCGAGCACGATCTACTGACCGCGGCCGAGCGACGCACGGTTCTGGTCGAGTGGAACCGCACGCTGGCGCATCGGCCCGCAGGCTGCCTACCCGACCTAATCGCGGCGCAGGCCCGCGCCACCCCCCAGGCCCCCGCCGTGCAGGCCGGCGATACGAAGATCAGCTACCGGGAGCTCATGGCGGGAGTCGACCGGCTCGCGGCGGGACTGCAGGCACGGGGGGTCGGACCCGGCGATCTCGTCGCGGTGCGCCTGCCGCGGAGCCCCGAACTGATCATGACGCTGGTGGCGGTGCTGGCGACCGGCGCGGCCTACGTGCCGATCGACCCCGGGTACCCCGAGCCCTACGTGCGCGGCCTGCTGGCCGACTGCGCGCCCCGCTGGGTGATTACGGACCGGTCCGGCGAGGCGGACGCCCCGCGCACCTGGATTGGTGTCGGCGAGCTCACCGGTACCCCTGCTCCGGGCGATCGATGCCCGGTCGGCGGCGGCGACCTCGCCTACGTGATCTATACGTCGGGCTCCACCGGACGGCCAAAGGGCGTGCTGGTCGAGCACGGCGCGCTGGCCAACGTGGTCACCTGGATCGCCGCGGAGCTGGCGATGACCGCCACGGACCGGGTGCTGCTCAAGACCCCGATCGGTTTCGACGCCTCGGCGCGGGAGCTGTACCCGGTGCTGGTCAGCGGCGGCACGCTCGTCCTCGCGCCGCCCGGCGCGGAACGCGACCCCCGCGCCCTCGCCGAGACGCTGCGCGACGAGCGGATCACGGTGTTCCACTGCGTTCCGTCGGTGCTGTCGACCATCGTCGAGGAGCCGGCGTTCGACACCGCCCTCGCTCTGCGCGCGGTGATGAGCGGCGGGGAGGACCTGTCGCGCGACCTCGCGCTCCGGTTTACCCGCCGGTCCCCGGCCCGGCTCTACAACGTATACGGACCCACCGAGGCCACCGTGGACGCCACCTTCCACCGGGTTGACCCCAAGATGTCCGGACCTCTGGTCCCGATCGGGCAGCCCATCCCGAACACGTTGGTGTACCTGCTCGACGACGACGGCCGCCCGGTTCCAGTAGGGATGCCGGGACGGGTGCACATCGGCGGCGTCGGGGTGGCCCGCGGGTACCTCAACGACGAAGCTCTAACCGCCGCCCAGTTCGTGCCGGACGGCTTCCGCGATGTGTCCGGGGCGCGGCTGTACGTGACGGGCGATCGTGCGCGCTACCGCGCCGACGGTGCGCTGGAATTCCTCGGCCGGGACGAGAGCACGGTTAAGGTCGGCGGCGTGCGGGTGGCGCCGTGCGAGGTCGAGCAACTGCTGCGGAGCGCGCCGGACGTGGCCGACGCCGCGGTCGTCAACGTCCCCGACGGCGCCGAGCAGAGCCGGCTGCAGGCGTACATCGTCGCCGCCGACCGCCCCGATCCCCCGCTCGATCCGCCGGCTAGCGAGCGGGACGGCAGCGCAGCCAAGCGCGATGACGCGCTGGGGGCGTGGCGGCACACGTTCGACGAGCTCTACTGCGGCGAGCCCGAAGGACCCGACGAACTTACCAACACGGTCGGCTGGCGCGACAGCTATCGGCGAGAGCCGATCCCCGACGACGAGATGCGGGAATGGATCGACGGTACGCTCGCGCGGGTCCGCCGACTCGACGCCCGCGACGTTCTCGAGCTTGGCTGCGGAACGGGCCTGCTTCTGCTACGGCTCGCTCCCGCCTGCCGCCGCTACGTCGGGCTGGACTTCTCCGCGCCGGCGTTGGCCCACCTGAGGCGGCAGCTGCGCTCGCTCGGCCTCGGCCACGTGGACCTGCACGAGCGGGCCGCGCATGACCTCGACGGGCTAGACGTCGACGAGCTCGACGCCGTGGTGCTCAACTCCGTCGTCCAGTACTTCCCGAGCGGGTCGTACCTGGCGCGAGTCCTGGACCGGGCGCGGGCCGTGCTGCGCCCCACGGGCGCGCTGTTCGTCGGCGACGTCCGCGACCGGCGCCTCGGCGAGGTCCTGCTCGCATCGGTCGCGCTGCGCCGAGCGCCCGACAGGGCGCGGTGCGCTGACGTGTACCGCCGGATCGCCTACCGGTCGTGGACGGAGCGGGAACTGCTGGTCGATCCGGGCTTCTTCACCCACTGGGCGGGGCGCGGCGGCGGCTGGGCCCAGGCGGAGCTCAAGCCCGGCAGGATCCACAACGAGCTGACCAGGTTCCGGTACGACGTCACGATCCACCTCGGGTCGCCCTGCCCGCCGGTGCCCTCGATCCCCTACCGCGACCTGGCCGGCGACGGCGACCTCGTACGCTGCCTGCGTGCCCGCCCCGACGGGGTCCGGGTGACCGGAGTGCCGAACGCGAGGCTGCGCGCCGAGGTGGCCGCACACCGGCGCCTGCGCAGCGCCGCGGCTGAGGACCTCACCGTGGGCGAGCTGCGCCGCGAGCTGCGACAAGCCGGCGATGCTGACGCGGTCGACCCCTGGGAGCTCACCGAGCAGATGCGGAGCGGCCCGCCGCCGATTCTGCTGGTGAGCGAGGACGCCGACCGTTTCGACGTGGTGCGCCCACCGGCCGGGTGGCCTGGTGCCGGCTCGCCCCAGCGACCCGCACGGGCGGGCTCGACCCCCGGTTCCCCGCGGGCCACCGCGGCGTGCTGGACCACGGCTCCGCGGCGGGCCCAGCACGCTGCGGCGACCGCCGCTGGCGCCCGCCGGTACCTGGCCGAACGGTTGCCGTCCGCGATGGTGCCCGCCAAGGTCATCGCCTTGCCGACGCTGCCCCGGATGCCCAATGGCAAGCTCGACCGGCGGGTACTCGCCGACCGGTACCCCGAGCGGCCCGAACTTGACGTGCCGTTCGCGGCGCCGACCAATCCCACGCAGATCGACGTGGCGCGCGTCGTGCAGCAGCTGCTCGGCATCGACCGGGTGGGCCAGCACGACGACTTCTTCCAACTCGGCGGGCACTCCCTGCTGGGCACCCAGTTGGTGTCGCGGCTGCGCGAGCTGTTCGGCGTCGACGTCAAGCTGGTCGACCTGTTCGAGTCCCCGACCGTCGCCGGGTTGGCCCGGGTCGTGCAGTCCCGGCGCGGCGGCGACCCAGACCACGTGGAGCTCATCTCGCGCCGGCACACCGGCGACCCGCTGGCTCTGTCGTTCGCGCAGGAGCGGCTGTGGTTTCTAGACCAGTTGCATCCAGGCAATCCGGTCTACACGATCGCCCACGCAATCCGCCTGTCCGGATGCTTCGACCTCGCGGCGTTCCGCGGCGCGGTGGGCGACGAGATGACCCGACAAGCGTCGCTGCGCACCCGGTTCGTAGTTGTCGAGGGCCGACCGACGCAGGTGGTGGACCCGCCCGGCGCAGCAGTCGAGGTCCCCCTGGTCGACCTGACTCACCTGCCCGCCGACGAGCGGGACGAAGCCGCCCGCGGCCAGGCCGCCGAGCTGGCCGCCCGCCCGTTCGACCTCGCCCGCGGCCCGCTGCTGCGGCTGTTGGTGCTGCGGCTGGCCCCGGCCCAGCATCTCGTGGTCGTGGTGATGCACCACATCGTCGCCGACGGGTGGTCGATGGGTGTCCTCGTCGCCGAGCTGGCCGCGCACTACACAGCTCGGGTCAGCGGCGTTCCCGTGCGGCTCGCCCCGTTGACCATCGACTACACCGACTACGCAGTGTGGCAACGGGAGTGGCTGCGCGGACCGGTGCACGACCGGCAGTGGCAGTTCTGGCGCGACCACGTGGGCCAGCCGCCTCCGGTCCTGCGGCTGCCCACCGACTTCCCCCGCCCCGAGGTCGCCCGGTGGACCGGGGAGACGCTGGAGTTCACCGTCGACGCCGCGACGACGCGGGCGCTCACGCGGTTGGGCGAAGAGTGCGGCGCCACCCTGTTCATGGTTCTGCTCGCCGGCCTCGAGGTGCTGCTGCACCAGCTGTCCGGACAAACCGACTTCGTGGTCGGCACGGTGCTCGCCAACCGGCACCACCGACAGGTCGAGCCGTTGATCGGCTTTTTCGTGAACGCGGTGCCACTGCGCGCGCAGCTGTCCGGAGAGCCGAGCTTCCGGACCGTCCTTGAGCGGGTACGCACAAGCGTGCTTGGCGCGCAGACGCACCAGGACTTCCCCTTCGAACGACTCCTCGAACTGCTCGACGTAGGCCGGGATAGCACCTACCAGGCGGTGTTCCAGGTTCTGTTCGCCATGCAGAACGCGCCGCTGGACGAACCGGAGCTGGCTGGCCTGACCGCCTCGCGGGTCCGGCTGCCGCGCCGCGGCGCGATGTTCGACCTGAGCCTGGAGGCGCGCGAGAGCGGCGGCGAGCTGCGGTTCGCCCTCGAGTACAGCACCACCCTGTACCGGCGCAGCACGGCCACCCGGCTCGCCGACCGCTACGTCAGCCTGCTCTCGCGCCTCGTGGACCGACCCACGACGGCGATCAGCCGGCTGCCGCTGATGCCCGCGCACGAGGCGAGGCAGGCACGACTGCTCGGAACCGGGCCAGAGGCCACCTATGCCCACGGCGAACGGGTCGAGCACCTGATCGAGCATCGGGTTCGGCAGCATCCCGGAGCGGTGGCCCTTTCCAACGGCAGCGACCAGCTATCCTACGAGGCGCTGTGGCGCGCCTCCGGCGCGTTGGCCGCGGCGCTGAGCGGCAGCGGCGTCGTCGCCGGAGACCGGGTGGGGGTCTGCGTGCCGCGCGGGCCGGCGAGTGCCGTGGCGATCCTGGGCGTGCTGCGCTGCGGTGCCGCGTTCGTGGCGCTCGACCCCGAGTACCCGTCCGATCGGCTCGATCTTCTCATCCGGGAAGCGGGCATCGGCACGGTGGTCACCGGGCCGGAGTCGAACGAGCTCTTCGACGGCCGCGGCTGCGCCACGATCGCGTGGTCACGGCCCGACGGCGCCCACCACCCGCCACGCCGCCCCCCGTCGGACGCTCGTGCTCCGGCGTACCTGACCTTCACCTCGGGATCCACCGGTCGGCCCAAGGGCGTGCTCGTGCCGGCCGCGGCACTGTGCGACCGGATCCGAGCTAACCAGCAGGTCCTGCCGCCGCTGGGCGGCACGGACCGGTTCCTGCACTGCTACTCGTTCAACTACGACGGCGGCATCATGTCGCTGCTGTGGCCGCTGGCCGCCGGAGCCACGGTGGTGTTCGCCCCGCTGTCCGACCTCGGTGACGGCGACCGGCTGGCCGAGCTGGTCGTCGCCAAGGGCATCACCGTCATCGACGCCATCCCCGCCGTGCTCAGGGGGCTGTTCCAGGCCCGGGCGCTGGACCACAGCGTGCTGCGGCATGTGATCACCGGCGGGGAGGCCGTGCCGGCCGAGCTGCCGGAGCTGGCGCTGGGCCGCCTCGACATCGCCTTCAGCAACCAGTACGGGCCCTCCGAGGCGGTCGTGAATGCCACCTCCTGGACCTGCGATCGGCGGTCGTGGGACGGGCAGGTCCGCATCGGCCGGCCCCTGCCGAACACCGAGGTGCTGGTCCTCGACAACAGCGGCCGGATGTGCCCGATCGGCGTTCCCGGGGAGCTGTACATCGGCGGGCGCTGCTTGGCTTTGGGCTACCTCAACGACCCCGACGCGACCGCGAGCCGGTTCGTCCGCACCCGGTACGCGAGCACGATCTACTACCGCTCGGGCGACAAGGTGCGCCTACACGACGACGGCCAGCTCGAGTTCGTCTCGCGGCTGGACCGACAGGTGCAGATCCGGGCGATGCGCGTCGAACTCGGAGAGATCGAAGGCGTCCTGTCGACCCACCCGAAGGTGGCGCAAGCCCTCGTCACGGCGTCCGTCGCCAATGGGCAGCCGCAGTTGGTCGCCTACGTGGTGCCACACGAGCCGGAGGTCGACTCGGCCGCGACCGCCGCCCGGGTGCGGGACTGGGCCGAATCATTCCAGACTGTCTACACTTCGGCGGGCGCGACCGCCGACGCCGCGCGGGACTTCACCGGCTGGGACAGCACCTCCACTGGAGCGCCACTGCCGCGCCAGGACATGGACGAGTGGCTCGACGCCACGCTCGCCCGCATCCGGGCCGTGCCGGCCGCCGCTATTCTCGAGGTCGGCTGCGGGATGGGACTGCTTGCCCTGCCGCTTGCGGCCCACTGTCGCCGCTACACCGCGCTGGACATCTCGGCCCGGGCCGTGCAACGGGTGGCCGAGGCGTGCCGACGGCGCGGGCTCGACCACGTCGACGTCCGCCTCGGCGCGGCCACCGACATGGCCGCCGTCGCTGCCGAGGCGCCCTTCGACCTGGTCATCCTGAACTCGGTCGTGCAGTACTTCCCATCCCGTTCCTACCTGCGCCGGGCGCTCACCGACGCGCTCCTCGCCGTCGCGCCGGGCGGGCACGTCTTCGTTGGCGACGTCCGCGCCTGGCATCTGTCCAGCTTGTTCCAGCTGTCCCTGCAGCTCGCCGAGGCCGAGGCCGACACCCTGGCCGCCGACGTGCGGCAGGCTGCCACGCTCCGCGCCGCTGCGGAAGACGAGCTGACCGTCGCCCCCTCCTTCTTCACCTCGCTCGGCGGATCGCTGGGCGAACCCGTCGACGTGCAGGTATCGGTCAAGCGCGGATGGCGCGCCAACGAGCTGACGGACTTCCGTTACGACGTGCTCCTGCGCCGCGGCACGCCCGCGCCCGGCCGACCTCAGTCAGCCGGGCCAGCGCTGCCTGCGGTAGCGCCGGCCCGGCTGACTGAGGTGCTGGCCACTGGCAGCGCGGAGGTGGTCCGCGTTGGGCCGCTGGCCAACGCGCGAACCGACCGGTGGGCCCGGGTGCAGCATCTGCTGGCCGAGCCTCGGCACGATGGCCGCCGCCTGGCGGCGGTGCTCGCCGACGCCGAGGGGGCCGGCGGGGGGCCTGCCGTACATCCCGAGGAGCTGTGGCGCCTCGGGGCGCAACACGGCTACCGGGTGAACGTGTCGTTCACCGGCGAGCCGGACGGCTCGCTGGACGCCGTGTTCGTGCGGGCGGACCGGGCCGGCGACGATCCGATCCTCCCCGTATCCGCGCCCGCCGCGGCCAGGGCGTGCGTCGACACCAACGCTCCGATGCTGGCCGCGGTCGCGCGCCAGCTGCGCCCGGCGGTGCTCCAACATCTCGAGCGCCGGCTGCCGCGGCACATGGTGCCGACCACCGTCGTCTTCCTCGACGCCCTGCCCGCGCTACCCGGCGGCAAGACCGATCCGGCCGCGCTGCCGATCCCCTACCCGCAGCCCGATCCGGCCGGCCCCGCCGCCGAGCCGCCGCTGGACGTCCTTGAGGCCGAGCTGGCCGAGATCGAGGCGGACCTGCTCGGTCTCCCGGTCACCAACCGGCACGCGGAGTTCTTCGGGCTGGGCGGGCACTCGCTGCTGGCGGCGCAGCTAGTAGCGCGCATCCGGGCCGCAACTGGGGTCGATCTGCCGGTCCAGGCCGTGTTCCGCACCCCCACCATCGCCGGGTTGGCGGCGGCGGTCCGGCAGCAGCTACGGGCACCGGAGCGCGCCGCGGTCGCGCCGGTACCCGCCAGCACAGTGACCGGTAGCGACCCCGCCGCGCCGCTGTCGTTCGGGCAGGAGGAAGTGTGGCGCCGACTGCGCGCGCCCGGCGCGGACGCCGCGCAGTTGGCGCAGCTGGGCTTCGCGGTGCGACTTCGGGGTCGGCTGCAGATCGAGGCGCTGGCCGAGTCCCTCACCGCGGTGCTCGATCGACACAGCGCGCTGCGGACGAGGATCGTAGAGGATGCGTGCGGGGTACAGCAGCGTATCGTCGAGCCCGGCCGCGACGTCCTCGACGTCGGCCGGACCCCCGCCACGGCGGGGGCCGACGTGCTCGCGGCGCTGCGGTCCGGCCTCCGGGCGCCGCTCGACCTGCGCGACGGCGGACCGCTCGGCGCGGAGCTCGTCCGGATCTCCCCCACCGAGCACGTCCTGCTGCTGCGCCTACACGCGATTGCCGTGGACGGCGCGTCCGCCCGCATCGTGCTCACCGACCTCGCTGCCGGGTACGCCGCCCGGGTCGCCGGAGTTAGTGCCGACCTCGCCCGGCCGCTGCAGTACCCGGACCTGGCCGCAGCGGAGCGGCGCCAGGCCGACGCGGGCCGGTGGGCGCAGCTCCCAGCTTGGCGCACGGCGCTGGTCGACTTCGACCCACTGATCCGCTGGCCGGACGGCGCGCCTGCCCCCGCCAGCGAGGGGCGGCTGGAAACGTTCGTCGAACCCGACCTGCTCGCGTCGGCGCGCGAAGCATGCCGGCGCCGCAACGCCACCGTCTTCGCCGGCCTGCTGGGCGCGTACGCCTCGGCGCTGGGCGAGGTGACCGGGCAGCGGCGGCTCGTCGTCGGGGTGGCCAGCGCCGCCCGGTCTTGGCCGCAGCTGACCGACGTGGTCGGCCCGCTCGCGGTGGACCTGCCGGTCGGGGTCGACCTGGACGGCCCCGGGGCAGCAGTCCACAGCGCCAGCGAAGCGCTGCGCGGCCTGCTGTCCCGAGACCCGGTGCCGACGCCGGTCCTGACCCGGGCGCTCGGGTGGCGCCACGAGCCCGAAAACCCGGCCGTCGACGCCAGCCTGAGCCTGCAGGAGGAGCTGCCGCGCGTTCCGGACCTGCCGGGGGTACAGGCGACCCCACTGCGCACTGATGTGCTCCCGCCGCTCACGACCCGGGTACGCCTGTCGGTGCTCGCGGCGAACGGCGGGCTGCGCTGCTACCTGCGCTACCGCGCCCTCGACCCGGCGCACGCCCAGGCTCTGCTCGACCAATTCCGCCACTCGTTCGCCGGCGAGGTCTGCGCCGACGCGCCCCGCCAGGAATCCCCGCGATCCCTTGGGAGCATGCCATGACTGTCGACGCTGCCTTCACCCTGGACGCGGTCCGGACCGGCCCCCCACCCGACGGCGAACACGGGCTCCCGCTGGTCGTCACCGCACCGTCGGAATTGGAAGAGGTGTCGCTCGGGTCCTGGCTGGCAGGCCACCGGTCGTGGCTGCTCGACACGGCGCAGCGATTCCCGGCGGTGCTGTTCCGCGGCTTCTCCGTGGCCAGGGTCGGCGATTTCGAGTCCTCGGTGCTCGCCGCCGGCGGACAGCTCCACGAGCGCTACGGCGATCTACCCGAGCCGCTACCGTCGTGCCAGTTCGCCCGCCCCGCCACGCCCTACCCGGCGGACCGGACAATCCTGTTCCACAATGAGGGCGCACACCTGGCTGGCGCGCCGCAGCGGATCTGGTTCCACTGCGAGCAGCCGTCCGAGCGAGGGGGCGCCACCCCGCTCGTGCCTACCTCAGTCGTGCTGCAGCGCCTGCCCCGGCCGCTGCGCGCGGCGTTCGAGGCGCGCGGGCTGCGCTACGTGCGACGCTTCGTGCCGGGCCTGGACGTTCCATGGCGAACGTTCTTCGGCACCAACCACCCCGACGCCGTGGCGGCCCGTTGCCGGGACCTCGGTGTCACGCCCACCTGGGAAGCCGGGGCCGTGGTGCAGACCGCCGGTCTGCGGCCGGCCGTGATCGCCCACCCGTTGAGCGGACAGCTGGCTTTCTTCAACCAGCTTCTCCTGCACCACCCCGCCAGCCTGGACCCAGACACCCGCGCCGCCCTGTTCGACCTGTTCGGCCCAGACGGGCTGCCGCGTTCGGTCACCTTCGGCGACGGCAGCTCCATTCCCGACTCGGCGGTCGAGGACGTTATCGCCGTCATGCGCGAGGCGGCGTTCGCGTTCCCGTGGCAGCGCGGCGACGTGCTGATGCTCGACAACGTCGCGGTCGCGCACGCCCGCCAGCCGTACGCGGGCCGACGGCAGATCAACGTCGCGCTCAGCGCCCTGGCCTCAGATCAACCGATCGGATGACTGCCGCGCCCAGCCGCGTCGGCGCGCCATTGCCCTCACCCCGCCTCAGGAGGCCTCATGCAGCAGCACCCCTCCCCAGACCTCGGCCGAGACGCCCCGCCCGTCCGGCCGGTGCTCGACCGGGTGGCGCCCAGTCTGTCCCCCACCGAGGTCGACCAGTTCTGGCGCGACGGCTACTTCGGACCAGTCGATGGATCGGTGCCCCACGACCTGCTCGACAGGGCCGCCGCAAGGCTCGACACAGTGATCGAGTCGCGCGCGCGGCACCCACTGTACGGGCGCTTCTCTGTGCGCGATTGGCATCTGGTCGAAGCCGACATCCTCACTCTGTTCACCGACCCGGCGGTCGTCGGCCGGCTGGTCTCGCTGCTCGGCGACGACCTGGTCCTGTGGCGTACCAAGGTGTTTCGCAAGGCCGCCAGCGAGGGGCAGCTCGGCTGGCATCAGGAGTGGGGGGCGTTCAACGGTGAGGAGATCGGCAACGACGTGCCTGGGCTGCAGCCGGCGTCGGCCGCGGTCGGCGGACTGTGGAACCTGACCGTCTGGATCGCCCTAGACGATGTCGAGGCTGACCGCGGACCGATCCGCTTCGCCCGTCGCAGCCACCGCCGCCGCTTCCCCGTGGAGATGGCTGCGATGAGCAAGTCAGAGTTCTGGCACGACCCGTTCCTCGCTATCGACGATCCGCAGACGCTCGTGCAGCGGGCCCGGGACTGTTCGCTCGTGCTCGACATCGATACCTCACACGCGTTCGACGGTGTGGACACCGAACACCTCACGCTGGCCGAGGCACGCACCCGCATCCTCGACGCTCTGTCGCGGGAAGTCGGCGCCGTCACGCTGGACTTCGACGAGGCACAGCAGGACATCGTGTCGATGCCGATGCGCAAGGGACAGTTCGTCATCTTCACAGAGCGAACCATGCACGGATCGTCGGGGAACCGGTCGGACCGGCGGCGCCTGGCAATCAACGGTCGGGTAACTCGGGCGGACACGGTCGTGTACCCGGGTCGCCTGCGCGGCGAGGTCATCGACGGCTCCAACCTCAACATCTCACACCACACTTGCGTTCTGCTGTGCGGTCGCGACACCTCGCACGGACGCAACGTCTTCGGTCGCCCCAACACCGAGTCGCCGCTCGATCAGAACGCGCACTCGCGCAGCTGAGCGTCTATCGGCACGTCGGAAACGGCGTTTCTCACCCGTCCACCCTCTCACTTCGGAGGTCATCATGAGGGTTCGTGTTACACGCACCATCAAAGCCCAACCGACCAGGCTCGACGAACTACTGGCACTGACTGTGCGCACCGCCGAGCACGTGGCGGAGCGCACCGACATCCGCCCGGACGTGTTTGCCGTCCGCTACGCGCCCAAGGAAGCGGGTGACGTCAAGGTCTTCACGGACTTCGACAGCTTGGCCCAGTATGAGGAGCTGTTCCTCGCAGGTCTGCTCTCCGACGCGCAGTACCTCGATCTCGCCGAAGAGGCAGCCCAGCTGGTGCGGCAGGAGCCGCGCGACGAACTGCTGGTGCTGCTCGACCGCGACGACTTCTTCCTCAACTACAAGGACCAGACCTCGCAGGAGCCCATCAACCCTCCGCGCGGCTCCCAGCCGCCGCGGCGCTACCGGCTGATGCGGCACGTCGACGTGTCAACCGGGCGGCTGCGAGAGTACATGAAGCGGGCCTTCGAGTTCGCCGACAGGTTCCAGGAAGTGACCAGCATGCAGCCGGAGGTCTTCTGTACCCGGTTCGCGGCCGAGCGCATCGGGTGCTCACAGGTGTTCTACGATTACGACGACTGCCCGATGTGCGGTCCACTGCTGCTCGGGCAGGAGCGCGAACTCGCGGACACCCCCGGCCTGCTGGAGCGGCCGCCGATCGACGAGTTGTACCAACGGATCGGGCACGAGGAGCTCGAGGTGGCTTTCCGCACCGTCGGCAGTCGATGACGTGACCGACGGGCCGAGGAGGCTCTCGGCCCAGGTACCGCCCGGCTAGTACTCCAGTCTGGTTTCGCGATCTTGTGGCCGTACCTGGCCAGGAACGGGTACGGCCACCGCGTGCTCATCGGTTGGTGTGTGGACAAACGAAGATCATTGGGCGGCCGCTGGCCAAAGCGTGGACCCCGCCCGCTGGCGGCTGATGTTCGACCAGGCCATGTCCCGGATCGCGGGCCGGTTCGCCAAGTTGAGCCGGCGTTTCGTCCGACTGGTTGATCCCCCTTTTCGGCCGGTGGCGGCAGCGTGCTGGTGGGCGCGGACAATGATGCAGTCGATCTGGACGAGCCAGTCGATATCGCCGGCCGCGTCCGTATGTGCCTGGATCTGCTGCAGGGCACGGGTGCACACGCCGTCCAGGGCGTAGCGGCGGAAGCGGGTGGAGACCGTCTGCCAGGGGCCGTAGCGTTCCGGCAGGTCACGCCAGGAGATCCCGGTCCGGACCTTGTAGGCCATCCCGTTGATGACCTGCCGGTCCGACACCCGCGGCTGGCCCGTCGCGGCCCGCGGTATCAACGGAGCGAGTAACTTCCACTCCTGATCGGTGAGTTCATGACGGCGTATCACACCACCATGATCCACCACCCGATGATCTTTGAATACGGACCCTAGTAGGCCCCGTACCGGAAACCCTCCCGACTGAGCTGGTAGCGGCGGCGCGGTGTCGCCATCCTCAGCAGGACAACGGGGATGCCTGCGTAGCCGACGAGGTAGTCGGGGGTTATTTGGCAAGGGGCCTCGGAGATCCACGCCCGCCCGTCCGGGGAATCGACCGCGAACGCTGGCAGGATGTTGATGAGCCCACGGGCCTGTGCCAGCAGGTCCCTATCGTCCAGGGCCAGACCAGCGTCCCACAGGAACTCGGCGTTACCCGCCAGTCCGTGGCACAGGGTCGGTCCGCTCCAGCGGGCCCCAAGGGCCACCGAGCGACAGACACGCCGGAGTGTCTCTGTCGGGTCCGGTTCGAGGCCGAGACGCCGGGCGTGCAGGAGCATCCGGCCGATGCCCGTCGCTCCGTGGCACCAGAACGGCGGGTGTGCCCGGCCTCCTTCTGCCATGGGCCAGGCGACCCCGCTGAGGTCCTCCAGGCAACGGATCGCCTGGTCCATGATCCGTCCGGCGGCCTCGCGTGCGGCCTCCTCGTACCGGGACGCCCCGGTGGCTTCATAGAGGTCGAGCAGGGCGTCGGCTATGCCGGCCGCACCGTGGGCATAGCCAAGGAGGCTTTTGCCGCTGAGATCTCCATAACCCGGCGGAATACGCCAGTGTGCGGTGCCGTACCCGCCCTCGCGCTGCCGCAGGAGGGTGTCGCCGCAGTGCACCGCCCGGTCGAGGCTCCGTCCGTCGTCAGTCTCGTCCCAGAGCATCAAGTGCACTCGCAGTCGGCCAGCGAGACCGTGGAAGAGATCGGGGGAGTCGTCGAGATCTGCCGCGGGTTGCGCCCCCGCCCGGTCGACCGCGAACCCGACGAGTTCCTCGTCGGACAGCACTTGGCCAGCCCGTAGCAGTGCGGCGACGACGCCCATCTCGCCCACATAGAGCCCGCGCGGCCGGTCCCCGGGGACGGCTGGCATGGCGTCGAGTGTCCGTGCTGCAGCGCGCAGGACGTCCATGTGCCTCGGGACACGCAGTTCCTGGGCCAGCTCAGCCAGCGCGAGGACCGTGCCGGCCATCCCGGTGTTGATGTCGCGGCCCACGAGTCCCTTGCCGACATAGTATTCGCTGCGCCATGTCACCGTCTGCGCGGAAAACTCTGCATGGGCGCAGATGAAGTCGCCTGAACGGCGAGCTAGTTCGAGCAGGTCCGTCGCCCGCGTCAGGTCGAGGTCAACGGTGTCTGGTGGTGCGGGTGGCCGTGATGACAGGTTCTCCGCGACCGTCAGCAGTGCCCGTCGCACCTCGCGCGCCGAGCTAAACCGTCGCTCGGGATCCGGGTCCAGGCACCGCGACACGATTTTCGCCAGAGAACCGTCGACGGCCGGCCGAAGCTGCCCGAGTTGTCTGGCCAGCAGGTCGTGCGGGTCGGGGGCCCGTGAGGGCTCGGCGCCGGTGGCCAACAGGTAGAGCACAGCTCCCAGGGCGTAAATGTCGTCGGCCGGTGACACCGCCTCTCCCGCCCTGCACGCGGGCGAAAGGTAGCCGCGGGTCCCGGCCTCGGCGGGCCGGTCCCTGGCGCCGACGGGATGGGACAGCTCGAGGTCGATGAGCCGTACTGGACCGTCCGCCGGGAGCATGATGTTGGCCGACTTGAGGTCCCCGTGCATGTGGCCGGCTTCGTGAAGCACAGACAGTGCATCCGCGATGGAGGCTCCCAGCTCCACCACGCGAGCGGTGGAACAGCTATGACCCGATCCGGCGAGTCCCCGCACGTGACGGTCGAGCGTCTCCCCGCCCAGGTCCTCCAAGACAAGGATCAGTTCGTCATCATCCTCGACGACATCGAGGACCTCTGGGGTCACCCGCCGTCCGGAAAACCTGAGAAGCACGGCCGTTTCACGCCGCAGCGCTGCGGTGCCGTCACCAGTCTCGCTGCCCTGGCTCACAGGTCGCTTCGCGGCGCGCTTCAGGATGCACCCGCGCGGCGTGGCCAGGTCGAGGGCCAGTTGGACCACGGCCCGAGGTGAGTGTGCCAAGGTCATGACGGGCTGGTACCGGCAGGCCACTGTTCTCGCTAAGGCGGACGATGCGCCCATGCCGTTCCTGCGGAAGGGGTCGTCGACCCACTCCGGCACCGAAGGGGTCGCTTCCCGGAGATCCGGGACCAGACGGCCGTCGGGATGCAGCACGGCGAGGACGATGTCGCCGAGCAGGGTCTGCATCCGGGTGCCGTCGAACCCTCCATAGCGGTAGAAGACGACGCTCCCATCCGCGTAGGAGCGGTCCGACGGGATGTGAGGACCCCGCATCCCCCGTGTAGCGGCTGCCAGCGCGGCCGCGATCTCAAGGGCCGAATCCTCGTCGTGCGGATAGACGGTGATGAATTTTCCGACCTGCGAGATTCCAGCCGCCCCGCAGTTGAGCCGTTCGAGCCAGGACAGGGATCCCAACACCTTGAAGGCGACTCCCAGCGTGACAAGGGGAGGCAGGGCTCGTCGAAGGGTCTCGTCGGCCGTCGAGACGTAACTGGAAACGTGAAGCTTCCAGCCCTGCCGGGGGAGGTCCGGCCCCGGTGGGGAGGCAGCTATCGACGGTTGTAGCGAGTCGTGGGACGGCACGATCCGCCAGTCGGACAGCCAGCCGCCGACCGCTTCCACGACCGTGTCAAGGAGCCACGGCTCCGGCCGATCAGCCGTCATCGGGGCGGCCTTCCGTGCCATTCTTCAGACCTGCGGGATCGTGACGTAGCAGGTAGGCCCGCATACCGACGACCAGCAGGTGCCGTCGCTGCACCCGTCGTCGTCTCGCGCTTCGATGATTTCCCGGGAGTACTCCTCGACCGAGTTCTCGGGAATCTGGTACTCGGCGAAGACGGATCCGGGGTCCTCTGCCAAGCGCTTTCGGAACGCATCATCGGTTTCGGCCTTGTAAATAATCTGGTACAGGCGAAGCCTGACAGCAGCGACGTCTTCGGTCATGGCTGCCTCCGACAGGGAATAACATTACTTTCGCGCGACAGCGCCACCACCGTAATCTTCCCCCTGTAGCGGTCCCCACCGCGCCTAGACCTTCCGGTCTCCCCTGTGTCCAGTCTGTGCCGGGTCCCGCCTCACCGCTACTTGGATAATGCGGCTACGGATCCGTCACCACGACTGCGAAGTACTACCCTCACTATCCGTACTGCGGGTCACCGGCCGTACCGACAGACACGACCATCTCCTGGGCTCCGTCCTTCGGAGAGCGTGGACGGGCCTTCCCCGTGGTCGACACCGGCCAGCCCCGAGCACAGGCGCGGGCGCAGCTCGAGCGGCCTCCGCCCGCCACCGCCTCCTCCCCACTTCGCCGGGCCCCTCTGTCTAGCCTGCGCGGGCAGGAGGACACCATCGGCGGTCGGCAGGTCGCATCCGGGGCATCACGAGGTCCTGCGCGCACCTGGTCGGCGAGGGATGGGGCTGCTCGCGGCCGGCGTCGGACCGGCCGGTAGGGTTCCGACGCGCCGCGCTCCGGCCGGTAGGGGGAACGGCCGAAACTCGGCACCATCTGGGATGTTTCGTAGTGCACGCACGGGTCGTGGGCCGGTTGGGTTTTGTCGGCTGAGAAGCCACGTGTCGGCCTCGGTGCTGGTCCTTGCCCTGGCGGCGGTTAGCGGGTGTGGGTCGCAGGCTTCCAGCCCGAGCCCCACGGTCACGCTCGAAGCGCGGCCGCTGAGTCAGAAGGAGCTGGAGTCCGCGAGATTGGCCGAGGGGGAAGCGGGCCGGTACGGCGTAGGTCTTAGCAGCGAAACGCCAGCGGACATGGAGCCAGGAAAGACCGTCGCCACGCCAGAGGTCTGCCTGCCCGGGATAGACGTGCTCCTGCATGGCTGGGCGAAAGGCGCGACCGCCTATACGCGCTTCTACCTCAGGGACTCGACGAACACCGTAGGGGTCAGGTCGGTGGCCCTGACGAGCTATCCCGCCGGTGAGGCCGAGCGGGTATTCGCCGCGGTTGAGAAGTCGCTCCAAAACTGTCCCTCTGTGGTCTACAAGTCCATGTTGGGAACCTTGGTGCATGCAAAACTCTCGCTCGGAGAACCACTCGTGCCAGGTGACGAGTCGCTCAGGGCGAATATGAGCTTCTCCAGGAGGGGGATCGACAACCACACGGCATACGGCCTCGTACGCATTGGAAACGTCCTCGCCTGGTTCAGCTTCAATGAGACTTTCGGCACCACTCTGCCGCAGCAGAAGTAGGCTGCTCTCATGCCCGTGCTGCCGGAGAATCTGGTCGCCCGGCAAGTGAAGAAGGTGGAAAAAACCGCCACGGAAACGACTTCGACGCCCTGACGCCTAACGAGCTCGTGCACGGTAGGCGGTGAGGCGTCGAGCTACTGATCGTCGATCATGGTCGTGTGGTGGGGAACGCGTCTCGTGCAGCGATCATCAGCGACCGGAGGATCACGGGCCTGTCGACCGGCGTGATCGCTGAACTCGTGGCCGAGCTGGGCCCGTTGTGGCATGAACGGCATCAGGCCAGGCTTGCGTCCGGGCCACGGAAGCGGGCTGTGGGCGCCGGTGCGAAGCACCGGCTGGTCTTCGTCGACCGGCTCCTGGCCACCCTCGTGCACCTCCGTCACGGGGCCACCCACGACGTGCTCGCCTGCTGGTTCGGCGTGGACCGCTCCACCATCACCCGCGCCGTCGGCGAGGTACGGCCCCTGCTCGCCGAGCGAGGCTGCACCGTCAGCCCTGACGTGAGGCTGCGATCTTTGGCCGAGGTCGTCGACCACCTCGGCGCGAGCGGGAAGACCGGGATCGTCGACGGCACTGAGACCGGGTCCGTCGGGCCCGCCGCCGGGCGCAAGGACCGCGAGGCGTTCATCTCCGGCAAGAACAAGCAGAACGCCGTCAAGTCCATGGTGGTCACGGACGGCGAAGACCGCGTGCTGTGGTGCAGCCCAGCACGGCCCGCAAGCTGCGCGGACATTACCCACGCTCGCCAGTTAGGGCTGGTCAAGCTCCTGGCCGACGGGCCCGCGGTGGAGATTCTCGCCGATGCCGGCTACCAGGGCCTGGGCGCGCAGACCGGCGGCCGGGTGGTGACACCGCCGCACCGCAAGTTCAAGAAGAACGCTCTGGACTGGTACGAGGAGATGTACGAGCGGCAGCGGAAAGCACATTCCTCACGACGCATCCGCGTCGAGCACGGCATCGCTCACCTGAAGAACTGGCGAGCTCTGGCCCGCACCTCGGCCGCCGCGAGCACATGAGCGACACCGTCCAGGCCGTCGCTGGCCTGCTGTCCCACCAGCAGACCGCGGACCTGACGTCGACACGGCAGAGGTGAACACCGAGCCCCGCCGCCATCCTCGACGCCTCCCTGCCTACCGTGCACGAGCTCGTACAGGCTGTCCCGTAACTCCGCAGACCGTTTGCCGGTGTCCGTTTCGATCCGCTTGGCCGACATCCCATGGAGGCCGCGCCGCGTACGCGCCGGAGCGACAAGAGGGCGAGCTCGGTCAGGCGTCAGCCGCCTGTGGTGCTGCCCTGCAGCAGGGCGAGCTGGTGCTCGACGGCCACGGTGAGCCGCGCATCGTCGTCGGTGGCGAGGAGGTCGAGCAGGGCACCCCGCAGGACGGCAAGGGCCAGGGTCCGGCGGGCGGCACCGTCCTCGCTGTCGCGCTCGGGTGGCGGCTGGAAGCCGGCCAGGACGCCGAGCCAGTCCTCCACCGTCGCCCGGGCGAATCCCGCCCAGGCCCCGTCGGGCTGGACGAGGGAACGGGTGTACGCCTCGGCCCATAGGCGCAGCAGCGGCCGATGCTCCCTCGCGGCGAGCCACGTCCAGAGTCGTTCGACGGCGGGCCCGAGTCCGGCCGGGCTTTGGGGCTGCCGGACTCGGTCCAGGAGTGCCAGCTCGTCGGCGCGGGCGCGCGCCAGCAGCGCCCGCAGCAGGCCGTCCTTGCTTTCAAAGAGGAAGAGCAGGACCCGCGGGCTGGAGCCGATGGCTTCAGCCAGCGGGCGCAGCGACAGGTCGGCCAGGCCGTGGGCGAGGGCGTACTGGTAGGCCGCTTCCAGCAGTTCGGCCCGCCGGGCGGAGGGGGTTGGCGCTTCCTGAGACATGCAGCTAGCCTAACTGAAACAGTCGTTTCAGTGGTGGTTCGATCGCGGGCCGGGAGAGCAGTGCATGTATCAGCAAGATCAGAAACAAGTCGTCATCCGCCGCGCTGACCGTCCCGGCGACCTGGGGTGGGTGGTGATGGCCCACGGCGAGGCGTACGACCAGCAGTTCGGCTGGAACACCGACTTCGAGGTACTGGTCGCCACCATCGTCGCCGACTACGGAACCAAGCACGATCCGGCACGAGAGGCGGGCTGGATTGCCGAGGTCAACGGCCGACGCGTGGGCTGCGTCTTCCTCGTCGCGGGCGACCGGCCGGAAGTGGCCAAGCTGCGGATTCTGCTCGTCACCCCGGAGGGCAGAGGTCTTCGCCTCGGGACGCACCTGGTGGAGAAGTGCATCACCTTCGCCCGTGAAGCGGGTTACGAGCAGGTAACACTGTGGACCAACGACGTGCTCACGACGGCGCGCAAGATCTACCGGAGCTTCGGCTTCACCCTCGCCGACGAGGAGCGACACCACAGCTACGGCCATGATCTTGTCGGCCAGAACTGGACCCTCGATCTGCGCACCGGCGCGACTGACAGCGACAGCTGACCGACACGGCGAAGCCCGAGCCGACCCCACTGGTGCGCCCCTCAGGGGGCCGCCACCGTCACGGACGCCGACTCCCCCGCCCTCGAAGATCCCGGCCGAGCAGGTCGAAACAGACACCGCCAAAGAGTTTCCGGAGTTACAGGACAACCCTTAAGGGATCTGTGGCAGGCCGACAGCGCCACCAGTCGATCGTGACCAGCTCCGGGGATCACCGGAACCGTGGTCGGCGCCGAAATCGATCAGGACGGTCGCTGGTCGCCGACCATCTAGGATGGCGAGGGTGATGGCAGGAACCAGTGACATCGAGAAAGCGGCCGATGTGCTGCGCGCCGGTGGCCTCGTGGCCCTCCCGACCGAGACCGTCTACGGTCTGGGCGCCAACGCCGAGGATCCCGCCGCCGTCTCGCGCACCTTCCAGGTCAAGGGGCGCCCGCCCTCGCATCCGCTGATCGTCCACATCGGCGGGGCGGAGCTGCTGGACGACTGGGTACAGGAGGTACCGGCGAGGGCCCGCCTGCTGGCCGAACACTTCTGGCCGGGGCCGCTGACGTTGGTCCTGCGTCGGGGGCGCCGGGTGCCTCTGGAGGCCACCGGTGGCCTGGAGACAGTCGCCGTGCGTGTGCCCGACCACCCCGTCGCGCTCGCGCTGCTGTCGGCTTTCGGCGGAGGTGTCACGGCCCCGTCCGCGAACCGCTTCGGCTCGGTGAGCCCCACGACCGCGGACGACGTCCGTGCCGAGCTCGGCGACGCCGTGGACTTCGTGCTGGACGGTGGCCCCTGTGAGGTCGGTGTCGAGTCGACCATCGTCGACGCCACGGGCGACATCCCGACCATCCTGCGGCCCGGCGGGGTGACGCGCGAGGATCTCGAATCGGTGCTCGGGTGCCCACTCGCGGTCCCCGCGTCCAGCCGCATCCGGGTTCCGGGCCAGCATCCGTCGCATTACGCGCCGCGTGCCCAGGTCGTCCTGGTCCAGCCGGAGAAGGTCGTCACGGAGGCTGAACTGGCGCAGGAACTGGGGCACCGGGTCGGCGTCTTCCTTCCTGCCGCTTTCGGCGACGCCAAGGTGAAGGCGCACGCGGTCGTGCGGGTCCCCGATTCGATGGCGGCCTACGCGCGGCGGCTTTACGGCTTCCTGCGCGAGCTCGACCAGCGGGGGTGCGACATCATCGTGGCGTCACTGCCGGCGGAGGCGGGCCTGGGACTGGCGATCGCCAACCGGCTCCGCCGCGCCGCGGGGCCCCGGGCCGCTGCGTGACCAGCGCCGACGTCCTGCCCTGACTGCTGCTCCCGGGTGCGGGGGGGGTCTGTGGATTCGTCGCCGGTCGGGCAGGCGGGCTCGGTTCGTGCCGCCCCTCGTCGGTGACGACCGTTTCCGGGCCCGCCTCCGGGTCCTGGATCCGCTCCTCGGCCGGATCGCCGGGGCGCCGCTGCCGCTTGCCACGGTGCTCGGCCGGCATCCGGTTCTCGTGCGTCACGGAACCGCCGTGGCGCGGATGCGTCCGCGGCTTGTAGGCGCCGGTGGTCTCGTTGCGGGCGCCGGGGTTCTCCCCGGCGCCCGCCGCCTCACGGGCCGCGGCCCTGCGCTCCTCCTCGTCGCCTTCCATCTTCTTGCCGACCGTGACACTGCCGTCCTCGTGCTCTGCCGGTCCTCTCGTTCGTGTCAGCCGTCCGGTTCGTCCTGGACCGGCGGCTTCGGCGCGTGCCGCAGATGCCGGGACCGGCCCGCCGGCCGTCCTTAACCGGTCTTCGCCCTCGACCCGTTCGGCCCGCCCGGGATCGAGGTCAACTGAACCGATGATCGGGCGTAGTTGAACTGCACGCGTCCGGGGGATACGGGATCGTGGACCGACCCATGTGGAGAGCGGACCGGATGCACCCCCAAGAACGCGGGCGTCGCCAGGTAACCCTGCTTCTTCACGCCCTCCTCCCCGCGACGCCGGCGACGCGGCGGCGGGACCGCCTGGATCGGCCACCGAGCCCGCACGCGACTCGAAGGCATGCAGCCTTCCGCGCGCGGTACTCATGGTGGTCCGCCCCCGTCGGCTTCCCCAGAAGCCGTGCGACGCGCCTCACGCCCGGTGCCGATGGGGCAGACCATAGCGAATACGGCATTGCTGCGAGACCGGTTCCGCGCCACCACCCTCCGCCGTCCGCCGGTACGCCGACCGTCCCACTCCGCCTCGTGCCGTCCGCCTCGATTGGGAGCAAGGAACGTTCGACGGGGCGTACAACCGTGACCCGGAGTCGGATGTCTGCTGAGTAGGGCCGGCCGCCTCCAACGACCGCGCCGCGCACCGTCCACCACGGCCGAAGCCGTAGAAGATCCCGAGGACCAGGAGGTTCTCCAGTGCGTCGCATCAGAAGCGCGGTCGTCACGGCCGCTGTGCTCCTCACCCTCGGTGGCGGGGCGGTCGTCACTGCTCCGGCCGCACAGGCCGCGGTGCCTTTCCCGTCGATCGGCTGGCAGCAGCGCAACTGCGATTTCAACGGTGACGGTTACGACGACGTGCTGACCGGTGCGCCGGGAGCCACGGTCGGCGGCGCCGCGCGGGCGGGCTACGTGAGCGTGCAGTACAGCTCGTCCGGTGGCCTCAGCACCACCAGGAGGACCGTTCTGCACCAGGACATCTCAGGCGTCCCCGGCGGCGCCGAGAGCGGAGACGGCTTCGGCCGGGCCGTGGCCTCCGGAGACCTGGACAACGACGGCTACGACGACGTCGTCGTCGGCATCCCCGGCGAGGACCTGGCGGGGCTTTCCGACACGGGTGCCGCCACTGTCTTCTGGGGCTCCCCGAACGGGCTGCGGGGAACCGACAGCACCTGGCTGGAGAACAGCGAGGCGCTTCGGGCCGGTGCGCACTTCGGCCGGGCGATCGAAGCGGCACGCTACTTCGCCCCCGACCCGGCGCAACCGGACGCCGACCCGCGTGACTCGATAGCCGTCCTGGAGGACGACGCCCTGCTGTTCTTCACCGCCTCCCCCGGCGAGACAGGCCAGCGGGTCAGCATGTCCCACCTCGGCGTGAAAGCCGGGGACTTGGCGCCGGCGGACACCGGATTCGAGTTCCGCGGTCTCTCCCACGGCAATTACAACGAGGACTCCTGGGCCGACCTCGCAGTCTCCGGCGTCACGACCGGCGAGCGCGCGGGCACCGGCTCGGTCCAGGTGCTGCACGGCGCGCCGGACGTCGAGGACCTGGGCGACGGCGGCACCTTCCCCGGCGGGCCGGCGATCGTCTCCGGCGACTGGGACGGGACCGGGCAGGACGACCTCGTCATCGGCGACACGGGAACGGGCTCGCCCAAGGGCGGGGGCATCACCCTCTACCTGGGCCGCGGAGACCTGTCCGGTCTCGAACCGGAGCCTGCGCAGTACTGGACCCAGGACTCCGTCGGCGTGCCGGGGGTGGCGGAGACGGGTGATCAGTGGGGCGCCGACCTGTCCGCCGGTGACACCGACGGCGACGGGCACCCCGACCTTGCCGTCGGCGCACCCGGTGAGGACGTCGGCGGCGTGTCCGACGCGGGCGCGGTGTGGGTGCTGCGCGGCGACCGCAGCGGGCTCACGAACGTGAGAGCGAAGAGCTTCGACCAGCAGCATGCCGACATCCCCGGCGTGGCGGAGTCCTCGGACCGCTGGGGCAGCCAGGTTCGGCTCATCGACGCGAACAAGGACGGCCTCTTCGGTCTACTGGCCTCCGCACCGGGCGAGAACACCCACGACGGCTTCGTCTGGGTCCTCCCCGCCTCGTCGTCGGGGCTCATCGCCGCGGGCACCTGGAACTACGGTGGTGCCCGGCTCGGCGCACCAGCGGCCGATGCTCAGTTCGGGGCGGCGATCGACGAGTAGCCGCGGTGGTGCCGGGGCCGGCGCGCTGGGCCGTGGTCACGCCGCCCTGGCCCAGCCGGCTCGTTCTCGGCTTCGGGTGAAGAACCGGACGGCGAGGTGCCCGATCCCGACCGGACAGTGGATGTCGGACCGCATCCTGCCTCAGTGTGGAGACATGAACGATCACTCCCAACTTCCCGTCCTGCCGGTGGAGACCTTCGAACCCCCTTACTACGTCGCCGTCTTCACGACAGTGCGCTCCCAGGAACAAGCGGATACGCCGAGACCAACGCCCGCATGGAGAGTCTCGTGAAGGACATCCCCAGCTACCTCGGGATCGACCACGCCCAGACCCCGGGAGGGCTGGGGATCACCGTCGGGTACTTCCGCGACGCCAAGGCACTGGACGAGTGGCGGAGCAACGCCGAGCACCGCGCGGCGCAGAAGCGCGGCCGTGCCGAGTGGTACCAGAGCTACACGCTGCACGTGGCGAAGGTGGAGAGGAGCAGCGCGTATCACGCGCAGGGAGGTGTCCGGCAACGGCCGGCAGCCACCTGACCTAGACCTGGCGAAGGCCCCATGGGCGGGGCGGCCCCCCGCGCCTGTGACGGACCGCCCGAAGGGACCGTGACCGCACGGCCTCCCAGTTCGAACTGCCGGGCGCCACCGTCCGTTCGCTGTGGCTGAAGGACGACAAGGTGACAGCCGTGAACGACCTCGGGGTCAACGGCGGCGAGGTCATCTCCTTCGCGCAGGGCGGCCGCGGCGAACTGTACGTGTTCGCCATCGGCGGTGACGTCTTCCGCATAGACCCCGCGTGACGAACCCGAACCCCCGGAGTCATAGCCCGGGTTTCAGGGGGTCCGCACGGTGAGGGTGCCGTCGCCGTAGGACCGCTGTGTGCCGCGCACGAGGTAGGTCGCGGTCGTCGGCACGGTGCCCGGGGTCGCGGTGGCGGGGACGGTGACGGGAATCCTCGTGGTCGCACCTTGGCCCCGCTTGAGGGCGGGCACGGTCACGGACGGCGCGCTCCAGCCGGACGGCAGTGCGAGAGCGACCGAACCCGCGGACAGTTCCTCGTCGTTCTGGCTGACGACTCGGACGGTCACGTCGGTCGTCTTTCCGGCGGGCAGGGACGCCGGCGGCGTCACCTTGACGGGCGCGCAGACACCGCCGAGCCACCGCAAGTCGAAGGACGAGAAGGTGATGTGCCGATAGTCGGCGCGCTCCCACAGCATGCCCACCAGGTCGTCGCCGGCGATGCCGCTGCCCAGCGGGGTAAGCGTGGAGTAGGCGGCCGCGCCGGCCTCGGCGGTCCTGCGGATCGGCCAGTTCCGTCCGTTGTCGCAGGAGAGCCGGACGGTGAGGTTGCTGCGGCTGTCGGTGGTCGCCGTGTTGCTGAACAGCAGCCACCGCGCCCGGGGGTGGGTGGCGCGGACGTCTGGTGCGAAGCGGGTGCTGGAACCGTTGTTGGCGGGATCGGGCAGCTCCTTGTCCTGCTCGAAGGGCGTGTAGGTGACGCCGCCGTCGGAGGAGTACGCCACCGTGCGGTAGGGCGCGCGACGGTTGTTCAGCATCACCCGGCCGTCGGACAGTTCGACGGTCTTGTTCTCGTCGCCACCGGGGCCGACCGGCCTGCCCGTCCTCCAGGTCGCGCCGTGATCGTCGCTGTAGGCGCTGACGGCATACGTGGCAGCGCCGTGGCGGATGGCGTACTGCTGGATCAGGCGGCCCTTGTAGGCGCCGCGCCGCAGTTGGATGCCCTCTCCCGAGGAGGCGAACATGCCGGCCCAGGCCGGGTTCTTGATCTCGGCGGTGATCCGCCGGCGCTTCCAGGTCAGCCCGTCGTCGTCGGAGTAGCTGTAGTCGGCCTGCAGGACATTCGGATCGCGCTCGTCGTTTCCGGTGGCCGAGCCGAAGAATCCATGGTTCACGGAGGCCGCGTAGAAGACGAAGACTCGGCCGGTCTCCCGGTCCACGAGGAGGCTGGGATCGCCGAAGCCCTTGGGTGCGGCTTCCTTGCGGATCACCTGCTGGGGCTGCCAGGTGGTTCCGCCGTCCGTGCTGCGGCGCAGCACCACTCCGATGTTGGCGGGCAGGTCGCCGAGGGTGGGGCGGGCGTCGTACGCGGCGAGCAGCGTGCCCTTGGTGGTGCGGGTCAGAGCGGGGATGCGGTAGTGGGGGGAGCCGGTGCCGGCGGTCGCGATGTCCTGGGAGGTGAGGGTGCCGGGATGAGGGTGACCTGCTGGTCGGGCGCTGTGCGCGGCGGCGGAGCCGGCGACCAGGAGGGCAACGGCGGCGCCCGCGGTCGCACTGGCGAGGGTGCCTCTTCGCTGCATGAACGTGTCTCTTCTCGGGCGGAGGTCGGGCGGGTCGGGGATCGCGCAGGAGGGAGGGCTCGGCCCCGGGAGGCTCCCCGCCGACAGACTCGGCCCTCACCAGCAGGGGCCCTCTCGGTTCGGTGGTCTTCCCCTGGGGACGCGCGTTCGGCGTCGGCTGCCGCTTCGCCTTCCGCGCGCCGCCACCGAGAAGTGCACTACCACCCCGCCACCCGCTGCCGACCGCGACGGAGTGAAGAACCACCTGTTCGCCTGTCACCACCCCGGCGCCCCCACATCCGGCGGCCGGACCAGAGAGGGTTGCCCGCGCTCGTTCTCATTGCGCGGTCGAGACGTCTCGCCGACCGCGCCTACGGGTGCGTCTGTGTGATCGCGATGAGGCCGTCGAGGGCGCCCCGGACGTCTCGATCGTCCATCGACAACCAGACTTCGGTTCGAGAACAGACCTGGTGACCGGTTCGCTGGACGCGGTGCGGCGTGAGCCGGAGACCAGCATGTTCGGCCACTTGGACATGATCCGGGAGTTCGCGCCCGGTGCTCGCCCGGATCGGCGGGACGCGATCGTCAATGTCCTCAAAGATCTCTCCGTCGGATCTGGCCGCCGCGGCGCTCGACGGTGTCGAGGCGGGCACGGCCGAGGTGCTCACCGAACAGGGGAGCCGGGACGTCAAGGCGCGTCCGCCGCTGACGCCGGAAGGTTCAGTGCCGCAATGGACCGGGCCCTGGCGGCGCGACGGCGGCCTGACGGGGGGAGAAATCCCCACTCGGGCGGGGCTTCGCCCGTCCGCGTCCCTTTGCCCGGTACTGATCCTCGTCGCCTTGGCGGGCGAGGGTTCCGCAGCGCAGAGTCACTTCACCCACGAGGGGGTGCGTCGGTCTTCCTCTTGAACGCCACCGGGCCCCATATGGCTCTGCACGTGGGGCCCGGTCTCCGCACGCTCGGCGGCGTGTCGTCGGTGGTCAATCCGAGCGGCCCGACGTCAGACGGACTCCAGTGCCGTCCGCAGGGCCAGGGGTGTTGCCGCTGCCCATGCCTGCGGGGAACAGGAGTGGGGGTAGGGGACGGGTCGGGTGGTCGCGGTGCGGTCGTAGCCGGCCAGTACCTCGGGGAGGCGGTCGCTGTGGTGGGCGGCGGCCGCGAGCAGGCCCTGAGTGAGTTGGCGGACCTCGTCGGCGAGGCCGTGGCGGGCCAGGCCGAGAGCGATCACGGCGTTGTCGTGGGGCCAGGCGCTGCCACGGTGGTAGGACAGCGGGTGGTAGGGCTTCTGCCCGGCGGCGAGGGTGCGGATGGCCCAGCCCGAGAAGAAGTCCGGTTCCATCAGGCGCCGTCCGACGCGGCGGGCGGCCTCGGGTTCGAGGATGCCGGACCACAGCAGGTGTCCGGCGTCGGAGGCCAGGGCGTCGACCTGACGGCCGCGGCCGTCGAGGGCGAGCGCGGGGAAGTCGGCGCCCGTCATCCAGAAGTCCGCCGTGAAGCGACGGCGGAGGTCCTCGGCGCGTTCTCGGAGCCGCTGTGCGTAGGCTCCGTCCTGCCAGAGGGTCTCGGCCAGTTCCGCGGTGCGCACGAGGGCGTCGTAGGCGTAGCCCTGGGCTTCGCAGACGGCGATGGGGCCGTCGGCCTGGGTGCCGTCGGTGAAGCACACGGCGCCGGCGGAGTCCTTCCAGTTCTGGTTGACCAGGCCGCCGGGGTCGGGTTCGTAGACGAGGTAGCCGTGGCGGGTGAGGCCCCCGTCGGTGAGCATCCAGTCGACGGCGCGGCGGGCGTGCTGTTCCAGGCGCAGGGCCACGGAGGGGTCGCCGGTCTGCCGGTAGTGGGCGTGCAGAAGGACCAGGAAGAGCGGGGTGGCGTCGACGGCGCCGTAGTAGCGGCCGTAGGGGACCTGACGGAAGTGGGCGAGTTCACCGTGGCGGGTCTCGTGGACGATGCGTCCGGGCTGCTCGCGGCTGACGGGGTCGTGGCGGGTTCCCTGGGTGGCGGCCAGGGCACTGAGGGTGGCGGCGGCCGTCCGGGGGCGGTGGGGCAGGAGGAAGTAGGAGGTGAGCAGGGAGTCTCGGCCGAAGAGGGTGAGGAACCAGGGGATGCCGGCGGCCGGGACGTGCACCTCCTCACCGTCGACGCCGGTGGCGGTGATGGTGAGCAGGTCCAGGTCGGCGAGCCCGCGTTCACAGGTGCGGGTCAGGTCGTCCGTGGCCGTGGTCGCCGGACGGGACGGCCGGGACGTGGTCGGGGGCTCGGGCAGGGCGTGCGGGCGTGCGTGCACGGTGAGGTGGAGGTCGGCTTCGCCGTGGGCGTCGAGCGGGAGGTGCCAGGTGAGGGTGCGGGCGGTGGAGTGCGGGCTGTCGTCGGCGGGTGTGACGTCGTGGGGAACGGGCCGGGAGATCAGCGCGGTTGAGGAGTGCCATTCGGCGCGGCGGTAGTCGAAGCGCACTCCGTCCGCGGTGACGTGGGTGGTGTGCTGGGCGCCGGGTTTGTCGTAGTGGCGGTCGTCGGCGCGCAGTTCGAAGAGGTCGGCGAAGTCGGCGTCGACGGTGAGGGCGACGTGGGCGGTGACCGGTTCGGGACGGTTGCTGACCAGACGCAGGTGTTCGCCCAACGCCCCCGCCGAGACGGTCTGTTCGCGGAAGACGGTGTATGCGGGCGGGTCGTCGCGGGTGCCGGCCGGGGTCAGGACGCAGGTGGCGGTGTCGTCGCTGTCGGCGGTGGCCGGTGTCAGGGCGAGCGGTGTCTCGCCGTCCACGGTGAGCTGCCAGCGGCTGAGGTGGCGGGCATCGCGCAGGAACAGGCCGTCGGGTGTGCGGCCTCGGGTCCCGCTGATGGAACCCGCCGCGTCGAGGCGGACGAAGGTGGCGTCGCGTACCAGTTGGACGCGGTCGTCGGCCGGGGTCATACGGTGGGCTCCTCGGTGTCGGCGCACAGCAGGTCGAGGGTGAGCGCGGCGGTCCAGGAGAAGTGCCGGGCGCCGCGTGCCTCGCCGGTGGCGGGATCGACGTATTCGGCGAAGTCGGAGGCTCCCGCCTCGGTGACGATGCCTTGGCGCAGGTTCTCGGCCTGTTCGCGCAGGCCGTGGGTGCGGAGGCCGCGGTGGATGAGCCAGGCGGTGTTGAACCAGGCGGGGCCGCGCCAGTAGCGCTGGGCGTCGAAGGCCGGCCCGGTGAGGTCGTGGCTGGGGACCAGCCGGGTGGCGGGGGCGTCGAAGCGCGGTCCGCTGAGGGTGGTGAGGAGCCGGGTCGTGATGTGTGCGGGCAGGTCGGGGACGAGGAGAGGGATCAGGCCGCTCACCCCGTCCTGGGCGACCAGGGTGTCGTCGGTGAGGTCGCGTGCGCGGAAGATGCCCGCCTCCTCGTCCCAGAGGCGGCCGACCATGCGCCGGGTGAGGGCGTCGGCGCGCTCGGTGTGACGGGTGCCGTCCCCGCCCAGTTCGCGGACGATCGCGGCCAGTGCGTGTTCGCCCGCGATGAGCAGGGCGTTGAAGCAGGGGTCTTCGACCGCGAAGGCGAATTGGGTGGCCCGGTCGTCGTAGCCGGCGTCGCGGTAGTCGCTCGCCAGGCGGACGTAGCGCCCGTAGTCGAGGTCGGTGGGCCGGTCGGCGGGGTGTCCGTGGGCGAGGTCGGCGCGCCGGAAGGTACCCGGTGCGGTGGGTTCGACACGGGTGAGGGCGCGGTCCCAGCTGGGGCTGTTGTCCATGCCGGGCTCCCAGGGGTGGACCACGGCGGCCAGACCCGCGCCACCGAGGTCGCGGCGCGTGAGGAGGTACTCGTGCCAGGCGGCCAGGTGTGGTGCCACGCGGGCGAGGAAACCGCGGCGCGCGGATTCGGCCGGGTCCGCGCGGTGCACGAGCCAGGCGGCCAGGGCGTGTACCGGAGGCTGGACGATGCCGGAGGTCTCGGGCGCGGCGGGTGCGCCCGCCGCACGGCCCGCGCCCGAGGAGCGCCAGAAGTCGGGGCTGGGGAAGTAGGCGTCGTGGGGCACGGCGGGGTTGAACACGATGTGCGGGATGCGACCGTCGGCCCACTGGGCCGTCAGCAGGGATTCCAGTTCCTGCTGGGCGCGGCGGACGGAGAGGTGCCGCAGGCCGATGGCGATGAACGCGGAGTCCCAGCTCCACTGGTGGGGGTAGAGGGTGCGGGAAGGGACGGTGGAGGTGCCGGTCCAGTTGTCGATGAGGACCCGCGCCGCACCGCGCCGCAGTGTCAGGGCCGCGGTCGCGGTGGGCGCGGGCCGTTCCAGGAGGGACTTCACGCGCCGGACCTCTTGAGGAAGGCGGGGACGGAGCGGACGGCCTCGACGGGGTCGCCGGTCAGCCGGCATTCGAGGGCGAGGTGGCCGTCGTAGCCGACGGTGTGCAGGGCGCCCAGCCAGGCGGGCCAGTCGAGGTGTCCGGCGCCGGGCTGGAAGCGGTTGGAGTCCGAGACCTGGGCATGGCCGATGAGGTCGGCGTGGGCGAGGATCGCGGCGGCGGGGTCCGTTTCCTCGATGTTCATGTGGTAGCTGTCGATGCCGATGCGGACGGAGTCCAGGCCGACGGTGCGGATGAGGTCGGCGGCCTGCTCCAGCCGGTTGACCATGTGGTCCTCGTAGCGGTTGAGCGGCTCCAGGAAGAGGGTGACGCCCTCGGCGCGCGCGTGCTCGCCCAGTTCGGTCAGGCCGGTGAGGAGGATCTCGCGGTCCTCCTCCTCGCTGCGCGGGGGTTCGAAGGGGGGCAGCCGGCGGGAGAACATGCCGTAGCTGGCGGGGGTCTGGGCGCCCACGCCGCCTATCTCCGCGATGACGGTGAGCTGGGACTTCATCTGGTCGAGGGCGTCGCGGCGCCGGTCGGCGTCGAAGGCGCCGAAGAAGTGCAGCATGTCGACGCAGACCGTGGGCATGACCACGCCGTCCTTGCGGGCTCGGCGCAGTTCCTCCAGGCGGGAGGCGAAGTGCAGTTCGCCCTTGCCGCGCAGTTCGATGGCGTCGTAGCCGGCCTGCTGGGCGAACTCCCACTTGGCCTGCAGGGTGTCTCCGGGCAGGAGTTGCTCCTGTGCCGCGGTCTTGAGCATGAGGGGGCCTTTCGAAACGTTCAGAATTCCAGCACGACCTGCAGCGCCTCGGAGGGGCGCTCGTCCAGCAGGACGTAGGCGTCGGCAGCGTCGGCGGCGGGCACGACATGGCTGACGAGGGAGGTGACGTCGATCTGTCCCTCGGCGACCAGGCGCAGGAAGGTCTGCTGGAGGCGCTCGACGGTCCAGCGGTGGGACAGTTGCGGGGGGACGCCGCCGATCTGGGAGCAGACGAGCTGGACGCGGTTGTGGTGGAACTCGTCGCCCAGGCGCAGTCCGATGCCGTCGCCCTGGTAGAAGCCGGAGGCCACGACGCGTCCGCCTGCCGCGACGGAGCGGAGGGCCTGGTGCAGGGCCGGGTAGGCGCCGCTGATCTCGATGGCGACGTCGGCGCCGAGGCCGCCGGTGGCTTCACGGATGCGTTCGGCGACGGCGTCGGTCCGGGCGTTGAGGGTGGCGTGGGCGCCGTAGCGCTTCGCGGTCTCCAGGCGCCCGTCGAGAGCGTCGACGGCGGTGACGCGGGCGCCGTTGAGCTGGGCGAGGCGGGTGGTGAGCAGACCGATGACGCCCTGGCCGAAGACGGCGGCGTCCTCGCCGAGGTGGATGTCGGCGGCCAGGACGGCGTTGTAGGCGATGGCGCCGACGCGGGCGAAGGCGCCGGCGAGGGGCTCGAGGCTGGCGGGGAGGGTGTGGCCGATCATGCGTTCGGCGGGGACGATGCCTTCGCTGCGGTGTCCCCAGATGCCCCAGACCAGGTCGCCGGGGCGGGGCAGGCCGGGGACGCCGTCGAGGTCGGGGGCGGTCTCGACGACCTCGCCGACCTCGGAGTAGCCCCAGCCGGCCACGGGATACTCGATGCCGGCGGCGCCCTCGCGGAACAGGCGGGCCTCGGGATCCCAGGTGCGCGTCAGGTAAGGATTCGTGCCGCGGTACGCGGTGAGTTCGGTGCCGGCCGATATGCCCGAGTAGCGGGTGCGGACCCTCAGATGGCCCGGGGGCAGATCGGCGGTGACCTGCTCGGCGACCTCCACCTGACGGGGGCCGGTGAATTGGACGACACGTTCCACGGATGACTCCGGAAGGGGGTTGCGAGTGCGGTTGCGTCGACAATAGCCCTCACTTATGTCTTGTCAACACGCATAAGTGATGCTGAGATGCGTGGGCAGTAGACGTAAGTCGGAACGAGGACACGCAATGCGCACCAAGAGCCGGCGATCCAACGCGATCGCGGTGGGCATCACCGCAGCCCTGACACTCGGGCTGCTCACGGGCTGCGCCGGCAGCACCGGGCCCGGGAAACCCGACCGGGAGATCACCGTCTGGTCGCAGGAGAACCTGCCGGACCGGGTGGCGGTCACCCAGAAGATCATCAAGGGGTTCGAGGAGAAGACCGGGATCAAGGTCCATCTCGTCGGTGTGGACGAGGGCCAGATGCCGCAGCTGATCATGTCGGCGGCGGCCTCCGGCACGCTGCCCGACGTCATCGGCGCCGCGCCCATGGGCCAGGTCTGGCAGATGTACAGCAACGGCCTGCTCAACACCGACATCCCCAAGAGGATCGTCGACGAACTGGGCCGCAAGAGCTTCAACGCCAACGCGCTGCAGCTCACCTCCGACGGCGCCACCAGCCTCGGCGTCCCCTCCGACGCCTGGCTCCAGCTGCTGGTCTACCGCAAGGACCAGCTCGCGCAGAAGAACCTGGCCGCCCCCGACACCTACGACCAGGCGCTGGCCGCCGCCAAGGCCCTGACCACCAAGGGCGCCTACGGCATCTCCGCGGCCACCGACCCCAGCGACGCCTTCACCTCACAGAGTTTCGAGAGCCTCGCCCTCGCCAACGACTGCCAGCTCGTCGACGACCAGCACGCGGTCGCCCTCGCATCCCCGCAGTGCGAGACGGCGTTCACGACCTACGACGCACTCGCCCGTGACTACGGGGCCCCCGGCACCCAGACCGTGGACTCCACCCGCGCCACCTACTTCGCCGGCCGGTCCTCGATGATCATCTGGTCCTCGTTCCTGCTCGACGAACTCGCCGGCCTGCGCAAGGACGCCCTGCCCAGCTGCCCGCAGTGCAAGGACGACCCCCGCTACCTCGCCCGGAACAGCGGCATCGTCACCGCCATGAAGGGCCCCGACGCCGCCGAGGCCGCCCAGTTCGGTGAGATCACCTCCTGGGTCACCACGAAGACCGCCGAGACGGCGGCCTCCCGGGAATTCATCGAGTACATGATGGGCACCGGCTACGAGTCCTGGTTCGGCATGGCGCCCGAGGGCAAGATCCCCGTCCGCAACGGCACCGCCGCCCAGCCCCGGCGCTACCTCGACGCCTGGCGGCACAGCCCGATCGGCGTCGACACCAAGAAGCCGTTCGACCAGGTCTACCCCGCGAGCCTGCTCAACCAGCTCGCCGCGGGCGTCAGCAACATGCGCCGCTGGGGCATCACCCAGGGCGAAGGAGCCCTCGTCGGCGCCACCAACGGCGAACTGCCCGTCCCCAAGGCCATCGGCGCCATGACCAGCGGGCAGATCTCCCCCTCCGAGGCGGCACACGAAACCGACGACGACGTCTCCGCCCTGCAGAAGTCCCTCCAGTAGCCGCCCGCATGCACGTCACGAAGGTCCCCTCATGACAACAGCCCCCGCCGGCGCACCGCAGCGCCGCGACACCCACACCGCGCCGGCCGAGCGCCCCGCCGAACGCCGCCCGCCCATGACCGCCAGCCGCCGCGCCAACCGCGCCGGCCTGGCGTTCGTCTCCCCCACCTTCATCGTCGTCCTCGTCGTGGTGATCCTCCCCATCGCCTGGACGATCCTGCTCGCCTTCCAGCACGCCAAGCTCGTCGACATCCAGGGCATGGGCCTGTTCGGCAACTGGACCCTCGACAACTTCGACCAGGTCTTCGCCTCCGCCGGCTTCTGGTCCAGCCTCACCACCACCCTGCTCTACACCGCGGGCTCCACCTTCGGCTCGGTCGCCCTCGGCCTGATCGCAGCTCTCGCCCTGCGCAAGCCCTTCCGCGGTCGCGGACTGCTGCGCGCCGCCATGCTGCTGCCCTACGTCGCCCCCGTCGTCGCCGTCGCGTTCGTCTGGGAGGTCGCGCTCAGCCCGCAGTACGGCGTGGTCAACGACTGGGGACGGCGGCTGTTCGGCTGGGACGACCCCATCGCCTTCCTCTCCACCCGCGCCTACGAAGTCGACGTGCTGGGCTGGCACTTCGACATCCCGCTCGCCCTGCTGACCGTCATCGCCTTCGAGTGCTGGCGCTACTTCCCCTTCGCCTTCCTCTTCATCCTCGCCCGCCTCCAGGCCGTCCCCGACGCCTTGGAGGAAGCCGCTCTCGTCGACGGCGCCACCCCCACCCAGCGCTTCCGCCACATCCTGCTGCCGCAGCTCATGCCGGTCATCGCCCTGCTGTGCGTCCTGCGCTTCATCATGACGTTCAACAAGTTCGACGACGTCTACCTGCTCACCGGCGGCGGCGCGGGCACCGACGTCGCGGCCGTGCGCGTGTACGACTTCCTCACCGCCCGCTACGACGTCGGAGCCGCCGCCGCCCAGGCCCTGGTCCTGGCCGCCTCGCTCATGATCCTGCTCGGCTTCTACTTCAAGTTCTTCGGCAACAAGGTCCAGGAGGAATCGTGATGACGCGCGCCCGGTTCGAGGAGACGTTCTTCGGCGTCCTGCGCTGGGTCGTCATCGCCTTCCTCGCGGTGATCACCCTGCTGCCCTTCTACTACATGCTGCTGCTGTCGCTGAAGCCCATCGACGCGCTGCTGCTCGACCCCGGATCCCTGTGGATCTCCGCCCAGGACCTCACCCTCACCACCTACCGCGACGTGCTGCGCTCCACCGACGCCGGCGGCCAGGGCTTCCTGAAGTTCCTGCTCAACTCCGCCCTCGTCTCCCTGGGCACCGTCGCCCTGACCCTGCTGGCCGCCGTCCCCGGCGCCTACGCCATCAGCCGCCTGAAGTTCTTCGGACACCGCCAGGTCAGCGCGCTCTTCCTGGCCGTCTACCTCTTCCCCGCCACCCTGCTGGCCGTGCCGCTGTTCGTCATCTTCGCGAAACTGCACCTGTCCTCCAGCCTGACCGGACTCGCCATCGTCTACGTCGCCCAGACGGTGCCGGTGTCGATCTACATGCTGAAGAACTACCTCGTCACCATCCCCTCCTCGATCGAGGAGGCCGCGGCCCTGGACGGCGCCGGCCGCCTGCAGACCGTCCGCAAGGTGATCCTGCCGCTCGCCCTGCCCTCCCTCATGGCGACCGGCCTGTACGTCTTCATGATCGCCTGGAACGAGTTCCTCTTCGCCCTGCTCTTCCTGGCCGCCGACCCCGGCGAATGGACCGTCTCCCTGGGACTGGCACAGCTGTCCAACGGCGTGGAGGTGCCCAAGACCGTCCTGATGGCCGGGTCCGTGGTGCTGACGATCCCCGTGGTACTTCTGTTCTTCGCCGCCGAACGCCTGCTGACCGAAGGTCTGACCAGCGGTGCCGACAAGAGCTGACCACATGAGGGGCCAGATGCTGACGACGAATCAGGTCACCGCCGGGGAGCTGCTGGAGCTCATCCGCAGCGGACACGCCAACACCCGCTCCGATCTGCAGCAGGTCACCGGACTGTCGCGGTCGACCGTGGGTCAGCGTCTGGACCTCCTCAACCGCGCCGGGTGGCTCAAGCACACCGTCGGACCCTCCACCGGCGGGCGTCCCATCCAGCAGATCGTCTTCGACCCCTCGCACGCCGCGGTGATCGCCGTCGACCTGGAGACCCGCCACGCACGGGCCGCCGTACTCGACCTCGCCGGCACGATCCTCGCCGAGCAGACCGGGCCGATGCGCATCAGCGACGGCCCCGACGAAGTGCTGGACGCACTGGCGGCCTGGTTCCCCGAGCTGATCACCGCGGCCGGCGTCGACGCCGAACGCGTCTGCGGCATCGGCCTGTCCGTCCCCGGACCCGTCGACTGGAACACCGGGCGCGTCGTCCAGCCCCCGATCATGCCGGGGTGGGACCAGTTCCCCATCCGGGAACGCCTGCAAAGGGCCTACGCCGAGCACGTCGGCCCCAGCATGGAGAGCGGCCCCGTCCCCGTCTTCGTCGACAACGACGCCAACCTCATGGCGCTGGCCGAGCATCAGGCCAACCACCGCGACTGCACGGCGTTCGTCCTGGTCAAGGTCTCCACCGGCATCGGGGCCGGCGTCGTCGTCGGTGACGAGGTCTACCGCGGTATCGACGGCGGCGCCGGCGACATCGGACACATCCGCCTGCACGACCGGCCCGACGCGCTGTGCATGTGCGGCTCCCACGGCTGCCTGGCAGCCGTCGCCAGCGGCCGCGCCCTCGCCGGCCACCTGTCCGCCCTGGGTACCGACGCCGCCTCGGCCTCCGACGTCAAGCGCCTGCTCGCCGAGGGCAACCCCGACGCCATCCGGCTCGCCCGCGAGGCCGGCCGCCGGGCCGGAGAGGTCCTGGTGACGGTCGTCAGCCTCCTCAACCCCGGAGTCCTCATGATCGCCGGGGAGTTGTCCGGGGCCCCGTTCATGACCGGCGTCCGCGAACTGCTCTACCAGCGCGCCTTCCCTCGCGCCACCGCCAATCTCCAGGTCGTCACCTCCCGCCTGGGAGACCACGCCGGCGTCATAGGAGCGGCCTCCATGGTCGTGCAGTTCCTCTACTCCCCCGCCCGCGCCGACACCCGACTGGCCGCCCTCACCCCGTGAGACGCGCGATATCCGTAACGGGAGTCGGCCACACTCCCAGTTCCACGGGCCGTGCCTGACCGCGGGCCCGAGCACAGACAGGACCACCGCCGTGACCACCCCTTCCGGCCCCTTCACCCACCCGCCCGTCGAGGTCGGCCTCGTCGGCGCGGGACCATGGGCGCGCGCCATGCACGCCCGCATGCTCGCAGCCGGGCCCGAGACCCGCCTGACCGCCGTATGGGCCCGTCGCCCCGCGGCCGCGCACGAGACCGCGGCGCCCTACGGCGCCCACGTCGCCGCCTCCTTCGACGAACTCCTCGACCGCTGCGAGGCGGTCGCCTTCGCCGTACCGCCCGCCGTCCAGGCCGAACTGGCCCCCCAGGCGGCCCGCAGGGGAAAGGCCCTGCTCCTGGAGAAGCCCCTCGGTCCCGACCTCGCCTCCGCCGAACGCGTCGCCGACGCGGTCCGAGCCGCCGGCGTCGTCTCCCAACTCGTGCTGACCAAGCGCTACCACCCCGCCACCGATTCGTTCCTTGAGGCCGCCCGCGCCCGGGAGATCACCGGCGCCCGGTCCTGCTACCTTCACGGCGCCTTCCTGGGCGGGGAGTTCGCCACCGGCTGGCGACTGGAACATGGTGCGCTGCTCGATCTGGGCCCGCACCTCCTCGACCTGCTCGACACCGCCGTCGGCCCCATCAAGGCCATCCGCAGCAGTGGCGACTCGCGCCGCTGGATCGAGCTGACGTGCGAACACGAAAGTGGCGCGGTCAGCCAGGCGTCCCTGTCCGGCGCCGTCGCCGTACCCCGCGCACTCACCCGCATCGACCTCTTCGGCCCTCAACAGCCCTTGTCCTACGACACGGCCGACATCGACCACGAGGAGTGCTGGCCGATCCTGCGCCGCGCCTTCGCCACCGCCGTGCGCACCGGCCGAGCCACCGCGCTCGACGCGACACGCGGGTTGTACCTGCAGCGCCTCATCGAACAAGCGGCCCGCTCCGTGGCGGACCGCCCAGCGGCCTGACACCGGCGCTCCGACGTCACCCGCATCCGCTCGCGACGCCGCTGATCCGCGGCAATCCAGACGAGGGTGCTGCGATCCTCCCAGGGCGGCCCGCTGGTTGCGGCTCGGGGCCGCGTCTGTGGCCGCTTCCGGGTGGGTCATGGAACCAAGTCCCTCAAGCCCGGGCGGCGTTAACAACGCTCGTGATCAATACATGTAGTCCGCGTTCTCCAGCCCGGTCTGGACGGGTGCCTGCCGGAGGATCTGGGCGGCCTGGTGGGCGAGCTGGAGCATCAGCCGTTTCGGGCCGGTGATCCATGATCACCTCAGCGCCGGGCCCGTCTACTACGCCCTCGTCGCTTTCGGCCGCGGTACCAGTTGGTGGGGGGGCTGACGACGCCCCTCTGCTGACCACCGGTAGCCATCTCGGTGTGCCCGCCCGCCACCGGACCGCGCCGCCTGGCACCTACTGGGTGATCCCGCCCCGCTACCGCAACGACCTCTGTCCGCGGGAGGCCGTCTTCGACCTCATCGTCAAGGGCCGACGGCAGTTGCGCGCGGCGACGCCCCAGCCCGGCGGAGCCTGATGGCCTTCGGCACGTGCACCGTTCGGATCCGGTGGAACGGACGCCGGCAGCGCAGCTGAGGGGTTGGAATTCCTGGCGGGCCCCACCTCATGGCCGCTGCGGACCACGCTGCCCTCCTGTCAGGTACCTCAGCCAGGGGTGCGGACCGGGCCCGACAACGGGCCTTCCGTTGAGTGCGATGCTGAGGGGTGCCCGCCGTGCGGGCGGACACCCATCGGCGACGGCCGGAGGACCTGCCGGGGTCAGCTCACGTGGTCCTCCGGTCGGTGAGCCAGATTCGGGAGTCGCCCAGGCACACCTGCATGATCAATGTCAGTGAGAAGTCACGTCACGCGGTAACCGACCGGTGGATCGTCCGGGCAGGCCGGACCCGCGTCCTCACCTCCGGAGACAGACGACAGATGCATCTACATCCAGGCGAGATCGAGGCCGTTGACTGGCGGGTGGTGACCGTACACGCCACCCTCCGGCAACTGCGCGATGCATCACCCGACGTCACCGGACGTCCGCGGGTGATCGCGATCGACGGCCGGGGCGGCGCAGGCAAGACGACCCTGGCCGAGCGGCTACGCAAGGTGGCGCCCAACTCCGCCATCGTGCACACCGACGACGTCGCCTGGAACCACTCCTACTTCGACTGGGGTGCCGTGCTCGTCGAGAACATCCTCCAGCCCCTGCACCGGGGTGAGGCGGTGAATTTCCGCCCTGATGCCTGGATCTCCCACAACCGGCCCGGATCGATCACCATCCCCGCCGGCGCCGACTTCATCTGGGTCGAGGGGACCGGCATCATCCGCGAAGAGCTAGCCCCATGGTTGGACGCCTCGGTGTGGATGCAGGGTGACCTCGATGAGCAAGAGCGCTTGCTGATCGTCCGCGACGGTGACTCCCCCGAGCAGCTGGAGCACGTGACGAACTGGCTGCTGGAAGAACTGCCATTCATGCTGCGAGAACAGCCGTGGGCCCGAGCCACCATGATCGTCGCCGGCCCCCCGCAGATCGACCATGACCCAGACACCGAGTTGGTGGTCGCCCCGCCGACCAGTCCTTAGGACGTGTCCTACGTGGTGAGGCGGACGTTGACCCCCGGCATGGGGGCGGGCTACGTGGAGTTGGATTGTTCCGGACGGGCTGTGGGAGATCGCGAAGCCGCTCATCCCGCCGCCGAAGGTGCGGTTGGCCGCAAGGCGGCGAACGCAGGACACGCCTGATGAGACACTGTTCGCTGCCATCATTTACGTCCTGGTCAGCGGCTGCGCCTGGCGCCAACTCCCGCCGTGCTTCGGTATGTCGAAGTCGACGGCTCACCGCCGGTTCCTGATCTGGTCGAGGGCCGGTGTCTGGGGCCGACTGCACGAAGCGGTGCTGCACCGGCTCGACGACGCCGGCCTCATCGACGTCACCCGCGTCGTCCTCGACAACGCGCATGCCGCTGCGGACAACGGCCTGCCCGGCGGCACCACTACAGACCCCCACGCCCGCCTGTTGCTCTTGCTGCCTGCCTTCGGAGATGACTCCCCACCGCAGGAGGCCGTCGACCGCCGGGCCGCGGCGTTGCGCGCCCGCCTCGGAGCGCACGCCGCCGGGCCGCTCGCAACAGCCATGCTGGAAGTTCAAGGACTAAACGGTCCGGTGCGCTGGGCAGCGGCCGAGGATGGCACGCGGATCAACGACGGCAGGTACTCGTTCCGCAACCCCGCCAATGACTTCGCTCTGCCGACCGACCGCTTGGCCCGGGTGAGCGCCGCACTGGCCGGATGAAAAGTCGGGGGGCGTGATCCGCCCTGAGGAGATCTCGCCGTGACTGAGTGATCACGGCAACGGAAGCATCCTGGATAGCACCGTTCACCCGGCGCGCCCGCGCGATTTCCGCAAGCTGATGACTATGCTGCGCCGGGATGGGGCCGTCGGGACTCGCCGAGGGCGTCCATGGGCACTGCCATTGCAAGACCGCGTGCTCCTCGTCGTCGCATACTGGCGAATCAACTTGACTTTGCGCCAGCCGCCCCGCTGTTCGGCATCTCCAAGTCAGCCGCCGACCGGATCATCGATCACATCGGGCCGTTGCTGGCGCTGAAGCAGCGGTAGCGCTTCAGCGCCAGCAACGTGCTCATCGTCGACGGCACGCTGGTGCCCACTTGCGACCACGGTAGAGGCTCGCGAGCGCTTACGGGTCTGCAGTTCCTGAAAAGTGTTGCAGAAGGCTCGGTGCGGGGCATTTTGCCTGGAGTTCGCCAACCCCCGTGATCGCCGGTCCCTCGGTCGAGATCAGATGCCCACCGGGTAGCGGCTGGTGATGGCGACGCGGTTGAAGGCGTTCATCACGGTTGCCAGCCAGGCGACTGCCGAGATCTGGTCTACGGTGAGTACGTCCGCGGCGGCGTTGAAGTCCTCATCACTGACGTGTCCGTCCGGCACGCGTGTGATCGCCTCGGTGAGGCGCAGGGCAGCGCGGTCGGTGTCGGAGAAGTAGCCGGTCTCTGCCCATGCGGGAAGCACTGCGATCCGGTCGGGGTTCTCGCCCTTCTTAAGGGCGTCCTGCGTGTGCATGCGCAGGCAGAACGCGCAGCCGTTGATCTGGGAGCTGCGGATCCTCAGCAGTTCGACCAGTAGGGGGTCGAGGCCCGCTGCGGCGGTGGCCTTCTCGACCTCCACCGACAGGGCGATGAGGGTCTTGTAGGCGGCAGGGTGCTGCTTGCCGATGTTGACGCGCTGGGTGTCGGTCATGGTTCCTTTTGCTTCCTTCGTGCGGTGCGCGCCACGCAGGTCGGGCGCGTCTTGGTGGTGGATGTGGGCGTGCTCGGGCGGGGGCGGAGTTCGTGAAGGGTGTTGCCGCCCCGCTGCATGCCCCGGGGGTTACGACTTCGGGTCTTCGACCTTGAGCTTGGCCTCGGTGTCGGAGACGAAGACGACCAGGAGCTTTGCCGGCTTGGTCCGGCTGGCGTTCTCGGTGAGGACGTGGTGGGCGCCCGGCTGCTCGACCCAGTTCTCGCCGTGGTGGTAGGTGGTCACCGGCTTGTCGCTGAGCTTGCTGTGTACGGTGCCTTCGAGGACGTAGGCGTAGACGAACGCCCGGCCGTGCCGGTGCGGCAGCGCGCTTGCGCCGGGTGGGAAGGCGACGATCGCTGAGGTGAAGGTCTTGTCCTTCACATTCACAAGCGCCTGTTGCAGCAGTGGTGTGAAGGTTTCGACGGAGCGCCTCGATGCGGCGACCGTCGCCGGGGCGCCGGCGTGGGCGGGCTCGTCGGAGGCCGAGCAGGCCGTGGCCCCTGTCAGTGTGGCAGCAGCCAGTAGGCCGGCGGCGGTTCGCATTCTTGTCACAGGGTCTCTCGATTCAGCCTTCCGTGATGCGGATGATCGCCTTGACGGGGGCGAACGCGGTGGGTGCCTCGGCGAGTGGGCCGCACAGCCCCTACGAACGGCTGGAGCCGCCCGTCCCTCAGGCGCGTGGCGAGCTCGGCGAGCCGTACGCGGTCGGCTTCGACGACGAAAAAGACGCCCGGCCGTCCTTGGGCTGGACCTTGGGCGGCATGACGATGCTGACCAGCGTGCCGCCGACTCGGGGACCTGGGTGGCCGAGCGATCGAGGATGTCACCGCCGATCACGTCGAACACGACGTCGACCTCGCCCGCGTGCTCCAGCTTCTCGGCCTGCAGGTCGATGAAGGTGCCTGCTCCGAGGGTGAGTGCCCTGTCCCGGTCGGCGGCCTGACCGGTTCCGGTGACGCGGGCGCCGGCCTCGCGGGCGAGCTGCACGCCAATCGAACCGACGCCGCCCGCGGCACCGTGGATGAGCCCGGTCTGGCCTGTGGTGAGGTGGCCGTGGTCGAACAGGCCCTGCCACGCGGTCGGTCCGGAGATGGGCAGCGCGGCGGCCACGGTGTGGTCGATGTCCGCCGGTAGCGGGGTGAGGTTGCGGGCCTCCACCGCGACGTACTCAGCGCTGGTGCCGTTGCGGGTCCAGTAAGCCAGGCCGAACACGCTCCGTCCGACGCTCAGGCCGGTGGTGCCGTACCCCCGCTGCGCGACGACACCGGACATATCGCGCCCGGGCACACTCGGTGTCCGGTCGCGGCCGGCGCGATCGGTCCACGTTGTGGGCCGGTCCAGTTCGCCACAGGTGAAGCTGGCGGCGTGCACCCGCACGATGACGTCGTTCTCCGCCGCATGGGGGTAGGGCATGTCCGTCAGGGACATACCGGCAAGACCGGCGTCACGGTCTCGCACAGTGATGGCTTGCACGCTGACCCTTACTGTGAGAGGCGATGGCGAGCGCACTCGCGCGCAGGGCTCATGGCGGCTGCTGGTGGATGTATGTCGTTCTGCATGATCGCTGTCACCTGCTCACGCGTATTCCTTCGTCGCCCGTGATGCGTTCTCAGCAGGGAGACGAGATAGCCCCTGCGCGTGTGACAGCTCAGACGCGCGCGAGTTTGTCGGGGTTGATGACTCTGCGGTACGCGGTGATCAGACCGTTTGTGATCTGTACCGTGTCGACGGAGTAGACGCGGCCTTGCCGGTGGAAGACGAGGGCCAGCTCGCCGCCGACCTCCGCGAAGTCGATGCGGTCGGGGCGCCACCGGCGCGCCGTACGCACCATGACCTCGGCGACGCGCCCGCCGCCGTGAATGAGCTTGCGTGCCGCCAAGACCTTGCCGCCGCCGTCGGTGACGTAGACCGCGTCCGGGTGCAGGAGCCTGACAAGGCCGGCCAGGTCCCCGGCCTCGTAGGCGGCGCGGAAGACCGTAAGGACCCGTTCCCGCTCGGCCTTCGACGCCTGGGGCGTGGACTGCTTCGCCTTGGCCACCCTGCGTCGTGCCCGCGAGGCGAGCTGACGGGCCCCCGGCACGGAGACATCGAGCACTTCGGCGATCCGGCCGAACTCGAGACCGAAGACGTCGTGCAGGACGAAGGACACCCGCTCCGGCGGGCTCAGCTCTTCCATGACCAGGAGCATCGCCGAACTGACCAACTCGTCGACCAGTACCGGCTGCGACGCGTCCGGGCCCGTCAGCAACGGCTCCGGCAGCCACGGCCCGACATACGTCTCCCGGCGGAAACGGGCACTCTTGAGGATGTCGTACGACCGACGCGCCGCCACAGTCACCAGCCAGGCCCGCAGATCACCGACGACCTGCAGATCCGCTCCGGCCGCCCGCAGCCACACGTCCTGGGTCACGTCCTCGGCATCGGCCACACTCCCCAGCAGCCGGTAGGCCACACCGAAAACCGCGGGCCGATGCCTCTCCCACTCGGCTCCGAGCAGGTCCTCCTCACCAGACCGTTCGGGCTCATACCCGTCACCCATACGGATCGCAACCTCCTCCAGCCTACGGAGCCGGCGTAGAGCCGAGCTCGGGAAGTCCGCCATGACGCGGCGGTCGGTAAGTCGTGGGTCGAGTTCCTCCGGGGCTGGTGTCGGCGTACGGCGGTGTTCCCTAGTGGGGGCACTCTCACCGGGGCACCCCGGAACCGACTCGCCGGGGCTCAGCAGCGAGTCAGTTCGCTGTGAGGCTCGCCGTCCCCGGCCGTCCGCATCGGGTCTCCCGCCGGCCGGTGAGCACGCGATCGTCCGGCGTGGAGGGCCGCACCCAAAGACAGCGCTCCGACGAAGCCGCTGTACAGGTAGCCCGTGGTATCCAGTCCCCATGAGGGCGCCGCGACCCCGGCCGCCAGGGACGGAAGACTCAACGCCGCACAACTGATGACGTAGATGGCCGAGAAGACCTCCGCGCGCGACTTCGCGATGGTGACCGCGCTGATGGCGCGAAGGCTCCCATTGAACGTCAGGCCGACGCCCAGCCCTGCGACGACTGATCCGCCCACGTATGCGGCCGCCGACGCGACAGCGATGGCCACCGCCAGTCCGAACGCACCCAGACTCAGGAGAACCACCCCTAGCAACGTGGCGTGCTGTGCCGTCTGCCGAACGGAGTGAAAGGCGCCCACGCTGTTGGCCAGAAACAGCGCCGCGATGCTGAGCCCGCCCGCAGCGCCGAACCGCACATGCAGGACGTTGCTGACCAGGGAGGGAGTGAGCGAAAGGAACAGACCCGTGACGGCCCACCCCGCGACAAGGGCGGGAACCGAGGCGAGGAACGCCGGCCGGACCTCCCCAGGAACCCGGACCCTTGGTCGCAACTACGTCGGCCGAAACGCATGACGGGCGGGGGGCTCGGGGATCCTGAGGACGACCGCGGCCAGAACGGCGAAGGTCAGCGTAAGGACCGGAAAGACATACGCGTCGGGACGTGAAGTCGACTGCACCAGCAACCCCACGACTCCGGCACCGGTGGCCATGCCGATACTCGTGCCCACCGCCGTCATCGTCGGCCCCACCTGCGGACGTCGCAGGTGAGAGGTCGACCAGTCCGGCGGCAAGAGCACCCGTGGCCGTCCCCGTGGCGATGCCCTGCACCACCCAGGCGATCAGAAGGGAGACGATACCGTCGGCCGTCCAGAAGATCGCCGTGCCGGCCGCCGCCACCAGAAGGGCGGCGACCAGCACAGGGCGGCGCCCCAAGTGGTCGCTCAGCGAACCGACCGTCAGCAACGCGCCGAGCAGACCGACGACATACACCGCGAAGACCACCGTCAGCATCGTGACCGACAGGCCCCATCGCTCCCGGTACAGCGGGTAGATCGGTGACGGTGCGCTTGCCGTGGCCATCATCACCACGGTGGCACCGAACAGCACGGCGAAGGCCGCACCTTGGCCGAGACGAACGCCCGCCGTGAGAGCGACTCACACGTTTCATCACGTTGCCTCGTCTGGCGTCCTGATCAGCTCGGCCAGGGAGCGCCCAGCATGCGCTGCACCGTGGTGGTCCGGCGGAAGCCGGGAATGAAGTGCTCCAGCACATCGGCATTCACGGTTCCGTTCGTGGTCTCGGGGCGGTGCTTGAGCCCGTCGACGTAGGCCTGCAGGAACTCGTTCTTGAAGTCGCCCCGCGGATGGGTGGCGGTTATCTCGTCCACCTGGCTGCGGTCCAGCTCGTCCAGACCGAAGCCGAGCACGTCGGTCAGAACACCGAAGTACGTGATGGCGATCTCCGGGCCCATCCGGTTGGGAATTCCCGGGGTCGTGTGCAGCGCGATCGCCGTCCACACCACGTCGGCGGCCGTGGCCGGGAAACCACGGTCGAGCATGAACCTGCGTGCGTGGTCCGCTCCATCGACCTCGAAGCGCTGCTCTGCCCCGGAGAACGGCGTCGACAGGCCCGTGTCGTGGAACATGGCGGACAAGTAGAGAAGCTCCGGGTCAGGGTCCAGGCCAAGCCTCTGAGCATGAACGGCGCCGAAGACGAAAACGCGCCTGGAGTGGTGGTAGATGAGAGGGCTTGTCATCTCCTGCATGACACGGGTGGCCTCGGCGACTGCCGCCGTTTCAGGAATTTCTACCCCCGCGATGATCTCGCTCATGACCTCTGCTCCCTCGGATATCGGTGTGTTGCGAATGGATGGTGCATCCGTCTTCCACACTGCCAACCACCCGGCGTCCGGCGCTCCCTCGGTCCGGCCATGAGTCACCCGAATCCGGACAGGCCGGCGGCAGCATCGCGGGCCCCGCCACGCATCTCGCCGACGGCCCGACGCCACTCCCTCGGAGACAAGGCGTACGACTCCCTGGCTGTCCGTCGTGAACTGCGCAGGCGACGGATCCTGGCGGTGATCTCCCGCAAGGGTGCCCCGGACATCAAGGGCCTGGGCAAGCTCCGCTACGTCGTCGAGCAGACCTTCGCCCTGCCCCACACTTGAACCGCCTCGCCGTCCTATGGGAACGGCGTCTAGGGCGTGTGTCGGAAGTGCTCTAGGTTGGCTGACGTGACTGGGCGGGGACGGAGTTATCGATATGTCGGACCGGTCGAGCTGAAGGCCGCGGTCCGGCCTGGTGACGGCGGCCGTCGTATCGGCTCGACGGCTGACTTCGACGACTGGATCGTGGAGCAATCGGCGGTGGAGCTGGCCGAACCGTTCACCTTCGTGGTCGGCGTGGACGGTGTGCTTCGGCTGGCGCCGCGCCGGAGCGAGCACGTGGCCTGTGCCTGCGGAGACATGGTCCTGAGCGCTGGTGAGATCAGCTTCATGCGCGAGGCAGACCGGTGGACCGTGAGCGAAGTCAGCAACCAGTCCACCGGCTACTGCCCAGATGTCACCTCCTGGGCGGAAGTCGCCCGCGCCCTGGACGCTGCACAGCTCCGGCGGCCACCTGGCTTCACCCACGAGGTGGTGTTCCGGCGATGCCCCGACTGCCAGGAGCGCAACATCGTCCGTGAGGACGATTTCGTCTGCGTCTTCTGCGGCAGCGATCTGCCCGCGGCATGGAACGTGGATCCCACCACGTGACGGCCCAAGGTCATAGCCACTCGCTGATGACCGCGACCAGCACGGTCGCCTCGTAGCGGACGGCGAGTTTGTCGTATCGCGTGCGACAGCACGGTGTCTCTTGAGGCGGTTGATCCCACACTCGACCGCACGGCGCTGTCGGTAGTCGACCGGGTCGAAGCGGGGCGGCCGGCCACCACGGGAGCCGAGCTTCTGGCGGTTGCGGGCCCGGTCGGCCTTATCCGGGATGGTGCAGCGGATCCCGCGGCGGCGCAGGTAGGCGCGGTTCCTGCGGGAGGCGTACGCCTTGTCGGCCCGCACCCGATCGGGACGAACGCGGGGCTGGCCCGGCCCGAGGCGGGGCACGCGAACCTTCTTCAGCACCGGTTCGAACTGCGGTGGGTCTCCACGCTGTCCTGCCGTCACCACGAGCGCCATGGGCTTCTGACCCTGTTCGACGGCCAGGTGCAGTTTGGTGGTGAACCCGCCACGTGATCTTCCCAGCCCATGATCACGAGGCTCGGTGAACACGCCACCCGGCGGTTCCTTCTGTAGATCACCCTGCTTGCGAGCCCCGGCCGCATGCTGGTGGGCGCGGCAGACCGTGGAGTCAACGCTGAGGTCCCACGTGACCGCGGTTTCGCATCAGTCAGGGACCGGAGGCGGGTGAGGATGCGGAGCCAGGTGCCGTTCCGCTGCCATCGACGGAAGAGGTCGTAGACCCGGTTCCAGGGCCCGTATTCGACAGGGATGTCCCGCCATGGAACACCGGTCCGGACCCGGAACCGTATGCCGTCGATCAGCTGCCGCCGAGGCCAGACAGGCGGTCGCCCCGCCTTCGTCCCCTTCGGCAACAACGGCCCGAGCACCGCCCACTGCTCGTCTGTGAGACCTCCCCGCCCCATGAACCGTGATCATTCACAACCCCAAGATCCACTTTCGATACACGGCCTAGAACTCCACAATGCCTTCCTCTCGTTGGCCTGCAGTCCGATCTGTTGGCGGCGCCTCAAGAAGGCCGGGTCGTGAACCTGGCGCCGGCTTCTAGGAGTGTCGGCTCACGAATGAGTCGGCGTATGAAGCGAGATCGTGGACCAAAGCCTGCAGGCGTCGTCTTCTGAGCGTGTCCAGAAGGGGGAGGCGGTGCCGGTAGATCGCTGACCAGGTGATGTCGGTGCCGCCGTGAGGTACTCGGGCCAGGTCCACAAAACCCCGATGAGACTCGAACGGCCCCGCGGCCTGTTCGTAGCTGAACCGCTGGTCGGGGACCAACTCGACGATGCGCTCGCGGCAGCGCACCCCTCCAATGCGAGTGCAAATGGTGCGGCGGTCACCTGCGCGGACCGGTCGATCGACCCCTGCGGGCCAGTCCCACTCGACCTCGTAGTAGGAGCTCCACGACGGCCAGGACTCCGCATCGAGGAGCGCGGCGTAGACGACAGCAGCAGGCGCCGATGAGCGGAAGGTAGCGGTGATCGCAAGCGATGACACGCCGCAAGGCTAGACCGTTTCTCACTGTGATCGTGTTACGAGCTCTTAGTACCGCCGCTGGCGCATCCCCACTGGTCCAGCACCGACGTGCTGCCGCCCAACAGGGAAATACTGATCAGACGCGCCCTACGACGGTTACATTCCGCCCCGCGCATTCACCGGCAGCCCGAACCTGACGGGGTCGTCAGTGCTTTCATTCGACGAGGCGGTCGTACGGATAGCCAGTGCGTCGTATCACTTGGAATACCTCAACGCGTTCTGCAAGATCCGCGACACCTGCGGCGGATGAATCACCAGTCGACCGGCTGCCGGAAAATCACCACCGGACGGACCGGAAAGCCCCTTCCGCAATCCCGGAAAATACCCAAGAGAACTCTTCCAGCGGGCCCGTCACAGGGCCGACATAGCCCCTGACTATGACCTGTCGGCGTTTGTGAAAGCGCACGATATGCAGCTGACCGTGACGCCGCACAGGTACGTCCGCTACGGATCCCGCCACTACGGATCCGACCGGACCCGGATGGGACAGAACGGCTGTACTGGACGAAAGTGCCGCAAACGGCGCAGTTGCTTCCGGGGTATTGACTTTCCGCGACTCGAGCGCGGAGGCTACGGGGCGTCCATTCAAACCGGTTTAAACGCCGGCTCGACGCCCCGTGCGGTGCCCCGTCCGAGGAGGGGTCCGTGCCCGGCTGTTCGGAAGAAAGCGGTGTGCACATGGCCCGACGTCCCACGATCGCCGACGTGGCGAAGCTGGCGGGGGTCTCTCGTGCGACCGTGTCGTTCGTCCTGAACAACCGCCCCGGCGTGGCCGTGGACACCCAGCAGCGGGTGCGCTCGGCGGCCGAGGAACTGGGGTGGACTCCGAGCTCCAGCGCCCGGGCGCTGTCCACGGGCCGGGTCCGCGCGGTCGGCCTGGTCCTGGCCCGCGAGGCCGAGCTCATCGGCACCGACCCGTTCTTCCCCGCCTTCATGGCGGGCATCGAGACAGTCATCTCGGAGACCGGTGACGGTCTCATGCTGCAGATGAGCCGCCCCGAGAACGAGGTCGACACCTACCGCAGGCTGGCCGCCGACCACCGTGTGGACGGCGTGCTCCTCACCGACCTGCGCACCGACGACTGCCGTCCGGCGCTCGTCGCCGAGCTCGGTCTGCCGGCCGTCGCCGTGGGAGCGGGTGCCTCCACCGGCCTGCCCACGGTCAACCTCGACGACCGTCCCGCCGTCCGCGAAGCCGTGCGCCACCTCGCCGGCCTGGGACACCGCGACATCGCCTACGTCGCCGGGCCCGACGAGTTCGTGCACGCCCGGCGCCGCCGCCAGGCCTGGAGCGACGCCCTGGCCGAGGCCGGCCTGCCCGCGGGGACGTTACTGCCGGGCGGCTTCACCGCCGAGGGCGGCGCACGGGCCACCCGCATGCTGCTCGACCGGCCGGCACCGCCGACCGCCATCGTCTACGGCAACGACCTCTCGGCCACGGCCGGGATGGCGGTCGCCCAGGCCTGCGGGCTGCGGCTGCCCGAGGACCTGTCGGTGGTCGGCTTCGACGACGTGCCGCTCGCGTCCTACACCAGTCCCCCGCTGACGACCTGCCGCGCCAACCCCCTCTCCTGGGGCCGGGCGTCCGCCCAGGCCCTGGTGGAACTGATCGAGACCGGAACCACCGCCGACGTGGAACTCGAGCCCGCCGCCCTGGTGGTGCGCGCCTCCACCGGCCCCGCGCCGGTCCGCTGAGACCCGCGGCAGGCCGCCGCGCCCCCTCCCCGGGACGGGAGGGGACACGCTCCACCGGCCGAGCCGTACCGCAAGCGATTCCCCCGTAAGAAACGGAACCTCCAATGAAGAAGGCCCTCCTCGCCCTGCTGCCGGTAGCCGCCCTGACGCTCAGCGCGTGCGGCGGCGGATCCGACTCCGGCGCCTCCAACGACTCCCGCGGCCCGATCACGATCTGGTACTCCAACAACGCGCAGGAAGTCGCGTGGGGCAAGAAGATGGTGGGCCAGTGGAACGCCGCCCACCCCGAGGAGAAGATCACCGCCCAGGAGATCCCCGCGGGCAAGAGCTCCGAAGAGGTCATCGGCGCGGCGATCACCGCCGGCAACGCGCCCTGCCTGATCCTCAACACCGCCCCGGCCGCCGTGCCCGGGTTCCAGAAGCAGGGCGGTCTGGTTCCGCTCGACGACTTCCCCGACGGCAAGAAGTACCTGCAGACGCGGGTCGGCGACCGGCTGTCGCAGTATGCGTCGCCGGACGGCAAGTACTACCAGATGCCGTGGAAGAGCAACCCGGTGATGATCTTCTACAACAAGGAGCTCTTCAAGAAGGCCGGCCTCGACCCGGAGCGCCCCGAGCTCGCAAGCTACCAGGACTTCCTCGACACCTCGCGCAAGCTGGTCGCGACCAAGGCCGCCAAGGCCGCGATCTGGCCGGCCCCGTCCTCGGAGTTCTACCAGTCCTGGTTCGACTACTACCCGATGTTCGCGGCGCAGACCGGCAAGCAGCTGGTCGAGGACGGCAAGGCGCAGTTCGCCTCGGCCGACGGTCTCAAGGCCGCCCAGCTGTGGAAGAGCATGTACGCCGAGCACCTGGCGCCGAACGAGAAGTACAACGGCGACGCGTTCGCCGACGGCAAGGCGGCCATGGCCACCGTCGGCCCGTGGGCGATCTCCGTGTACGGCGACAAGGTCAAGTGGGGTGCCGTACCGGTTCCCACCTCGGACGGCGCCACCGGCAAGGGCACCTTCAGCGACGAGAAGTCCATCGGCATGTACAGCTCCTGCAAGAACCGCGGGACCGCATGGGACGTCATGAAGTTCGCCACCAGCAAGGACCAGGACGGCAAGCTACTGGAGGCGACCGGGCAGATGCCCATGCGCGCCGGCCTGACGAGCGCCTACCCGTCCTACTTCGCCTCGCACCCGGAGTACAAGATCTTCGCGCAGCAGGCGGAGCACACCATCGAGGCTCCCAACGTGCCGAACTCCGTCGAGGTCTGGCAGACCTTCCGCGACGCGTACACGAAGGCCGTCATCTTCGGCAAGGGTGACCTCGCCGCGGCCCTCAAGGACGCCGCGGCCCAGGTGGACAAGCTGGCGCAGGACCAGTGAGCGACCGTCATGTCCTCCAACACGTATGACGTACGCCGGGGCCGGCCCGCGGCCGGCACCACGGCGAAGACCCCCGCGCCCCCGCAGCGGCGGCGACTGCGGCTGGGCGGCCATCAGCCCATCGGCATGCTGTTCGTCTCCCCGTACCTGATCTACCTTGCCGCGATCTTCGTGTATCCCCTCGGCTTCGCGGTGTGGATGTCCTTCCACGACTACTTCTTCACCGCACCCGGAGTCCAGGTCGACCGGCCCTTCGTGGGCCTGGCCAACTACACGGCGGTGCTGACCGACCCCGAGGTATGGCGCTCGTTCCTCAACATCGCCGTCTTCCTGGTCATCAACGTGCCGCTGACCGCCCTCGGTTCGCTGGTCCTGGCCGACGCCCTCAACAAGAAGCTGCCCTTCCGGTCCTTCTTCCGCACGGCGTACTACATCCCCTACATCACGGCCAGCGTCGCGGTCGTCGGTGTGTGGCTGTTCCTGTTCAACAGCGACGGCCTGGTCAACCAGGCCCTCGGTCCCCTGGCGCCGAGCCCGTCCTGGCTGGTCAACTCCCACCTCGCCATGCCCGTCGTGGCCATCTTCGTGGCCTGGAAGCAGCTGGGATTCTTCGTCGTGCTGTACCTGTCGGCCCTGCAAAACGTGCCCCAGGAGCTGTATGAGTCGGCGGCCGTCGACGGCGCCGGACGGCTGCGCATCTTCCGCTCGATCACCGTTCCCGCGGTGCGCCCGGCCACCCTCCTGGTGCTGATCCTGGCCACCATCACCGGCGCCAACCTCTTCACCGAGCCCTATTTGCTCACCAGCGGCGGCGGTCCCGACGGTGCGACGACCTCACCCGTCCTGCTGATGTACCAGCGGGGCCTGCAGCAGGGCCATCCGGACGAGGCGGCAGCGATCGGAGTCATCCTCGTCGTACTGATCACCACCGTCTCGCTCGTGTACCGACGCCTCGTGGAGAGGGCCTGAGATGACCACCGACGTCGCAGCCCCGCCCACCGGCGAGCGCAGCATCACCGAGCACTCCGCGCGGCCCCGCACCCGGTCGATCGGTTCCCGCATCGCCCTGCTGATCGGCGCGTTCGCCTTCCTCTTCCCCTTCTACTACATGATCATCGGCTCCCTCCAGAAGGAGCCCGACGCCAGCCCCTCCGGGGCGTTCCCCGACCCCTCCAACCTGAGCCTGCACAACTACGCGGCGATCGACTCCGCGATCTCGCTGGGCCGTTCGCTGGTCAACTCGGGCATCTTCACCGGCGGCGTGATCATCTGCACCACCGTGTTCGGGCTGCTCGCGGGCTACGCGCTGGCCCGGCTGCACTTCCGCGGCCGCGGCTCGACGTTCGCCCTGGTCCTGCTGGTCCAGGTGGTGCCGTTCCAGCTGCTGCTGATCCCGCTGTACGTGCTGATCGTCCGCGACTACGGTCTCGCGGACTCCTACCTCGGTATGATCCTGCCGTTCGCGATCAACACCAGCGCCGTGTTCATCTTCCGGCAGTTCTTCCTGCAACTGCCGGCCGCGATGTTCGAGGCAGCCCGCATCGACGGCGCGGGCGAGCTGCAGATCCTGTTCCGCATCGCGCTGCCGCTGTGCAAGCCGGCCCTGATGTCGGTCGTGCTGCTCAGCTTCACCGGGCCCTGGAACGAGTTCCTCTGGCCCTTCCTGGTGACCAAGGACCAGGACATGCAGCCGCTGGCCGTCTCGCTGGCCAACTACATCAGCACCGTGGCCTCCGCCGCCGCCAATCCCTTCGGCGCCATCCTCGCCGGAGCCTGCGTCCTTGCCGCTCCCGCGGTGGCCCTCTACCTCCTCTTCCAGAGCCGTTTCAACTCCACCGACATCGACTCAGCAACGAAGGGCTGAACTTCGTGTCCCACAGCACCACCCCCCATGTCCCCTACACCCTGACCCGAGTCGGCGTCGTGATGTCCCCGCTGCCCGGCGAGGCGAACGAGGTCGAGGGCGTACTCAACCCGGCGTCCGGCCGCACGCCCGACGGCAGGCTGCACCTGCTCCCGCGGCTCGTCTCCGAGGGCAACGTCTCCCGTGTCGGCCTCGCCGAGGTCACCCTGGACGACGGGGTGCCCACCGGCGTCGAGCGCCGCGGCGTGGTCCTCGCACCCGACGCCGGCTGGGAGCGCGGCAAGAACAACGCCGGCGTCGAGGACCCCCGCACCACCTGGATCGAGGACCTGGGCCTGCACGTCATGTCGTACGTGGCCTACGGGCCCCTCGGCCCCAAGCCCGCCCTCGCCGTCTCGGAGGACCTGATCCGCTGGGAGCGCCTCGGTCCCCTGCAGTTCGCCTACCAGCCCGACCTCGACACCGACCTCAACCTGTTCCCGAACAAGGACGTCGTGCACTTCCCCGAGCCCGTGCCGGGCCCGGACGGTGCGATGTGCTACGCCATGCTGCACCGGCCGATGTGGGACCTGGGCTGGTTCCGTCCCGGCGAGGGCGTGCACCTGCCCGCCGGTCTGAGCGACGAGCGACCCGGTATCTGGATCTCCTACGTGCCCGTCGACGAGGTCAAGCAGGACCTGGGGGCCCTGACCCGGCCGCGCCACCACCGCCTGGTCGCCCTGTCCGAGTACTCCTGGGAAGAGCTCAAGATAGGCGCCGGTCCGGCTCCGATCCGGGTCGACGAGGGATGGCTGCTGATCCACCACGGCGTCTCCGGCACCATCGAGGACCCCTTCGCGCAGGCACAGACGGTCAACTACGCGGCGGGCGCGATGATCCTCGACCCCGCCGACCCCAGCCGCGTCATCGCCCGCACCTCGGAGCCGCTGATGGCGCCCGAGACCGAGGAGGAACGTTCCGGCACCGTGCCCAACGTCGTCTTCCCGACCGCGATCGAGGAGATCGACGGCGTGCGCTACGTCTTCTACGGCATGGCGGACGCGCACATCGGCGTGGCCCGCCTGGACCGGTCCGAATGAGCCCCGACCCCTCCGGGTACGGCCTGGCGCTGGTCGGTTGCGGAGCCTTCGGCACGTTCGTGCTGGACGCCGTGCGTGACATCCCCGGTGTCCGCGTCGCCGCCTGCGCCGACGCCGACCGGCAGCGGGCGCAGGCGCTCGCCGGCCGGTACGGCGCGGCCGTCCGCGCCGGCGTGGAGGAGGTGGCCGCACTTCCGGACGTCGACGTGATCGTCCTGGCCACCCCGCCGGCCGCGCACGCGGACGCCGCGGTGACCGCCCTCCGGGCCGGCAAGCACGTCTTCTGCGAGAAGCCCATGGCGCTCACCGTCGAGGACGCCGCGCGCGTCGAGGCGGCCAGCCGCCACTCCGACGGCGTGTTCGCGGTCGACCATGTACTGCGCTACAACCCCGTCCTGCGGCTGCTGGCGCGCCTCGGCCAGGAACAACTCCTGGACCCGCTGCGCCGGTTCGCCTTCGAGAACGACGCCTCAGACGAGGACCTCGACGCCGGACACTGGTTCTGGAACCCGGCGCACAGCGGCGGCATCCACGTCGAGCACGGCGTCCACTTCTTCGACGCGGCCAACGCGCTCATGGGCAGCGAGCCGCTCCAGGTGCAGGGCACCGAGGTGCGCAGGGAGGACGGGCCGGTCGACATCGTGGTGGCCACCGCCGTCCACCCCGGCGGCGCGGTCGCCACCCACACCCACTCCTTCACCCACGCCCACCGCGCCGAACGCCAGCTCATGCGGCTCGACCACGGATTCGCCGAAGCCCGCCTCACCGGCTGGATCCCGACGTACGCCACGATCACCGCGTGGACCGACGAGGCGGGCGCCGTCCGCTGGGAGGCGCTGCCCGCACGGGCCGCGGAGCTGCTCGCGGTACCCGGGCTGCGCCCGCACGGCCAGGAGCGCATCACGGTGTCCGTGACGCGCGATGCCGGCTCCGCCCGCCAGGCCCGCGGCCGGGGTGTCACACGCAACGTCCCGCACCGGGTCGACTGCGTCGTGGACCTGGGCGGCGAAGACCGCAAACAGCACCTGTACGCCGAGAGCGTGCGGGCCGCGATGACGGACCTGCTCCACTGCGCGGCCCACGGCGGCACCCCGCAGGCCGACGCCGCGGCCGGGCTGTCCGCGGTGGCCGTGGCCCGGGCCGCGACCCTGTCCGCGCAGAGCGGCCGCACGGTGTTCCTGACCTCCCCCGCATCCGCCAGAGGTGCCCGATGACGGGAGTGCCCGGAACCGACGGTCCCGTCCCGTGGTGGCGGGAGGCGGTCTGCTACGAGATCCACCCGCGCGCCTTCGCGGACGGCAACGGCGACGGCACGGGTGATCTGCCCGGCGCCACCGCACGCCTGGACCACCTGGCAGAGCTGGGCGTCGACGCCGTGTGGATCACCCCCTTCTACCCCTCGCCGCTTGCGGACGGGGGATACGACATCGCCGACCACACCGGTGTCGCCGCGGACCTCGGCACACCGGCCGACTTCGACGCCCTGGTGGAGAGAGCTCACGCCCTCGGGATCAAGGTCCTGGTGGACGTGGTCCCCAACCACACCTCCGACCAGCATCCCTGGTTCCGCGCGGCGCTCGCCGCCGCCCCGGGCTCCCCGGCCCGGCAGCGGTACCTGTTCCGCGACGGGCGCGGCGAGAAGGGCGAACTGCCGCCCAACGACTGGCAGTCCGCCTTCGGCGGCCCCGCCTGGACCCGTGTCGAGGAAGCGGACGGCCTCCCCGGACAGTGGTACCTGCACCTGCACGCACCGGAGCAGCCGGACCTCAACTGGCGCCATCCACAGGTGACCGCCGAGTTCGAACGAGTCCTGAAGCACTGGCTGGACCACGGTGTCGACGGCTTCCGCGTCGACGTGGCCCACACCCTGTTCAAGGCCGACGACCTGCCGGACGCCGGCCCCGGTCAGCACCAGGACGTCCACCGCAACCACCTCATGCCCTACTACGACCAGGAGGAACTGCACCCGCTCTTCCGGAACTGGCGCACCCTGCTCAACCACCACCCCGCGCCTGCAGGCGCAGTCGCCCCCCACGAGCGGGTGATGGTGGCCGAGGCGGGCATCTTCGACCGGGAGCGGCTGGCCCGCTACGTCGCTGCGGACGAGATGCAGCAGGTCTTCAACTTCGCCTTCCTGGAGTGCCCTTGGGACGGAGCGGCACTGCGCGATGTGGTCGAGGAGTCGGTGCGCGCCATGCGGGCCGTGGGCGCTCCCGTCACCTGGGTCCTCTCCAGCCATGACGCCGTGCGTCCCGTCACCCGGTACGGTGGCGGCCGCGCCGGTGAGCGGCGCGCCCGCGCGGCGGCCCTGCTGATGCTGGCCCTGCCCGGTGCGGCCTACGTCTACCAAGGCGAGGAGCTGGGCCTGCCGCAGGCCGACATCCCGGACGACCGGATCCGCGACCCCCTGTGGGAACGCTCCGAGCGCCGCCACCGCGGACGCGACGGCTGCCGGGTGCCGCTCCCCTGGTCCGGCACCGCCCCGCCCTACGGCTTCGGTGCGGCCGCGCCCGAGGACTGCTGGCTCCCCCAGCCCGCCGACTGGGCCGAACTCACCGTCACCGCACAGCAGGACGACGAGGACTCCATGCTGACGCTGTACCGGGCGGCACTGCGGCTGCGCCGCGACCACCCCGCCGCGGACACCGTGCTGCGCGTTCAAGGCCCGGCGGACGGCTCGTGGTTCGCCTTCGACCGGTCGGCACGGCTGCGCTGCCTGGTCAACTTCTCCGCGCGCCCCGTCCCACTGGACGACGGCGCCCGGGTACTGCTGTCCAGCGCACCGCTCGACGGCCGCACTGTCCCGCAGGACACGGGCGTATGGATGATCCACGAGGAGTACCCCCGATGAACGACCGACCCGGCGTCGACCTGTCCGCCGTGGTGAAGGCCTACGACGTCCGGGGCCTCGTCCCGGACCAGCTCGACGAGGAAGTGGCCCGGTTGTTCGGCGCCGCCTTCGTGGAGACGACCGGTGCGGACGCCGTCGTCACCGGACACGACATGCGGCCCAGCTCGCCCGGGCTGGCGCGTGCCTTCGCGCAGGGTGCCGCCGAGCGGGGCGCCGACGTCACCGAGATCGGCCTGTGCTCGACGGACGAACTGTACTTCGCCAGCGGCTCCCTGCATCTGCCCGGCGCGATGTTCACCGCCAGCCACAACCCGGCCCGCTACAACGGCATCAAGATGTGCCGGGCCGGCGCCGCGCCAATCGGCAAGGACACCGGGCTGCTCGCCATCCGCACGCTGGTCGAGCGCTGGTCGTCCGGCGAGGAACCGCCCGCCGCGCGCCGCCCCGCGGGCTCGATCGGCCGACGGGACATGCTGAAGGAGTACGCCTCCCACCTGCTGGACCTCGTCGACGTCAGCGCGCTCCGTCCGCTGCGCATCGCGGTGGACGCCGGCAACGGCATGAGCGGCCTGACCGTGCCGGCCGTCTTCCAGGACGTGCCCGTGGAGATCGTCCCGCTGTACTTCGAACTCGACGGCACCTTCCCCCACCACGAGGCCAACCCGCTCGAACCCGCCAACCTCGTCGACCTGCAGCGCCTCGTCCGGGACACGGGAGCCGACCTGGGACTGGCCTTCGACGGCGACGCCGACCGCTGTTTCGTGGTCGACGAACGCGGCGAGGCGGTCAGCCCGTCGGCGATCACCGCGCTGATCGCCGCCCGGCTGCTGGCCGACCACCCGGGAAGCACCGTGCTGCACAACCTGATCACGTCCCGGACCGTGCCCGAGGTGGTCCGCGAGCTGGGCGGCACCCCGGTCCGCACACGTGTGGGCCACTCCTTCATCAAAGCCGAAATGGCCCGCACGCAGGCGGTGTTCGGGGGAGAGCACTCGGCGCACTACTACTTCCACGACTTCTACAACGCGGACACCGGCATGCTCGCCGCGCTCCACGTCGTCGCCGCCCTCGGCTCGCAGCCGGAGCCGCTGTCACGCCTGGTCGAGCGCTACCAGCGCTATGCGGCGTCGGGAGAACTGAACACCGCCGTCACGGACCCCGCTTCCACCCTCACGGCCGTACGCGCCCACTTCGCCGGACACCCGGAAGCCACCCTCGACGAACTCGACGGCCTGACCGTGTCCACCCCCGGCTGGTGGTTCAACCTGCGCCCCTCCAACACCGAACCACTGCTGCGCCTCAACGCCGAGGCGACGGACCCGACGACACTGACCCGGGTTCGGGACGAGGTACTGGCGCTCATCCGTCACTGAACACCCCTCCGCCGCTTCCTGCAGGCGTCCTCATGGCTCGTACGGCAGCTGGAGCCGGGCCCGGTCCGCGCTGGAGCACCGGTGCGGGCGGGCCACCGGCTGCTGGGGAGCGCCCAGCCCGTCGGTGACGAACCGGGCGGCCGTCAGACGCCGTGGGCAGCACGGCACGACACCCTCCGCCAGCTCCGGCAGAACCAAGCCCACGGCGCGGGCCGCTCCGGTGCCGGCCGGCACGGACAGCAGCATCTTGCCGGCTCCGCCCTTGAGGTGCAGTCCGGCGTCCTCGCGTGTGCGGAAGCGGCCGGTGGACTCGATGACGACGTCCACGCCGAGGCCGGCCCAGTCCAGGGCGGCGGGGTCACTTTCGGCGGTGACAGCGATGCGGTGCCCATCGACGGTGATCGAGGTGTCGTCGTGCTCGACCGTGCGGTGCAGCCTGCCGTACGTCGAGTCGTACTCCAGCAGATGGGCGAGTGCCGCCGGAGAGGCGAGGTCGTTGACCGCCACCACCTCGATCGGAGTGCCGGTGCCCGTCCCCGCACGCTCCAGCACCAAGCGCAGGCAGTTACGCCCGATGCCCGAATCCGGTGATTGCCACACGCACGGTCATGCCGGTCGTCCTCCTGGTCAGTACTGGTGTGAGACCAGCATGCGGGATCCACCCCGGGTAGGACCTGGGACGTACGGGGGCGGCAGGAGGGCCGTTCGGCCTGATGTCGGGGGCTGTGACAACAACCACGGAGTTGTCCGCGTGATGGGGACCGAACAGACCTCCCGTCGGAGGGACCGCAGGACCGGAGCCGGGACCACCGGCCCATGGGCCCGACGTCGCTCCTGCGCCACGCTCTGAGCCAGGGTCGGCGGGAAATTACACGACCCCGCCGTATCGGACACGGAGGTACTCCTCATGCTTCGCCCCATCGTCGTAGGTCTGGACGGTTCCCGTGAGAGCCGTGCGGCAGCGGACTGGGCCGCCCGCGAGGCGCAGCGCCGTGCGGTGCCGTTGCGGCTGGTCACTGCCTGGATCTGGCGTCCGGTCGACGTACCCTCGGCTCAGGAGTCGGAAGCCCAGAGGCTATGGGCGCAGGGGTTGTTGAGCGAGGTCAGGGAGGATCTGGCCGTCCGGCATCCGGAGCTGCCGATCGAAGTCGTGCAGGTGTCCGATCTGGCGCCGCGCGCGCTGTTGGGGCAGACGGAGCATGCCGAGATGCTGGTGCTGGGCTCGCGTGGGCACGGCGCCATCGCGGGGTTCCTCCTCGGGTCCGTCGGTCAGCAGGTCCTCGCCCGGGCGAGTGTCCCCGTGGTGCTGGTGCGCTCGAGCAACGGCGACGCCGCGCAGGGCACCCGATCCGTTGACCAGGACGGTGGCGAAGTGGTCGTAGGAATCCAGGACCGGGACGAGCCCGTCGAGGAACTGCTGGAGTTCGCCTTCGCCGCCGCGGCAGCCCGTGGGGCCACGCTGCGTGCCGTGCATGCCTGGAGCCGTCCACCGGTGTTCGCGCACAACCCCGCGGCCGTGCGCATGGGTGACGAGGACGGCGGCTGGGAGGGTCGGGTCGAGAAGGAGCTCCTGGATGCCCTCGCGCCGTGGCGGAAGCGGTATCCGCAGGTCGAGGTGGCCCACAGGATCGACCTCGCTCCCGCTGCGGAGGTCGTCCTCCAGGCCGCCCCGAACGCCTCACTGGTGGTTGTCGGCCGTAAGACGCACCGGCCCGCCCTCGGCATGCGTATCGGGCCCGTCACCCACGGCGTGATCCACCACGCTCACGCGCCCGTCGCCGTCGTACCCCACGGCTAGGCCGTGTTTTGGAAGTCGCTGACCTGCCTGGTTGGCCGTCCGGGAAGTCGCGGGCAGCCAACCAGATGGTGAGGTCGCGGGCGATGTTGTTGATGCTGGTGGCCGTGGTGACCTCGTGCTCGTTGCGGGTGGTGTCGCGGCGGACGATCTCGTAGACAGGAGGCCGCCCGCCGGCCTTCCCGCGCCGTGACAGTCCTCAATTCACCGCCGTCCTGGAAGACATCCGGGTGCCCCGCACCGGTCCGGGCCGCCCCCGTCTGGGCTTGGCCGTTGCGGCGGGCGCCCGCGGAGTGCTGATGGGCCCTGCAGATCGTGGAGTCGACATTGACCTCCCACGTGATCAGCCCGGCCGCGTCCGCCCGGGCCTGCAGCCGGGTCAGCAGTTCGGGCCGCCGGGGCGCCGCATCGGGCACGACCACGAGCTCCACGTTCTCCCAGAGGCCGGGCAGTCGCCCGGGTCGCCGTCGCACGTCTCCCGGACGGTGCCGGGTGGCAGCCGACGGCCCACAGGAGGTCTTCGCTGCCCCAGGACGGTCGACGGGTCGGTGGCCGGCCCCCAGCCGTCGGCGTAGACGATGTGGTGCCAGCTGCCGTCCGCTGCCCGGGTGTTGGGGGCGGCGGTGATGCCGTTGCTCATGAGGAAGGTGCCGTCACCCTTGATCCACCACAGGCGGGGACGGGCATCGGCCTCGCCGGGGCTCAGGAGCTCAAGTTCAGTACCCCATGTCATGGTGTCTCCTTCGGCAGGAAGACCCCATTGCCTTTCTCCCCGCCGAAAGAGATACGGAACACACGCTCAGGTCGCGATTACCTCAATGAAACCGAACTCCCCCGTCTCGCCGCACAAACCTGCAGCAGAGAGGACCCGATCGGCGACACCTTGACCTAGGAGCAACGAATCGACAGCACCAGGGATTTTAGCGCCCTCGTAGAGGGCCACCGAATCCCAGTCATCGACGTCCGTAAGCCCTCGAACGTCGCACACCAAAGCGCGCGTCGGTGTCGACACTTGCGAAATCGTCGACATAATTGCAGACTTAAGGGTTTGCACTTCTGAAGCGTTCACCCCATCCAACCAGAATGTCTGCACTTCGCAGCCCATCGGCTCATGCGAGTAGGTGCCCACCGCGTTAGTGTCCGGCGAGATCCACCAATTCACAGTGACGGACGGAGTCCTGAGGCCGATCAGCCATGCGAGCCTCTCGAAGTCGACAGCAACATCATCGCCATCGACATTAACTACGGCCACGACACCGGTGTCTGGGTGAGCGATAGTGACGCCATTCCGGTCGAATGCGACAACCTGGCAGGAGAAGATCGAATTGCTCCCCGACTCCCGATACCATCGAATGAAACCGTCTCCCATCTTTACTCCTTCCGCATTTCGAAGAGGTGAACATTATCAGAGCCGAACACCTTACGCGCCTGATTGATTCCAGTTTCGGGCGTACTGGATGCGTCCAGATAGTAGTGAGCTGGAACGCATGTCTGGTCTGCAGCATGTTTGTTTATCTTAAGAGCTTTTCCGAAATCTGCAGGACGTTTGACTTTCCCTCCGCCCCCTACGAAAACGTACTCCCCGTTCGGTCCGATCACATCTAGGCCGCTGGACCCTACGTTAGGCATAACAATTTTGGGGTCTTGGCCCTTTGCGTCTTTGGCGACAACGCCACCGATCAATCGAGCCACGTACTCTTCCCGCCGGAGGCCCAAGGGTGCCGCTTCGGCACCCCTTGCCGCGCGAGTAGCGGCAATACCCGCTGCGCCCGTTCCCACTACCGCGCTTCCGCTGGAGGCACCACCGGTAGCTGTTTCGGCGATCGCTGCGGCGCAGGCGGGCGCAGAGGCTAGGCACCCAAGGGCCGGGCTAACAACTAGCGGAGCCACGGCGACTAGCAACCCTACAACTGTGACGACGCCTAGGGCGACCTTCTGCCAGGTGCTGAGCTTGCCCGAATCTGGGATGTCGTTGGCGTTGGGGTCGTGATTCGGGTTGGCGCCCATCGCCCAGCAGGCGTTGCAGTTACCGTCGTCCTTCTTGGGTCTCGGGTTGGGCCCCTTCTTGAAGACTATTTGCGCTGAACTAGTCGCGCCGTCGGTGTGGACGGTGACGGTCATGGTGCCGGTTCCGACACCACCGTTCGCTGTCCGGTGGTGGAAAGTCTGGGTGGTGGTCTGCGTGCTGTGCTGCTCCCATTCTCCGTCAGGCCCCATCGTCACGTAGTCGCGGTAGGTGCCGCCGTTGCCGTCCGAGCAGGTTCGTTCGCAGAGGCCGGCCGGCTTCAGGCCGGTGGGGTCGGACTTGGTGACGGGCGTGTTGTTGGCGTGGGCGTAGCCGTTGAGGGACTCGTGGTCGTCGGGAGCGAGGACGGGGTCGACGGAGAGGAATCGTCCGGTGGTTGGGTCGTATTCGCGGGCGCTGACCTGGGTGAGTCCGGTGTCGGCGTCTGTGGGTTTGCCGAGGAAGCCCTTGTCGTCGGGCCAGGCCGGCGTGGTGGCGCCGCGTGTTTCGCCGAAGGGTTTGGTGTAGCGGCGTGTATGGCCTGGGTGGTGGCGTCCACTGCCATTGAGGCGGCGCCGTGGTGGTCGTCGACCATCCAGGAGAGACCGGTCTCGGTGCGGATGGCGGTGGCGTCGCCAGCGGGGTAGTAGCGCTCTGCGGTGAATTTCTTTGCGCCGGTGTCGTAGTGGAGTTCCTGGCCGGCCAGGTACAGGACGGTCTTGCCCGGGCCGCGGCGGATGAGGAGGTCGCCGTTGGCGTCGTAGAGGTAGTCGGTGGTCTTGGTGCCTTCAGTGAGGCGGATGAGCTCCCCTTCGATGTCCCACGCGAGAGTGTGCTGGGTTCCGGTGGGGCCGTAGCGCTTGGTCGTGTTGCCCTGTTCGTCGTAGGTGTAGGGCTTGGGTGTGCCTCCGTTGGTGCTGGTGGAGATCAGGGTGTGGGGCTGGCCGGTGCCGTCGGCGTTGACGGTGGGGTAGCCGTATGCGGTTTTAGTGTCACCGCTGGCCTTGTGTTCTGTCTGGGTGTCGCGCAGGCCGCCTGGCTTGTAGGTCCAGCTGGTCCAGTACGGGGCGGGGCCGCCCAGGGCGGACGTCGAGCGGGTGGTGATGCAGTCGTTGCTGGAGGGGGTCCAGGATTCGGTCAGGCGGCGGTAGCCGTCGTAGGAGAAGCACTGGGTGTCCGTGCCGTTTGCCTGGTCGGTGATCGATTTGACGTTGCCGGTGGCGTCCTAGACGTAGTCGACGTCGCTGGTGTGGCCGGTGTTGGTCTGATCGGCCGTGTGAGTGTGGGCACCTGTGCTGGCGCAACGCCAACGCCCCGCCATCCCGACGTTCTGGCCGCACAACCCGACGCGAACGCGCCCGCATTCGGCGCGAGAAGGGCATCCGCTGGGGCCGACGCCCAGTGGCTGGGACAGCTTGACCAGGGCTGAGCTGCTACTGGATCTCCTTGTGAACGGCCTCGATGTTGTTGCCGTCGGGATCGCTGACGAACGCACAGTAGGCGCGATACTCACTCCAAAGCCGCGGAGTGTGCCGGGAGACGCCCCCGGCCGCCACCGCAGCCGAGTGGAACGTGTCCACCGCTGCTCGACTCCCGGCATCGAACGCGAGGTGCATCCCCCGGGTCGCCGTAGCCGACTGATCCGCCCGATCCAACGACACCGAGGGCGTATCCCGATCCGGATGCCAATACTCGGCGACACCATCTGCCCGGTAACCGGCAGAGATCCCGAGCGGCTCAAGCGCCGCGGTGTAGAACCTTTCGCTCGCCTCGAAGTCGGAGGCGAACACCCCAAGGTGATGGATGAAAGACATCGCTGATCCCATGACAGTGGAGCCTACGGCTGGATCGATCGACACCCCGCGACCAGGACCGCCAACCCGGCGAACCTATGGGTTCAGAGCACTGGGGACCCAATGGAACTCCCGCACACACGGGCCCACTGTCTTTTTGCCGCTGCGGTCGAGGGCACCCGCGAGATCCTGTGACTGCGGCCGGCGACGGTGGCGAAAGCGGTCAAGTGCCGGCTTTCGGGACCGGCCGGTCACGGACGCAGTCCGCACTGCCAGGTGCTTCCGACCGGATCGGGTCTCATCCGCCTGGCCCAGCCTGTGCCGGGCCTGCGGCTGCCTGACGACTGGCTGGAGCGTCACTGCGCGGTGACCGGCTCTCGGTGTCCGTCGGCTGATGCGCCGTCACCGTACGGTCTGTCACGGCGCCGGGGCTCGCCGTTCGCCGGGGCGTCGTCGCCCGCCGCCCCAGCCACAGCAGGAGCAGGCCGAGGGAGCAGGCCATCGCCGGCCAGTAGACGTAGCGGAAGTCCGTCGCGGGCACGATCGGCAGATAGCCGAGAATGTAGGCCGCCGAGCTGATTCCCAGCGCTCGCACCGGCATCGAGAACAGGCCCTTGCCGGGCCGAATGGCGAGCACCATGGCGACGGCCAGCCAGAACCACCCGCGGAACAGCCAGGGCATGTCCTCGGCCATGCCCTTGACGTAGGTGCCGAGGGTGTCCTCCAGCCGAGGGTGCGCCACCTCGATGCCCAGGTCGTTGGGGGTGACGCCCGCCTTGTACTGATAGCCCGTCTCGAACAGCAGACTCGCGAAGAGCTGCAGTCGGTACTGGATGTATTGCGGTACATGCCCGCTCATCTCCCGTAGCCACAGGGAGGTCATCTCGTCCGAGTCCCCGCGCAATCCGTCCGCCGGGCGTTCGTAGCAGGCCCAGTAGGCGTCCGACAGGGCACCGACCCGGTCGCACTCCCGCGCCGCCGCCACGAGCCGGTCCCTGAGCTCAGGGGGGATGTCCGCCGACCGGAGCTCCTCCACGGTCAGCACATGGACCAGGTCGTCGAGAACGATCTGTGCGCTCTGATGCGTCTGGAGAGGGCCCGCGATGAGGGAGATGGCTGCTGCCGGTACGAGGAGGGCGACCAAGAGGATTGCCGTGCACTTCACCCACATATGGCGTCCAGGACCACGCCACAGCGCCAGGACCAGCAGGACGAAGATCGGGATCGCGGCGAGGAACGCGTTCTTGCGCACGAGGATGGCGTACGCGAGGAACAGCACGCCCAACCAGAGCAGCCCCCATCGCACGACGGGACGCGAGTGACCGTCCCGCAGCCTCAGCCCCACGAATGCGACCGCGCATGCCGCGAGCAGCGCGAACGCCGCGTGGACGTCCTTCCACACCACTCCGACGAAGGTCAGCACCCACGGCAGGAGACCGAGCCCCAGCACCGCGAGTGAACCGTGACGGCTCGCGGTCAGATCCCACACGCACCAGGCCAGCACCCATAGCGCGCCCCAGAAGACCAGCGACTGGAGCACGGCCATGGACGCGAACGACCCGGTGGCGGCGATGAGCGCGCGCCACAACAGGCTCAGCACCGGCGGGTGCCAGTCGGTCAGGGGTGTCATCCCTCTGGCCTGCCGGAGCTGGTCGAGGCTATCGGGACTCAGGTAACCGGGAGCAAACGTGAGGATCGTGCCCAGGCAGCAGAGCGCGGCGACGGCGGCCAGTCCCCGGACCCAGCGCTGCACCGGCAGCACCCATCCCATTTTTTCCATATGTCGGATGCTAGCGCCGGGGTGCTCACGACTCAGGATGCGACGAAGACGTAGCGCCGATAGGCGTAGAAACGGAACAAGGTCGCCAGTACCCAGCCCATGATGCGGGCCGTGTTGTCGCTGAGCGGAGAGTCGAGGCCGAGCAGATGCCGGGAGGCATAGACCGTCCCCGCGGTGATGACGAGCCCCACGCCGTTCGCCACGAAGAACAGGACGAGCTCGAGGGTCAGCCTCTCGCGGTGCTGATGCCGGTAGGTCCAGTAGCGGTTCCCGATCCAGCTGAAGAGCGCGGCGGCACTCGTCGCCAGAACGGACGCCTGAACGGGATATGCGTCCATCGGCCCGCCCTGCGCGCCACCTGGCAAGCCGAAGACGAGCAGGTTGTAGCCGCCGTTGTCCACGACGAAGGCCAGTGCTCCGACGACGCCGAACTTTGCGGCCTCACGCCACATGCCCTTTATGGCGTCACGCGCGCGCAGCGCCACGGAGATGAGGACCGGCACACGGTGAAAGTAGCGACCCGGCGCGCCCTCACGGCCGAGGCGCGCTCATATCGCAGTATTTCCTACTGTGTGAAGGTTGAGTTCGAGTGAGGAGCGGCCGTGGAACCGACGATCGCATGCGTCGTGCCCTGCCATAACGAGGAGGCGGCCGTCGGCAAGGTGGTGCGCGACCTGCGCGCGGCACTCCCCGAGTCGATCGTCTACGTCTACGACAATGCCTCCACCGACCGCACGGTCGAAGTCGCTCGAGCGGCGGGCGCGATCGTCCGTCAGGAACCCCGCAAGGGCAAGGGCAACGTCATCCGCCGCGCCTTCGCCGACGTCGCTGCGGACGCCCTGCTCATCATCGACGGAGACGACACCTACGACGCCTCCCGAGCCCGGGATCTCGTCAATCTGCTTTTCGATGGCCCGTACGACCAGGTCGTGGGGGCCCGTCGGGTCACGGACGACGGGGCTTACCGGACGGGTCACGCGGCAGGCAACAAATTGCTCACCGGGGCGGTGCGCTCCCTCTTCGGCAACGACGTCACCGACATGCTCAGCGGCTACCGCGTCTTCTCGCAGCGCTTCGTGAAATCCTTCCCGGCACTGGCCCGGGAGTTCGAGACCGAGACCGAGATGACGATCCATGCCCTCCATCTCCGCCTCCCGACGGCGGAGGTGGCCGTGGACTACCGAGTCCGGCCGGCCGGTGGAGAGAGCAAGCTGCGCACCTACCGGGACGGCTGGCGCATCTTGCGGGTCATCCTCGACCTGGCGAGACGCGAGCGCCCCTCGCTCGTGCACACCGTGATCGCTGGAGTGCTGGCCCTCGTCTCGGTCGTCCTGGGCATCCCCGTCATCGCCGACTTCGTCCGCACCGGCACCGTGCCCCGCCTTCCCACGGCGGTTCTGGCCGCCGCGATCATGACGATCGCCACGCTCGTGCTGCTGGTGGGCTACATCCTCGAGTCGCTCATGCACATGCGTCAGGAACAGACTCGCCTCGTGCACCTCTCGTACCCGGCCCCTGCCTATTCCCCGCGCCTCACCGCCCGCGGAGCCGGCATCGGAGCGGTCTCGGGCCGCAAGACCGCAGCCTCTCGGCGTAATGCCATCGCCCTCGATGCGGAGCAGCACAGGGACTTGGAGCAGGGGCAGGAAGTCTCACCCTCGGACGGCTGAACCGTTGAGCGGTCTTGCACCTGCGATTTCCCGCCGATCTTCCCGTGTCGGGACGGCGGGCGGTGTTGCGACTTCGTGTCCGGCGCTTGGCGCCGGCGCCGGCCGAGAGCGGGACACCGTGGCCCACCGGGCACCGGTTCGCCGACCGCACCCGCGCCAAGCACCCCACCGTCCACGCGCTGCTGACCACCGGCCACAGCCGACGCTCGATCCAGCGCCAGCTCAACATGACCTACCGAACCGTCCAACGGCTGGCAGACGCCGCGAGGCCGGAGGATCTGTTCCAGGGGCAGTGGCAGAACCGCAGGACCAAGCTCGGTGACTTCAAGCCCTACCTGCACGAGCGATGGGCCGAGGGCTGCACGAACGCCTGGATCCTCTGGGAAGAGATCAAGACGCACGGCTACTGCGCCGGTTGCGGCGGCCTGTCGTTCGACTGCGCACTATGTCCGCCGCACCCATTCATCGTGTATCGGTCACGGCTCGGCCAGGCATCGGACGGCACCCCAGGCCGCACGGAGGCCTGCCTGCTCACGGCCGAAGCAGAAAGATCACCGTTCGGCGCCCGTTCACCACCGCCTCATCCGCCGTCCCCGCGGGTGCCGCGCCCCGGGGTTTGCCTGTCGCGTGTCCCGTCGGACCCCATACACGAAATGAACGAGGCACCCCATGTCCCTGCGGCACACCGTCGCCGGCCTGGCCTTCCTGCCCCTGCTCGCTCTCCCGACGACAGCGCAGGCGGCCACGCACCCGCACACCACCCCGTCCCACGAGTCACCCCACCAGGGCGCCTTCGACCTGCAGGCCCACCGCGGCGGCCTGGGGCTGACCACGGAGGAGTCCCTGGAGGGCTTCGGCAAGGCGCTTCGGCTGGGCGTCAGCACCCTGGAGCTGGACACCCAGATCACCAGGGACCAGAAGGTCGTCGTCAACCACGACCGTCAGATCAGCGCGCAGAAGTGCAAGGACACCGCGCCGCTGACGCCGGGCGATCCGCAGTTCCCGTACGTCGGCAAGTACATCAAGGACTTGACGCTCGCTCAGATCCGCACCATGGACTGCGGGTTCCAGCAGCTGCCCGGCTATCCGGAGCAGGAGCAGATCAAGGGCTTCCGCATGATCGAGCTCAAGGACGTCCTCGATCTCGTCAAGCGGTACAAGGCCAAGCAGGTCAAGCTGAACATCGAGACGAAGGTCGAGGCCGGCGCACCCGAACAGACCGCCCCGCGCGAGGTGTTCGTCCGGCGCGTGTACGAGGAGATCCACCGCTCCGGCATCGAGAAGCAGGTCACGATCCAGTCGTTCGACTGGGGCGCGCTCAAGGCGATGCACGAGCTCGCCCCGAAGTACCCCCTCGTCGCCCTGACGAACTACGACTTCCTTCAGGTCGGCAAGCCCGGCGCCTCGCCCTGGCTCGGGGGCATCGATGCCGACGACTACGACGGTGACTTCGTCAAGGCCGCCGCGACCGTACCCGGCGTGACGGCGCTCTCCCCGAACTACGGGTTCCCGCAGAACGGCACCGTCGCCGACCCGGGCTTCCGCTTCTACCCCGACCGGAAGATGGTCGCCGACGCGCACCGGCGCGGGCTGAAGGTCATCCCGTGGACGTGCGACGACCCGGCGACCATCGAGGCGCTGATGGACATGGGGATCGACGGCATCATCACCGACTACCCGAACCGGGTGCGGGACATCATGGAGGACCGGGGCATGCGGCTGCCCAGGGCCTATCCCGCTCCGCGCCACTGAGGGCCCGCCGCAGCCGGTCGGCGCCCGGTCCCGGAACGCCGACCGGCTGCGGAGTCGCACCTCAGGTGCCGCCCTCCGGCTCTCCGCACACGTTCGGCTGCCGACGGCCCGCGCCTGTACACTGACCTGCGTTTTGGCCGGGGCGGGGAGGGGGCGGCGTGATGGGGCCTCGATGGGCGGGGGGCGTTGCGGCGGCTGTGGTCGTGATCGTGGCGGGTATGTTCACGTCGTGGTCGGGGGGCGCGGCGGAGAGCCGTCCCGCCGAGTCGCGCGACAGTGGTTCCACGTCACCGCAACCGCAGCGGAAGGCGTCCGCCTCGCCCTCGCAGGAGTCGCAGCAGGAGCTGGTGGAGCGGCACCGTCGGCGCGTGCTCGACGAGATCGCCTCGGGGAGGGACGCCCCCGACCGTGAGGGCCTGAGTCTGGTGAGTGCGGCGGCCGGGAGCACGGTGTTCTTCTACGTGACCGCCGACGGGCGGTACTGCTCCGTGCTCCACTCCGCCACGACCAGCGCGTCGTCGTGTACGGCGCGTCCCGCCGAGGGCATCGGCCCGGCACCGGCGCTGGAGCGCTGGTTCGAGGGGGACACGTACGCGGCCGGGCCCGCGGTCGGGCTCATCGTCGCGGCCGACCGAGAGACCGTTCTGTCCTTCTCCTGTGGTGACGAGCGCCTCGCCCTGAGGAAGGTACGCGTCATCGAGGCCCGTGGCGCGACGCGAACGATCTACGGGGTGGAACTCGACCAGTACTCGGCCGGCGTCCTGCGGGCCGAGGTCGTGCGAGCCGACGGCCGGCACAAGGAGACGCTGCCTCTCGGCACCAAGGCGGAAGACCTCCGTGCCGGCAGCGACTGGCCGGTCTGCGGGTAGAGCCCTCGAGCGCCAGGAGCGTGCCGCCGCCGTTCAGGGCGGTGCGAGGATGTGCCGAAGGGGATCAGCGACAGCGAGCGCGTTCGGTACCTGCGGTTCCAGTCGCCGCATCGCAACAGCCTGGGTGGGTTCACCGGGGTCTTCGGGCTCGTGGACAACCTCGCGCGGCAGGGCAGGCTCTCAGAGGAGCAGGAAGCCTTCCGACGTCGCAACAACCGTTGGTACGACGCCGTCTACTCCGATCCCTCGACCGTCGACCCCAGGGTCTACGACGAGCATGTGAACCCCGGCGCCACGGCCTGGTTCAAGCCGTCGGCCACGCATCTCCTCGCTCACGTTCCTGGCTACCTGCAGATCCTGGCGGCGCACGGCGTCGCCTGTCAGCTTCTGCGGTCCGCCGATCCGGGACGTGTCGTCTACGAGAACGCCGTGCAGATCGTGGTGGTGCCGTTCGCGCGGAGTGCCCGGGACAGCGACACTCAGGCTGCCAGGAGTTGACCTCGACCTCTCCGCCCGGCACCCTTCCATCGAGCGCGTGCGCGCGGCACGTCCGCAGGACCTCGTCGGACAGGCCCGGCTCGACGTCGCGTACGGCGCGAGCGACCATCGCGCCGACGAGTCGGCTGAGCAGCAGCACCGCCTGGTCGCGGACCTTTCGCGGAGCGAGTTCTCCGTCGTGCTCGCAGGCGAGTTCCGAGGCGAAGCCGGCCAGGCAGCCCTCCACGCCTGCGGCGTACGAGCGCTGGATGGTCTCGTCGTGGCGTGCGGCGTCGATCACCAGGGAAGCGGAGGCGCAGCTGCCGTCCGGGCGTTGCGGTGCTCGGCCGAGAGGTGGTCGTCCACGACCCGCCGCTGCGGCGAGCCGGCGGGAGCATCCCCGTCCTCGGCGGCCTGCGCCAGCACGCCCAGGGACGCCGCCAACGAGGCGTTGCACACCTCGGCGGCCAGGTCGTCCTTGGACGCGAAGTGGTTGTAGAAACCGCCGCGTCAGGCCCGCTTCCTGACTCCAACCGGTCACGCATCACTCAGCGGTGGCAGCCGCCCTGGTGTGGTGCGTGGACACGCACCCCGCGAAACCGTGACTCGAATGGCCACGTCCAACTCGATTCGCCCACCCAACACTCGACCGTGCCGACTAATCGATTGAGGGTGACTCCGGCTTCCGGGAACAGTGCCGTTGGCACTTGTGGAACTGAACAGACTCCATGATCCTCGCCTTGTGGATGCGGCATGAGCAGCAGAAGCGGACTCGGACCGCTTGGACGTGGGAGCGGGTGAATGGAGGCGAACGCGGAGCGGGAGTGCTGGGAGTTGCGGTCGGGAGCAGGTGTGGGGCCTCTGCAGTTCGGGATGTCACCAGCCGAGGTCGCCCGCGCACTCGGGGTCCCGGAACCGCAGGAACGCGTTGGCGGTCCGTATGCGCAGGAGGCCTTCCCGGGCGCGCTGAAAACGTTCTACGACGCGGGCAAACTCGCGTGCGTTGCGCTGGATGCAGTCGCCGGTCCGCAGGTCTTCCTGTCTGGCTTCCCGCTGGCAGGGAGCGACCTGGAACAGGGTCAGCAGTTCTTGCTGGAGCATGCTGGGAGCATGGGAACTGCGTGCTCTACACGTCTGATGACTCGCTTTCCCTGACCGATCTGGGGGTTCTTTTGCGCTCACAGCGGGTCGGGGCGGCGCGCCTGACACGTCCGCTTTTCGTGAAGGAGGAGTGGCTGGAGTCGGAGTATTTCCGGGACCGCCTTCCGTTGGAGGCCGGCACAGGCTGAGCGCTCACTCTGGCGAACGACGTCGACCCTGAGATCACGTCACGATGAGATGCCGCAGGGCTTGTAACCGACGGTCTTGGTCGCCAAGATCGTGATCACATTCGAGGGAGGATTCGAGCGGTCGAGTCCCCGACCTGGGTGTGGAGGCGCTACTCGGCCCGCCACCAGCCCTGTCCGACATGCCAGTCCCTCACCCAGTGCAGGAAATCGCCCCCCGGCTGACCGGAGGGGCGGTCGGCATAGGGTGCGGCGCATCCGTCTCTGAGCCACCACACCCGGCCGCGTTGCGGCCCGGCCACCACGAGCGTCCAGTACTCACCAGGGCTGTCGCTGCCCAGCAGCACGGAGCCGTGCTGGTAGGTCTGGTGCAACAGAGGCGAGTGGCAGGTGTGGTCGCAGTAGTCGTACTCCCACTGCCACTCCTTCTCAAGAGGGAAGGGCTGGCCTGGCAGGCGCAGGGCGGCGCCATCGAACGGTTTCGGGCTCATCCAGCAGTGCGCTTCCCAGTCGGCCCAGCTGTCCGGTTTCTCTCCCAGGGGCAGCAGACCACCTTCGTCAGGCGGACCGTCTTCGGTACCGTTCGCGATCTCGGTCAGGAAAGTGCGATACGGCTCGGGCAACACCACCCCCTGCTTGCGCTCCCACACCCGGAGCTCCTCCCTGTCCAAAGGACGGTGACAGACCTCTGCCGGAAAGGCTTCGCGCAGGACGGCCATCGCATCTTCCATGCCCTACAGGTATCACCGGGCACTGACACTCTGGCCTCGGACCAGTGCACGCAGCGGGTCACACGACAAGCTGAGCCGGGCCCGCGCTAGCCGCGCACACCGGGCTGCGGTTGGTCGAACAGCACAGTCCGGTGGCCACGTCATCGCGCCGCCGGCGGTGTGAGCGGACAGGCCCAGCGAACACGTGTGGAAGGCCGGTCGAACCGACCAGGCCGCCCTCCCCCACCGCGGTCTCCGGGCAGCTGCACCCTGCGTGGCGGATCAGCCCGAGGAACACTCGTCCGTCTGCTTTTTTCCGCGCCTCCCGTACTCGATCCGCACGGACTCACTCTGTTCCAACTGGTACAGCGTCCCGTGCTGTGGGCTCCACTCCCGAGGCACCACGAACACCTTGCCGCCCGCTCTGTGGAACAGGCGCAGCCCGGCATAGCGGTATCCGTACGCGCTGTCCTTCACCGGGACGCGGAAGTGGCAGCTTCCGCCGCCGCGGAGCACCAGATCGCGGGCACCGTCTGGCGGTAGTCCCTCGCGGTGGCAGCCCCCGGGCAAAGGGTGTCGTACCGACGTGGCGCCCGGTAGCGACGGCCGATCACGGTGCCCGCGGCGCAGGCAAGGGCCGTGAAAGCGCCCCTCCGCCGCATGCGCCCGAATCGGCCGGTGACTGGCATCCCAGAGTGCTCATATGTTCGCCGTTCGGGCGGTGTGAGCGAGGATGGCCGCCCGGGCGGACACCTTGGCGGCGTCGACGACCGCCCGGTCCTGCAGCAGGCGTCCGGAGGCCAGGGCTCCGTCGATGAGCAGCCCGAGATGTGCAGCCAGCTCGGCCGGCTGTGCGGCGCCTGCGGCTCCGGCAAGGCCGGTCAGCCACTCCTGGCGGCGCCGGGTGTGGGCGACGGTGGCCGCGTGCGCTTTGGAATCGAGCTCGGCCTCGACGGCGGCACTGACGAAGGGGCAACCGAAGAAGCCGTGGCGGTCGAAGGAGGCCAGCAGCGCGTCGAAGAGGCTCACCAACTGCTGTGCGGGGTCGGGTCCCGCGGCGTCGGCAGCCTCCTGCAGCCGCCTCATCCACGACTCGTCCGTGCGCCGCAGGTAGGCGGCGATGAGGTCGTCCTTGGTGCGGAAGTGCGCGTACAGGGTGGACTTCGCCACTCCGGAATCCGCGATGACCTGATCCACCCCTACTCCCCTCAGTCCGTGGCGGTGGAAGAGACCTGCCGCCGAATCGAGGATCTTCTGCTCGGTGTTCGTCTTACGTACGCGCGTCGCCATGCAAGACAGACTAGTACGTTTCGATCTACCCGCCCCGCACGCTTTTGCACCCCTTAATAAGACGTACTAGTCTGTTCGATTAGTCGGATCACCCGGCATCGGAGCCATAGGAGAAGGGTGCTGCCATGCGCGCGGTCGTGCTGGAGGAGTTCACCGGTCCGCTCGAGCTGCGGGAGATCGACCCGCCCACACCCGGGGAAGGACAGGTGCTGGTACGGATCCACGCCAGCGGGGTGAACCCGCTGGACACGAAGATCAGCGCAGGCCGGGCGGCACACGCCCGCGTGCGGCCACCGGCGGTACTGGGCATGGACCTGGCCGGCCAGGTGGTGGAAGCGGGAGCCGGGGTGAACGGCTTCGCTCCCGGGGACGAGGTGTACGGCCTGACCGGCGGCGTCGGCGGCCTGCAGGGCTCGCTCGCACAGTTCGCGGCGGTCGACGCCCGCCTGCTGGCCCACAAGCCGGCCACGCTGTCCATGCGCGAGGCAGCCGCACTGCCGCTGGCCGTGATCACGGCGTGGGAAGGCCTGGTGGACCGGGCCGGCGTACGGGCCGGCCACAAGGTACTGGTGCACGGCGGCGCCGGTGGCGTGGGGAGCATCGCGGTCCAGGTGGCGGCGGCCAGGGGTGCAGAGGTGTTCGCGACCGTGTCCGCGGCCAGGATGCCGGTGGTGCGCCGACTGGGGGCGGTACCGATCGACTACGCCTCGGTTCCCGTGGAGAGGTACGTCGCCGAGCACACCGGCGGCGCCGGATTCGACATCGTCTATGACACCGTGGGCGGCCCGGTCCTGGACGCCTCCTTCGAGGCGGTGCGCACCTATACCGGCCATGTCGTGAGCGCGCTGGGCTGGGGCACCCATGCGCTGGCACCCCTGTCGTTCCGGGGAGCCACCTACTCGGGCGTCTTCACCCTGCTGCCGATGCTGACCGGCCAGGGCCGCGAGCACCACGGTGAGATCCTGCGCGAAGCCGCGGCAATGGTGGACGAGGGCAGGCTGCGCCCCCTGCTGGACGGGACGCGCTACACCCTCGCCGACGTGGCGGACGCCCACCAGGCCGTGGAGAGCGGCACGGCCAGCGGAAAGGTCGTGGTCGACATCGAACCGTGACCTCCTCCCCCGGCCTCGCCCCCCTGCATCGCCCCCCACGTCGGCTCCGCGGTCGCTTCACGACACGAGCGGACGGCTCCCGCCCCCTCACGCAGGAGGCAAGGCCATGTCAGCGGCGGGGTGCGGCCATGGACGCGAGATAGGTGAGGGCCTGCGCGCTGCGGCTGCCCGGTTCGGCCGACCCCACCAGCAGTTCCTGGCCGGGCGCGGCCCGCACGTCGAAACTCTCGTAGGTCAGCTCGATGCGTCCGGCCTCGGGATGGACGAAGACTTTGAACGCCCGGGCGAGAGCACCGGCCTTCTGGTCCTCCCACAGGGCACGGAACTCCGCCGACGCCTCCAGCAGTTCCCGGACCAGCTCGTCGATCTCCGGGACGTCGCTGAAGCGGGCCGCGTTCAGGCGCAGCGCGTACACGGTCGCGCTGGTGACCAGCCGCCAATCCGGGAAGACGTCGCGGGCCCGCGGGTGGGTGAAGAGGATCCGCGGCATGCTGGTCTCCCCGTCGAAGGGTGCGAGGAGGGCGTCGGCGATCACGTTGGTGGCCAGGATGTCGAACGCGGGTCCCAGGACGTAGGCCGCGGCGTTCGGGAAGGCGTCGAGCAGACGCAGCAGGTCGGGGTGCACCTGGTCGCGCAGGCCGCCGACCTCGGCCAGGGGGCTCAGCCCTGCGAGCCGGTGCAGATGGATACGCGCGTCGGCGTCCAGCCGCAGTGCCCTGCCCAGCGCACCGACCACCTGCGGCGAGGGGTGGGTCTCCCGGCCCTGTTCCAGGCGCATGTAGTAGTCGGCGCTCACCCCAGCCAGTACGGCGACCTCTTCCCTGCGCAGGCCCTTGACCCTGCGCGTGCCGCTGCCGGCGGGGAGCCCGACGTCGGACGGCTCCAGGCGGGCGCGGCTCGCGCGCAGGAAGTCTCCGAGGGACTGGGCGGACGCACGGTGCATGAGGCCGACGGTACCGCGCGGCGGCCGCGCCAGCCCTGGTGCCGCGCACCCAGGCTGGCGCGGCCTTCCTGAGCACCAGCCCGGCGGGTGGACTGACGCCGGTGGCCGTCACCACAGGCCACCTCGTGCACACGAAGGAGATCACCCTCATGCTTGCGTCCACCCCCTCGGAGAAGAAGGTCGTCCTGATCACCGGGGCCAGCAGCGGCATCGGCAAGGCCACGGCCCGTCACCTGGCCGCCGCGGGCCATCAGGTCATGGCCGGAGCACGTCGTACCGACCGGCTGGCGGAACTGGCCCGAGAGGTCGGCGTGGCGAACGGCGCACTGGACCACCACGCGCTCGACGTCACACGGCGCGACAGCGTCGAGTCGTTCGTCGACGCGGCACTCGACCGTTACGGCCGGATCGACGTGCTGGTGAACAACGCCGGCGTGATGCCGCTGGCACCGATGGCGGACCTCCACGTCGACGAGTGGGACCGGATGATCGACGTCAACGTGCGCGGCACGCTCTACGGCATCGCCGCGGTACTGCCGAGGATGCGTGAACAGGGCGGCGGGCACATCGTCAACATCGCCTCGGTGGCCGGTCACCGCGTGGACCCGACCGCGGCGGTGTACTGCGCCACCAAGTACGCGGTTCGGGCCCTCTCAGAAGGGCTGCGCCAGGAGAGCCGCGACATCCGCGTCACGATCATCAGCCCCGGCTTCACCGAGAGTGAGCTGTTCGACCGTGGCGGCGCCGTCGAGGCACAGGCCGCGGCACGCGCCGCCGCACAACAACTCGCCATCCCCGCAACCGCCGTCGCCGAGGCGATCGGCTTCGCCCTCGATCAGCCGCCCACCGTGGACATCAACGAGATCATCGTCCGCCCCACCGTCCAAGGCTGACCCCGACCGGCCGGGGCTGCTCCACCACCTGCAACCGCGGCAGGCTGAGCAGCCCCGGCCGGCCCGCCCGCTCGAACAGGCCGGGCGACTCTGACTCCAGCGGCACGACCGTCACCACCCCGACGGACGAGATGGTGTGTCCGACCGGTCGCAGTACTGAACCGGGTACCGCCCCCCGGTCAGTTCCTGCGAAAGGTCCCACAGTTGGTGTTGTACGGCCTCGTCGTGGGTCTCAGCGACTGAGCGCACCGTGGTCGGGTGACCTTTGCTCTCCAGAAAGCCGCTGGGGCCGTAGTACTCCCCGCCGGCCACTGACGCGTCGGTGGCCGCCCGCAGGGTCGGCCATGCTCCGCGGTCGGCGCTTTGAATGAGCAGCGGACGTACGACGCCGGCGAACAGCGCCCTGGTGACGATGCCGCGTCCGGCGGTGCTGCGCCGGGAGCCGCTGGTGTCGGCGCCACCGGGGTGGGAAGCCACCGCGATGGTGTGGGCGCCGGACCCAAGGCGCCGCCGCAGTGCGTAGGTGAACATCAGGTTCGCCCGCTTGGAGTGAGCGTAGGCCGCGGTGGAGTCATAGGCGCGCCTCGTCCAGTTGGCATCGGTCGGGCGTGCGTCTGCCACCAGGTGAAGACCCCGGGGATCAGGCCGACCGCCGTCAGGGAGCCCCAGATCCGGGGGGATGACCAGCCGTGTTGTTCGGCGCGGGAGAGGCCTAGCCCCACATCGAACAGGCCCGCCGAGACCAGCAGGGCCAGGCAGGTCGAGCCAGGGCTGCCGCGTCGGCGCGTCGGGCCGGAGCAGCACGATGCCGCCCATGACGGCGAGAGCCGCGAAGACGAGGTTGACGTGCAGGGTCCAGCACCAGTTGAGGTGCTCGGTGAGGAGACCGCCCAGCAGCAGGCCCAGCCGGATGATGGGCTGGCTCAACGAGGCACATTTCACCGTCGATGAGCACAGGACCCGCACGTCGGCCGACAGCACCCTGGGGGCAATCCTCCTCGCCCGCCGTCAGTCTGACACCAAGTGAGATCCTGACTGGTAGGTCGCCGTTAGACGTCGTTGTATTTGGTGGGATCGATAGTCTGTGCGGATGGAGAACACGGTTGAGACCGCTTGCCGTATCTGTGGGCTGGATGACGGGGAGGCTCTCTACGAGCACGGGTTCCCTCGATACATCATCTGCGAGTGCTGCTACAACGAGTCCGGCATCGGTGATGACACCGTGACGCAAGTCCGCGAGCTGCGCGGCTACTGGGTCGGTCACGGTGCCCAGTGGCACAGGCCGCAGCTGAAGCCGGCCGACTGGGATCTGCTGGGTCAACTGGCCAACATTCCGCCGGAATGGCGCTGACCCGGCGGCCAACCGTCGCCTCACTCGGTGACTCGGCGGTAGCAGATGAGAGTTGCGGCGATGCCGGCGAAGGCGAGGAAGTGCTCGGGTTTGCGTTCGTAGCGGCGGTGCAGACGGCGGCAGTCGCCCAGCCAGCTCACGGTGCGTTCGGCGGTCCAGCGGTGCCGCCCCAGCTGAGCTGAGGACTCACTCGATGCCCCTGCGGGCGATGCGGGGAACGATGTTGCGGGTGCGGAGCCATTCCCGCCGGTGGTCGTAGTTGGGCCCCTTGTCACCATGGCAGGACTGAGTGCCGGTCAGGTAAGCATCGAGCGGGAGGGCGTGCGTGCCGTCATGCTTGTGCGTGCAGGTCGCCACGGCGGCTGGCCCCAGCATTCGGCGGGGTACCACGGGGCGTAGGGGTGTCTGCGCGCAGGTGACGTCCCTGGCATCGCGCGCGACCGCCGTCGGGCGAGGAGATCAGCGGCCGTGATGAAGGGGTCGCCTTACGGTGTCTCGATCGGTGATCGGTGCGGGATCACAACTCCCGCCACTCACCCAGCTCGCCAGGCGCACCTGTCTGGATGAAGTTGCGAACGAGGGCCCACGCGCGATCGACCGCGACGACGCAGTCGCCATTGAACACAGCTAGATCGCCCATGATCGGCACCTGCACGACCGCATCCACTGCTGCGGTGCCATCGCCGACGAGTAGGGACGCCTTCTCGGCAGCGTCGAACAGATGGATCACTGCTTGATCGTCTCGGAACCCCAGGGTCAGCAGGGGAAACTCGCCACCCGGCAGGCGGACCTCCAGATACCCCCGACCACGCGAGCGCAGTGCGGCAAAGTGATCGGTCAGAACCGCTATGTCGGAGCTTCGCTCAGTCGCGGAGAACCGTCGCGATCCGGGGTCCGTTGCTGTCCACGAGACGAACATCCCTGCAGCCTCCTGCTGCCTAAATCCTGCTGGGCCCCAAGAATGTCCTGATCGGAGAAGGTGGCGCTACCGAACTTGAATGCGTGATGTCGGGACCGGATGCTCGGCATGAGTCGCCCGTCTCGCGGGCCCATGGGTATCGCCGGGCCGCCCACGGGAGAGGATCCTGCCCGTGGGCCAGCCCCTGCCGCAGTTGCCGAAGCCCGAGTTCGTCTTGATACCCGTCGAGGCCCCGGGTGACGACCGCGTGCTGACGGTGGCCGGCGGTCGTGTCCGGCAGAGGTGCTCAGTGAGCCTGTGCGAGGAGTTCCCGCGACAGCGCCCACAGGCGCCCGGCGTTGTCCGGGTCGACGGCGTAGCGGGCGACCCCCTGCAAGGTGCCGGTGCGGCGGTCGACGACGTCGCTTTCGTTGCAGTCGGCGAAGTAGCGGCCACCCACGCTGTCGAGGAGCGGTGAGGCGGCGAGCAGGACGGAGGTCGCCGCGCCCTGCTCGACCGTCTTGATCAAATGGTCGGGAACCAGCCCGCTGCCTCGGCCGGCGGTGTGCCGTTGCAGGTTCGTGTGGATGGCGCCGGGCATGCACGCGTTGACGGTGATGCCGTCCGCGGCCCAGCGGCGGGTCGCTTCGACCGCGAAGAGGATGTTCGCGGTCTTGGACTGGCCGTAGGCGAGCCACGGATCGTAAGGGCGGAAGGCGAAGTGCACGTCGTCCCACACGATCGGGGAGCGTTGGTGCCCGGAGGAACTCACCGCGACGACACGCGCGTTGCCGTCGGCGGCCAGCGCCCGGTGCAGGCCCGTGGCGAGAGCGAAGTGACCCAGGTGGTTGGTGGCGAACTGCCACTCCCAGCCCTGCGCGGTGTACCGCTCGGGGCAGGCCATGACGCCCGCGTTGTTCACCAGGACGTGCAGTGGACCGCGCCAGGCGGCGGTGAAGGCGGTGACGGAGGCGGGTTCGGTCAGGTCCAGGTGCGCCACGTGCACCTCGTGACGTCCGGTGGAGGCGGTGATGTCCTTGGCTGCGCGTTCGCCGGAGGCGACGTCCCGCACGGCGAGGGTGACCTCCGCCCCTGCTGCGGCCAGGGCCCGGGCCGTCTCGGCGCCGAGCCCCGACGAGGCACCGGTGACCACCGCACGACGGCCGGTGAGATCGACGCCCTGCGTCACCTCGTCCGTCGTGCTGGAGAAACCGAAGGGGGTCGTGATGAGGCTCATGGGTGAACTCCTTGATGTGCTGTGTGGTCGGAGCGGGCCATGCCTTCGACCGGCCGCGTCCGCAGGCCGGCGCGACGACTCGGCGTCTTCAGAGAGTCAGGGGGTCAGGGGGTGAGCATCCGGTCCTGTTCCACCGGGGGTGTGCCGTCGTGCCAGGGCAGAACCTTCCCGAACCGGACCAGTTCGCCGTACAGGGCGGGATCCACGTGCTCGGCGAAGACGAGGTCGAGCACGGCTTCGGCGGCCCGGGCAGGGGTCTGGGCCCGGCTGTGGTCACTGAACCAGGGCCGCGAGGTGGCCGTGTCGACCATGCCCGGGCACACGGCGGCGATCAGGGTGCCGTCGGCCAGGTCGCGTGCACGGCGCTCGGCGGCGACGGCGCGGACGGCGGCGACCTGTGCGACCTTGGACGGCACGTTCAGCCACAGGGGCCAGCCCGTCTCCTGCGCCGTCCTGTTGTGGATCGCGCTGCGCCAGGACTCCACGGCGTACTCGACCTGGTCGAGGCTCGCACCATCGAAGAGGTGATGCAGCCGGGTGTCGAGATGGCCGAGCGTGCCCAGGCTGCTGGCCACGACCAGGAGCCGGCCGCCCGGGCGCAGGACGGGGCCGAAAGCCCGCAGGACCGCGTGGGTTGCGGTGTTGGAGACGTCGATGAATTCATCGGCCCTTTCGGCCTGGGACTCCTCGGGCGACAGCCGGGCGACCGCGTTGGACAGGACGACGTCGACCCCGCCGTGGCGCGCTCTGAGCTCGACGGCGAGACGGGCGATGGCATCGGTGTCGGTGACGTCCAGGACGTGGCCCTCGACGCGGGCACGTGTGCCGGGCAACCGGCCGACCTCGCGGGCGGCCTCCTCCACCCGCCGACGGCTGCGGCCGGTGAGCAGGACGAGATCGTCCGCGTTCATCCGGGCCGCCAGTCCCTCGACCAGGGCGCGGCCCAGCCCCTGGTTGGCGCCGGTGACAAGAGCGATGCGAGAAGCGTTCATGCCTGCCACGCTAAGAACGCGGCGTGCCATGCGTCCAACGAAAGTTCGGCACATCTGGTATGCGTAAACGTCATGGACTTCGAGGATGTCTCCCTCACCGCGCTGCGCGTCTTCCGCGCCGTCGCCGAACACGGGACCTTCACCGCGGCCGCCACCTCTTTGGGCTACACCCAGTCCGCCGTGTCCCGGCAGGTGGCCGCGATCGAACGGGCAGCGGGCACGCAACTACTGCAGCGCCGGCGCGAAGGCGTACGGCTGACCGCGGCCGGCCACACCGTCCTTCGGCACGCGACGGTCGTGCTCGACGAGATCGAAGCGACCGCCAGGGAACTGTCCGGCCTGCCCCCAGCGGCCGGTACCGTCCGCCTGGGATGGATCCCCAGCGCGGGAGCCGTCCTTCTCCCCCGGGCCCTCACCGAACTCGGCCGCACCGACCCGGGTCTGCGCGTGATCAGCCGTGAGGGCACCACCCCCGTCCTCGTACGCGCCCTGCGCGCCGGCAGCCTGGACCTGGTTCTGCTCGGCTCCGCGCCGCCCTTCCGCTCGCCGGACACCGAGACGCCCCCGCTCGTGGTGGAGACACTCACCGAGCGTTCCCTGCGCCTGGCGGTTCCGGCCTCCCATCCCCTCGCCCGGGGCGACTTCGTCGATGTGGCCGACCTCCGCGGACAGCGCTGGATCGCGGGCCCCTCCTCCGGCGAGGACCGCCTGATGGGCGTATGGCCGGGCCTGGACGAACGCCCCGAGATCGCCCACACCGCACGCGACTGGCTCGCCAAACTCCACCTCGTCGCCGCGGGCTTGGGGCTGACCACCGTGTCGGCGGCGCTCGCCCCGGCCGCACCCGAGGGCGTCCGCATCCTGCCGGTGCGCGGCGGACCTCAGGAACAACGGCGCCTGCTCCTGGCCGGCCTCGCCCGCCGCCCCACGCAGTCCGTCGACCGCGTTGCGGCTGCCCTCCGCGCCGCCGCCCTCGCTGTCACCTGACAGCGCCTACCGGGCGCGGCCGTGCCGGTGGTGCAGTTCCCAGAACGCAGGGCTGCCGGCACGGGCGAAGCTCGAAACGCCCTTTCACCGCGGTCCGCTCCGCGTCCGGCCGCGTACCTGGGAGCAGCGCGCCGCTGATTCCGGCCGTGCACGCCGCCCGCGGCTTGCGGCGGACAGCAGCGACGCCAACCGTGACAGGTGCCCCGGGCCCGCCGTCACCGCTCACGGAGGCGGCAACTCCTGGCGGTGTCCTGGGCAGAGGCGCTGCGTGACACCGGGGTCGGTCGGCCGCGCTGTTCGCCCCGTCCGTCCGGGCCGACGTAGCTCGCCCCCGGCAGGTCTCTGGTGGCCGCGAACAGGGTCGGCTGCGCCCCGTCGGTCTCGCTCTGCATGATGAGGCGGCCCACCGTCGCCGCGACGGCTTTCATAACCGGTCCCAGATGCCGGTTCAGGCCCGTGGTGGCTGCTCCGGGATGAGCAGCGAGCGCTCGGACGCCGGCGCCTGCCGCAGTCAGCCGGCCTTGCAGTTCCAGGGTGAAAAGCAGATTGGCGAGCTTCGACTGTCTTTAGGCGGCGGAAGCACGGTAGCGCCGACGCTCCCAGTTGGGATCGGACAGGTCCAGCGTGGCGTTCTTGTGAGCGTTGGAGGCGATAGTGACCACGCGGTCCATGATCTTCGGCAGCAGCAGGTTGGTCAGGGCGACGCCGGTCGCGAAGGCGCGGACGGACGCGAGGTCGGCGAGGTCAGCGGCCGCAGCTGCGCACTCGTGCGCCTCTCCTGGAGGACGAGAAGCGCGATGCGTGACCCAGGCCGTGTCCTCGTACGCCCCGGTCGTACCGTTCCTGGTCCTGTTGGGGTTCGCCGCCCTGTACGAGAAGTCCGTCACCAAGTGGCTGCCGGTCTACGGCGCCGTCCTCCTCGCGGGAGCCCTGAGGTGGGTCACTGGAAGGCCCTGCGCACCTTCATGACCTGGCGCGCGGAGAACCCCGGCAAGCCGGACGAAGAGGGCCCCGGCACCCCGTGGATCCTCCAGCTCACCCTCACCCTGCCGGTGTTCTTCAGCGCGGCGATCCTGTACGTCCGCTAGCGTGCACGGACGGCGCGGCCGAAGGCCGAGATGACGCTGTGCGCCCGCCGGAGGGTACGGAGCCCGCACCCCTCCTGTCGGACCGGGCGGCTTATCAGCCGTTCTCCGCTCAGCCGAAGGAGTCCACGACCGCCGCGACACCGCAGTGAAACGCTCTGAACGCCGCCGCGGCGCGGCGCGGCTGGTGACCTGGGACGCGGCCAGGGCGCCGGTGGAGCCGAGACCGATGCCCAGCGCCGCGCCGGCGGCCTCGCGGAAGAACTTGTCGCTGCCGAAGCCGTACGCCTTGCCCGTGCACACGAGCCCCGCGACCGTGAACACGAGGCACGGCTCTGCCAGTGCGGCGGCCACTTGACCTGGCGTCAAGGTGACCCGAGTCCTGAAACTCAGTCCCCATGCGACGGTCCGCCCGGACCAGCCTGCATCCGACCTCCAGGTGCCTGGTCACGATGCGACAACAACGCGATCAGACAGTGAAGCGGACCGAACCTGGTCGAGGGTCGACGCGGCACAGAACCCGCGACACCCCGCCGCTCCTGTGCACGGTTTGTCCCTCAGTCCTTGGGAGACCTATTCGTACGAAGTCCGCGCGTCCAGCCCCGTGCTCGCTGCACTCGCTCTCTGTGCCGTGGGAGTCACTGCTGCCGTCGGCTGGGGCGACGAGCCACACGGACGGACGGTGGCGCTACGACACCGTCCCGGTCGCCGTCGACCCGGCCGGCGCCGCCTCGTTCACCGTGACCGGTGCCGGCGAGGTCGACCGCTGCCTCATATCCAATGTCCACATACCCGCTCTCTCACGTTGACTGCCGGCACAGCCTGGACGGTCCAGGGCTCCATGTTGCCCCGGTCAAAACCGGCTGGGCCATCCGGGAGACGGCGCACCTGTAGTCCTCGACCTTGACCAGGGCGCTCGCCGCGTCGACGACCCGGAGGCAGACCACCGCGTCCACGCGCACCGCCACGTCACCTCGGGTGATGCCGCGGAAGCGGCCGTCACGGCCACCGTCACCGGTGCCTGGAACATTCCAGCGCCGTCACCCAGAGGTCTGTATGTCTGCTGCGGTAGCCAGATGTCCGGTTCCCGGTCCGGGGCCACGGCCGGCCCCGGACCGGCAGGCGCTGCACTACGGGGCGGGGATCTTCACCAGCTCCGGTGCCGTGACCCGCACAGGTTCCGTGCCGACCGCGCTGTGTCGCTCGGCCCAGTTCTCAAGAGCCGAACGGCAGGCGTGGTCCAGGTGGTGCAGACCGGAGAGGTCCAGCTCCACGGGACGGTCCTGGGGCAGCGACTCCAGGCTGTCGAGGATCTTCGGCAGCCTGAGGAAGGTCGCGTTGCCCGACAGGTGCGCGTGGATCGGGCCCGCGCCCTTGTCGACGATCTCCAGCCTGAGGTGTGAGGCCTCCCAGGCGGTCTTGACGACCGCCAGGGCCAGACCGATCAGGACGCCCTCGAACATGTTCACCGCGACGATCGAGACGGCGGTGGCTACCAGGATCAGCGCCTCGCCGCGGTGGTGGCGCCACAGCGACACGATCTCCCGGAAGGGGATCAGCTTGAAGCCCGCGTGGACCAGGATGCCGGCGAGCGCGGGCAGCGGGATCAGCGCCAGCGTCGAGGGCAGCAGGGCCGCGAACAGCAGCAGCCACACGCCGTGCATGACCCGGGACGCCTTGGTCCTCGCGCCCGCCTGGACATTGGCGGAGCTGCGCACGATGACGGCGGTCATGGGCAGCGCGCCGAGCGCGCCGCACACGGTGTTGCCCACGCCCTGGGCCATGAGCTCCTTGTCGTACTCGGTGCGCGGACCGTCGTGCATCCGGTCGACGGCCGCGGCGCTGAACAGGCTCTCGGCGGAGGCGATCAGGGTGAAGGCGATGATCGTGCCGAGGATGGCGGGGTCGGCGAGCGAACCGAAGGCGTCCATGCCGGGCGGCTGGATCGAGGCCGGCAGACCGTTCACCTCGACGGTGGCGACGGAGAGGTCGAAGACCTGGGTGACCAGGGTGGCGAGCAGGACCGCTGCGAGCGCGCCGGGCACGGTCTGCGCCTTGCTCGGCAGCTTCTTCCACAGCACGAGCACCGCGATGGTGCCCGCGCCGACGGTGAGCGAGGTGAGGGCCGTGGTACTGCCGAGCGCGTCGACGACGGCGCCGGGGAGCCCGAGGATCTTGTCGGGTCCGGAGGCGGGGGCCTCGAGGCCAGCCGCCGAGTACAGCTGGCCCGCGATGATCACCAGGCCGATCCCGGCCAGCATCCCCTCGACGACCGAGACGGATATCGCCCGGAACCAGCGCCCCAGTTTCAGGGCGCCCATGACGAGCTGGATCAGTCCGGCGGCCAGCACGATGACGCCGAGCGCGGGCAGTCCGAACTCGTTCACCGCCTCGAAGACGAGGACGGTCAGACCGGCCGCGGGTCCGGAGACCTGGAGGCTGCTGCCTCGCATCAGACCTGTGACGATGCCGCCGACTATGCCGGTGACGAGGCCGAGTTCGGCCGGGACGCCGGAGGCGACGGCCACTCCCACGCAGAGCGGAAGCGCGACCAGGAAGACGACCAGGGAGGCGGCGAAGTCCTGCCGCAGGTGAGGATATTTGGTCAGCATGGCGATCACAGACCCTCGAACGCGTCGGTCTCGGTGCGGTGGACGCGCACGGCGCCCGTGTGCACTTCGTAGTACCAGGCGTGCAGGGTCAGTTGTTCATCGGCCAGCCTCTTGTCGATGAACGGGTAGGACCGCAGGCGCAGCACCTGGGCCAGGACGTGGTTCTGCACGCCCTCGGCCACTTCCGGGTCCTCGGTCGTACCGGACGGGCGCCGGGCGGCGTGGTTGAGCCAGTCGCGCACGGCAGGGACGGCGTCCAGATCCTCGCCGCGGACCAGGGCGCCGACGGCACCGCAGTGCGAGTGCCCGCAGACCACGATGTCGCGGACGCCCAGCACCTCCACTGCGTACTCGATGGTGGCCGCCTCACTGGTCGGGTGCTGCGAGGCGTAGGGGGGAACGATGTTGCCCGCTGTGCGCAGCTCGAAGAGCTCGCCCGGGCGGGCGCCCGTGATCAGGGCCGGTACGACCCGGGAGTCCGAGCAGGTGATGAACAGAACCTGTGGGGACTGGCCTTCGGCCAGCTTGGCGAACTCCTCAGGGCGCTGTCCGAACATACGGGCGTTGTCGATGAGGGGCTGCATGTGTGGTGACTCCTCCTGGCGCGCCGTGGGGGCGCGTCGGGCTTACCTGGCGCGCCGATGGGCGCGTCGGTTGACATGGCAGGTGGGGGAACAGCGGTGGGGCACTGCTCTGCTGTCAGCAGCGGAACACTTGAAAAGCCGTAAGGGCGGCAGCTCTCGAAGGACTCGACAGGGGGAACTCGCCTGGTGCCATCCACTCTGACGCGGCCGTCGACTCCCCGGCCGACAGGGGACGTCCGGGCCCCTGAGGGGCGAAGTCGACGGCGCGGTGCCGGTCTCGGGTGCGCAGGGGGCCGGCCGTGTCCCCTGCGTGGTCGCAGTGGCGTTTACCGGCGGCCTCGGCGCGCGGGACCTTGCCGGAGAGCGTGGCTAACCTCTGATCTTTGGCCTCAGCCTGACGGCCAGTATGCGCGGCTGCGAATTCCCCGGAGGATGCGAAGAAGGGGAGGGCGAAAAGGACGGCAGCGACGACCACAACCACGGTCCATGTCGTCGCACCTCGGAACATGCACCCCCCTCTCGACGGTTCGCACCTCTACTGCAGACCAAGTATTGGTCAATGGCTGGTCAAGAAACAGCTTAGCCCGGCAAAGTTGTTTGCTGGGTTAACTTAACGTTTCCGGCTGGAGAGAGGCTGAAGCCCGAGGGATCGCTGACGCGAACTGGCCCTTGACGTCAGAGGTTTCCACATGACATCGATGCGCCGCCCGTCCCCCGTCTTCCGTGACGTCGCGGCCTGCCCCTGGACCCGGCGCCTGCTCCGTCCGGTGGCCCAGCCGCGCACCGGTGCGGGGCAGGGAGTCCGATCAGCTTTCGGCGTCCGGTGCGTGCGATCGCAAGGCGCCGGAAGCTCCTCGTAGCGGGGCTACCAGGGGCTTTCGACAACGCGGCGAGCGTGCGGGTCAGGCGTCGCGAGCCGGGCTCCACTTCTGTTCGGAGCTCTTAGACGTCATCTCGTTTGGTGAGTTTGTGCGACGATCCGTCGGCCAGTAGGAAGCCGTGAGGGAGCCGGGCCGATGGAGTACGTCAATCTCGATGCCCAGGTCGGCGACCTGTCAGGGGTGTTGGACGCCTCTCGCTATCTGAAGCAGCTGCCCTCGATCTGTCGTGAGCTGCCGCCGGGTGCCCGGTCCTTCGCCACTGATACGGATCACTACGACTTCCGCAGCAGGCGATGTGTGAAGGACCTGATGCTTCGTGCCATCCGAGGTGCCGGCGGTGAGGAGATGGAGGTCGAGTTCCAGCACAACTGCTGGAAGCACGACCAAGACCTGCTGATCCGCTACGCAGGGGTGTCCAGCTTCATCATCGATCCCGCCGACGAGGACCGAGGAACGGACCTCGGGGCTGTGATTCTCGACGAGATCCTGCCGTACAGGGACGGCTGCAGTCACGAGATCGCCTGCTGGGACGGCACACTCACCATTGTCTGCCGTGACCTCCAGGCGATCTGGACTGAGACCGTGTGTTCCAGCAGGTCGTAGGCGGAGCAAGGCGTGGGAATCTTTGAGCGGCTGGTGCCCGATGAGCTGTGGGAGCTGTTTTAGCGGCTGGTGCCGGAGGCGCGGGCGGCGGTCGGCGCCGGCGCTGCGACCGCGAGGTGCTGGCGGCGATCGTCTTCGTCGCGAATGAGGTCGTATCCTTCGGCATCGGCGGGCTTTGGTCAGTTCGTGGCCGGTCTGGTTGAACGGCCGGTCCCGAACCACCTGCCGGCGAGTGATGCCGCCTGCGACACGCCGGCCTGTGCGGCAGGCCAGGCACATCGAAGCTGCTGGTGTCAGAGGGTCATGGCACGCTGCTCGCCATGACTGAGGATCTGATCGGCACCCAGGCGCCGAGGCGCCGCATCACAGACCCGGAAGAGGCGATCGCGGCACTGGAACGCGCTGTCCCCGGACTCGTCGAGAACCGCCGATCCGCGCCCGCCGCCATCGACTGGGCCTTGCTCGAAGACGGCCTGGGCACCGTGCTGCCCGCTGACTACAAGCGCCTCGCCGAGTGGTACTCCACCTTCGCCCTCGGTGACTTCCTCCTCGTCGGCCTGCCCGAACCGGGCGAGGAGCACCACCATCTCCGCGGTATCCGCGAAGATCTTGAAGGAGTCCTCCACGCGTGGGCGGAGGCCGACATGTCGATCGGCCTGCGCCCGCATCCGGCACCAGGCGGCCTGCTCCCGTGGGCGGAGTCCGACGAGGGCGACAAGTTCCTGTGGAGCACGCCGACTGACAACCCTCGGCAGCGGCTCGTCACCATCGCCTCTCGCAACGGCGGCTGGTGGCATTACGAGGGAGGCGCCGTGCAGTTCCTCGCCGAACTCTGCGACGGCACACTGGAGCCCTGGGCACTCCCCCCGGTCGACCCCGAAGTCACCCCCTGCTGAGCGATGCGCCCGATGTCCGGACCGTGCCCCATGTGGGCGGGCGCATCGTTCGTAGCAGCACGGGGCAGCGCTCCCGGCGGGGCCGGGGACCTGAGCGGTCCGGCGCTCCTGCTGGTCGGGGTGTCGTGCTGATGCGCGCGGGCCGTGGCCGTGCCGCGGCACCGGTTCATGACATTCGCGCACACACGTCCCCGGCCGACGGCGCGCTCGGCGGCGTTGGCGACCGCCGTCGTTCTTGGGCCGACGGGTAGAGCTCGCACGGGCGCGGTGGCACCATGCCCGGAACATCTCGATGCACCCGCCCACCAGGCGATGTCTCCCCCGGAAGAGGAGACTGGGAAGCGCTGCCGCGACCCCACGAGTGACCGCGTCACGCAGCGGCCCCACCACTTCCGCGCGTCGGCAGCGACCGAAGCCGAAATGAGGACGGGAGCAGGCATGAATGACACTTCACGCGCCTACGACGTGGTGGTTGTCGGTGCCGGTCCCGCGGGGGAGAACGTGGCGGATCGTACGAGCGCCGCCGGACTCACCTCGGTGATCGTGGAGAACGAACTGCTCGGTGGAGAGTGCTCGTTCTGGGCGTGCGAACCCAGCAAGGCCCTGCTCCGTCCAGTGGTGGCGCGCGCCGACGCCCGCAGGGTCCCCGGACTGCGGCGGGCCGTCCAAGGGCCGCTGGACGTCCCCGCGGTGTTCGCCCACCGTGACAAGATGGCTGCGTACTGGAAGGACGACGACCAGGTCGACTGGCTCGAGTCCGTCTCCGTGGATCTGGTGCGCGGCCACGGCCGACTCGACGGTCCGCGCCAGGTCGTCGTCGAGACCGGTAGCGGCGACACCATACGGCTCACCGCCCGGCACGCCGTCTGCGTCGCCACGGGCACTGTCACGGCGTTCCCCGATCTGCCGGGGCTGGACACGGTGCGCCCCTGGACCAACCGCGACGCGACCGCCGCCCGCCATGTGCCGGATCGCCTCGCCGTGGTAGGAGGCGGTGTGGTCGCCGTCGAGATGGCCACTGCCTTTCAGGCGCTGGGATCCCAGGTCACCATGCTGGTCCGCGGGACCAAGGGCATTCTCAACCGCATGGAGCCCTTCGCCGGTGAGATGGTGACGGAGGCCCTGCGGGAAGCCGGTGCGGAGCTGCGCTTCGGGATCTCCGTCACCGGGGTGGTCCGGGAGAACGGTGAGGGAAGCCCCGTCCGGATCACCTTGGACGACGGGCAGTCCCTGGTAGCCGACGAGATCCTGTTCGCGACCGGCCGCGCGCCTCACACACAGGACATCGGGCTGGAGACCGTCGGCCTGAACCCCGGCAGCTGGCTGGAGGTGGACGACTCGTTCCGCGTGACCGACGTCCCCGACGGCTGGCTCTACGCGGTCGGTGACGTGAACCACCGTGCGCTGATGACCCACCAGGGGAAGTACCAGGCGCGCATCGCCGGCCCCCTGATCGCAGCGCGTGCCAAGGACGAGCCCCTCGACGACGGCAGGTGGGGAGCGCATGCCCCGACGGCCGACAGCGCCGCCGTGCCCCAAGTGGTCTTCTGCGAGCCGGAGGTGGCCAGCGTGGGGCTGACGACTCACGAGGCGGAGCGCGCCGGACGACGCGTCGACGTCGTGGACTATGACATCGGACGCCTGGCCGGCGCAGTCCAGTACGCCGACGGCTACAGCGGCAAGGCACGGGTACTGATCGACACCGACCGCAACACCATCGTCGGTGTCACCTTCGTCGGTCCCGGAACCCAGGAGCTGCTGTACTCGGCCACCGTCGCGATCACCAGTGAGATGCCGGTGGACCGGCTGTGGCACGCAGTTCCCGCCTTCCCCACGATCAGCGAGGTCTGGCTGCGCATCCTCGAGACCTACCGGGACCGTGCCGCCCGGTAGTGCTTCGTCACGTCGGGTGCGCCGCTGACCTCGGCCACTGCGGAGGTCGCCCATGCTGAACTGGGCTTCCCGGTTCCAGCTGAGGCAGTACGCCAGGACCAGCCTGTGGATCCTGCCGGTTCTCGGCCTCGTCATGGGAGCGCTGCTGGGCGAGGTCGCTCTCGCGGTGGACGACATGTGGGGGGTGCCGACCGGGTGGCGGTACACGGCCCCCACGGCGTCAGGCGTCCTGACCGCCATCGTGGGAGCAATGGTGGCCCTGCTGGGGTTCGTCGTCACCATCAGTGTCCTCGTGGTCCAGCAGGCCACCGGAACGCTGTCTCCACGCTACATGCGGCTGTGGTATCGCAACCGGTTGCAGAAGCTCGTCCTGGCCACCTTCGCGGGCACCTTCGCCTTCGCGTTCACCTTGCTCCGCAGGATCGAACCCGGGACGGTGCCCGATCTGGGCGTCACGGTCGCCGGACTGGCCGTGGCCGTCAGTCTGGTGATGCTGCTGGTCTACCTCAACCGGTTCGCTCACGACCTGCGTCCCGTGGCCATCGCCGAGATGGTCTGCCGTACGGGACTCGGCGTCCTTGGCAGGTACCTGCGGGACAAGAGACATCGCCCGCTCCTCGATGAGCCGGCTCATCCGCCCGACAGCATGCCGACGATGATCGTGCCCTGCACCGGCGGCGGGGCCGTTCAGGGGGTGGGCGTGGCCGAACTCGTCGCGATGGCCGCGCGTCACGGCTGCGTCCTGGTCGTGGCCCACCGGATGGTAGACTTCGTCCCTCCCGGCGCCGTTCTCCTGGAAGTGCACGGGACCCCTCGCGTACCGCCGGACGCGCGTCGGCTCGCCGGTCTGGTGGCCCTGGGCCCAGAGCGGACCATCGAGCAGGATCCCGCGTTCGCCCTGCGCGTTCTCGTCGACATCGCCGCCCGCGCCGTGTCGGCGGCCGTGAACGACCCGACGACGGCTGTGCAGGTCCTCAACCACATCGAGGTCTTCCTCCACACCGTAGGAAGGTCGGAACTGTCCGGCCGCCATGTGTTCGCGGACAAGCGGGGCGTGCCCCGGGTGGTGATGCCCGGACGCGGCTGGGAGGAGTACCTCGAACTCGGCGTCACCGAGATCCGTGAGTACGGAGTCGGCTCACTGCAGGTGTGCAGGCGGTTGCGGGCCATGCTGGAAGGTCTCTTGGCCGAAATGCCTCACGAACGGCGCGGTGCGGTACGCGGTCAACTCACCCTGCTCGACGCGGCTGTGGAGCGGGAGTACCCCGACGAGTCCCGCCGCGCACTGGCCCGCACCAGCGATCGGCAAGGCATCGGCAGCGGCTCGTCCGAGGGTGTGGTCATCCCGGACTGAGCCCCCGCGCACGGCCCCGCACCGGACCGGGGCTCCCCCGGTTGCCCCCGGGCTCGCGCGCGCGACAATTGGGTCACGTGGCGGTCTTCCTGCTCGGTCCTGGATGCCGGCCATCGGACGGCCGGCGCCGGACGGCGAGTCCTTCCGGCGCTGTGGCGTCGCGAGACAGGTCAGGAATCCGGACTCCGGGTCAGTCGTCCGCCATTGCCGCGTCGCGACCGCGGGAGGCAGAGTGAGTGACGTTCCACCCCTCGGGGACGAACTGAGTGCCCTCGGCTGCGCCACGCTCGTGGACGCCATGGCGCGCATGCACGGCCACCGTGCGCACATCCTGCCGCTGACGAGCCCCGATCCGGGCAGGCCCCTCTTCGGCCCGGTGGCCACCATCGCGTTCATGCCCTGGCGGGACGACCTGGAGGAGTCGTCCAGGACCTTCGCGGACTTCTTCTACCCGGCGCTCGGCGACTCGCCGCGGGGAAAGGTGCTCGTGCTCTCGAGCGGAGGTCACCCGGAGGCGTCCCACGGCGGCGGGACCAAGCTGCTGAGGGCGGTCCGGCACGGGCTGGCGGGCGTCATGGCCGACGGCCGGCTACGGGACTTCGGGCAATTGCGTGGGTACCCCTTCTCCACCTGGTGCCGGGGGGAAGCCACACGGTGGGGTGGCGACACGGTGATGCCCTACGCGGCGGACGCGGCCGTCGAATTCGCGGGGGTGTGCGTCACTCCCGGCGACTACGCCTTCGCCGACCCCTCCGGCGCCGTGATCATCCCCGCGGGCAGCCTGAACGGAGTTCTCGACGCCGCGCGGCAGATCGAGACCGAGGAGGCCCGCGCCGGGGAGCGGATCTCGGCGGAGGATCTCCCGCCGCACGGCCGGCCCTGACGCCCTGGACGAAGGCGCCGCCGGCCTGGCTGCGCCGACCGGGCTCAGTCGACGTAGAGGCCCTTGCGATCGGAGACGAACTGCTCGATGGTCTGCGCCGGTATGCCCGTCAGACGCGCGACGTCGTCCGTCGCCCGGTCGTAACGGTTCTCCTGGTGCAGTCGGCACATGGTGACGATGTGCTCCTCGATGTGCTGAGGCAGACCGAGCCCGGCCAGGACCTGGGCGCGCCACTGTTCGAGCGGCACGTCGGCGTAGGTGATCGGACGTCCCAGCGCCCGGGAGAACGACTCGGCCATCTCCTCCATGTCCATCGTCCGTGGTCCGGTCAGCTCGTAGACGTTGCCGATGTGTCCTCGCGGGTCCCGGAGCACGGTGGCGGCCACCCGCGCGACGTCGCTGACCGCGACGGGCGATGTTCGCCCGGCCCCGAAGGGCAGGGCGAGCGTTCCGTCCCTCTTGATCGACTGTGCCGCGGCCGAGGTGAAGAGCGGGTTGTCGAGGAACGAGGTGGGCCGGATATGGATCACGGGCAGCCCCGACCAGTTCAGCACCTGCTCGGCCAGCCAGTGCAACCGCTGCTGGTGGGACTCGCCGGTGCTGGTGGCCGTCATCTGCGACACCGTCATCTGGGACATCCCGACCAGGGCGTCCAGAGTTCCGCATTCCTTGGCCACGCTCGCCACGACGGTCGCGGCCAGCAGGTGATCGCGGGACACGGGCATCGCGAAGTACATCCGCCCGACATCCCGCAGGCCGGCGGCGACGGTCTCGGGCCGGGTGAGGTCGCCCAGGACCACGTCCGCGCCGAACCGGCGGAACTCGGCCGCACGGTCGTCGTCACGGCGCACCATGACACGTACCGGCACGTCGTGTGTGCGCAGGTCCTCGATCACCAGTCGTCCCACGCCCCCGGCACCGGTGATGAGTACGGTCTCACGCGAAGGCATTGATCGGCCTCCCTGTGGCACGGCCGGTGCACGCGCGCGCTGCGGCGTTCGACGCGTACCGGAATCGGCCCACCGCTCGATGCGGTCCGGCCGAGAGACGTCTTCGGGGCCCCTGTCAGCTTGGCACACACGGGCCTTGGGGGCCCACTCGGCGAACAGCGAGGCACAGGACGCACACGGACCGTCGCGGACGCTGTCTGTTCACCACCGAACACAGCCGATGGTGACGGCTTCTGAGATGTGCTCCTCCGTTCGCTCCCTGAGCCACCCGCCCTCATCCTGGGAGAAGGTGGTTGGTCTTCCCGCGATCGAAGGGAGCGCCGATGAGAGCTGTACGAGCTCACGATCGCGAGGCGGCCGTGGACAGTTTGATCGCGGAAGATGCCCCCTATCCCTACGCCGGCGAGGGCGACGTCATCGTCAAGGCGCGCGCGGCCTGCTTCACACCCGATGAACTCGGCTGGCCTGCCAGTTGGGTCGACCGGAGCGGCAGAGACCGAGCCCCGGTCATCCCGGGGCACGAGGTGTCGGGGGAGGTCGCCGAGGTCGCCGTCGGCACCACCGGGTTGTCGGTGGGGCAGCGAGTCCTGGGGCTGACCGACTGGAACCGGGACGGCACTCTCGCGGACTATGTGGCCGTGGAGGCGCGCAATCTGGCGCCGTTGCCCGCGGACATCGACCACACGTATGCGGCCGCCCTGGTGATGCCGGGCCTGACCGCCTGGCAGGGGCTGTTCGTCCACGGACGAGTCGAGACGGGGCAGACCGTGCTGGTGCACGGAGCAAGAGGGGGGGTGGGAATGGCAGCCACCCAGCTCGCCCACGGCGCCGGGGCTCGTGTGATCGGGTCCGGGCGCGCGAGAAGCAGGGAACAGGTACTGGAGCTGGGCGCGGACGAGTTCGTGGACCTGGAACAGCCCGCGTGGCACGAAGCGGTGGACCGCGTCGACGTCGTCTTCGACGCCGTCGGCGGGGAGGTGCTCGATCGATCGGCCGCCGTCCTCAGACCCGGCGGCACCCTCGTCACCATTGCTCACCCTCCGACCCTGCGGCCCGAGGACGGTCGGGCGATGTACTTCATCGTCGAACCCAACCGTGATCATCTCGTGCAGGTCGTCCGCATCTGCCGGGAGGGGGGACTGCGTCCCCTGGTGGGGGCCGTCCGTCCGCTCGATCAGGCGCCGCAGGTGTTCCGGGAGAAGAAGACCACGGCCGGGAAGACGGTCATCCACGTCGCCTGAGCGACCTACCGCCCCGGCGACTCCTTCCCGTTCCGCGCCGTCGACCGGGTCGACGACCCTCAACCGCCGCACTCCGTACGGGCGATCGGCCCGACTCGCGCCATCGAGTCGTGAGTCGAGGACGAACCGGTGGCACGAACCGATGGCGCGGGACGAAATCCGCAACAACCGAGAGCTGTGATCCTCATGGATCTGAAACTGGAAGTCGTCGTGCTTCCCGTGTCCGACGTCGACCGAGCCAAGGCGTTCTACGAGTCCGCGGGTTTCCGCGTGGACATCGACAAGGCCGCCAGTGAGGAATGGCGGGCGGTGCACCTCACCCCGCCCGGGTCAGAGTGCTCGATCATGTTCGGCACCGGTCTGACCTCCGCCGAACCGGGCTCGGCCCAGGGCTTGTACCTCGTCGTGTCCGACATCGAGAAGGCCCGCACCGAACTCGTCGGCCGCGGCATCGATGTGAGCGACATCTTCCACGACGCCGGTGGGGTCATCTACCACGGGCACGAGGGCGGCGACATCGTGCACAACGGCCAGGGTCAGGAACGGCTGGCCGGCCTCCATCCCGACCGGACCTCCTATGCCTCCTTTGCCACGTTCAGCGACCCTGACGGCAACGGCTGGGTGATCCAGGAGGTGATGCAGCGACTGCCGGGCCGCTGACGACGCGGCAGAACCACGGCGTGCGTCTGGTCAACGCTGCCACCGCAGCTCGCGGTGGCAGCGGCTGTCGTGCGTCACGCGGGTACCGGCAACCTCAGATGGTCCAGGCCGGAAGCGTCGAGCCACATGTCATGGGCAGAGCGGACCATGCGCAGCAGCACGCCGTCGCAGCCCGGGCAACGCAACACCGTCCCGGGGCCGCCGAGGTACGCGTGCGTCTCGGCCAGCATCATCTGCCTACCGCAGCCGTGGCACTGCCCCGAAGCCATGGTCATGTCCGTTCCGAACAGCGACTCGAGGTCCCCGGCGGCGGCGTTGCCGTCGAGGAAGTCAGGTGTGGGTGTCATCTGGATCCCGTTTCCTTTCCTGTCACGTGCCCCGGACCTTCCCGCGGACGAGCGGTGTGCCGCGGAGCGGCGGCACGGTCCGCGTCATGTCGTGTCGTCCGCCGGGCTCGTGGTCTGCCGGGCTCAGCCGAAACGCTCGGTCCGTATGCGGCCCGGGTGGTGACCGAGGGCGACGAGCAGACCGGCCGCCGTTTCGACGAAGTCCGTGGAACCGCAGACATAGCAGGTGGGCTCGAAGTCGGGCGGCCATCCCCCGCCCGACACGACGGAGGCATCGATACGCCCGGTCGGCCGCGGCCACTGTGGCGGCGCGGACCGGGTGTAGACGTAGGTCGTGTCGAGCCCGGGATCGCCTCTCCTCAACTCGGACGTGAAGAGCTGGGTCTCGGGACTGCGTGCGCTGTAGATCAGACGGAAGGGCGTACGGCTGCCGACCGCCCGACGCATACGAATCATCGCCATCAACGGCACGAGACCGGATCCTCCCGCCAGGAGGAACACCGGCTCCTTCTGCTCCGGCCTCCACACGAACCAGCCCCCGACCGGCCCGCGGAGTTCCACCAGGTCGCCCACGGCCAGTTCATCCGTGAGGAAGGGGGACACCTCACCGTCGTCGGTCCGTTGGACCGTCAGCTCGACCGTCTCACCGTCGGGCGCCGAAGCCACTGAGTAGCTGCGCTGAGTGCTGTAACCGTCCTCTGCCGTGAGCCGCACGTCCACGTGCTGTCCCGCCTGATGGCCCGGCCAGCCCGGCACATCGAGAACGAGGGTCCGCGCGAGGCTGGACTCGTCCTCCCGCCGGGTCAGACGGGCCGTCCTCCAGCGGAGTCTCTCGCCTAGTCTCCTTGGTACCGTTGCTCGCGCCATGGGTCCCCATAGGTGTGGTAGCCGACGGTCTCCCAGAAGCCCCGTTCCTCCTCGTGCATCAGCACGATTCCACGAACCCACTTGGCCGACTTCCAGAAGTACAGGTGCGGGACGAGCAGCCTCGCCGGGCCGCCGTGCTCCGGTGGAAGTGCCTCGCCGTCGTAGCGGTGAGCAATCCAGGCCTTGCCGTCGAGGAGGTCTTCCACCGGAATGTTGGTGGTGTAGTCGCCGTAGGAGTGGACCAGTGCGTAATCGGCACTCGACTCCACGTCCTGAAGGAGAACGTCCAGAGAGACCCCCTGCCACTCCGTCTCGAACTTCGACCACTTGGTGACACAGTGCAGGTCCACCGTGGGTGACTCGGAAGGCAGTGCCAGAAGCTGTTCCCAGGTCCACCTGTGCTTGACCCCGGTCTCCGTACGAACGGTGAACTCCCATTCGTCCAGTGGCACGGTCGGCGTCGGGCCCGCGGACAGAACGGGAAACCCGGTGGTCTCGTACTGGCCGGGAGGCAGTTGGTGCCGTGCGTCTCGCGCGCGGCCGTGGAATCCCCGTGAGACGACGGACATGTCGGCCCCCCTTCTCCGAAGCGGGCAGCTTCCATTTTTCAGGACATGAGCGGGCGAAGCATCTCGACGCCGGGAGCACCCGGACGCGCTTGTTCTCCCGTCACTCCCGCTTCTCGACCGACCGCACGTCGGTCGACCGCCTGCCGCGGCTGAGCAAGGGCAGGGCGACCAGGGGAAAGACGATGACGGACACCAGGCCCGCTGCCACCAAGGCGGCAGCGTTGTCCGGCTGGATGGCGTCGAGCTTCAGGCCGATCGTCGTCGCGGCCACGATGAAGGGGAGAGACGTGGCCTGCAGGAGTCCGGCGGCCATGAGTTCCGCGCGCGAGAGTCCCACGGTGCGATAGGCCAGTACCGGCAGTCCGCGAACGAGGAGGAGCGCCGCCAGGAACAAGGGCACCCTCAGCACGGTCCCGGCATCGGCGAACAGAGCGTCGAGATCGAACTGTATGCCGCTGGTCACGAAGAAGACCGGGACCAGGAACCCATAGCCGAGACCCTCCAGCTTGATGTGGAACCGCGGATGCGCTCGCTCTGCGTCGGGGTCGACCATGCGCAGCACGGCCCCCGCGATGAAGGCGCCGAGGATGGCCTCGAAGCCCAGGTGTATGGCGACCGCGGACAGGCCGACGATCAGCACCATCGTCAAGCGGATCCGGATCTGGGCACTGGTGTCCGCCAGCCTGGCAACGGTCCGGGACAACCGCATGGAACGCCCCGCCCGCATGGACGTCACCACCACGAGCGCGGTCAGACACGCGAGGCCGAGCAGCAACAGCAGTCGCGAGGCAGGGCCGGAGGCGTGCTCGGAGACGAACAGCGACAGCAGTACCACGGCGCAGAACTCGCCCGCGGAGGCTCCGCCGATGATCAGTTGGCCGACCGGACGGTCGACGGCGTCGGCGTCCTTCAGGATCGGCACCAGCAACCCCAACGAGGTCGCCACGAGTGCCACGCCGACGAGCAGCGTGTTCTCGACGACCCCGGCGACTCCGAGCGCCCAACCCACCAGTACGGCAAGCACGATCGTGCCCGCCGTCCCGGTCGCGACACGTCGCGCGAGCGGCCCCTGCCATCGCCTGATGTCGATCTCGAGCCCGGCGAGGAACAACAGGAAGCTCAGGCCGATGACGGACAGAGCCTCAACAGTCTGGTCGGGCCGCACCAGATCCAGCACCGCAGGCCCCAGAACGACACCGGCCACTATCTCGAGGACGGGACCCGGAAGGTGAGCCCGCGGCACCAGGGCCAGAAGGAAGGGAACGCCCGCGGCCACTGCCAGAACGATGACCAGATTGTCGTAGTCCATAGGGACTCCCAGGGCCCCGCACCAGGCTGAGCGGCACCGTGGGCCACTCCCGCCGTCCGGGTCAGTGCACGAGTCCGGCCACGACGGTGGCCTCGAGGCGGGCCTCCTCACCGGTGAAGCAGTCGTCCAGTGCCGCCAGATACCGCTCGGCATCCAGAGCCGCCGCGCAACCGGTGCCCGCGGCGGTGACGGCCTGCCGGTACTCGTGGTCGACGACGTCACCGCACGCGAACACGCCGTCGAGATTCGTACGCGTGGAGTGGCCCTCGACCGCGATGTAGCCGGCGTGGTCCAGCGCGATCCGTCCCCTGACCAGGTCCACCCGCGGATCGGGCCCGATGGCGACGAAGACACCGCTCGCCGGCAGGTCGGTCTCCTCGCCGTTGTTCACGTCACGCACCCGCAGCCCCGACACCTTCTCCTTCCCCAGGGCATCCACGACCTCCCGGTTCCACAGAAAGCGGATCTTCTCGTTGCGACCGGCCCGCTCCTGCATGATCTTCGAGGCGCGCAGGGTGTCGCGGCGGTGCACGACGGTGACCGAGCGGACGAACCGGGTCAGGAACGTGGCCTCTTCCATGGCCGAGTCCCCGCCGCCCACGACGACCACGTCCTGATCACGGAAGAAGAAGCCGTCACAGGTGGCGCACCAGCTCACACCCCGACCCGACAGCCGCTTCTCGTTCGGAAGACCCAATTCGCGATAGTGCGACCCCATGGCGAGAATGACCGCCCTGGAACGGTGGGTGCCACCGGCGCTGTCGACGACTTCCTTGACCTCGTTCTCGAGACGGGCCTCCACGACGTCGTCGGCGATCAACCGGGCACCGAACTGCTCCGCCTGGGCCCGCATTCTGGTCATGAGGTCCGGTCCGAGCACCGCGTCGGGAAAGCCAGGATAGTTCTCCACGTCGGTGGTGTTCATCAGGGCGCCACCCGCGGCGACCGATCCCTCGAAGAGCGTCGGCCGCAACTGAGCGCGCGCCGCGTAGATCGCAGCGGTGTATCCGGCCGGGCCGGAGCCGATGATGGTCACTTCTTGGACTGTGTCACGCACATTGATCACCTGATCGAGCTCAAGGACAGCCACGAGCGCCGCAGGCAACCGTCCGTTCCGAACGAACGCCGGTATTCCGCCCAGAACTCGGCGGCATCCGAATCGGCCGCCGGTCACTCCCGCGAAGCATCGGATGCGCCACATCGCGCAGACGGCCCGGGCGGCGGACCACTCCACCATGCACACGCGGCGAGCGGCACCGCATCCCGTCGGCAGGACCCGCAGTCAGTGGCAGGGGAAAGGTCTTCACCGGCGACGCCCCATGCCTCCCGGTGGCCGCGAGCACCGGTACAGCGATTGCCCCAATGAGATGAATTCTCAGTGATATTGCCCTTGAGTCCGCAGGTCGGGGTATGCGCAATGTCTGATACGCCTGCTCAATGCGAGAGGAAGACAGGACAGTACGCTCGTGGGTGCTGGCTGCGGATGAGCGCACCCCACCTGAGGAACCGGTGCCTTCGTGGGATCTCGGAAGTGGTTGAGTCATCTTCGCCACCAGCAGGACGGCCTACGGGGGCGGCCGACGAAGAGGACGACCCTCTACAGCCCCGAAGAGGCCGCACTTCTTCCGTCCCCCCGAAGAACATCTCCCTCCGAGAGGCCCGAGCCGGCTGCGGCCCTGCCGTGGGGGCTCCGCGTGGCCGCCGAGGCCGGCTGGCGCCTGCTCGTCGTCGCGGCCACCTTGTGGGTGCTGATCCGCGCCGTCAGCGCGGTGCGTGTCATCGTGCTGGCCCTCGCGGCGTCCTTGCTGATCACCGCTCTTCTCCAGCCCGCCGTGGCTCGATTGCGCCGGCACAAGGTGCCGCAAGGACTCGCCACCGTCTTGACCACACTCTGCGGATTCATCGTTCTCGGCCTCGTCGGGTGGTTCGTCGTCTGGCAGGTCGTATCGAACCTGGACAACCTTTCCGACAGCCTGCAGGACGGCGTCGACGACCTCAAGCGATGGTTGCTCGACAGCCCGTTCCACATCACCGAGGAACGTATCAACGACTTCACCGAGATGCTCAACGAAAGCGTCGGTACCAACAATGACCTCACCGATGTGGGAATTCACGGCGTCAAGGTCGTCCTGGAATTCCTCACCGGAGCCCTCCTCGCACTGTTCTCGACACTCTTTCTGCTCTACGACGGCCCGCGCATCTGGAAGTGGACCCTCAAGTGGGCACCGGCCGCGGCGCGCCCCTCCCTCGACGCCGCCGGCCCTCTCGCATGGCACACCCTGACCTCCTATGTGCACGGCACGGTGATCGTGGCCCTCATCGACGCGGTATGCATCGGTCTGGGCATCTATATTCTCGGCGTGCCCCTGGCGCTTCCGTTGGCCGTCGTCGTCTTCGCCGGAGCATTCGTCCCGCTCGTCGGCGCAGTGGTGTCCGGAATCCTCGCCGTCCTGGTCGCCTTCATCACCAATGGTGTCTTCACCGCCCTCCTGGTCCTTCTGATCGTGCTCGGCGTGCAGCAGTTGGAGGGCCATATCCTCCAGCCGTTCATCCTTGGGCGTGCGGTACGCGTGCATCCGCTCGGCGTCATTCTCGCCGTAGCGGCCGGGGGATTTGTGGCCGGAATCGGTGGTGCCGTTGTTGCCGTGCCTCTCGTAGCGGTGGCCAACACGGTCGTGAGCAGCCTTTTGCACGGCAATGACGACCGAGCGGTCCACGTATCTGATTCCGATGATCCGATCCGGGGCCAGCAACGACTTTTCTGATGCCCTTCCAGCCGACTGATCCCCACACGAAAAGATCGGTGCGACCTCACTCGCGTAGACCGCACCGCACATCGACTGGCCGCGGTCAGCTGAGCCATCGGCCTGATCCAGTACCTGCTGATCGCCGCGATCGTACTGACCAGGCAGCTCGCCCGGCCCATCCAGCCTGAGGGCCTCATGACCTCCGTGTGGATCTTCGTGGGCGCGACGGCGATCGCGGCGCTCGCCGCGTGCGGCTGACCGTTGTCCCGCCGGGCGAGGCGATGCTGTCACGCCGGCTGGTGGAACTCGTCTTCCTGATCGGTATGTACGCGGTCACCACGTACGAGTTGGGGCGCGCTACCGGAAGCTCGTGGATGACGGACACTGGCCGCGTGGAGATCTGGGTGGCTACGACGTCTGGGCCGTCGTGTTCGCGGCGCTGCTGGCGGCCAGGGTCCGGCCACCCTCGACCAATTGACGCCGGATCCTCCTGCCGCTCCCTTCTTGCCCTGCTCCTCGCGGGCGGGCATTACGGACGGGTGAGCCGACAGCCGGCGTGCAGGACACTGCCTCAGCTGTGGTCTTCTCGCGACGACGCGTCACACATCCACGACGTACTCCTCCCCGCGCACGGCGGGGCCCTCGCGGTCCGGCTCAGACCGGCTCGGCGTGTCGGCGTCGAGCCGCCCCGCATGTCCCCCTCAACATCAGTAAGACCTGCCCCGAACCCTGGCAAACCCTCGTTTCCCAGTGGATGTCGGCCTGGCGCCGCTGTCCCGCCGCCTGGCGGTTCGCATTCCATGCACAAGCGTGGGCATCTCGCCTCGGCTGAGGGCTGGGCGATCTCCCATACCGGTCGCGATCCTTGCAGCAGGCGCCGCTGTACACGGGCTGCTTCGCCGCCCGGTCGGGTGCCTGCCCGTCCGGCTCGTCAGCGCGTAGGAGACGCTGGTCCGCCGCCCTGGCACCAAGCCGGTGCGGACACGACGAGCGACGGTTATGTCCGCGGGGTCAGGCCGAGGGCTTCGGCTGGTGGCCGTGTGCGCGCAGCTCCTCGTTGATGCGCTGCGCTTCTTCGAGTTGGTCTTCGAGGATGATGATGCGGCAGGCGGCCTCGATGGGGGTGCCCTGATCGACGAGCTCGCGAGCCCGGGCGGCGACGCGCAGCTGGTAGCGGGAGTAACGGCGGTGGCCGCCTTCGGAGCGCAGAGGAGTGATCAGGCGGTGTTCGCCGAGAGCCCGGAGGAAGGCGGGGGTGGTACCGAGCATCTCGGCGGCCCGGCCCATCGTGTAGGCGGGGTAGTCGTCGTCGTCGAGGTTGTCGACGCGACGCGACGTGGCAGGGTGCATAGACCTCTTCTTCCGGGGACGCGTCGGGGGGCCCGAACGCCGTCCTGGCGTCCGGGCCCCGAGCTTTCAACACCATCTACCGGCGCATTGCGCCGGGCTTCTGTATCCGCAGGGAGTTCCGCCTGGGAGGGCGGCGTTGCGGGGATCGCGGATGCGTGACCGGGGACCACCTTCCAATCCGGGGTCTGCGGTACCCGGGCCGACTCGCTCGCCCGGGCGATCCTGATGGCGCTTTCGCTCCTTACCTTCGGCTACACGGGGTGTACTGCTGTTGGTGCGGGATGCTCGCGACCCGCGGGCCGCGCCTTGCTTGACGTGCCTGCGCGGCAGTTCCTGTCTGCCGCACTCACTTCGACTCCTGGTTACGTGCAACACCATAGCTCGGCGACCCACACATTTGTACTGTCGCCACGACAGATTTTCTTTGCGAGTCAGCGCAGGGGTTCTGTCACGCGCAAACTGCCCTCAGGGGGGCCGAACTCTCGCGCTGGTTGGCAATCGATCACCAGTGCCGTGATCATCGCGGCAGCCGGTACACGGTCCACACCGTCACGTCTTTGAGCCGCGCGGACGGTCATGTTGCGGCCGATCTCACCCAGGCCACCCAGGGCGATGACACGCAGCCCCCTTCAAGCCGGGCAGGGGCGGCCTTCAGCTCAGGATGCGGATGACCCATACCCTGACGGCACCCGGAGAGCCGGGCAGGACGATCCATTGCCTGTGTGACCTCCTCCGTCATACGGCGAGGAGCGGCGGCACGGGGTCGGGTGGGCGAGGATCGGGCAAGGGGCTTCAGGGGCACAGCCGCCCCGTTCGACGCACCGGTTGCCCGCGCACTCGTGAACGCACATGCAAGGCGGAAAGTCTCGGGGTCCGCCTGGCCACCCCGGACGCCTTCGCCGCCCTGGTCGCCGACTACCTCGAACAGGGACGATCGTCCGGCTGGAGCCCCATGGAGCCTTCCGCCGAGAGGCGACCGCCCCTCCGCACGCCACCGGCCGACAGCCCTGGCCGGCCTCCCCCGTCCAGCCGGGGCTTTCGCGTGCTCGCGGATCCGTGGCATGAGGCCGCGGGTGGGTCCCGATCCCAACCCGGGCCCACAGGTGTGGGATTGCGCCCACCGGAGACGTTGCCGTTCCGCTAGTCGGTGATACCGTATAGCGGTACCCGGTATCACGTAGTACCGGCAAGGTTGAGGAGTGGTACCCGGCGGTGGACGACCTGACAGAGATGTTGAAGGGCACGCTCGAAGGGTGCGTACTCGAGATCATCGGCAGCGAGGAGACCTACGGGTACGCCATCACCCGCCGGCTGAACGACCTCGGGTTCACCGGCGTCATCGAGGGCACCGTGTACACGATCCTGCTGCGGTTGGAGAGGAACAGGCTCGTCCAGGTGACGAAGCGCCCCTCGGAGGTCGGTCCACCGCGCAAGTTCTACGCGCTCAACGACGCCGGGCGCGAGGAGCTCGAGAGGTTCTGGGCGAAATGGCAGTACCTCTCATCACGCATCAACAGGCTCAGGGAGGGCGGGAGATGAACTTCTGGGAGAAGGTCACCGGCAGCGATCTCACCAGGGAATGGAAGGTGTTCGAGGCCCGGTCCGAGGTCCTGCCGGACGACCACCGGGTGGCGTGGGAGCAGGTCGTCACCCACCTCTTGCCCTATGGGGACTTCAGCGGCCGCAACCTGATGCCTCTCCTCGACGCCGCCCTGGGGCTGCTCGAAGTAGCTGCGGCGGATGGGCAGAGCGTCGATGAGGTGCTCGGGGAGGACATCCAAGGCTTTTGTGCCGCGCTGGCCGGCGGAGCAGAGGCACGGACCTATCGCGACCGGTGGCGCGAGCAGTTGAACAGGAACGTGGCGAGGAAATTGAGCCGGCTGGGAGGCTGACGTGAGCATCCAGGACATCATCGAAGGCAAGAAGCAGTGGCGGGCGCACCTGGCCAGGGTCAAGGCACTCCCGCCGGACTATCAGATCGTCTACAAGGAGATGCAGAAGTACCTGTTCAAGGTCGGGCCGGTCAGTCTGCTCGACGAATCCCTCCTCCCCGGCATCGTCGACTTCTTCGAGGAGGGCGTCGCCGAGGGCAAGGGGGTTCTGGAACTCGTCGGCTCCGACGTCGCCGCGTTCTGCGACGACCTGATCAAGGACTCCCCCACCTACGCGGATGCCTACCAGGAATCGATGGGCGGGGGCTCCGGCACGACCAGGAAGTGACAGCCGCCGTAGCGGTCGACATTCCGCCGCTCGGAACATCAGCCGTCGTCCTCCACCTCGTCCACAGCGCACGCCCGTCTCCGGCTCGTCGGCCGAAGCCCCTCAATGGATGCGTCCAGCCACGTGCGCTGAGGAGGCCGTCACGGTCCGCCCGCGCGGCCTCCCCACCATCCGAGACCTCCTGGACCGTGTTTCAGAACTTGCTGACCTGCTTGGTTGGCTGTCCGGGGACGTCGCGGGCGGCCATCCAGATGGTGAGGTCGTGGGCGATGTCGTTGATGCTGGTCGCCGTGGTGACCTCGTGCTCGTTGCGGGTGGTGTCACGGCGGACGATCTCAAAGCCGCCTTCGTTCAGGACGGCCACTGAGGTGAACCAGGCAGGGTCGTCCTCGTCGGGCTGGACGACCACGAAGGTGTTGTCGGAGTCGTTGAGGTCGCTGATCAGCATGAACAGCGCGTCCTCGGAGGGGTCGTCGATGCGGTCGCCGTTCTCGCTGTCGGCGCCGTAGTACTGAGCCCCCATCTTTGCCTTCCCCTCGCCCTGTTCACCCTGATTGCAGCCAGCAGGGCATGCGCAGACGAGGCCTCGGACCGGTCATAACCAACCTCGCGCGAGAGGGCGGCGGCCATGCGAACTCACCGGACCGGCCCGCCACCGGGAGCCGGGACCACGGCGTCGGCACGCGCGACCCGGCATGGCGACCACAGGATCCCCGGGATCGGTTGAACGTCGGGCGAACACTTCCGTTCCGGCCGTGACCGGCCGTTCGGGCAGGCATACGGTGACGTCACCATCTGAGCTCTGGGAGTGGCGGGGGACCACCGGTGGAGTGGCTGAGCCTCGAGATCGTCATCGCCGTCGGCACGTCCGTCCTGGGACTCCTCGTGCCCATCGCGATGTTCCTCTACGACCGGCGGGTGCCGCGCCGCAAACGGATCGGCTACCGCGTGCAGATGGACAGTCCGATAGGCGACGGCTCGTTCAACCCCCGCCTCGGCGACTTCGACGTACCGAACATGGCCGACGCGTCGCTGGTGCTGCTGCGCATCGAGAACGACGGCTCGCAGAGCGTCGCCGACAACGACTACACCTCATCCGAAGTGCACGGCCTGACCGCCGAGTTCACCGGCCGCACCGTCCAGGCCGTCTCGGTCACCCAGCCGTCCGGCATCGAGCACCTGAACAGTCACTTCACCAACGCCAACGGCTTCGAGCACGTCGCCGGCACCGTGACCATCCCGCGTGTCCCGCTCAACCCCGGCGATCACTTCAAACTGCTGGTGCTGCTCTCCGGTGGGCCGGCCGAAGGGGAGGTCAAGCTCATCGGCGGCCTTCGCGACGGCCGGGTCCACCGCAACAGCGCTCCCAAGCCGGATGAGAAGCAGCGTACGTTCAGCCCGCCCGCCCGACTGCTCAGCGGAGCGCTGGCCCTCGCGGTGCTCGCCCTCGCCGGCATCATCGTGCTGCGCTCGGGCGACCCGATCGACTGCGAGCAGGGCGAGTTGACCCTGACGGGTTCGACCGCCTTCGAACCGGTCGTCCGTACGATCGCCGAGCAGTACGAGAGCAAGTGTCAGGGCGCCGACATCGTCATCGAGGCGCGGGGCAGCGAGGACGGCGTGTCCGAGCTCGCGGAGCTGGGGGAACGGTCGCCGGACGCCGCCCGGTCCGTGATCGCCTTCTCCGACGGGCCGATGGGCGGGCGCTGGAACCTGACGGGGACCGAGGTCGCGCTGTCCTTCTTCACTCTCGTCGTCCACCCGGGCATCGATCTCGGCCCGCGAGGGCTGTCGGCGCGGCAGGTACGGGGCATCTACGCGGGCGAGTACCGGCGCTGGGGCGATGTCGTCCCCGGCCGCGAGGAGCTCGCCGGCCTGCCGATCGTCCTGGTCAGCCGAGGCGACGAGTCCGGAACACGGCAGATCTTCCAGGACCGGGTGCTCAAGGGGTGGGAGCGGGCGCCGAGCACCTCGCTGGACTGCCGGCCGCCCGCGACGCCCGCCGACAGCGTGACGCGCTGCGAACTCGGCTCGACGCGGGCGGTGCTGGACAAGGTCGAGGAGCAGCCCGGCGCCGTCGGCTACAGCGAGGTCGGCCTCGCGAAGGAGCGCGGCGCCCGGGTGAACACGGTGCCGCTGGACGGCGACTGGCCGAACGAGGCGCGGATCGACCTGGGCGCCGGCCGCTACCCCTACAAGGACATCGAGTACGCCTACACCTTCGGCCGCGCCCCGGCCGGCTCCCTCGCCGCCGGTTTCCTGGCCTACCTCGACGAGACCGTCAGCCAGAAGACCATCCGGGACAAGGGCCACCTGCCCTGCCTGAGGGAGCCGGAGCAGTGCCGCTGACGGGCGCGGCCCGCCTGTCGTCGGTCATGGGGGACCCCGCGCCGAGTACGGAACGCACCCTTTTCCGCCCGGCAGCGGAGAAACATCGGGTGACCCGCGGGTCAGGAGGACATGGACACGGTCTGACCTGCACGGGTGCGCATCGCAACGCTCACGGGGCGTTCCTCGGCCGGAAAGATCGACGTTGACGCGTCCACGTCCAGCCCGGCGACAACACCGGTATGCGAGTCGTCATCGTGACCGAATCCTTCCCTCCCGACGTGAACGGCGTGGCCCACTGCGCACTCCAGACCGCCCGGCACCTCGTCGAGCGCGGCCACTCCCCCGTCGTCGTCGCCCCGGCCCCCGCACCGGGCACCAGGCCGGACGCCCCGGCGCCGTGCCCCGTCGTCCACGTCCCCTCCCTCCCGCTCCCCGGCTATCCGCAGGTCCGTGTCGCCCTGCCCAGTCGCCGTCTGGCCGCCACCCTCGCCGAGCACCGCGCCGACGTCGTCCACCTGGCCAGCCCCTTCATCCTCGGGGTGCGCGGCATGGCGGCCGCCGCCCGTCTCGGCATCCCCGCCGTCGCCGTCTACCAGACCGACCTGGCCGGATACGCCCGCACCTACATGGGGGCCGGAGAGGCCGCCGCCTGGCGGCGCATCCGCTCCGTCCACGGGGCCGCCGACCTCACCCTCGCCCCCTCCGGCGCGGCACTGCGCGACCTGCGGACGCACGGGGTGCCCCGGGTCGCGCTGTGGCCGCGCGGCGTCGACACCGAACGATTCCGGCCCGACCGCCGTGACGAGGTGCTGCGCCGCGAACTCGCCCCGAACGGCGAGCTGATCGTCGGCTACGTCGGCCGGCTCGCGCCCGAGAAGCGGGTCGAACTCCTCGCCGGTGCCTGCGGCCTCGACGGCGTCCGGGTCGTGATCGTCGGCGACGGGCCCAGTCGGCCCTCTCTGGAGCAGGCGCTGCCCGGCGCCGTCTTCCTCGGCCGCCGCACCGGCGACGATCTCGCGCGGATCTTCGCCTCGCTCGATCTCTTCGTGCACACGGGCCCGTTCGAGACCTTCTGCCAGACCGTCCAGGAGGCCATGGCCAGCGCTCTGCCCGTCGTGGCACCCGCTGCGGGCGGACCTCTCGACCTCGTCGCGCACGGGCACACCGGGCTGCTCGTGCCGCCGCACGACGCGACCGCCGTACGGGACGCCGTGCGGGCCCTGGCCGCCGGCCCGGCGCTGCGCGCCGCCTTCGGCGCCGCCGGACGCGCCACCGTCGAGGGCCGCACCTGGGCCGCCGTCGGGGACCAGCTCATCGGGCACTACGCGGCCGTGCTCGCCGGGCGCCGGACGGTCGCGGCATGAACGCGAACAGCGCCGACCGCCGGCCGCTGCGGATCGTCCGGCTCGCCAACTTCGTCGCCCCCTCCTCCGGCGGACTGCGCACGGCGTTGCGCGAACTCGGCCGGGGGTACCGGGCGGCGGGGCACGAGCCGGTGCTGGTGGTCCCCGGCGAGCGAAGAAGCGACCGCGACACCGAGCAGGGCCGGGTGATCACGCTGCCCGGACCGCTGCTGCCGGACACCGGCGGCTACCGCGTCCTCGCCGACAAGCGACGGGTGGCCGGACTGCTGGAGCTGCTCGCTCCGGACCGGCTGGAGGTGTCCGACCGCACGACCCTGCGGTGGACCGGCAGATGGGCGCGGCGCGCCCGGATCCCGGCCGTGATGGTCTCCCATGAGACCGCCGACGGCGTCCTGCGCACCTGGGGCCTGCCCGAGTGGGCCGCCCGCCGGACCGCCGACGCCCTCAACGTCCGTACGGCCCACGCGTACGCGCGCGTGGTGTGCACGACCGAGTTCGCCGAGCGGGAGTTCGTGCGGATCGGGGCGCGCAACGTGGTGAGGGCCCCGCTCGGCGTCGACCTGGCGCAGCGGCACCCCGCACTGCGCGACCCCGGGCTGCGGGGGCGTCTCGCGCGCGCGGACGAGACGCTGCTGGTGCTGTGCTCGCGGCTGTCCGTGGAGAAGCGGCCCGGCACGGCACTGGACGCCCTGCAGGCCCTGCGGCGGCGCGGACGCCGGGCGGTGCTCGTCGTGGCCGGGGACGGCCCGCTGCGGGCGCGCCTCGAACAGCGGGCGCGGGTGAGCGGCCTGCCGGTCGTCTTCCTCGGGCACGTCTGCGACCCCGCCCTGCTCGGCGCGCTCCAGGCGTCCGCCGACGTGGCCCTGGCACCCGGGCCCGCCGAGACGTTCGGGCTCGCGGCGCTGGAGGCCATGGCGTGCGGCACCCCCGTGGTGGCGAGCGCGTCGTCGGCGCTGCCGGAGGTGGTCGGCTCCGCCGGAGCCGTCGCCGCGGACCACGGGGAGGCGTTCGCGGACGCCGTGGACCTGCTTCTGGAACGCCCGGAGGCGGATCGCCGCGAACAGGCACGTGCGCGTGCGGAGTGCTTCGGGTGGCAGGCGGCGGTCGACGCGTTCCTCGCCGCCCACGACGCGGCCGTTCCGGTGGAGCCGACCGTGCCCGGAGGCGTGGCATGAGACCCGCGCCGGGACGGGCGGCCTCGCGCGACGGCAGGCCCGGCCCGGGCGCCGGGCCTCCGGCGTTCGTCACGAGCGGCGGGCCTCTCACCTTCGTGGCCCTCGGGGACTCCCTGACCGAGGGGGTGGGGGACCCGGTGGGCGACGGGTGGCGCGGCTGGGCCGCGCTGCTCGCCGCCGGGTTGGGGACCGGAGCGCCCAGGTTCACCAACCTCGCGGTCAGCGGGGCGCAGACCACGGACGTGGTGGAACGCCAGCTGCCCGTCGCGCTTCGGCTGTGCCCGGACCTTGTGTCCGTCGTCGTCGGCGTCAACGACACCCTGCGCCGCACGTTCGACATCCGGGCGGTCGCCGCCCGGCTCGACCGGGTGTACGCGGCCTGCGCCGGGCAGGGCGCTGTGCTGCTCACGGCCTGCCTGCCCGACCCGGGCACGATGCTCGGGCTGCCGGGAGCGTTCGCGCGTCCGCTGGCACGGCGGCAACAGGCCGTGAACGCGGTGGTCCACGCCCTGTCCGACCGGTACGGGGCGCTGCATCTGCACGCCTGCGAGGGCGACTGGACCGTCGACCGGGCCATGTGGAGCGCGGACCGGTTGCACCCCGCAGAACGCGGGCATCGGCAAGTGGCCCTGCGTTTTCACGCGCTGCTCGCCGAGCGCGGTCTCGCCACGGGACCCGCTCCGTCGCCCGAGCCGGAATCGTCCGGCCCGACGATGTCCGCCCGCCTGTGGTGGCTCGCCACGGCGGGGACCGGCTGGGTGGCCCGCCGGTGCACCGACCTGCTGCCGCAGTTGCTGACCCTCGCGGCCGACGAGCTCCGGCACCGCGCCCGGGGCACCAGCACTCGGCTGGATCTACGGGCCGCGGCAGCCGTGTCCGCGGCGCTGGCGGCGCTGTCCGCAACGGAACAGCCGGACCCTGCCTGACCCACCCTCCCGAACGCGGCGGCATGCCGCGCGGCTCGCCGACCGACGCGCCCTCACCGAACCCGGCACCACTGGACGCCACATCGGTGTGCCCTCCCATCAACGGACGGCATCCCTGCGCACGTTGTCCCTGGAGCCCCGAGGTAGCGTTCCTCGCATGGACCTTCACACCACAGTCGACCGCGCTCAACGCCTCAAGCAACTGCACGCCCAGAACGAGCCGCTCGTGTTGCCGACCGTCTGGGACGTCTGGTCCGCCCGCACGGCGGTGGCCGCCGGATTCCCCGCGCTGACGATCGGCAGCCATCCCCTCGCGGACTCCCGAGGGACCGATGACCACGAGGGGCAGACCTTCGAGGAGGTGATCGCCGCTGTCCGGCCGATCATCGCGGCCGTCGACGTCCCCGTCTCCGTAGACCTGGAGGCCGGGTACGGGCAGAAGCCCGCCGACCTCATCACCGGGCTCATCGAGGTCGGCGGCGTCGGCCTCAACGTCGAGGACACCGTCCACTCCGACGGTGGCCGCGTGCGCAGCACGGACGAGCACGCACGCTTCGTGGCCGACCTGCGCGCGGCGGCTGACGACGCCGGGGTCCCGGTCTGGGTGAACGGGCGCACCGACCTCTTCATGCACGCGCCGGATGCTTCCCGCGTCCTCGATGACGCGATCGAGCGGCTGCGGGCCATGGAGGAGGCCGGCGCCGACAGCGTCTACCCGGTGGGCATTCAGGACGACGACGAACTGCTCGGCGCCGTGACCGCGGCCGTCGGCCTCCCGGTGAACTCCACCGCCCATCCCGCCAAGCACGACCTCGAGCGGTTCCGCCGTCTCGGCGTCCGCCGCATCACCTACGGCCCGCTCCTGCAGTTCGCCATGGCCGACGTCATGAAGGACATGCTCAAGCGCTGGGCGCCCTAAGGAACTGACCGGGCGACAGGGCCGTCCACCTGCGGCCTTCACCCCGGACGCCCCGAACGACCCCGCGGCAGCTGCTGCCGCGTGCCCGCGCCGATCACGCGGTCGACGCACCGGCGAGCGGTACGGGAGACCACGCACAGCGGGACGATGAGGGGAACGGCGTGGAAGGCGTCGTAGGAGGCGAACTTGTCGACGCTCTCCCAGGCGAGGAACTTCGCGGAGCGCTCGTGCTCACCGCGCGACGTGCAGTAGTAGTCGAAGCCCTCGACTCCGTGCTCGCCGCCCAGGGCGGCGGCCTGCTCGGCGGTCTCGGGGAACATCGTCAGGACCCCGGGGTCCTCTCCGCGCGCCCGGTCGTGCGGGCCCGGGCGGCGGCGTCCAGCAGGGACTGGAAGACGGCCGGGTCCTGCGTGCCGTCGGCGCCCAGGCGGAACTGGCGGACGGTGTCGGCGGTGCAGACGGTACCGACGGCCTTGACCCGGTGATCGCCTCCGGTGGCGGCCAGGGAGTATCCGCCGGAGGCGCAGATGCCGAGCAGGCCGATGCGGTCGGCGTGCACCTCGGACCCGGTGGTCAGGTAGGAGACGGCCGCCTTGAAGTCCTCCACCCGCTGGGCGGGGTCCTCGAGTCCGCGCGGCACACCGCCCGACTCTCCTTGGTGGGCGGCGTGGAAGGCGAGGGTGACGAAGCCCCGCTCGGCCATCAGCTGGGCGTAGGTGCCTGACGTCTGCTCCTTCACGCCGGTGCCGGGGTGACTGACGACCAGGGCCGGGAGCGGGGCGGGCGACAGGGTGAGCGAGTGGCCGGCTCCACCAGGCGGTGGTCGCTGTGTGGCGCCCCGCACGCCCTCGTCACCAGCTTGACTGGTGACGCAACCGCAGGCGGAATATCCGGAAGGTCCGGTCGGTAGTCTCTGGCCGACCTGACGACGCACGGCAGGACGGAGGACGGCATGCTCAAGGGTGGCGCGGTGCGCCGGGCCACGGCGCTCGTGGCAGGTGGCGCACTGCTGCTGACGGGAGTCGCGCTGCTCGTCCTGCCCGGCCCTGGCCTGCTCCTCGTTCTCGCCGGGCTGCTGGTCCTCTCCCGAGAGTTCCCCGGAGTCCGCAGATACGTGGATCCGGTGCGCGACCGCGCTCTGCGCGCAGCGGACGACAGCGTCGCCTCGCCGCTTCGGCTCGCCGCCTCGGTACTGGCCGGTGCCGGGCTCCTTGCGGCGGGTGTGACGTGGGGCCTGCGGCCCGGGCTTCCGTTCGGCGGCTGGGCCACGGGCTCCGGTCTGATCCTGTCCGGACTGGTACTCCTCGGTCTCCTCCTGTGGAGCCTCAACCGGGCGCGGCAGGCCCGTCGCGCGCCGACGCCTGCGACACCGCCCTCGCGGGTCGGCTCCGGCTCCGAGGACACGGAACACGCGGTCCACGGACGTCCGCCGACCGGTGCCCCTCCCGGAGACGTCTGACCCGACGTGTCACCGAGCGACATACGCGCGTGTCCCAGCTGCGGCAGCATATGTGTCCGCTGCCTACGCCCGACGCCCCGACGAGATGCACAGCGGGACCGAGGGCTGGCCTGGAGGAGTGCTGACGGAGGCCTGTTCGAGCGACAGCCGCACAACAGGCTCCATCTCGCTTGATGTCCGCGGCGGTCGCCGCTAGGACCACCAGCCGACGCCGGAGGCACCAAGTGCCCGGGAGGCGCAGTGGCCGCCGTCTGCGAGCGCGACAGGTGTTCACATGCGTCGGGATGGCACAGCCGCGGTGCGTATGAGAATGAGCTTGTCTCCGATCACCCCCCGATCGCCGTTCGCCCGCTTCCGATCACCGGCGTGGCCGTACTCCATGGCACCGCCCGGCGATACCGCAGCGCCACTACAGTCCCAGGTCGAGGGCGAGACACGAGTAGAACTTCCAGGAACCCTCGGGGTCGTAACCGTCCCCCCGGCCACCGGGCACGGCTTCGGTGTCCGTCGTCATGTCCTCGTAGCGGATCCGCTCGGGAAGCTTGCCGAAGCGGGCGTTCCGTATCGCCGCTTCGGCGTCTGTGGCGACTTCCTTGTTCATGACCATGCTCCACTTCCTCGGTCGTGGACCGCGATTGACCTCAGCGTGCACTGATCATCGTCACCTGTCAAGCAGGTGACGGACTCGCTTGACGCACATGTGTCCCGATCGGCCGTCGCGCCATTCCGTCGACTTCCGGAGCGGCCGCGGCGAAGACGTCGGCCCGCTTCTTCTAATGGGTCCCAGAGCCCCGAAGCCGGAGCAGGGGTGTCGACCTCGCCTCACCCTCCCGCCATCGTCACCTGCTGGACAGGTGACGATGTTCTGTGCAAGGGTTCCCGTGCCACGGCGGCTCAATGTGCCCGTACAGCGGGCGTGAGGCAGCCCCGCGGAGGCCAGCCGGTCACCGGACGACACATGACGAAGGGTTTCGACATGATCAACAGGCGTACTTTCAGCAAGGCTCTCGGTCTGGGCACGGGCGCGGCCGCGGTCTCGCTGTCCGGCAGGGGGACCGACGCGCTCGCCTCCTCCGCCTCGCGCGGGCGGCCGGGCGACGGTTCGCAGGTTCCCACCGTTCCAGCCATCGCACCGGGCACCCACACCTCGTTCGCAAAGATGAAACAGGTCAGGGCAGGGGTCCTGAACGTCGGCTACGCGGAGGCCGGCCCAGCGCACGGTCCGGTGGTCGTGCTCCTGCACGGCTGGCCGTACGACATCCACAGCTACGTCGACGTCGCCCCGCTCCTGGCCGGCCTGGGGTACCGCGTCGTCGTCCCCTATCTGCGCGGACACGGCAGCACGAACTTCCTCTCGGACCGCACCCCGCGCACGGCCGAGCAGTCCGCCATCGCACTGGACGTCATCGCCCTGATGGACGCCCTGCGGATCGACAAGGCCGTGCTGGCCGGCTTCGACTGGGGATCGCGCACCGCCGACATCATCGCCGCCCTGTGGCCGGAGCGGGTCAAGTCCCTGGTCTCCACCAGCGGTTACCTCATCACCAACCGTGCGGCACAGGCCGCGCCCTCCGCCCCGGCCGTCGAGCACACGTGGTGGTACCAGTGGTACTTCGCGACCCCTCGGGGGAAGGCCACCATGGAGGCCGAGGACAGCCGCCTCGCGCTGTGCCGTTACGTGTGGACCCTGGTCTCCCCCAACTGGAACTTCAGCGACGACACGTACAACCGCACCGCCGAGGCGTTCAAGAACCCCGACTACGCGGCCATCGTGCTCTTCAACTACCGCTGGCGCATCGGCCTGGTGGACACGGACGACCGGTACGCGCGCCACGAGAAGCTGCTCGCCGGCCAGCCCTCCATCCATGTCCCCACCGTCACCCTCGACGCCGCCCTCGACCCCTTCACCCCGCCCGGGGACGGTTCGGGCTACCGAGACCACTTCACCGGCCCCTACGCGCACCGCACGATCGCGGACATCGGCCACAACCTGCCGCAGGAGGCACCCACCGACTTCGCCCAGGCCGTGGTCGACGCCGACCACCTCTGATTCCCCGGGCGTACTGGATGGGCCCGGACCGGCCACCACGCGACCGGTCGTCCGACTCGGGGACGGGAGGAGGTTCGTCGGCACACATGTGTCACCCGGGAGCCGCCCGCATCGGCCCGATCCTGGGCCTGCCCGCCTCCACCGGCCACCGCATCCTCACCCGGCACGGCCTGAACCGGCTCGCCCACCTGGACCAGCCCACCGGCCAGGTCATCCGCCGCTACGAACGCGACCACCCCGGCGAACTCATCCACCTCGACGTCAAGAAGCTCGGCCGCATCCCCGACGGCGGCGGCCACAAGGCCCTCGACCGCCAGGCCGGCCGGGCCCGCCGGGCCCGCCGGGCCCGCCGCAGCAGCGTGGGCTTCGACTACGTCCACTCCGTCGTCGACGACCACACCCGCCTCGCCTACAGCGAGATCCACCCGAACGAGAGGCCGCGACCTGCGCAGGTTTCCTCACCCGCGCAGCCGCCTTCCTCCACGCCCGCGGCATCACCCGCATCGAGCGCGTCCTCACGGACAACGCCTCGGCTACCGCAAGGGCCTGGCTGGAAAGACGCCCTCGGCAAGCTCGGCGCAACCGGCAAACTCACCCGCGCCTACCGCCCGCAGACCAACGGCAAGGTCGATCGTTTCACCGCACCCTCCTCGACGAATGGGCCTACGTGCGGCCCTGCACCACCGCACTCGGCGGTCACCCACCGATCAGCCGCGTGAACAACGCTGCGGGTCAATGCGCCTAGGGCTTGTCCGACGGGTGGCTCGGAGGTGCCACCACCGCAGAGGTGGGAATGCGCAGTCGCCTCTGGCCACCTCGAGAGGGTTCAATGCCCAGGTGGTGGACTGGGCACAGATGCGCGACTGCTGGTTCGACTTTGATCGCGTTCCGGAGCTCTTGGAGCGGGTGGAGCGCCAGGCCGACGCTGAAGCGTGGCGGGAGCTGGGATGGAGGCTAGTCCTCGAGCATGACTTGGTGTCCCCCGCCAGTTTCGCCGCCCTGCCGCGCTTGGTGCGCCTCGCACCACGCAGCGCGGAGGCCCGCGGCCTGGCCGGGAAAATTCTGGAGCGGGCGGCCGGGCCGCACGGCTGCGATGATCTGCTGGCGGATTGTGCCTCGGCGATTGCGGAATTCGGTGTGGTGCTGGATCGGCACCTGCGGTCGCGGCCGGCTGACTACCTCGTGGCCTTCCGTGCCCTGCTGGCAGTCGAAGAGGAGTACCACTGGGCGAACGCGCTGGGGGGCTTCAAGGACGACATCAATGGCGTCGACTGTCCCCACTGTGGCGTGGGGGTGACGATCGCCATCGGCGACTTCGGGTGCTATTCGCAGGTGTGGGACGGAGACAAGGAGACCCGACGTGGCCTGAGGCCGGCGGTCGGCGAGAAACTCACCGGCACCGGCCGGTGGATGCACCGGATCACTGTCCGCGATGGGCAGGAGGTGCTCACCAACGGAATAACCCACCTGTTCGGTGAGGCCGAATGCCCGCGCTGCGCCGGCGTCTTCAACGTCGCGGACGAGTACACGTCCGCCAACCGTCCGGTCATGTGGTGATCAGCGGCAAAATCCGCAGCGACCTGGGTATGCCTTGTGTGCGGCCCCACAACCGGATCGCGGCCACGGTGACCGTGTCGTGGAAGACGTAGGCCCTCTTGTCGTCGCGGGTTGTCACGGCGCGAAAGCTCTTGAGCCGGTTGATCGTTCGCTCCGCTCCCGGGCGTCCCCGACGCCCCCGTCGTCCAGGAGCCTTTCTGGCCACGCCGGTGTCCTCACCGAGGCCGCCTCACACCTCGTGGGTCCTCCCGGTCACACCGGCGTCGCCGTCCTTGCTCAGCCACCGCGGGTGCTCCCGCTCGGCCCAGGACCGGGTGACGTACCCGGTGCGCATGCCCAGCCGTGCCTCCGGGTCCTGGAAGGCCTTGCGCATGTGGCCCAGGACGACCGCGGCGATCGCCCAGGCCAGCAGGTCGTGGACGAAGATGGCACTGGTGCGGGAGATGAAGGGCAGCAGCCCCATGAACCACATGAGGAGGCCGGTGAACATCATCACCAGCACGGCTCCGGCGATCCAGCCCGCGTAGATCTTCTGACCCGCGTTGAACTTACCGGCCGGGCGCGCCGACGATGATCTGCGACCCCGGCGGACGGCCCGCAGCCACTGGCGGTCATAGACCGCGAACCGGTTCAGCCGGCGCAGGTCCGCGCGGAAGTCTGCGGAGAAGAGCCCCAGGAGGGCCGGCGACGGCAGCAGGATGCCCGACCACTCGTGCAGGAAGACCATGACGTGGCGCCGCCCGACGAGTTGGGCGAGCGGACCGAGGTAGAGGCACGCGGCGGTGACCAGGCACACCAGCGTCAACCAGCCGGTGGTCCGGTGGACCCAGCGTTCGGCGGTGCTGAAGCGGCGGACGCGGTCGGCCGGGTCAGGCCGCCTCGCCGTGCCGGTCCGCTCCGTCGAGCCAGCCGTCGATCGCATATCCGCGTTCCTCCCAGAAACCGGGGACGACCTTGTCGGTGACCGAGATGCCGGACAGCCACTTGGCCGACTTATAGAAGTACATGGGTGCCACGAAGAGGCGGACGGGGCCGCCGTGCTCGTGGGTGATGGGTTTGTCCTGCATCTTCAGCGCCACGAGGACGTCGGAGCGGCGGGCCTGCTCCAACGTGAGGCTCTCGCTGTACGCACCGTCGAAGCAGGTGAAGCGGATCGCCGCGCCCAGAGAGCGCACACCGACGTCGTCCAGGATGTCCGCCAGCCTCACCCCTTCGAAAGGTGTGTCGTCCACCCGCCAGCCGTCCGTGCACAGCACGTCGGCGACGACCCGGGTCTGGGCCATCGCGCGCAGGTCGGCCAGGGTGTACGTCTTCGGCCTGTCGACCAGGCCGCGGACCTTGAGGCCGTAGTTCGTCTCGTCCTTGTGCGGCACCGAGCCGACGACGCTGTAGTACCGGAAGCCGCCCGGGTTGGGCAGCAGGCCGGTGAGGCCGGTCGCGTCGGCCTGGGAGGCTGCACCGAGGAAGTTCTCCCAGCCTCGCTGGAGGTAGGGCGCGGCGGCGAGGCCCGCGGCGCCCGCGCCGAGCATGCCCAGCAGCGCCCGCCGGCCGACAGGTGCACCGCTCTCGGGGTCCGGCTTCGGCTTTCCCGCCATGGTCAGTGTGCTCCTTACGTGAAGGCGTCACGCGGCGACATGTGAGGCCGTGCAATGACGGGATCGACACGTGTGTATCACCGAAACACCTCGCGTCACCGTTTAAACTGGTGACGATGTTGACAGGTGACCCTTTCGCTGTCAACGCCAAGGTGAGAGATCACACTGCTATCCTGAGCAATCACGTAGAGCGTCCAGCGAGGAGTGACAGACGTGGTGGGTGAAGACGACATCTCCGGGTGAGATCCGGATGTGACGGCCACCGGCCGGCGCCGCGGGCGCTGCCGAGTGGTCTCTGTCGTCGTACCCCTTTCCCACGCCTGTCCAGGGCAGTGAGCCATGCGCTCCGCCCTCAGTTCCTCAGAGGTCTTCCGTCATGTCCGACGCCGCCATCGTCTGTTCGAACCTTTCGTTCGCCTGGCCCGACGACACCCCGGTCTTCCAGGACCTGTCCTTCTCCGTGACGCCCGGCCGCACCGGTCTGGTCGCTCCCAACGGCTCCGGCAAATCCACCCTGCTCAAGCTGATCACCGGTGAACTCCAGCCGCTCACGGGCTCGGTGTCGGTCAACGGCACCCTCGGTCACCTCCCGCAGAGCCTGCCGCTCACGCTGGACCTCACGGTCGCCGAGGTGCTCGGCGTCGCCGAGGTGATCCGCGCGCTCGACGCCGTGGAGTCCGGCGACGTCGACGAGAAGCACTTCACCACCATCGGCGACGACTGGGACATCGAGGAGCGCACCCGCGCCCAGCTCGACCGCCTCGGCCTGGCCGACCTGGCGCTGGACCGCAGCCTCGCCACTCTCAGCGGCGGCCAGGTCGTCTCCCTCGGCCTCGCCGCCCAGCTGCTCAAGCGGCCCGACGTCCTCCTGCTCGACGAGCCGACCAACAACCTCGACGTGGACGCCCGGCACAAGCTGTACGACGTCCTGTCCGACTTCACCGGCTGCCTGCTCCTGGTCAGCCACGACCGCGCGCTCCTGGACCGCATGGAGCGCATCGCGGAACTCGGCAGCGACGAACTGCGCCTGTACGGTGGCAACTTCACCGAGTACGAGGCCGCCGTCCGCGCCGAGCAGGAGGTCGCCGAGAAGAACATCCGCAGCGCCGAGCAGGAACTCAAGCGTGAGAAGCGGGAGATGCAGCAGGCCCGCGAACGCGCCGAGCGCCGCGCCGGCAACGCCCAGAAGAACCTCAAGAACGCCGGCCTGCCGCGGATCTTCGCGGGGAACATGAAGCGGGGCGCGCAGGAGGCCGCCGGCAAGTCCGGCACGATGCACGCCGCCCGGGTCAGCGAGGCCAAGGCCCGCCTGGACGAGGCAGGACGCTCCCTCCGCGAGGAGGTCAGGCTCAGCCTGGAGCTGCCCGACACCCAGGTGCCCGCCGGACGCAACCTGTTCCTCGGCGAGGGCATGCAGGTCCGGCTCGGTGACGTGGACGTGTTCGCCGCGAACGGCGTCGACCTGACCGTCCGGGGTCCCGAGCGCATCGCACTGACCGGCCCCAACGGCGCCGGGAAGACCACCCTGATGCGACTGGTCACGGGCGACCTCGTCCCGCACAGCGGTGGGATCAAGCGCAACGACGGACGGATCGCCTACCTGTCGCAGCGCCTGGATCTGCTGGACCTGGACCGGACCGTCGCGGAGAACTTCGCCGAGTTCGCCCCCGAGCGGCCCGAGGCGGAGCGGATGAACCTGCTCGCCCGGTTCCTCTTCCGGGGGGCGCGCGCCCATCTCCCGGTCGGTGTGCTCTCCGGCGGCGAGCGGCTGCGCGCCACCCTGGCCTGCGTGCTGTGCGCGGAGCCGGCCCCGCACCTGCTGCTGCTCGACGAGCCGACCAACAACCTCGACCTCGTCAGCGCGGGCCAGCTGGAGGGTGCGCTCAACTCCTACCAGGGCGCCTTCATGGTGGTCAGTCACGACGAGCGGTTCCTCGCCGAGATCGGGATCAGCCGATGGCTGCGGCTGGCCGACGGCACTCTGCAGGAAGTGGGAGCCCCCGGCGTCTGATCCGCCGACGTGTGACGTGGCCCGCGTCCGAGGCCTTGCGCCCGGCGGGCCGACCACCGATCACGAAGGACGGACCTACCGTGCCCCAGCCCGCACTTCTCGCCCACGACCTCGTCCACGACCTGGGCGGGCGCCGGGTCCTCGACGGTGTCTCCCTGACCGCCTCCCCCGGCCACCGCATCGGCCTGATCGGGGAGAACGGCGTCGGCAAGTCCACCCTGCTACGCCTCCTCGCCGGCGTGGACGACCCCGACGCCGGCCGTGTCACCCGCCCCTCCGACCTCGGCTTCCTCCACCAGGAGATGCCCTTCGAGGCCGGCACGACCATCGCGGCGGTCCTGGACGAGGCGCTGCGCGAGTCCCGGGAGGACCTGGCCGAGCTCGACCGGCTCGCCGGGGAACTCGCCCGGGTGCCCGAGGACGACCCCGGCCACCAGGACGTCCTCGACGCCTACGGCATCCGCCTGGAACAGGCCCAGGACCGTGAGTCCTGGGACGCCGACCGGCGCGCCGCCCTGGTCCTGGACGGTCTGGGCCTCGGTGCCGTGGAACACGACCGCACCATGGGCTCGCTCTCTGGCGGGCAGCGCGGACGGCTCGCCCTGGCCGCGCTGCTCGTCCGGCGACCCTCCGCGCTGCTCCTGGACGAACCGACGAACCACCTCGACGACCGGGCCGCCGCCTTCCTGGAGGAACAGGTCCGGTCGCTGCCCGGAACCGTCGTGCTCGCAAGCCACGACCGGGCGTTCCTCGACGCCGTCTGCACCGACCTGATCGACCTCGACCCGGCGGTGGACGGCCCCGTCCGCTACGGCGGCGACTACAGCGCCTACCTGTCCGAGAAGCACGCCGAGCGGCAGCGGTGGGAACAGCGTTACGTCGAAGAACAGAAGGAGCTCCAGGAGTTGCGTACGTCGGCGGGGGTGACCGCGCACCGGGTCGCCCCGGACCGGGGCCGCACCGACAACGAGAAGATGGGGTACGGCCACCGGGCGGGCCGGGTCCAGAACTCGATCTCCCGCCGGGTCCGCGACGCCACGCGGCGACTGGCGGAACTGGAGCGCGTCCAGGTCCCCGAGCCGCCGCGCCCCCTGCGGTTCGCCGCCGGTGACCTGGCGGCCCGGTCGGAGGAGGGCCCGCTGCCCCTGATCGCCGTACGTGACGTGCGGGTACCGGGACGGCTCACGCTGGACGGGCTGGAGGTGGCCGCCACCGACCGGCTCCTGGTCACGGGCGGCAACGGCGCGGGCAAGTCGACACTGCTGGCCGTGCTCGCGGGTCGGCTGGCGGTCACCCGGGGCGAGGTGCACAGGCGGCGCGGGCTGTCGGTGGGGCTGCTCACCCAGGACACCGTCTTCGAACGGCCGGAGCGCACGGTCCGCGCCACCTACGAGGAGGCGCTGGGCGCGGCCCGGGCGGAGGAGGTGCCCCTGGCCTCGCTGGGCCTGCTGCACGAGGCGGACCTGGACAAGCCGGTCGGGCGGCTGTCGGTGGGGCAGCGCCGCCGACTGGCACTGGCGCTGCTGGTCGCCCGCCCGCCTCAGTTGCTGCTGCTGGACGAGCCGACCAATCACCTCTCTCCCCGGCTCTGCGACGAACTCGAGGACGCGCTCGCGACCGGGCCGGGGGCGATCGTCGTAGCCAGCCACGACCGCTGGCTGCGGCACCGGTGGCCGGGCCGCGAGATCCGGCTCGCCCCGGGCAACGACCGGGAGCCGGAGGGTACGCCGGCCCGGTCCTAAGAGCTCCGGCCCGACCGGGCGCCGTGCGTCGCGCCGTCGGGGGTGCGGCACGCGGCCCCGGCGGGCCCTTCTCACCAGGGCCACCGACCACGACGGCGATCAGCCCTTGCGCCCCCGCCCGGTCACCTGTCAAAATGGTGACGTGAACCTCAACCATGTCTTCGTCTGCGGACATCCGGCGCTCGACTTCGCGGCCACCCTCAGGGCCCGGCGGTCGAAGCGCTTCGAGATGTTCGTGACACCGGACCGGCTCAACGCCTGGTACCTGGAGTCCGGGCTCGTGGACGCGATCGCGCCCGCCGACGAGGACGACGTCCGGACAGCGGTTCGCGTGCGCGAGGCTCTCTACCATCTGATCACCGACCGCCGTCTCGGCGAGGAGTTCGACCGCGAAGCCCTCGCCGTGCTCAACGCCGCCGCGCGCGAGCTTCCGGCGACGCCCCAGCTCACCCCGGCAGGCCGACACACCGAGGCGACGCCCGCCCAGGCCCTGGCCACGGTCGCCCGGCAAGCCGTCGAGCTGCTCAGCGGACCGGACGTGCCCCTGCTGAAGGAGTGCGACAACCCCGAGTGCACCCGCGTCTACATCGACCGGTCACGGGGTATGCGGCGCCATTGGTGCGGCATGGAGTCGTGCGGCAACAAGTACAAGGCCGCCGCCTACCGCGCCCGCAAGAAGACGGTGGCGGCGGGCGCCACCAACTGACGACCGCCCGGCCACGCCCGGCTCCGTCCCCCGGCTCTGTCCCGGCACACGTGTCGCGCGTCCTGCTGCATGGACATGGCCCCGGGACCGGCGGCAGACGGCGGCACATACCTGCGCCTCCCTCATACATCGGCTCCGCTGCGCCTATCGTGAAAAGTGAGCATGCCCGGCGTGCCCTGCGCGGTCGACACGTGTGCGCAAGGTTTCGGCACCGTGGGTACCATGCGCAGCAACATCCATGTGAGGGAGTTAGAACGGTTGTGACCAGCCGATCAACCGCCACCCTCCGGTCGCGTCTGGTGGACCAAGCCGCGTCGGACCTGGAGGACAACCGCCGTCGCCAGCGCGAACTGACGGAGCGGCTGGCGGTTTTGCAGCAGGAGGAGGCCCTCCTGACCGACATCCTGAAGCTCGCCCAGCGGTACGAGAGCTTCGCGGCCCCGTCCCGGCTGCCCGAGCAGTCGCAGGACGATCCTGTCGTCGACAGGCCCAGGCGCACCAGTGCCGCCACCGAGCGGCGGCCCCTCCTCGGTGACCTGCTGCTGGAGCTGCTCGGCGAGCACGACGAGCCGTGTTCGGCGAGGGAACTGCGCGACGGGCTCCTGGAGAAGCACCCGGACCGCCGGCCGACACCGCAGGTGGTGCGGAACACGTTGGAGTCCCTGGTGGCCAAGGGGCGGATCCGGCGCCATAAGCAGGGCCGTTCCGTGATGTACACCCTCAGCCCGTCGCAGACGGCCCCATGATCCGATCGCTCCGGGTCTCGGCGGCCGGCAGGCCCGGCGCGATCAGCGCGAGTTCCGTTGCGCTGCTCATGCGTCCCTCCTGGCCTCCAGCAGACGCAGCCACACCTCGCTGATCGTGGGGAAGGCCGGTACCGCGTGCCACAGGCGCTCGACGGGAACCTCGCCCGCGATCGCCACTGTGGCCGAGTACAGCAGTTCGCTCACTCCCGGCCCCACGAAGGTGGCGCCGACGACGACCTCCCGGTCCCGGTCTATGACGACGCGAGCCCTGCCCCGGTAACCGGGGCGGTACTGCTGGGCGCCCGCGAGATCGCCGAGCTCGTAGTCGACGACCTCGACGTCACGGCCGGCGCTCTCGGCCATGGCGGCGGTCAGGCCCACCGTGGCGATCTCGGGGTCCGTGAAGACGACGCCCGGGACGGCCGCGCCGTCGGCCGTGGCACTGTGCGGTGTCCAGCGTCCGCTCGACGGCCGCTCCCCCCGCGACCGGGCGCCGATCACGGCACCGGCGATCCTGGCCTGGTACTTGCCCTGGTGAGTGAAGAGCGCCCGGCCGTTGACGTCGCCCACCGCGTACAGCCAGTCCCCGGGGACGGCGGTGACGGTCAGGCTGTCGTCGGTGGCGACCCACTCCCCCGGGCCGAGTCCCACGGTCTCGAGTCCGATGTCCGCGGAGCGCGGCGCGCGTCCGGTGGCGAACAGGATCTCGTCGGCGACGACCTCGCCTCCGTCGGACAGGGTGACCCGTACTTCGTCGGACTGCCCGGCCGGCACTCGCCGCACTGCGGTGACCGAGACGCCGAACCACACGTCCGCCCCCGCCTCTCGCAGTCGCTCGGTGACCAGTTCACCCCCGAAGGGTTCCATACGGGGCAGCAGCCCTGCCTCACGGGCGAGCAGCGTCACGTGGCTGCCCAGCGACTGCCAGGCGGTGGCCATCTCGATGCCGACCACTCCCGCGCCGACCACCGCGAGGCGGCGGGGCGCGGCGACCGCAGCGGTCGCCTCCCGGCTCGTCCAGGGCCTCACGTCCTCGATGCCGGGCACCGTGGGCAGCGCCGCCCGGCTGCCGGTGCACAGGGCCACCGCGTGCCGGGCGCGCAGCCGTACGGTCTCGCCGTCGGGCGTCTCGACGGACACCTCGCGCTCGCCCGCCAGGCGCCCGTGACCGCGCAGCAGTTCCACGCCCACGGACTCCAGCCACTCGACCTGGCCGTCGTCCTTCCAGTCGGCGGACATGCGGTCGCGGTGGGCGAGGACCGCCTTGGCGTCCAGCGGGTTGCGGACGGCCGGGTCGATGCCCGGGATGTGCACGGCGTCGGCGCGCAGCAGCACTGGACGCAGCAGGGCCTTGCTGGGTTCGCAGGCCCAGTACGAGCATTCGCCGCCGACGAGTTCGCTCTCGACGATGACGGTGCTCAGGCCCGCTGCCGCGGTGCGGTCGGCGACGTTCTCGCCGACCGGACCCGCTCCGATCACGATGACGTCGTACGTACGGAAGTCCTCGGTCGCCATGCCTGGCCTCCTGGAGGTGAGTGGTGTGCGGCGGGGCGACGGCCCCTCCGGATCGGCGGTCCCGGCGCTGCGGCGAATCCGACGGCGCCGGGACCGGGCCTCAGCGGCCGGGAGCGCGCTCGGTGACCTCCTGGAGGAACCACTCGTTGCCGTCGGGATCGGCGAAGGCGGCGAAGGTGCCGTAGCTCGCCCGTTCCGGGTGGAGCCCGGGGACGCGGTGGGTGTCGCCGGCGTGGTGGAAGACGCCCGTCGCGTCGCGGAACGGTCCGGAGACCTGCACGCCGCGGGACTCCAGTTCCTTCTGCGCCGCGACGATGTCGGTGACGGTCAGCTGGAGGCCGTGGAGTGTGCCGGGCCCCTGCGCCGTCAGACCGCGTCCGAAGATGACCGAGCACTCGGAGCCGGGCGGGGTGACCTGCACGACCCGGTAGCCGTCGTCGATCGGGAAGTCGGCGTCGAGACGCCAGCCTAGGCGCTCGGAGTAGAAGGCCTTGGCGCGGTCGACGTCGGAGACCGGCAGAACGACGACTTCGAGCTTCATGTCCACAGCGGAGTTCTCACTTTCGATTCGGATGATGCGATGAGTCGTCCAGGGTGACGGCACTGTCCGCCCTGGGATACGTGTGAAGGGTTGCGGCCTGCGTGTGTGGCCACGGCGGCCTGGGCCGACCGGAGAGGGGTGCGGGCCCCGCATCCGGGGGGGTGTGCGGGACCCGCGTTCAGGTGGCCGCTCAGGCCGCGGCGGCCTTGATGGTGACGGGCACGTTGCCGCGCGTCGCCTTGGAGTAGGGGCAGATCTGGTGCGCGGCTTCGGCGAGCTGCTGGGCGGTGGCCTGGTCGACACCGCCGACGACGGGGTTGAGGACGGCGGACAGGGAGAACTCCCCGTCGTCACCGTGCGTGAGGGTGATCTCCGCCGTGATGGTGGTGCTCGTCAGCCGGATCCTGCGCTCGATCGCTGCGCGGCGCAGTGCGCCAAGGAAGCAGGCCGCCCATCCGGCGGCCAGGAGTTGCTCGGGGTTGGTCGCGCCACCCGCGCCGCCCAGCTCCTTCGGTATCGCCAGGCTGGTGTCCAGGTGGCCGTCGGAGGAGCTGACGTGACCGCCGTTGCGCCCCTCTCCGTCGACGTCGACAACGGCGGTGTAGGTGACTGCCATGGTTGGGGCTCCATATCTGGGTCCGGGTCGAGAAAGGTGTGAGGACACCTCCCGGCCGACACCTAGGTGGCGTCACCGGTTGAGGCGGTGACGCAATCATGCAATCTTCCGCGTCACCCGTCAAGGCGGTGATCAGCGGTGGTTGTCGAACTGCTCGATGCCAGGCTGGGGCAGCGCCTTTCACCTCTCGCGGCATGTCAGGCGCGAGCCGTCCTGCCTCGTTCCTTCACTCGGCCGGGGCAACGGAGATCGAACGGGAGACGGCGGAGCCGGCCCGGCTGCCGATCTCCAGGGCCCGCGGCTCAGATGACGTCGTAGGTACGGGCGAGCAACCGCACGGTGGCGGCCATGGCCCGGCGCAGTTCGACCGGGGCGACGACTTCGACGTCCCCGCCGAGCCGTAGCAGCTCGCCGCGTGCGTGCTCGACGCCTTCGATCGGGATGACCGCCTCGACCCATTCGGTGCCGGGGACGGCGGTCGCCGTGGAGTCGACCGCCCGCACCACCTCCGGGGCGACGTTGTCGGGCAGACGTCGACGCCCTCGGGGCGACAGACGGATGGTGGCCTCGCCCGTGTAGCGACGCGCCTGGAAATCCGCGAGATAGGAATCCCAGTGCGCGCCCAGGTCGAAGTCCTGCGGCCGGTCGAAGCGCTCGTCGCCCACGCTCGCGTCGATGATGTGGGCGACACGGTAGGTCGCCATCCCGCGGTCCGTGGCGGCCACGAGGTACCAGACGCCGGACTTGAGCACCAGGCCGTAGGGACGAAGGCGGCGCTGCACTTCCTGCGGCACCCGCCAGCGGCGGTAACGCACGTCCACCGTGTGCCCGGTGCGTACCGCGTCGACGAGGAGCGTGAGATGCGGCGCCTGCTCGGGCTCTCGGTACCAACCGGGGGCGTCCAGGTGGAACACGGCGGCGGTACGCGCGGCCTCTTCGCGCAGTCCGGTCGGCAGCGCGGCCAGCAGTTTCAGCCGTGCCGCCGTCACTTCGGCCGCAAGCCCCAAGTCGGCGGCGGCGTGGGGCAGTCCGGCGAAGAGCAGTGCCCGCGCCTCACCTTCGCTCAGCCCGGTCAATCGGGTGCGATATCCGTCCAGCAGCTGGTAGCCGCCTCCTGGCCCGGGCTCCGCGTAGACCGGAACTCCCGCCGCCTGGAGTCGAGCCAGGTCACGATACGCGGTCCGCACGGACACGCCCAGCTCGTCGGCGATCCCCCTCGCGGGCAGGCGGCCCCGGGACTGGAGCAACAGCAGCACCGACAACAACCTACTGGCAGACACGGACGCATTCTCCTCGGAAAACCCTGACAGCACCTGGCACACGAGTCCCCTACCGTCGACCGGCGTCCGGCTCCGGCTCCGGCTCCCGCCGGACCGGCCACGTGCTCACGCACGACCCACGACGAATGACAGGAGACCCCCGTGCCCCCACCGCACCTCGCCGACCGCGCGACCGTGATCGAGCTGCGGCAGTACACGCTGCGTCCCGGCCGACGCGACGAGTTCGTCGAGCTGTTCGACCGGGAGTTCGTCGAGTCGCAGGAGGAGGCCGGGATGACCGTGCTCGGCCAGTTCCGGGATCTCGATGATCCGGACCGTTTCGTCTGGCTGCGCGGATTCAGCGACATGACGGCACGTCATCGCGCCCTCACCGCTTTCTACGGCGGACCCGTCTGGGCCAGGCACGGCGCCCGGGCGAACAATGCCATGATCGACTCGGACGACGTCCTGCTGCTTCGCCCCTCCTCGGCCGACACGGACTTCGCTGTCTCCTCCCGGGCAAGGCCTCCGATCGGCGCATCGTCGCCCGAACGGTTCGTGGCGGCCACCGTGTGGTCCTTCGCCCCCGGGCGAGACGACGGCGCCGCGCGGATCCGGGACGGCCTGGTCCCCGCGCTTCTTGAGACGGGTCCCCCGCCGCTCGGCCCTCTGGTCACGGAGCCGGCGCACAACACGTTCCCCAGGCTGCCGGTTCGCACCGGGGAGAACGTCGCCGCGCTCTTCGCCTCCTACCCCGACGAGAGCGCGTATCTGCGGCACCTCGCCGATGTCCGGGCCCGTCCCCGCGTACGGGACGAGATTCTGCCGGACATCGAGCGGGAGCAGACGGCCGCACCTCGGCAACTCCGGCTGAAGCCCACAGGCCGCTCGCTCCTCACTTGACGCCTTCGGGCGATCCGTGGCGGAAGCCGGCGCGTACGCCCCCTCGGCCGGTATGCCGTTGTGTGTGCTGAGCAGCGTGCTGACCGGCTTCGCCGCGCCGACGGACGCACACCCGCCCATGGGGGGAGCTACGGCCGGAGCACTTTCCCCTGTACCTGGCAAACACCCGTTCGCGAGCAGGTCGAGCTCGCCCACCGGTCGCACCACCCGTCCGCGGCACGACCCGGTGCGGTGGGCGCGAGGACGGCGGTGATGCTAGCCGGCCGCGCCGTCCGTCTGAGCGGCGCCGTCGGTTCCGGGGCGCCGGTAGGCACCGTGCCACCAGATCCGGGCGAGTTCGCGGGCGAACGTGCGGTCACCGCTGCCGTCGTCGACGCTGATGTGGTGGGCGATCGCCTGTGCGCCGCCCCAAACGATGATGCGGCTGGCGGAGGCCGCGTCGAGGTCGGCCGGGGCGAGTCCGGCCGCCTGGTCGGCGAGCAGGGACCGCAGGGCGTTCGCGTCGAAACCCTCGAGGTCGGCCGTGTAGAAGTCGTGCACCGTGGGGTCGTAGGCAGCGGCCTCGCGCACCGCTCCGATCAGGCTCTGATGGAGGCGGTGCGTCTTGATCACGTCTTCGAAGAAGCGCGCGAGCGCGTCCGGCCCGGCGGCGGGGTTCCACTGCCGGGCGTGCGCGAGCAGCGACTCCCGCAGGTCGTTCGTGAGCCTGACCAGGACGTCGGACTTGCTCTGGAAGTGCGCGTAGAACGTGGCCCGGGAGACACCCGCCTCCTCCAGGATCCGCTGGACGCTGATCTCGGAGAAGGCTTCGCCGGACTCCAGGAGCCGCCGGAGAGTGGACATGACCTGGGCCACCGTCGCGGCCGAGCGTGCGGCGTGGTGGTCGGCCTGGCGTCGTGTGACCGGTCTCATCAAGATCCTTCTCGTACGTCCTCGCGCGTGTGCGCTCCGCGGGGTGCGGCGGATTGCGGGATCAGCGCACCACGGGCAGAGCGTAGTCCCACAGCCGGTCGGCGGCCTCGGCGTCCACCGACCACTTCGCCACGCCGGCCATCACCTCGGGCCCGCCGTCGACGACCTCGGATTCCTGGTTGTCCTCGAAGTACCGGCCGGTCACGCCGTCGAGGAGAGGTGACGCCACCAGCAGAGTGCTCGTGGCGGCGCCCTGCGCCGGGGTCTTGTAGTAGTCCGGGGTGACGAGGTTGCCGTCCTCGTCCAGGGCGCCGAGCGCTCGCAGGGTGGCCTGGTCGAGGTGACGGGCGAGGTTGGTGTGGATCCAGCCGGGAGCGCAGGCGTTGGCGGTGATGCCGTCCCCGGCCCACCGCCGGCTGATCCCGACGGCCAGCAGCACGTCGGCGGTCTTCGATTGCGCGTAGGCGACGAACGGGTCGTAGGGACGCTCTTCGAACTGGGGGTCGTCGAAGTCGAACCCGGCTCGCAGCTGTGCGCCGGAGCTGACCACGACGACGCGGGCGTCCTCCGCGCTCCTCAGGGCGGAGTGAAGCCCGACGGCCAGGGCGAAGTGACCGAGGTAGTTCGTGGCGAGCTGCAACTCCCAGCCCTGGGCGCTGACCTGCCGGGTCGGGAGCATCATCACGCCGGCGTTGGCGACGAGGCCGTGAAGCGGCCCATCCCAGGAGTCGCAGAAGGCACGGACGGAATCCAGGTCCCCGAGTTCGAGCGCGGCCGCCCGGGTGCCGGGGAACTCTTCGACGACAGACCTGGCCGCGTCGGGGTTCCGGGTGGCGATCGTCACCTCGGCGCCGGCCCCGGCGAGCGCGCTGACCGTCTCGAGGCCGAGCCCGGAGGACCCACCGGTCACGATCATCCGTCGGCCGCGCAGGTCGACTCCGTCGAGCACCTCGGCGGCGGTCGCGCGCATCCCGAAGGGAGTGGTTATCGGCGTCATAGCTGTGTCCTGCCTGGAGAGGGCCGTCGTCACGGTGCGGGGAGAGTGGTCTGCGCACGGCGGCCCGACGTCATTTCCCCAATAACCATACAGCGTGTTCAGACTCTCTGTATTCGGAGGCCGGACGGCGCAGACGGCACTGCAGGAGGCATGGGTGCGCCGTCAGGCGTCAGGGGTGACCTCGGAGCTCGTGAACCGCACAGGCTTGGCCTGCGGCCGGGTGTAGGCGATCTCGGCCCAGGTGCCGTCACCGCCCGAGGCTTCGAGCGCGCGTCGGCGCCGGATGGCGGCGGACTTTTCGAACACTGCTGCCGACGCCTGCGCCGCACCGTCGGGGTCGGTCCAGGTCAGACCGTAGCGCCGCACCGCGATGACCATGAACCCACTCCCTCTCCAACCGCGCCTGCCGGGCCCCGTCATGCAGATCGTCACCGACCCGTGCAAAGTCAGCCGCCTGGCATGTGGCCGACTGCGCATCGAGAGCACCGCGGGAGGGGCCCGGCACGCAGGGGTGGCGAGCTCTCCTGCAACCGCTGCCTGTCGGGCCGGAGGTGCGCTGTGGGACAGTGAGAGGACAGGAGATTGACCGGTCCTCGGTGAGATGCACGAGAGGCCGGTCCACGGGCCTCCCGGGCATCGCCCTCCCCACGGGCAACCGGACCCGCCATCGGCACGACGGCAGCTGGAACAAGTGCCCCTATGCCGACGGACTCATGACCCCCGGAAGGGGGAAGCGTCACATGCTCATCACCACGACCGACCACGGCGTCACCGCGGTCATCACTCCGCACGGGAACGTCGACCACGAGGCCCTGCCCGCCCTGCTCACCGCCGCCTCGAGCGAGTTGCCGCCCACGGTCACCCACCTCACGTGGAACTTCGAGCACTCCGGCTTCATAGACGTCGCCGGTCTCCACCTGCTCGACCAGCAGCGCCAGGCCTGCCGCATCGCCCATCGCACCCTCACCGTCACGGGGTTGAGCCGCCAGCCCCTCCGCATACTCCAGCTGGCCGACGAACTCTTCCCCGCAAAGCACTGGCGTGACTTTCTCCCCTCCAGCCAGCCCCTCACGGCCTTCTGACGCCCGGCCGGCACGGCGTATCGGGTGAAATGCCCGGCGGTAGGCTGGCCCTCATGGCCGCCGACACTCCTCGCCGCACCGCAGCCCCGCGCGCGACCGACCGCCCCGGGGACCAGTCCCCTTTCGCTCTGGGTCTGCGCGCCGGTGAGCGGCTGGCGGCGGGCGACCCCTGGGACGAGCCCGAGTACCAGCAGTACCCGCCGGACCTCAAGTCGCCGTACCGCGAGCGTCGGGCCGCCTTCGGCGAGCAGCGCTACGGAGCGCTGGGCATCCCGCGCCACGACATCGAGGCGCGCCAGCGTGCCGCCTCCGCGAACTGGGAGTGCTTCGGGGCGCCGGCCGCACTGTTCTGCTACATCGACCGCGATCTGGGCCCCGCCCAATGGTCCGACATTGGCATGTACCTGCAAACCGTCATGCTTCTGCTGCGTGCGGAGGGGCTGCACAGCTGCACCCAGATGGCGTGGGCGAAGTACCACCGGACCGTCGCCGAGATCCTGAGGCCCCCGGACGAACTGATGCTGTTCTGCGGCATGTCGATCGGATACGAGGACACCGCGACGCAGTACCCCCGCACAGGCCGGGCCCCGCTCGGCGAAACCCTCACCTTCCTCGACGACTGAGCCGGCGGACCGCCCTGCGGCGGCGGGGCGAAGCAGGTTCAGTGCCGCGACCCCGTCTCGGCCTGGAAGATCCGTGCACCGGGCCTCACGGCTCCGGCATCGCGGCGATCACACCGTCCACCACCTCGGTCAAGAGCCTGGAGGCGGTACGGCAAGAGCGATCACGCGAGCCATCCTCGGGGGCCGGCACGTGGGCCAGGCCGCCACGGAGTCGGTGCTGCTCGTGGTGTCCGAGCTGGTCACCAACGTCATCGAGCACGCCCTGCCGCCCGTGGTACTGCGCCTGCATCGGGACCGAGCCGGTGACCAGTGTGGGTCGGCGTCACCGACGTCGCCGACCCGGCCTGACGAAGGGCCGCCCACAGCCTGCGGCCCTTCTGCGAAGTGGTCGCGGAGTTCGCCGGACACATGTTCGGCGACTCGGACTGGCTGGCCGTCAAAACCGCTCTGCCGGGGACGGACGTCGACCAGGACACTTGGTACGACTACCCCTGCACGGCCCCGTCCCCGTGACGCTGCGCCTCGCGGCCGACCCGGGGTCCTCAGTGGTCAGCGTCAACGTCACGGACCTGACCGACGACCGCACTCAAGCTCAAATCGAAGCGGCGCTGTTCATCTTCGCGACGTGGCACCTCACCTGACGCGACCGCTTCCCGAGTGTGTCCCTCCCTCGTCGCCCCTCTTGCTCCACAGGCCGCGCTGTGGCTGACTGGCAGCGGCGCAGAGGGGGAGTCCATGGGCGACTGGGTCGTGATCGCGGAGTACTACAGCGATGTACACAGAACCGAGTTCATCCGCCGTGGGCTGGAGACCAGGGACCATGCGCTGGAGGCACTCCGTGAGGCCCTCCACACGTATACGCCGAGCAAGAAGATCATCGAAAAGCGGCGTCAGGTGTACCGCTTCGCCGACCAGGAGACGTACCTGGTCGTGATCAAGGGCAAGCTGACGGAGTGGGAGTGCACCCTGCGCGTCGCGGAGGTGATCGCGGACTCGAAGGACCCGGCCGTGGCCGAGCGCGCGCAGAGGGACTACGACACGGCATAGCCGGGCCGCCGGGCCGCGGAACCTGTTCCCACCCGGTCGGTGAGTGGGTGGGAACAGTCGGCAGCGGTCTGTCCGTGCGGCCGCACCTCTCAGGCGGCGTCGGGCAGCGTCAGCCCGAGCCGGAGCTGGCTGTCCGCGGTGGCCACGACGGAGTCGGCGACGTCGCGGGGGTTCCAGCCGAGCACCGTCCTGGCCTTGTCGTTGCTGATCAGAGGGATCCTCCCCCCGAGCACCGCGGCGTCCCGCAGCGCCGGATCGGTCTTCGCCGCCTCGCGGACCTCCTCGATCGTCAGCTCCCTGGAGGGCAGCAGATCGGCTGCGGCGGGGAAGTGCTTCCGCAGGATCCGGGCCATGCCGAAGAGGCTGATCGCGGGCCCTCCGACCGCGATGAAGCGCTCTCCGGCCGCGTCGGGGTGCAGCATGGCCCGCAGGTGCAGATCCACGACGTCCCGTACGTCGACGACACCGAAGTACATGATCGGCACCACCGGCATCCGCCCGGTCAGCATGGCTTCGACCAAGCCGACCGACGCGTTCGGCCGGGCGCCCAGCTGGGGTCCGAAAATGCCGGTCGGATTGACGACCGCCAGTTCGATGTCCGTATGGGTGCGGACGTAGTCCCAGGCGGCCCGCTCGGCCAGCACCTTCGACCGGTGGTAGGCGGGCAGGCCCTCGGTGTCCGGGTCGGTCCAGTCGTCTTCCGCGTAGCGGTTTCCGGGTTTGGGCGTGTAGCCGACAGCGGCGTAGGACGACGTCATCACGACCCGCGGCACCCCGGCCCCGCGAGCGGCGGAGAGGACACGCAGGGTGCCGTCGCGGGCGGGGAGGATGACGTCCTCCTCCCGCTCGGGCGGGGTGAACGGGAAGGGTGACGCGTGGTGCAGTACGAGGCTGACGCCGTCCATGGCGTCGGCCCAACCGTGGTCGGCGGCGAGGTCCGCGACGGCGAACTCCAACCGGTCCTCGGGATCGACGCCGGCCTGCCGGAGCGTCGCCCGGACTTCGGCCTCCTGACCGGGCGCGCGGACCGTCACCCGGGTCGGATGGCCCTCACGGATCAGCCGGGCGACGCAGTGACTGCCGAGGAACCCGGTCCCGCCGGTGACGAGGACCGTGCAACGGTCCGAGCGGGAACGGATGAGATCTTCTGTGCTCAAGGTGTTCAGTCCTTCGGTGTGATGTCGTGCATGACGCGTGTGACGTCCTCGACCGCCTGCTTCTCGGCTGCGGCGTCCCCACGGACCCGCGCGTCCCACAGGTCGGCTTTGCGGCGGAGATTAGGTCAGTCGCAGCTGCGACTGCTCGATGTCGGCGGCGAGCTTGTCCGCCTGGGCGGCGAACAGATCCCGCTGGGCGGCTGCCGCGGAATCTCCCTCTGCGAGCAGGTCCAAGTAGCGGCGCATGCCGCTCACCGTCATGCCCGACGAGCGCAGGCAGGCCAGCGCCACGACCCGTTCCGCGGTCGCCGGCGCGTAGCGGCGGTGTCCGCTGGACGCGTCCCGGGCGACCTCCCCCAGGAGGCCGATCCTCTCGTAGTAGCGCAGCGTGGGTTCACTGAAGCCCGAGCGCCTCGCCATCTCCTGGACGGTCAGGTGCCCGCTCTGCTCTCCGGTCGCTCTCACCATGCCGACAGCCTCCGATACCTCAAGCGCTTGAAGTCAAGCTCACGCTTCGCAGGCCCGGTCGCCATCGGGCACGACCGCCTGAGGTGAAGCCCAGGCGCAGGTCGCGCCTTCGTCGCCGAGGGCCGCCGGTGGCGTCGGACGCCCCTCCGGCGGTCAGCCGTCGTGCGAACGCCTGCCTGGGAGGCCGGCCACCGCGCGCTTGCGGCTATGTCCGAAGGAGGGAGCCAGGGGCGTCACCAGGCGCCGCTGGACGCTTCCCTCCACAGCGGTGGTGGGAGGCGAGGACGAGGCCGACGCCTCCGCGGGGCGGGCCAAGGCGCGCGCCACCGACGCGGCGGGGCTGATGACGTCACCGGCGCTGTGTGCGGGAGGACTGGAGCGTGGTCGAGGCGGCCCGGATGATGGCGCGGCACGGCGTGCGGCGGCTCCTCGTCGTCGATGGCGACGGTCGCCTGATCGGCGTGGTGAGCAGGAGCGACCTGCTGCGGGTGTATCTGCGGACGGATCAGGCGATCCGCAGGGAGATCGTCGAGGAGGTCCTCGTCAAGGCCCTGGGCGAGTCCCCTGCCGAAGTGCAGGTGGACGTCACGCACGGCCATGTCGTGCTCAGTGGGCACCTGTCCTCCCGGACGGCCGTCCCCGTACTCAAGGACATGTGCCGGACTGTCGACGGAGTGGTGGCCGTGGAGTACAGACCGCCGCGCGCAGCCGAATCCGACGACGCGTCGGGGCCCCCGCTCCACTCCGTCCGAGTGGCGGACGGGAGCCCCGTCCCGGCGCAGCCGGGCGCCTCCTCGCGGAGGCGGTCAGGCGTCGGCGAGGAGAGGGTCGTACGGGGTGTTCGTGCGGCGGCCCGACATGAAGGCGAGGAAGTCGCCCACGAAGGCGCTGCGCCCGTACGTGCCGTCGGTGGTGGTGAGGTCGCGGTGGAAGGCGGTGCGGAAGAGGGCCCGGTACTCCTCCGCGTCGATGGTCCCGCTGCCGTCCTTGTCGGTGGCGTCGAAGAGCACCTCGGCGACCCGGATGAGCGCGGGGCCGGCGAGCGTGGGTACGGCGGCGGCGTACTCCTCGACGCTGACCCGGCCGTCGCCGTCCGTGTCGAGGGCGGCCTGAAGCTCGCGCCACCAGGCCGCGAAGGCGTCGTAGAGCCGGGTCTCCTCGGGTTCGTCCAGGTCGAGGCGGGTGGCCAGCTCGCGTGCCATGGCCGCGAGGTCCGGCCAGTCGAGGTGGCCGTCGCCGGTCTGGTCCAGAACCTCCCGGAAGAACTCCTCCGCCGGACGCCGGGCCTCGCCCGAGGGGGCGGCCGGGTCGGGGGCGGTGTCCGCGCTCAGCGGCGAGAGGAGGCGGAGCAGCGCCGACGCCTGCTTCATGCGGGCGTGCAGCGCGGTCACGGTCCGGGCGCGGGGATCGTCACTGTCGGGCGAGAGGGACAGGACCTCGATGACGGTCTCGGCGTCGAACCAGCCGGCCGGAAGGAAACGGGTCAGCCCGGCGGCGAGGTAGGCACCCTGCATGAGCGTCGAGGCACCGGGCATCTCCGGCAGCCCGGCCTTGCGCCGGTAGGACTCGGGGAGCGAGGCGACGGTGATCGCGCCGAGGAGCGGACCGACGACGGCCCGGCCGGCCGCCCACAGCGTCGGCGCGCCGCCGAGCAGTGCCGGGGCGGGCAGGTGGTCGAAGAGCCGGAAGAGGATGACTCGGGCGGCCTCGGTGTTCTCCAGCTCGTCCTCGACGACCCTGTCGAAGTACCGCCAGAAGTCGTTCAGGTCCTCGGGGAGCTCTCCGGCGTCGCCGTCGAGCGCGGCGAGGTACGCCCGGTACTCGGCGTACATGCGCTCCATCGTGTCCTGGTCGAGCGGCTGGCCGCTCAGTCGGCACATGGTGACGGCGCTCTCGAAGAGGGTGGCGACGACCCAGGCGCGGGTCGCGCGGTCCATGGCGTCGTAGGGGCGGCCCCGGGAGTCGGAACCGCTCATCCGGGCGTGCAGCCTGTTGAGCCGTGCGGCCTCCCGTTCGCGTACCGCCGGGTCGCCGTCGAACATGCGGCGCATGCTGAGGAAGGTGTTGCGCAGCCTGCGCCACGGGTGGGCGACGAAGGTGGAGTTGTCGACGAGAGCGGCGCCGATCTGGGGGTGGGCGGCCTCCAGCACGGTGGCCCGGATCATGGCCGGCGCCCAGCGCGGGTCGTCGAAGAAGGCACGGAACTGGGATTCCGGGCCGAACAGGGGTGTTCCCTCGGCCGTGGTGGTGGTTCCAGTCGTCATGACGGGTCTCCGTTCGTCTGGGATGGCACGCCGCCGAAGCGGCGGTCACGGCGCCGGTACGTCTGCAGGCAGGCGAGGAAGTCGGGGGCCCGGAAGTCCGGCCAGAGCACCTCGGGGAAGACCCACTCGGCGTAGGCGACCTGCCAGAGCATGAAGTTGGAGATGCGCTGCTCGCCGGACGTGCGGATCACGAGGTCCACGTCGGGGGTGTCGGGGAACGGAAGGTGGTCCGCGAAGAGGTGCTCGGTCACCTCGTCGGCGGGTGTCCCCTGGCGGATCAGGGACCGGGCGGCCTCGACGATGTCCCGACGTCCGCCGTGGTCGAAGGCGACCGTCAGCGTCATCCCCTGGTTGTCGGCGGTCAGCGTCGCCAGATCGTCGAAGTCCTGGGCCAGTTCACGGGGGATGCGCGGGTCCGCGACCCCGAGGAAGCGGCAGCGGATGCCGCGGGCGAGCAGCAGCGGCGCGTGCTTGCGCACGACGCGGCGGACCAGGCGCATCAGGTAGTCGACCTCGGTGCCGGGACGGTTCCAGTTCTCGGTGGAGAACGCGTACAGGCTCAGCCATTCGACGCCGGCTGCCCGGGCCGCCTCGATGATGTCGATGACGGTGGTCTCCGCGGCCTGGTGGCCCGCCGTGCGCGGCAGCGAACGCCGCTGCGCCCAGCGGCCGTTGCCGTCCATCACGCAGGCCACGTGCCGCGGTACCGGACGGGACGGGTCCTTGTCCCGCCACTGATCGCCGCGCTCTGTCACACCCACCCCGTATCACCCCCGCCCACGCCCCCGCACGGGCGTTTCCTCTCGGGAGTCTGACGGCACTGAGGGATCTTGACGGGCGGAACAGGTGGGGTGTCACCCCTGGCTCATCTGCCCGAATCCTCGCGGCATCGGCCACTTTCTCCCGCAATCACGATCGGCGGGGATTCCTCGGTCAGTTCGGGTCGGTCTGCTGGATGCTGTCGCCGCGGTTGTTGATCGCGAGGTAGGTGCCGATGCGCCGGAAGTCGTTGATGACGCCGAACATGCTCTTGTCCGACGGGACGAGTGCCCGCAGCGGTGAGTCGGCCGGCAACCGGGCGAGGAGCGCCTGCTTGTAGGCGTTGAAGACCTTCGCCGTGTAGCCGGGCTCCGTCGCCGCGTTCATCCGGTGGTCGTTCGTCACCGCGATCGAGGCGAGGTCCATCAGGTAGCAGTCGATCAGGTCCGTGACGTCCCTGGGCTGCGCGCCCTCCACTCCGGCGGCCGCGTCCTGATGGAGGATCCCGGCCATCGACACGACGATGTCGCGGTAGATCCCGTGGCGGGTGCTGCTGGGGAACGCGGCCATGATGTGGTCGGCCTGGCCGGCGCCCTCGGTGTTCATCGTGCGGGGGGTGCGCAGATCGGTCAGGCCGGGTACGGCGAGCGGGACTCCCGCGAACATCTCCTCCTCGTCGGGGATGTTCGTGTTCCGGGAGGCGAGGGGGTGCAGGCCGATCTCATGGGCCAGCATCCCCATGATGTGGCCGATGTCGTACTTCTCGAAGTAGTAGCTCGCGAGGTTGATGTCCACCCCGGCCTCACCGCGGTCGATCACGTCGGCCGGCGTCTCCGTGGTGCGCACACGCAGGGTGATGCGGCAGGGACGGCCGCCGACGTACTCGCGGATCGTGTCGTGCCTGCGCAGCAGGTCCATGATCCGGAGGGCCTTGGCGAGGTATCTGTCGTCCGTGAACCTCAGATTCGTGAAGGTGAGGTTCCCCGAGGAGAACGGCACGTACGCGGGCTCGGCCGGGGTGGTCGCGTCCTGCGGCATCCGCGCCGGGACCGCGTCGCCCGACCCGGAGCCGGGTCCGGGCTCGGGCAGGGAGACCGGGTCCACCCAGACCGACGTGTGCGGATCGGGTACGGCCGCGGCACGGGCCGCGTCCCAGGTCGGCGGGGTGTCCGTCGCCGGGGCGGGTGTGACCTCCCCGATGAGGGCGCCGAGCAGGGCCAGGTGCCGGCCACGGAGACCACCGGCGGCGAGCGAGGCGTCCTCGGGGGGCTCGTTCGGGGCACCCAGCAGGCTGCCCGGCACGTGCGGGCGGTGCGGGGTCGCCGCGTCACGGTACTCGTCGCGCAGGCCCAGCTGGTGGGTGAGCTCGTGGACGAACTGGACCGGGTCGGCGTCGGCCCACCAGCTGTTCTGGTCCATCGGCCGGTCCCGGCCCACCAGATCCACCGTCATGTGGGGGTTCTCGGACGGGTCCACGTGCTCGACGGTCACGTGCAGGCGGTCCCCGTTCGGCAGACGGTGGGCGGGGGTGTTCAGGAACGCGCGCACCCCTGCCGCGAGCCGTTCGCGCACCCGCGACACCTGGTCCTGGGGGCCCCGGATCGCCAGGCGCACCGTGAGGTCGGTGACCGGCTCGCCCTCGTACGAGAACCGCCGTGCGTCGAAGCCGGCCCGCACCACGAAGCGCGGACGGCCGTCGCGCGGGCGGGGTGCGACCGCGCGGGCCTGCTGCGCGGGCGCGTCCTTGCCCGGCGAGAGCCGGGGGCGTGCCTCGTCGCCCGCGAGGGGCTGCTGGATGCTGTCGCCGCGATTGTTCGTCGCCAGGCTGGTGGCGAGCTGGGCGAAGTCGCGTACGACGCCGAAGAGTCCCTTGTCCGCGGGCAGCAAGGGGCGGGCGGGGCTGTCCTCGGGCATGTGCTGGGCGAGCAGGGCCTTGTAGGCGTTGTAGACCTTGGCGGTGTTGCCGGGCTCCTTGGCGGCGTTCATCCGGTAGTCGCTGGTGATCGCGATGGACGCGACGTCCATGAGGTAGCAGTCGATCAGGTCCGTGACGTCCTTGGCCTTCGCGCCCTCCACGCCGTCCCGCGCGGCCTGGGCCAGCAGGTCGGCCATCTTCAGGACGATGTCGCGGTAGATCCCGTGCCGGGTGCTGCTGGGGAAGGCCGCCATGATGTGGTCGGCCTGGCCCGCGCTGTCGGTGTTCATGGTGCGCGGCGTCTTCAGGTCGGCCAGCCCGGGCACCGGGAGCGGGATGCCACGGAACATCGCTTCCTCGTCCGGAATGTCCCGGTTTCGGGAGGCGAGCGGGTGGAGGCCGATCTCGTGGGCCAGCATGCCCATGACGTAGCCGATGTCGTACTTCTCGAAGTAGTAGCTGGCGAGGTTGATCTGCACACCGTCGTCGCCCAGGTCACGTACGTCGGCAGGCGTTTCCGTGGTGCGCAGGTGCAGGGTGATGCGGCAGGGGCGCCCACCGATGTAGTCCCGGATCGTCGGGTGGTCCCGGAGCAGTTCGATGATGCGGACGGCCTTGTCGCGGTACCGCTCGTTCGTGTGCTTCAGGTTGGTGAACTCGAAGGTGCCGGACCTGAAGGGCGTGAACGTGCCGTCCTGCGGCATGCGGGCCGCGATCTCGGGTCCGGTGTCCGTCGGCCGGGTCCTGGGCAGCGAGACCGGGTCCACCCACACCGACCGGCGGGTGACCGGTGCCGTGCCGGTACGGGCCGCGTCCCAGGTCTGCTCCTCGTCCTGGGGGTGCGGCGCCGGCGTCACGGGTCCGATGAGCGCGGCGAGCAGGGCGAGGTGGCGTCCTCGGAGGCCTGCGGGGGTGAGGGACGCGTCGTCGGGCCGTTCGTCCAGGGCTCCGAGGAGGCTGCCGGGGATGTGGGGGCGGTGCGGCGCGTCGGCGTCCCGGTACTCGTCGCGCAGGCCCAGCTGATGGGTGAGCTCGTGGACGAGCTGGATCGGGTCGGCGTCCGCCCACCAGGTCGTCTGGTCCATCACCCGGTCGCGTCCCGCGACGTCCACCGTCAGGTGCGGGGAGTCCTCCGGCCGGACCGCTTCGACGGTGACGTGCAGCCGGTCGCCGTTGGGGAGGCGGTGCCCCGGGTTGTTCAGGAACTCGTGCACACCCGCGGTGAGCCGGTCGTACACCTGGGCCGTCCGGGCGTCGGTGCCGCGCAGCGCGACACGGACGGTGAGGTCGGTGACCGGTTCGCCGTCGTAGGAGAAGCGGCGTGCGTCGAAGCCGGAACGCACGACGAAGCGGGGGCGGTGGTCGCGTCGCCGCTGTGGCGTCTCCGTCGGCTGCGGGTCCGTGCCGGTGCCTGCCCGGGGAAGGCGTGGACGGGCTTCGTCGGTGGCGGCGGTGCCGGTCTGGATGCTGTCGCCCTGGTTGTTGAACGTGAAGCTGGTGCCGAGACCGAGGAAGTTGCCGGTGACGTTGTACCAGCTCTTGTTCGCGGGCAGCAGCGGCCGGACGGGGCTGTCGTCGGGCAGCTGCGCGACGAACATCTCCTTGTAGGCGTTGTACACCTTCGCCGTGTAGCGGGGTTCCCAGGCCGCGTCCTTGCGGCGGTCGTTGGTGACCGCGATGGTCGCCAGGTCCATGAGGTAGGTGTCGATCAGGTCGGTGACGTCCTTGTCCCGCGCACCCTCCTCCCCCGCCCGGACGTCCCGGGCCAGCATGTCCGCCATCCTCACGACGATGTCACGGTAGATCCCGTGGCGGGTGCTGCTGGGGAACGCGGCCATGATGTGGTCGGCCTGGCCCGCGCCCTCGGTGCTCATGGTGCGCGGTGTCTTCAGGTCGCTCAGGCCGGGTACGGCGAGCGGGACCCCCGCGAACATCTCCTCCTCGTCGGGGATGTTCGTGTTCCGGGAGGCGAGGGGGTGCAGGCCGATCTCATGGGCCAGCATCCCCATGATGTGGCCGATGTCGTACTTCTCGAAGTAGTAGCTCGCGAGGTTGATGTCCACCCCGGCCTCACCACGGTCGATCACGTCGGCCGGCGTCTCCGTGGTGCGCAGATGCAGGGTGATGCGGCAGGGACGGCCGCCTACGTACTCGCGGATCGTGTCGTGCCTGCGCAGCAGGTCGATGATGCGGACGGCCTTGTCGCGGTACGTCTCGTCGGTGTGCTTCAGGTTCGTGAACTCGTAGGCGCCCGATCGGAAGGGGGTGATGGTCGCGTCCTGCGGCATGCGCGCCGGGACTTCGGCCGGACCGGTCCGGGGCAGGGAGACGGGGTCGACCCAGACCGACCGTCGGGTGACGGGCGTGGCGGCCCTACGGGCCGCGTCCCACGTCTCGCTCTCCCGTTGCGGCTGGGGTGTGACCTCGCCGATCAGGGCACTCAGCAGCGCCAGGTGCCGGTCGCGCAGGCCGGCGGCGGTGAGCGAGGCATCCTCGGGCTGTTCGTCCAGGGCGCCGAGCAGGCTGCCCGGGACGTGGGGGCGGTGCGGCGCGTCGGCGTCCCGGTACTCGTCGCGCAGGCCGAGCTGGTGGGTGAGTTCGTGGACGAGGTGAGCCGGTGACGCGTCCGCCCACCAGGTCGTCTGGTCCATCGCCCGGTCCCGGCCGACGAGATCCACGGTGAGGTGCGGTGAGTCGGCGGGGTCCACATGCTCGACGGTCACGTGCAGCCGGTCGCCGCCGGTCAGGCGGTGGGCGGGGTCGTTGAGCAACCGCCGTACGCCGTCGTCCAGTCGGCGGCGTACCTGCTCGGCCTGGTCCTCGGGTCCCCGGATCGCCAGGCGCACTGTTAGATCGGTGACCGGCTCGCCCCCGTACGAGAAGCGGCGGGCGTCGAAGCCGGACCGCACCACGAAGCGAGGGCGGTGGTCGCGCGGACCGCGTGGGACCGGCGGGGTGGCGGTGGGCTCGTCGGGCGCCACCGTCCGCGGCAGCCGCGGGGAGGTGCCGCGCGCCGGGGAGCCGGGGAAGTCGTCGGTGTCCATGGCCTCGTCGCCGGACTCGTACTCGGACGACGACCCGGCGGGGTACTGCTCGTGCGCCCCCTCGGTCCGCTCGCCCTGGAGTACGCCGCCCTGGTCCAGGTAGGCGCCGATGTCCTCCGCGTTCTCCCTGATGTGCTGCACCAGAAGCGGCCGTTCCCGCATCCACTGGGGCATGCGCCAGCCGGGGAAGAACATGCCGTGGGTGCCGGACGCCTGGACGCGGTGGCCGAGCCGGCGCCCGATGTGCTGGTTGACCGCCTGGTAGGCGAGGTCGCAGGAGGCGCAGGCCATCTTGAACCCGCCCAGCGGCAGCGTTCTGGGCGCGTCCGGGTCGCCGGGGTTGTTCTCCCAGTGGGCCACCCAGTGCCCGAGGAGGGTCAGTTCGCCGT